>JAZHPA010000012.1:0-67057 GCA_051024685.1 Moorellaceae bacterium AZ2 | reverse complement strand
CTATCGTTTACAAATATCTCTTCGAAAGGAGGATTCCCTTTTCCTTTCTCACCATCACTCCCATAATCATCAGAATTGTCAAACTGGGGATTCGCCAGGGCTTATAAACGTTAATACAACGATATTTTCACGTGCTACGAATGGTTTTGCCTCCTTTCAAGTAGAGATAGCAGTTCATCATCACCGACACAGCAACTAGCGACCAAATCAGCCAGAACATTCCTTTTCACCTCCTTTAGGCGGCCTACCAATTCGTTTATCACTTTTTCGCATTCCTTCGGAGATGCGTTTCCTTCGCTCTTCATTTGCTTCCGGGTCACGGAGATAGCTCAAATACTTTTCCCTTATTTCTGGATTTTGCCAAGCTCGTTTTACGCTTTCGCTCTGCCGAGCCCTCACCTCGGGATTTTGCAACGCTTCTTTTATTCTCTGAGACACCTTCATTCGGAATTCCTTTGACTGACAGACTTGTCGAATCTTTGAGTTCGGGTCTCGCCAGTGCTTCAGCATCCTCTGACGATGTTTTTCTCGATATTCGTCGGATTGTCTTGCTTGACGTAACTTTGAGTTCGGGTCTTGCCAGAGACTTTTTACTACTTGACTCGTCTTCTTCCTCCACTCCTCATACTGTGGAGAGTTCCTCCATGCTTCATATTCGGGTGTACCTCTTTTAGGCAGAGCCACTATCTCACCTCCTTAGCTTCCTTATGGATAAAATTTTAAGTTACACCAACGGAACTTTATAGAGAGGAACTTTTTTCTCCTCGAAGAAGAAAGTACCATCAGCCACTCTCAGACTCCAGCGTGACCTCTGATGCGAGAAGGCAACCTCCAAAAGTGTCCGTGGTTCCTGTAAGCAGCAGACTGGTATCAGCCCTCCTCTCTGGTAGTGATGATAGAGAGGGATGACTTCTCGCTCGATTGGACGATAGCATAGGCCACAGAACACTTGCTCAATGCTCTGTGGGAGAAACGCCTCACTTTGAAGAATCGGTACTGGAATGCCAGGTACATGCTGTTCACGAACTTCTCCGACTGGCTGGCCTCCTAACGTAACTAAGCCGTATAGTGGAAGAGGAAGCTTAGTCGGGAAGGAGTAGATTCCTCCATCGTCATCGGTTACCGGAATCCTCGAATGGAAATGTTCCGCTTTCGTAACCTTCCCGACCTCGAAGGTCAGCGGCTTCAACTCTTTCCCACAGGTAGGACAAGTGTGCGAAACTCCCAACCTGCTGATGAACGGAGATACGAACTGCGGTCTTCCGTCTATCAGATTGATGTTGACTTGGTGGTAGACGGTCATGACAGCTACCTCCGCCTTATCCGACATTCTCCAGCTGTTTCTTGATTCGGCGTGGTACTAACTCGTAGTGATAGGTGGCTTCAGCGCACTGCATTCCCAAGGGACAATGGTGGAGAGCTTGCCATTCGTTGTCGCCAAAGGCACAGATAAAGTCATATCCGAAATTTCCGAAACAGGTGCGAGATAGCCTTTCCGCCAACTCGTCCTTCATTAGTTCGTCCCACTTAATCCAGTAGAAAATCGGTAGCATGACGTTCATCCCCCTTCGTGGTTACTCGTTAAAGATTTTCTGGTTAATCAGCTTGCTAAGTTCGTGTGGAGGTGGTAACGTTCTAAATAAGCTGCTCCAAAAACCGCTGTCGTCATGTTTCTTAATGTCAGGTTGAATATGGTCTGGATACTGCCAGCGTGCCACGTTGTATAAAGTTCTCAAGTCACCGGAGAGGTAGCCTCTCTCAGACTTTTCCTTTTCCACGGTAGCTTGGGCTCTCTTCACAAAGGTGTACCAGGCGCTAGCAAGTTCCTGACCTTGCTTGAAGAACTCTTCCATTTCTAATTGCGTGTAAGTATTACCGCTCCGTTTACGAGTAGGAGTAGAAATCTTATCAACGGTGGCATCATCTAGAGTACCTACGGTCATCAACATGGAGAAAATATCGGTCAACTGTTTAGTAACCTGCTCCTTAGCAGTATCCGTCAGCCTGTCTCGATAGCTGAGGGCGTTCGGCAATTCTCTTAGCCATTGGCTTAACCGTCCTTGCAAATCCTTGGCCTGCAACGTTACTGCACGGTACATGCTCGGCGGATAGGGTTCGTAGCGTTCCTTCTTCTCCCTAGAGAGTCGTGCGAAGTCACTGGGAGTAAACGGTGGACGCTTCAGTCCGTAGGTTTCTTCTAGAAAACGTGCGATGCTGTTCATGTCGTAGCTTCCCTCCTCAACCTCTCTCTGCAAAGCAGTAGCTCTCCGGAAGTTCTTTTGAACGACCTCCTCCTTAACGGAATCTAAAAGTCCCTGGAGGATTTCATCATCAGAGCGTGCGAAGGATGTTCCGTTGGTAATAGACTTTGACACTTCGTAGTTACGGAGCACTACTTCCACGTAGCTTTCCAGAGAACTGCGGTTACCTCTCAATGCTCGCCATTCTTTAGCAACCTTGTCAACTTTCTTGCGGAATATCTCGTCGGTTTCGTAACGCTTCCTAGCTTCATCACCCAAATACATCTTTGACCCCTCCTTTTGAGATTTTGAAGTAGTAGCCGTGTTTACGGTTTTAGTGGTAAAATGTTGAGAGAGCAATCGCATCAGGTTGTCAATGCGCTCTACCGTTTGAGCCTCTTCCAAGCTGCTCTTGACGTACTTAACAAAGGCATCTTCCTGCGGGTACTGGTTCAGTTGTTCCAGTGCTCTTCGTCTGGCACGTTCCAGTTCACTGTTTTCGTCTTTCTGTACCGGAATGAAGAATGAGTTACCAACCTGCTTACCGCTTGGGCTGAAAAGCTGCACCTCACCGGTCTTGGTATTGGTGCGTTTCAAAAGCGGTCCGAACTCGCTGGTGATAAATTCTTCCTTCCAGTTGTCAATTGACATTTGACGACACCTCCTTGGCAATTTTTAGTTAGGCTGCTTTAATGGTAATCAGGAAACCGATACTGAAGAGAAAATCAATATTAGTTCGTTGAAACTGTATTTTCCAGGAGCCGCTTTCCAGCTCCTACCAATGTTTCCAGCCTACCTATGAGGGATTGAAACCCGGCTAGCCGGTAAGCGCTGGTAGCTGGGGTTGTGGTGTTTCCAGCCTACCTATGAGGGATTGAAACCAGGATTGAGCTCATAGACCATGAGAGCGTCACTATCGCGTTTCCAGCCTACCTATGAGGGATTGAAACTCCGCAGGACTTTTTCAGCGTCTCTCATGCTACTTACCGTTTCCAGCCTACCTATGAGGGATTGAAACCTAAATCCACATAGAGCGCATATAAAGCGCTCTAACTGTTTCCAGCCTACCTATGAGGGATTGAAACCCCACCCAATCAGCCCCGGATGTCCATGGAGGAACAGGTTTCCAGCCTACCTATGAGGGATTGAAACATGACAACCCAATATCGGGCTATTGTTCCAAGGACGTTTCCAGCCTACCTATGAGGGATTGAAACCCTTCCACTTCCGCCCGCACTTTGGGCAGCTTGCCCAAGTTTCCAGCCTACCTATGAGGGATTGAAACTTTCTTTCTAGCTTCTTCGGTTAAAGGAGCAACCGGCCGTTTCCAGCCTACCTATGAGGGATTGAAACACCTATAGTAAGCCCAATCACGGGCTACTAAAAGGCGTTTCCAGCCTACCTATGAGGGATTGAAACTTTCGTGCCAACCAATGGCTGCTAACAATTCTGGTGGGTTTCCAGCCTACCTATGAGGGATTGAAACTCCAGATATGAGCCAGAGGACATTGCTGAAGCTGGGTTTCCAGCCTACCTATGAGGGATTGAAACCTTGCCGCGCCGTCCAACCCACCAAGTCCTTATATGCGTTTCCAGCCTACCTATGAGGGATTGAAACGATAGGCCTCTTCCGGCACCCCGACCAGCCTCTCCTGTTTCCAGCCTACCTATGAGGGATTGAAACGCAAAATAAAGTAGTAGGCAACCGGCCAAGTAACTACGTTTCCAGCCTACCTATGAGGGATTGAAACGTAGAAGGCACAGTGACTGTCACCCATGCTTCACAGAGTTTCCAGCCTACCTATGAGGGATTGAAACGCGGTACTGGGGGAGTGCTGGTCTGCCAGTACCTTCGTTTCCAGCCTACCTATGAGGGATTGAAACCGCAACATTGTTGCTATTGTCGCAACTTATTCTGAGTTTCCAGCCTACCTATGAGGGATTGAAACAGATCGGCCAAGGCACTTACGGAGTGCCGCCTAACGGGTTTCCAGCCTACCTATAAGGGATTGAAATAGTTTGAGGAGGCCTCGGCATAGGCCAGGGCCTCGAAGTTTTGTGCGCCCGGCATGGGCGTTGGCTAGGGTGAAAGTCCCGAGCGACGAAGGTAGCAGTAGCCGTTAGCTTAAGGCAAGGGCACCCATCGTGAGGTGGGGTCTGAAGGAAGCCGGAGGCAAACCTCCGGCCCGACGAACAGGAACCGAAATAGGAGGCTAGCAGCAGTTGGATGAGCTTGCGAAACAAAGCGAAGTCCTTTAACGTGCGGCTGCTGAGAGTATATGCGGCGGGTGGATGAGAGACTGGGCGAGCCTTATAAGCGGGTCCCGGAAAGGGTACTGGAGGCTAGCGAACACTCCCCAAGTGAATAAGGCCCTTGGCCTTAAATATTGGAAAGACCAAGGGCTGACGAGCTTAGTTGAGCGGTACTTAGAACTTCGTAGCGCCTTATGAACCGCCGTATACCGAACGGTACGTACGGTGGTGTGGGGGGACGGGGGTTAGCCGCCCCCTCCTACCCGATACGAGGATCCTGCTTTCCCCTTAATCTAACTGGTTCACGAAATCGGCCAAGCGGGTTAAACCAGCTTTAATTTGCTCCATAGAAGTAGCGTATGACAGCCGCAAATAGCTGTCGTTGCCAAAGGCTATGCCGGGGACTACGGCCACCTGGAAATGTTCCAGCAGAATGGCCGCTATATCGGTGGCGCTGGATACCGCCTGCCCGCGGAATCTCCGGCCGAATAGTCCGGAAACGTTAGGGAAGAGATAAAAAGCCCCGCTGGGACAGTTACAGGTTATTCCGGGCAGATCCCGGAGGCCGGAGAGCAGGCGATCACGGCGTTTATTAAACTCCCGGCGCATCTGCTCCACCGGCTCTTGATTCCCGGTCAGGGCGGCCACGGCGGCTTTTTGGGCAATGGAAGTGGGGTTGGAAGTAGAGTGGCTTTGCAGGTCGGCCATGGCTTTGGCAATGGGCCGGGGTGCAGCAGCATAACCTATACGCCAGCCCGTCATGGCATACGCCTTGGAGACTCCATCGATTAAAATGGTGCGCTCCTTGATTTCCGGCCCTAGTGAGGCAATGCTGACGTGGGTTAGGTTGTCATAAATCAGGGAAGCGTAAATCTCATCGGAAATGACGAGGAGGTCGTGTTGCAGGATTACCTCCGCCAGCTCCTCCAGCTCTTTCCGCTGGTAAACAGCACCGGTGGGGTTGCACGGAGAGTTTAACATGAGGAGCCTGGTGCGAGGAGTCAAAGCCTCTTTCAAGGCGGCGGCCGTAAGCTTGAAACCCGTTTCCTCTGTGGTCTGAACGACTACCGGTTCGGCTCCTGCCAACTTTACCTGCTCATAGTAGCTTACCCAATAAGGTGCTATAAGTATAACTTCGTCACCTTCTTGACAGCAGACCTGAACGGCATTGTAGAGGGAGTGCTTGGCACCGCAGGAAACGACTATGTCTGCCGGGTCGTAGTGTACCCCCCTGTCTTGACGTAATCGGTCGGCCACCGCCCGGCGCAGTTCATCAGTCCCCGGCACCGGGGTATACTTGGTGAAACCGGCTTTCAGGGCTTCGATGGCCGCCTGCTTAATATGTTCAGGGGTGTCGAAGTCCGGCTCGCCTGCGCTAAAGTTGATTACTTGGACTCCCTGGGCCTTCATCTTCTTAGCCTGGGCATCAATGGAGAGGGTAGGAGAGGGGCTGATGCCCGCGGCCCTTCTGGCTAATCTCAAGGTTTTATCCCTCCGTTCTCAGCTGTTGACTCAAATTAATTATTCCTTGAGCTGGCCGTTTTGTAAAGGGGTGCTTTTGGGGTTTACCAAGACCCTTATCCCTTATCTTGATGAGGCTGCCCGGAAAGAGGATAAATATTAAGGAACTGAGTTTTAGGGGGAGGATGGACGTTACGGGTTGGACATGTTTGCTGTTGGGAAAGGTCGGCCTGCATGCAGAACGCTGTGTCCGCCGGCTTTCACCCCGGGCGACCTGCCGCCGCTGTATAGAAGCCTGCCCTCTGGAAGCCATTAAGGTGGCGGGAGAAGGCCTTAAAATCGGCGAGTGCAATCGCTGCGGCCTGTGTACAGTTGTGTGTCCGACCGAAGCTCTGCAGGACCCGGAAAAGATTCCCGACTTCTACCTAGCCCGCGGACGGGAAGTTTTGCAAGCTTACGAACAGGTGGTGTTTACCTGCGGTCCTGCCCGCAAAGAGTTTCGGGGTAGAGACCATTTACTAACGGTAACCTGTTTAGGAGCAGTACCCCTGGAAGTGATGGTAGCCCTGGCCACGGAGGGGAAAGTGATATTTTTCCGGCAAGGGCAAGCATGCACCTCCTGCCCCTTAGCCCCGGGGGGAAAAATTTTTGAGGAGCATCTGGAACTTGCCCACGGGATGATAGCAGCCTTGGGGCTGCCGGAGAACCGGATCACCCTGGAGAACAAAATTCCACCGGCGGCACCGCTTGAATCCCGCCGGGATCGTGAAGGCCAGGCTGCTATGGGCCGACGCGAGTTTTTTGCTGCTCTGGTACGGGGGCTGAAGTTAAAAAGCTCCAGCGAAGGCTCTAACCGGCCTGCGTTGCCATCTTCCCGGCGCGACATCCTGCAGGAGGTCTGGACCAGGTTAGACTCCGCGGAGAAAGAAGTGCCCTGGCCCCAGCCAGGACGGAAATTGGCAGGTCCGTGTTCGACTATGCGAGAACCTAGTTCTTTCGAGGCCTGGCCCAGTTTACCCAGAGATTTATCCGGCACGATCTACAGGAAGTGGAGGGCGCACTGCACCATCAATGGTGACACCAGAGCACCTGGCGGGAGGCCAGGTGCTCTGGTACCTTAGGGTTTCGAGGTCCCTTTATTGGTCTGATATGAGGGTCTGGTTGCCCGCGAGTCCAGACGGACTCCCCGGGAAATCCTGGCTTCCTAGCCCTTATTGAAACTGGTAGCGCATGCCCCCTGTATGGGCTGTAGTGAAGGTATTTACCATAGTGTCGGTAGTTACGTCTTTAAGGGTGGGAACCTGATAAAAGCCCTTTTGATTCATGTACTGCCATACTTCGTAAGCCTGTTCAGCACAATTAATGGCTCCCTGCTGTAGCATGCGCCGCAGTTCCAGGTTTGCACATTCGAGGGAAGCCATCATCCTCATTCCCGCCGAAGCTTTGTGACACCCCAACATGCCGCTGGCTATATCCCTGTCATCCATCTCGTCCACAGACATATTGGGAGCCTGGCTTTCCGGTTGGTGTAATCCGTAAATGGGTCGAGCCATGCGCGGCGCGCGGTAAGGAACCGCAGGACCCATGCCCTGCTGGTTGATGGCTTGGACCATATTGTTGTACTCCTGGGTCATGAACTGAATTTGCTTGTCCAGGATGGAGCGGAGCTGTTGGTCTTTTACGTAGGGACGATAGAGCTGAAACTGGTTAATGCTGTCGATGGTGTCGGTCAGCACTTCATGGATTTCCATAATCTCATGGGCACCATACTGTACTGCCATTTAATCGCCTCCTGTAAACAGATTTTTTCATTTCTATAACTCTATTATGTTTAAGTTGCACCCTAATTATTAATGGAGAAAGCAGATTAAGGCATGATAACGGGTCAACCCCTCTTGCGCATAAAAGGAAGGAAGCGTGGCCAACAATATACCAGAGGTGAGAAAAATGGCCGATCAAACCCAACAGCCGGGACCGCCCAAGAAGCCCTTGACCTTAGCAGAACAGATTGCCCAGCAAAAGCAAGCTTATGAGCAGCAGGCCTATCAAAAACTGGTCGAACAAGTAAAGCCCAAGCCCAGGGTGTGGGTAAATGTTTTAAATGCTTTTTGGGTAGGAGGGACCATTTGCGGCATCGCCCAGATTATCACCCTGATTTTTCGGGGGGCGGGGTTTAATATGCAAGACGCCTCCAATGCTACTGTGATGGTGATGGTCTTTCTAGGGGCTCTGCTTACCGGATTGGGCATTTACGATGAAATTGGGAAAAGAGCTGGGGCCGGTTCCATTATACCCATTACCGGTTTCGCCAATTCCATTGTTTCCCCGGCCATGGAATTTAAACGGGAGGGGTTTATTTACGGCGTCGGCGCCCGCCTTTTCACCGTGGCCGGGCCGGTAATTATTTACGGCTTGGTCACCTCGGTACTGATCGGCTTGATCGCCTATTTCGTGATTTAGATATTGCCTTCCCGGGCAACAAAAAGGGGAGATAACGGCTCTGCAGGTCTGGTGCCTTTTGCAGGGCTGTGGCGGCCGGGCCGCAGGTGCTGGAGGAAATTTTTGCCGAGCTAATGTGTTACCGCACCAGGTGTCCTGAAAGTCCCTGGTGTTTTCTTTTTCAAGCCGCACCGGAGAAGCATGCACGCCTGCCAAAAACTCCACCATAGAGTTCCCTCTTGCTGTAACTGCCATACCAAGAACACATCCCCCCATAAATGGATTTACTAGCCGGGAGTCTTTGCCATATACTTTGCTTAGGGGAAAAGGCACACCGTTTAAGCAGAGCGGGGATAGGGCGGCTTAGGAATGATTAAGAAGGGTAAACGGGGACGAGAGGGTGGCCTTGGGATGGGAAAGTCTAGTCCCAGTATTTCTAGGAGGGGAGAATCTGCAATGAATTTGACGGAACTCTTAAGGCTCAATGAACTTTGGAGGCCGGTATACCCTTACCTGGCCAAGCATATAGAAGAAATTTTGCCTCCTGGAGCGCAGGAGATCCTGGAGCTGGGGCCTTTCTCCGGTGGTATAACCTGGGCTTTAGCAGAAGTTTTGCCCCATGGAGTTTTTACCATAGGGGAGGAGAGGCAGGAAGTAAGGGATTGGCTGGAACAAGAAAGCCGAAAACTAGGGCTCACAGGGCGCCTTCATTTAGTGAACACACCTCTTAAGCCCCTGGCCCTCCCAGACGAAGGCTTTGACGCCGTAATTTTCCGTGGAGCTTTTTTCTTCTTAGATGGGGACGTCCTTAGGGAAATATATCGTGTCCTCAAGAAGGGAGGAAGGGGCTTGGTGGGTGGCGGATTTGGCAAGTTCACCCCCCTCGCCGTTATTAAAGGTGTGGCCGACGAATCCCGCCGGCTCAATTACCGGTTGGGCAAGAAGTGGATGTCGGTGGACGAGGTGAAAAACATGGTACTGGCTGCTGGGTTGTCCGATTGCTGCCGGGTATGCACCGAGGGTGGGCTATGGCTCATAGTTACCAAACAGTAGTGCAGGGCGGCCGCCGTCCAATTACGAAGTGCCTGAATGTCATAGGTACGGCAGAGCTGGCAAGGGAGGGAGGTTGCCGTCGAATAGGCGGAATTGAAGGCGATGTTTCAAAACTACTATCCCCTGGTGTACCGGGGCTGTACTACCTCCTGGGAGAACGGGCGGCGGCCGAGGACTTGCCCCACGAAGTACTCCTCAAGATGTACTACGTGGACATTTTTATGTCATGTTTAGCAAGAACACCATCGTTGGGTTGTCTGATGTTGGGTGGCAGCTTGTAACCTTCATGCACCAGTTGCATACTTGGCCCGCAGTAATTGCATTACGAGTACCCGGAAATTGTTGTTATAATATCCTTAAGACAGCGCACGTGGACGAGAAGGGGACTGTTTTCAGTATATGCGAAAGAAGATTGTATTTATATTTATTAAAAGTAAATGATTAGTTGAACTTATTTTTATAGGGACGAAGAAACAGATAACGTAGGGAGAGGCCATGGTCAGCCCAAAAAGGGGGGATTTATGCATTAAACCTATTATATATTACCCAACAAATACCCAACAAAGAGTGTGCCAAAGCTACATTCATAGGTTGGCCAAGTAAAAAATTGGGGGAGGCAAAACGTTATGGCTTACGGCCGGAGCGCAGTTGATTATGAACAGCGAATTGATTATGAGCGCCTGCGTAGGGAGAGACTGGCGCGGGCTCAGGAACAAATGAAAAAGGACGGCATAGCCGCCATTATGTCATTTAGTGCCGATACTATTCGGTACCTCACCTCCTACTGGGTGACCACCCCGTTGCGGCAGGCGGAATTCCAGATGGTTTTCTGCCCTGCAGAGGGTCAGCCTATTCTATTTGGGGGTGGTACTCCCAGTGATGTAGAGCGCAGGATGCCTTGGATGAAAGGTCGCATTCGCCCATCTTTGCCTAATGCATACATTTCTTCCAGCAGTGCCGACAGTCCCGGTGTACAAGTACATGTTGATACAGTAATCCAGCTAATGGAGGAACACGGCATTAAGGGCGAAGTCCTTGGTATTGAAGGTACTGCTCTGTCGATGCTCTATGCAGAAGCTTTCGCGCGCCGTGGGGTTAAAACGGTTTATGCCAAGCAAACATTAGACAACGCTCGCATGATAAAGACCGTTGACGAGATTGAGCTGATAAAAATTGCGGCGTCACTCACTGAAAAAGCCTTTGCGGCCGTAGTTGATGCCATACGTCCGGGCGTCAAAGAACATGATTTGGTAGGTATAGCCTTAAAGGCTTTGTACGAAGAGGGCATTGATCATAATGAAGCATTAGTCGTGATGTCCGGTTATAACACGAACCCTTACAACTGGTGCTTTACCGATAAGATGATCCGTCCCGGGGACTTAGTTTATGTTGATGTCAACGGGGCCTCCTATCAAGGCTACAAGACTTGTGTATACAGGACTTTCTGCTGCGGCAAGGCCACACCTCGGCAGAAAGAAATATACGCGCAAGCATTAGAGTTTCTGAGAGCTGGTCTTGAAGTTTTGAAGCCTGGCAAAACCAATTATGACCTCATGAAAGCATTCCCGCAAACGCCTGAAGTCTGGGGTTTTGGGCCTGACGATTGGGGACAGGTCGATCCTTATTGTATTGCCCATGGGGTTGGTTTAGGATTGCATGACAAGCCGTTGGCAACACCAAGCTATGTACGTTCCGGGCAACCTGAGATAGAATTCCAGCCGGGTATGGTTATTGCGATTGAAACGTATGCAGGAAAAGTCGGGGAGAAGGATGGGGTCCGTCTAGAGGAAATGGTTGTTATAACAGAAAACGGAAATGAAGTGATTTCTCGCTTCCCGATTGATGAATTAATTGAATGTTGGATACCCTATTAATGGCCTGTGAACATAAGCGGGTATCATCTAAAATAATTGGGGCAGCAATGTAGGCTGCCCCAATTAACTTATCTAACATTTCGCACCCTTAGGCCAGGAAAGGTCCTATACGTATTGCCGGCGCTGGCCGTTTATACTTTAAAGGGCAGGATATTTAGGACGGATATTTAGGAAGCCAAGAAATCTTTAAGGGCACCGCAAACCGGTGCCCTTTTAGCTTTTAAGCCTCTCCATTATTCTGCGCCCGATACCCATTCTATTAGTTAAAATGTTTGCCGCCGTTTCCGCGGGGACAGAAATACCGAGTACCAGCTTTTCCGGCGGGACAGAAGCCCGGGCCATCTCCACCGCCTCCCTCACCGGGTTTAACCGGCTCCGGGATGACACCGTAGTCGTAGGCCATGGCCGCTTCGCTGGCCAGCAGGGAAGAAAGGAGGCCGTCGCCGTCGTCACGTGGAGGACCATTTCGGTTTTCAGGTTATACTCCGCGGCCGCAGCTGGCGGGGCGGACTTCTAGATGGGAATTACCTAAGTGATTGATTAGAGGCTGAGTGATCCCCAGTTTTTTGCGGGAGAGGCCTGCCTTGGCTTGAAAGCGAGCGACTAAACCGGAGCGGCAGCCAAACTTCACGAAGTCGAAAGCGGAGGAGGACCCGAGGCCATGGACGGCCGAGGCCGGCAACTGAGACAGGATGTCGAATTTGCCGGGAAGTCCGCCTTAAGCTCTGAGGCTGAGTGATAGTTTGGCCCGCGAGGGTTTCCGGAGCGAGCGCAAGCCAAGCAGACCTGGGCTCGAAAGTGGGGATAGCTAGGATCGGAGGTTATTGACAACCTGCCGCAGCTGGTATATTATAGCTTTGTATTAACTGTATTAATAAAAATAATACAGACAAGGAGGTGCCTATGTTTCAACTTGATTTCAGGGATCGCCGCCCCTTACACGAGCAGATTAAAGAGCAGGTCAAAAAGCTGATTATCACCGGCGTTCTCCGGCCGGATGAGCGGATACCCTCGGTGCGCGAGCTGGCGCAGATGCTGACCGTCAACCCCAATACCATCCAGAAGGCGTACAAAGAACTGGAGGCGGAAGGATACATCTACTCTATCCGGTCCAAAGGAAGCTTTGTCGCCCACCGGGACCGTACCGCCCTACATCTCCGGCGGGAGGAACTCTTACGGGAACTGGAACGCAACGTCGCCGAGTTAATGTATCTCAATGAACCAATGGAACACTTACTGGAGGCCGTTCGCACTATCTATAAAAAGGGAGGCCTGCATAGGTGATTGAAGTCAGGAATCTCAGCAAGAGGTTCGGCAAGTATGAAGCTCTTACCAATGTCAGCATTGATGTCGCCCAAGGTTCCGTTTACGGTTTGCTGGGCCCCAACGGCGCCGGCAAAACCACCCTTATTAAACATCTGGTTGGTGTCTATCGCCAGGATGAGGGGACCGTGGCCATTGCCGGCCAGCCGGTTTATGAGAATCCCTCCGTCAAAGCGTTACTAGTATATATACCCGATGAGCTGTATTTCTTTTCCCAATACAGTATCGAAGAGGCAGCGAGGTTCTATGCCAGCTTCTACCCGACCTGGAACTGGAAAAGATATGAGCTTTTAAAACAAGTGTTCGCCATCGACCCGCGGCGCCGGATCACCCGTCTATCCAGGGGGATGCAGAAACAGGTGGCCTTCTGGCTGGGTATCTGTGCCATGCCTCGAGTGATGATCCTCGATGAGCCGGTGGACGGCCTCGACCCGGTAATGCGCAAGAAGGTCTGGAATTTGGTACTCCAGGACGTAGCCGAACGGGAGACTACGGTTCTAGTATCCTCCCACAACCTGCGGGAATTGGAGGACGTCTGTGACCACGTAGGCATCCTGCATAAGGGGTCCATTCTCCTGGAAAGGAAGCTGGATGATTTAAAGAGCGATATCTACAAATTCCAGATGGCTTTTACCGGCGAAACACCCCGGGAAATTTTCCGGTCCGGAACAGTCCTGCACCAGGAACAAAACGGGAGCGTTCTTCTGCTGGTGGTCAAGGGGGATAAAGAGCAGCTCCTGGCCGAGGCCCGGCAGGCCGGTCCGGTCATCCTGGATGTCCTGCCGCTGACCCTGGAGGAAGTCTTCATCTATGAACTGGGGGGGAGAGGCTATGACATTCAAAGCGTCCTCATTTAGCAAAGGCCTGCTGGTCAGCGATCTTAAACGTTTCTGGTGGGTCAGCGCCCTGTACGGCCTTCTACTGTTTTTGATCCTCCCTTTTAATCACATGCTCCGGGAACTCCCCACCGAAGAAAGTTGGGCCCGGGAAATTCTTATGAGATCCTTGGACATTTTCTCCGGCCAAAGCCGCATACAGGCCATTCTGATTTGCACCGTGCCGGTCATCCTGGGGGTGCTGCTTTTCCAGTATCTGCACAGCGGCCGGGCGGTGGCGGTGATGCACAGCCTGCCCTGCAGCCGCTTAACCCTATTCTGCAGCCACAGCATCGCAGGGCTGGTGTTGTTATTTCTGCCCGTTACTTTTACCGGGCTGGTGCTGGCCGTAATTAATATGACTACCCCTTTAAAGGAGTGTTATTCCCTGTTGGATATTTTCCGCTGGATGGGCATGACGGCCTTGTTTGACACCCTGGTATTCGCCCTTACGGCTTTGGTCGGCATGTTCACCGGCAATACCGTGGCCCATTTAGCTTTTACCTATATCTTACAGCTCTTACCTAACGGGCTGCATGTTCTTGTGGTAGAAAACTTGAGCAATTTGCTTCACGGCTACACCGCCGTCAGTTACCCCGGCGAGTTGCGGTACAACTTTCCCCTGATGATGTTTGCTTCCGGCACCAGGAGCGATATTTTTACCGCCGGCACCGTGGCCGCGTATCTCCTGGCAGCCGTCGCAACCTTTGCTGCCGCCTTCTTTATTTACAGGTTGAGGCAGGTGGAGGCCGCCGGCGACGTCGTCGCCTTTCCCCTCTTGCGGCCGGTTTTCAAGTACGGGGTTACAGCCTGTGCCATGCTCCTGGCAGGAGCCTATTTTGCCAATGCCTACAAGGGCGCTTTCCCAGTCATTATCTGGGGCTATGTCCTGGGTTCCTTTTTAGGCTACTTTACGGCGGAAGCCCTGCTCCAGAGATCTTTAAAGGTCTGGTCGTCGTACCGGGGTTATCTGGGATATGGGGCGGTAATAGCGGTTTTGCTGGCCGGGATGGCCGCCGATGTTACCGGTTATGTCCGCCGTGTCCCCGACCCGGAAGAGGTGCAGAAAGTTTATTTTGGTAGCAATTTAGGCGCATGGATACACCTGGAGAGACTGAAAGATGTCGAAAAGTGGGACCCCAGGTACGAAGGCGAAACGTTTTTTGAAGACAGGAGCAACATCGAGTATATCACCCGCCTGCACCGCGAATTAGCGGTCAACCCGGACGAAAAAACAGGGTTAACCCGCTATATCATTTACACCCTGGCGGACGGCGGTTATTTGGCCCGCCGGTATCAAGTAAATGAAAGACAATACGCTTCCTTCCTCAAACCCATTTATGAGTCCCTGGAGTACAAGCGGGCCAGGTTCCCGGTGGTGAGCCAGGACCCAGCCGGGATTAAGATGATTGAAATAGATGATTACCGGGTTCCCAAGAATGCGGTGATCCTGACCGACCGGGAAGAGATCCAGGAGTTTATGGCCCGGTTGAAACAGGATGTCCTGGATGCCACTTTTGAAGAACTGACCGGCGGGGATAGGGACTATGTACACATCACCACTGTAGACGCTGATGGAAGAAGCAACCATTATATCCTCCTCGATAGCTACAGGTCGGTTATCGCCTGGTTAAAGGAAAAGGGGTATTACGAGGATATCGTATTGTTGCCGGAAGAGGTGGAATATGCCGTCCTGGAAAACCCGGCAACTCCCGGAAACGTTAGGGATTATACGGCACCCCGCCGGGTTGAAATCAGGGACCGCCGCGTAATCGAGGAACTCCTTAATATCAACGGCTCGGCCGACTTCGCCGGAAGGACGAAAATAATTGGGGTTATATTTTACGGGAGAACGGATGCGGGTCCTTTCCAGTTCCATAGCTTTATCAACCCGGACGGGCCTGTTTCGGCGGCCCTGAAAGAATACATGCAACAGTTAGAGTAGCACCGGCCCTGCCGATTTACCCTTCTTTGACGAACTGGGGGAATACTCACGACCGCCGGCATCGGGGCCCGGGCCGACATGAAACCGGCAAAGGGGGGTACGGCCTACGGCCGAAGGTGAAGGACAGGTGGATGATCTAGACGCCTGCAGTGGCAGAAACGCTCGGGCGGCCCGTCATAAGCCCGTCGTAATTGAAGGATTGGTTGGGTACCCCCATACCGCAAACATTTGGGTGAAACCGGCAGCGAAGCTCTAGCTTACGAACAAAACAGGGAGGCGACGTGGCTTCCCTGTTGTGATTTACGTTCTCAGCTTACAGCCGCCTCGGCCAAGAGCGGGTCAGGCGGCTGCTGTTTTACTGGGGCGGGATTTGCGGGTCGGTGAAAGAGGGCGGTTGCGGGTTCTGCAGGGAGGAGCCCACATACTTACCAGGAGTGGAGAGGTTAAAAAAGAGCCGGGCGTCCTTGTCTACACCCCAATCCCGGGTTGACCCGGTGCCCTGGACTTTTTGGAAGCATTCCCGGAACATGGTATTATGGGCTTCTTCCCTGTTCAGCAGGAAATCGATCATCTGCCGCACATACCGGTCCGCGATTTGCCGGTGCAGGTATTCATACACCACCTTGGCCCTTTGCTCGGCGGCGATGTTGGAAAGGAGATCCGCCGGCAGGTCACCGGTGGCTTCAATGTAAGATGCGGTCCACACCTGGCCCGAGGCATTGCTGTAAAAGGGGTTGAGTCCGGTCGTTACATGCGCCTGAACACTGCCGATGGTGGCATTCATGGCCTGGGGTTCATGGCCGTTCAAGAGGTTAACTGCCGTGCATACCATTTCCAGGTGACTGAGTTCCTCGGCGGCGATGTCCAAGAAAATATCTTTTATGGCCGGGTCTTGAATGCGAAAGCTCTGGGCCAGGTATTGCAGGCCTGCTTTCAGCTCACCATGGGGCCCCCCGATTTGCTCCTGCAGAAGGGCCGCGTAGTTGGGGTTCGGCCGTTCCACACGAACCATCTCAAGCAGCTTTTTATCGTGCCTGAACATGTTGTTCCTCCCTTCTAAGTCTATTATCCCATTCCTGGCTCTATGGTATGTACTTGAGCCAACTTAATATAAACGTATAACAATTGGTAGGAGAGACCGAACGCCCCGGCGCTATTGGTGAGATGCAAGACGGGTTGCGGCTTTGCCGGCAGCAGGAGTCCCAAGCTTGTGCATAAAGGCAGCCGGTTCCTGCGGATAATATGACCGGGGGTTATTTTGGGGCAGGTAGAGGTGACCATCTGTTGAGCTCGGCTAGCAAGAGGGTAGGAAAACACACCATTCAATTTGCCAATCCGCCGGTAATAGTGGCTACTGCCTCGGTGGTGGGTCCTAAAGAAGGGGAAGGACCATTAGGCAATACTTTTGATATGGTTATCGACGATACCTACTTTGGAGAAGAAAGCTGGGAAAAGGCCGAGCGCAAGATGCTGGAAGAAGCTGTAAAGATGGTAATTGCCAAGGCCAAACTGCAGTGGCAGGATATTGATTTCCTCCTGGCGGGTGATCTGTTAAATCAAACCATATCCGCCAACTATGCTGCCCGCAATTTGGGCATCCCCTTTCTGGGCCTCTATGGGGCCTGTTCCACCATGTACGAAGGCATGGCTCTGGCCAGCATATTAATCGATGGCGGCTTCGCCACCCATGTTGTGGCCGCCTGCAGCAGCCATTATGACACGGCGGAACGACAGTACCGCTATCCCAACGAACAAGGAATACAGAAGCCTCCTACTGCCCAGTGGACGGTCACCGGTGCAGGGGCCGTCCTCCTGGCACCGTCAGGCAACGGTCCCCGGATCACCCATGCCACCATAGGTCGGGTTGTCGATCTCGGCCAAAAAGATTTCCAGGATATGGGATCAGCCATGGCTCCGGCCGCCGTAGACACGATGGTACGGCATTTTCAGGATACCGGCCGTACCCCTGACGATTACGACCTTATTATTACCGGTGATCTGGCCAGGGTAGGGTACGAACTGGCCACCAAGTTGATGGAACATAAAGGCTATAAACTAGGCGATAAGTATACGGACTGCGGCATCCTTATTTACGACCCCGAACGACAGGGCACCCATGCGGGCGGAAGCGGTTGTGCCTGTTCGGCGGTGGTTTTTGCCGGCTATCTCATGGGCAAGTTAAACGATGGGACTTACAAGCGTATCTTCGGCATAGGAACCGGGGCCTTATTAAGTCCTATCTCCACCTACCAGGGAGAATCCATCCCCAGTATCGGGCACGGGATAATTATTGAAAGGGGATGATGGGGTGAGTGTTGTTATGGCCTTTATCGTAGGCGGGGCCATCTGCGTGGTGGGCCAACTGATTATAGATTTAACCCCGTACAAAGTCACGCCGGGACATGTTCTGGTGGGGTTTGTGGTGGGAGGAGCCATCCTGAGCGCCTTGGGTCTGTACCAGCCGTTAGTGAATATTGGCGGCGCAGGGGCGACCATTCCCCTGAGCGGTTTTGGCCACCTTCTAGCCCAGGGAGTCCTGGGAGCGGTCCGAACTAAGGGCTTATTAGGTGCTTTCTCCGGTGGTCTCCAGGCTGCAGCCGTAGGTCTTACGGCAGCAATTCTGTTCGGCTACATCATGGCCGTTTTGTTTAATCCCCGCGGCTGAGCACCAACACTTTTAGGTGCTTCCGAAGCAAATATGAAAATGTCGGGGATGATGGCGAGCCCATCCGGAGCCGACGCCAGCGCCCCGACTTGGGGAGTGCTTCGGAAGCGTCAAAAACTTTGTACTGGGGGTAAATCCATGACCATTACAGGTGAAGGGGTAAAGGTAAGCCGCAAACTGGAAGTCAATGTGGAATGGCTGAACAAGGAGTTAGGAGTTAACGAAAGCTTTGATGTTATCCGGCGGGATGTTATGTTTGCTGGCCGACAGGCCAGCCTGTTTTATATTGACGGCTTTGCCAAGGACGACATTATGGTGTATATTTTGCGCAGCCTCTCCCTCCTGGGTCGGGAGGACCTGGCGGTCGACGCTTTCAAAAAGGTGCTGGAACAGTACATCAACTATATTGAGGTAGAGGCCCTGGACGATCTCCATAAAGTAGTGGACAAGATCTTGGCCGGCGGGGTAGCCATGGTAATCGACGGCTTTGAGCAAGTAATTTTCGTTGACGCACGCCGGTACCCCGCCCGTAATCCGGATGAGCCGGATTTGGAAAGGGTGGTCAGGGGTTCCCGCGATGGTTTTGTAGAAACCCTTCTCTTTAACACCAATCTCCTTCGCCGCCGGCTGCGCGACTCCCGCTTGCGTATCGAAATCCTCCAGGCCGGGAGCCGCTCCAAGACCGACATTGCGGTAGCGTATATCAAAGACATCACCAATCCACGCCTGGTGGACATGGTGAAGAAGCGCATAAAGGCCATAAAAATAGACGGCCTGCCCATGGCCGAAAAATCGGTAGAGGAGCTTATCACGCCGGGGAACTGGTGGAATCCCTTTCCCCGTGTGCGCTACACCGAGAGGCCCGACGTAGCCGCCACCCATTTGCTGGAAGGGCATGTGCTTATCATGGTGGACACGTCCCCCAGCGTCATGATCTTACCGGTCACCCTCTTTCACCATCTGCAGCACGCCGAAGAATATCGCCAGGTACCTCTGGTAGGGGCCTTCTTGCGCTGGGTTCGTTTTCTGGGGGTAGGGGTTTCCGTGTTCTTGGCGCCCGTGTGGCTATTATTGGCCCTGGACCGCAGTTTAATCCCGCCCGGTTTAGAGTGGCTGGGGCCCAAGAGGATAGCGAGCATACCCCTTATGTGGCAGTTTCTCCTGGCCGAGGGCGGGATTAACCTCATGCGCATGGCGGCCATCCATACTCCCACGGCCCTGGCTACGGCCTTGGGCTTGATTGCCGCGGTTCTCATCGGGGAGGTGGCGGTGGCGGTAGGTTTTTTTAATCCGGAGATTATTCTCTATATAGCCATTGCTGCCGTGGGAATTTTTGCCACGCCCAGCTACGAACTGGGGATGGCCAACACCCTGGTGCGGATCGCGGCCATCATCGGCGTGGGCTTATGGCGGCTTCCCGGACTCGTAGTGGTAACTATGGGCACCTTCTTGCTTCTGCTGACCACTAAATCCTTCGGGGTGCCTTATCTGTGGCCCCTGATTCCCTGGGACTGGCGCTCCCTCAAATCCATCCTTCTGCGCTCACCGGTTCCGCTGCAGAACCTCCGGCCGCCGGCCCTCAAACCTCAGGATCAAGACCGGCAACCGGCTCCCGCCTACAAACCTTTGTTAAGGAAAGGGCAAGAGACCTTGCGCGAACGCTTAGCCAAGACCGAGCGGGATGAAGAAGGAGAGGAGTAGGGCGGGAGGGTTAAACTTCCCGCCCGGAGGCCACCCGGGTTTCTAACGTGGAAAGAAGCCGGCACAAGTATTGACGGAAGGGCTCGGCCAAATCCGGTCGTTCCAAGGCAAATTCTACCGTGGCCTGGAGAAAACCGAGTTTATCGCCTACATCATAACGCCGGCCGGCAAAGCGGTAAGCATAAACTCGGCCCTCCTGGGCCAACACCTGCAGGGCGTCGGTCAGCTGGATCTCGCCTCCTGCCCCCGGCTGGAGGTCGGCCAGGACCCGGAATACTTCCGGAACTAGAATATAGCGCCCTATCACCGCAAGGTTGGACGGCGCTTCCTCCGGTCGCGGCTTTTCTACCAGGCTTTTTACCGGGAACAAATTCCCCCCGTTGGTAACGGCCGGCTGGATGATGCCGTATCTTCTGGTTTCCTCCGGCGGGACCTCCTGTACGGCCACGATGGCTGCCTGCGCTTCCCTGTAAGCCTCAATCATTTGCTGCAAGCAGGGAACCTCATGGATAATAATGTCGTCGCCCAGCAAGACCGCGAAGGGTTCTTCACCCACGAATTGGCGGGCGCAGTAGACAGCGTGTCCCAGGCCGAGCTGTTCCTTCTGGCGGATATAGTGAATGTCGGCCAAAGACGCTACTTCTTCTACCAGCTGCAGCAGGTCGAGATTGTTTTTCTCCCTAAGGAGGGTAACCAGCTCCACGGACTGGTCGAAATGGTCTTCGATGGCCCGTTTGTGCTTGCCGGTAATGATGAGCAGGTTACTTATCCCGGATTGGACGGCCTCTTCTACTATAAACTGGATGGCCGGCTTATCAACGATGGGAAGCATTTCCTTAGGCTGCGCTTTGGTTGCTGGTAGGAAGCGGGTACCCCAGCCGGCAGCAGGAATAACAGCTTTGCGTATAGCAGACATAGGCAGAACCTCCTCATAGACTTTGGTAGGCGGATATCAGTGGCAAGGCTGTTTCAGACCATAGGGCAAGAAACTTCTCCACCGCTACCGGTGAGGGCAGGCAATGGGAAGCCCAAGAAGGCCGCGGAGGGCCTACCAGCACCGTTAAGCCTTTGCCCCGCAAGGCGCGGAAGGCGTCTTCATCGGTCGTATCGTCACCCAGGTAAATGGGAAAGGCCTGGGGATAAAGATGCATAAGATATTCCACGGCCAAACCCTTGTGCACTCCTTGTATTCTGACTTCCAAGACCTTGTGACCTCTCAACAGCTCTAGACCTCCGGAGGCCAGCCACGGCTTCACCCCCTGGACAAAGGCGCAAAGAACACCATCAACTTTCGACGGATCGGCGTGTCGGTAGTGTAAGGCTATGCCTTCTCCCTTATCTTCCACCCAGATACCTGGAACAGCACTGGCGACCGTCTGGGCTAGGGAACGCACCGACTGCCAGACTTCGCGGCTAGGCCCGGACGGGCCTAGCCGTACTACGGTACGTAGCCCCGTGGCCGCTGCCTCCGGCAGGGATAAGAACCTCCCGTGGGAGCCCGCCAGGTAGGCCCGGCGTAGAGGGAGAAGGCGGTGCAGGTCCTCCAGGGGACGGCCGCTGATAACCGCCAGCTTTAAACCGGGCCTGGAGCTCAAGCCTTCGAGGATCCGCAAGAGCTCTTGGCCGGGCGTGGCCTGCTCCGGCCGCGGGGCCAGGGGAACCACAGTACCATCGTAATCAAGCATCAACAGCACTTGTGGATGGGATTGTACTATAGCTACCAATGCGTAAGGGTCGGCGTACGGCTTCATCTTCCTTAATCTCACGCTCCAGGAGAGCCCGCTGGAAGCTGCCGATCCACCAGCGAACATCATGACGCCGGACTTGCTCTTGCAGCCGGTGCAGGCGCTGTTTCTGCTGGGATACGGGCATGGCCAGGGCCGTTTTTAAGGCGGCCACTATTCCTTCAATGTCGTAGGGATTGACGATTAAGGCTTCCTTCAATTCTCGTGCTGCGCCGGCAAACCGGCTTAAGATAAGGACGCCTGTACCATCTACGCGGCTGGCGACATACTCTTTAGCCACCAAATTTAAGCCGTCCCTCAGAGGGGTGACTAGCATCAAATCGGCAGCCAAATAATAGCTGACCAGTTCCCTACGGGGGATCCCCCGCCAGAAATAGTGTACCGGCCGGTAGCTACCTTCACTGAACCGCCCGTTAATCCGGCCCACAGCCTCTTCCACTTGGCTGCGCAACTGCTGATAAGCAGGGATCGCCGTGCGGCTTGGCACGGCTATTTGTAGGAGGGCCAACCGGCCACGCCATTCCGGCGCCTCTTCTAGAAAGCGCTCAAAAGCCAGAAGCCTTTCTAAAATACCCTTGGTATAATCTAAACGCTCAATGGCCAGGGCGATGCGGTCGGCTCCGACTTGTCGGCGCAATGCTTCGGCCTGTTGCCGGATTTTAGGTTCACGGGCTAATTTTTGGAAAGCCTCAAAATCAATGCCCATGGGCCAAGCAGGGGCCATAATTTTCCTCCCGTTCCACCGGATGGAGAGGGAGTTGTAATCCACCGGCACATCTAGAAGTTTGTTCACGGCTTGCAAAAAATTATAGCTGTAGTCCGGCAGGTGAAAGGCTATTATATCGCTGCCCAGTAAACCCCGCAACAGGGCTCGGGCCCAGGGCAAGGTGGCGAAGAGGTCATAATGGGGAAAGGGTATGTGCCAGAAAAAGACCTGCTTAAGCTGGGGACGGTGGCGCCGCAGGATGGACGGTACCAAGGCCAGGTGATAATCGTTCACCCAAACCGTATCTTTGTTATCAGCCTCGGCCAGGGCCGCTAGGGCAAACTTGGTATTAACCTGGCGGTAGGCGGCCCACTCCAGAGGTTCATAACGACATTTCTCTAAAAAATAATGGCACAGGGGCCACAGGGCTCCATTGGTAAAACCATGATAATAAAGTCTGATCTCTTCTGCGGTCAAGGGAACTTCACAAAAAAGATACGCCGGTTCTTCGGGCGGCACCATTACCTTTAGGCCGGGGGCATTGGGGTCAACGGCTTCCCGGCCTCCCCATGCTACCCAGACCCCGCCTCTTTCCTTAAGAACAGGCTCCACCGCCGATACTAGGCCGCTGATGGCCGGGACGGCTTCCAGTCGGCCGTACCTTTCTTTTAAGGTGTAGGAACCGCGGTTGGAAACCAAAACGATTTTGTCTTCCTTGCCCATATTTTCCGCTCCCCTTTTAGTACCAGTGTTACCCTGTTTGAGCTTGTAACAGGCCCAATGTCTCCTGGTAAACATCAAGGGTAGCTCGGGTCATAACTTCTACTGTAAAATGCTGTTCTACCACGCGTCGTCCGTTCTGTCCTATAGTTGCGGCAACGCTGGGATTGCGGAGCAGGAAAATAGTGTAGCGGGCGAGGTCTTCGTAATCCTTGGGAGATACCAGGAAACCGTTATAACCCGGGCGGATGACTTCGGGCATGCCCCCGGCCCGGCTGACGATGATGGGCTTACCGCTGGCCATGGCTTCCAGCATTACCAGCCCGAAAGGTTCCTGGAAGGACGAAGGATACCAGCAAATCTCAGCCCCTTTGTAAATTTTAGGCATTTCGAACCAGGGGAAGAAGCGAACAAATACATGGTCCTTAAGCCCCAGCTCTTCTATAAGCTGATAGATGTAGACTATTTCTGCCGGCTGCTTTTGCCCCCAGTCTACGGTATTAGAGATTCCGGCCATAACAAGTAGGACGTCAGGTATCTGGCGCCGAATGAGGTTCAGGGCGTGCAGGCTGATATCACAGCCTTTAGCAACACTCATACGCGCGGGATGGAAGATAACCCGCCGACCGCGCAGAGCAGGATAAGCCTGGTAAATATTTTGTACTTCTAAAGCCGTGGAGGGCTGGAAGACGTGGTGATCGATCCCGTGGTGAACTACTACAATGCGGTCGGGAGAATAACCGTTCACGATCAACTCCTGGCGTATGTAGTGGCTGACGGCAATCACCGCATCCCAACCGCGGGCCAAAGTATTCATCTGCTTCCACAATTCATCGTCCCAGACATTATGGGCCGTAAGTATTAGTGGCCAACCGTGGCGTTCGCAAACCTCCTGTAAAGCGGAAGCATGTACGAAACTGAAGTAGTGAAAGTTGTGGGCATGAACTACATCAGGCCGGAAATCGAGCAGGAAGTCTTCCATGACCTGACGTATTTCTAAAGCTCTAGCTTCGATAAGCTCCGGAGTTAGAGAGTTGAGGTCCAGGAGAGGAGAGCGCCGGATGGCCACCCCTCGCCAGGTTTCGTGAGTCAAGGTGCCCGGAGCTGTAGCCGTTAGCAGGCTCACGGTATGACCCTGCTGCACTAGCCGAGGACAAAGGAGGGCCAAATGAGACTCTACCCCGCCTATAATGGGGGGAAAAGCCCAGTGCAACATGGCGATGCGCATACTCAATTCCTCCCCCTTGATGGAATAGTTTAACACTTAAATTATAGTCCAGGAGCATAATGAAAGTCAAGGAAAGGCAGGACCTACGCTTCAATAATAACCTTTATGTTACCCTCCTTCCTTAAAACATGGCAGAAGACTTGCCCTTCCCTTTCTTCAAAGGCCAGATCGATGCGGCTCTGGGCCACGGCCAGATTGCGCATCTCCAATCTTTTAGCTCCTGGTAAAAGAAGCGGCCGATTAATATATATGGTGTTGTCCCGACAATCTAAACCTAATAAGCTCTGCAAAAAGGAAAAAATACTTCCCACCGCCCAGGCCTGGGGATCACAGGCGATGGGGTAGCGGACGGGACCGGTGAGGCCACGGCGTGTAAAGCCGCAGAAGAGCTCGGGCCAGCGGTTGTAGGAAAAGAATGCGCTGGCCTCAAAGAGGCCGGAGGCCAGCTTGTAAAGCTCGGCCAAGCACTGGTAGCGGCGCATGCCGGCCCCTATTATGGCGTTGTCGTGGGGCCAGACTGAGCCGTTATGGTAACTCATAGGGTTATAGGGTTTTTCTTTTTTGCTCATGGTCCGGATGCCCCAGCCGGAATAAAAATCTTCCGCGAGCAGGCGGCGGACCACCCGCTGGGCTTGTTCGGCAGATAGGATGCCGGTGAACAGGCAGTGACCTCCGTTGGAGACCAGGGTAGTGATGGGCCGTTTTTGCCCGTCCAGGGCAAAAATAAGATAGCCCTCATCCTCCCGCCAAAAATCCCTTATGAAGCGCTCTCTAAGTCTGTGGGCCCGCCGGAGCAGGCTGCCGGCTACCATACCCTCCCCCAGGACTTGCAGCAGATGGGCTGCTTCCTGCAAGGCGAAGTAATAGTAGGCCTGCACCTCTACCAGGGCGATGGGGCCGGCAGGGATACGGCCTTCGGGGTCAATCACGCCATCCCAGGAATCCTTCCAACCTTGGTTGGTTAGACCTGCGGGAGATGTCCGCAGGTACTCCAGGTAGCCGTCGTTATCCAGGTCTCCGTACCAAAGACACCACCGAATGCAGCGGCGCAAGGGCTCGGCCATCTCCCTCAGCAGGTCTTTGTCCAGTGTCCAGCGGTAGAGGGCACCGAGAAGAATTACGAACCAAAGGGTGGAATCGATAGAACCGTAATAAGGGCTGTGGGGAACTTCCCGGCAGCGGGTCATTTCTCCCCGGCGAAGTTCGTGCAAGATTTTGCCGGGTGTTTCCTCCCGCCACTTATCTTCGCGTCTTCCCTGATAGCGTGCCAGGAAGCGTAAGGTGTTTTTAGCAATATCTGGGTTAACAATTAAGGTCTGCCAGGCAGTAATAAGGGAGTCGCGGCCGAAAGGAGCTGCATACCATGGTATCCCGGCATCAACGATTCTCCCTTCCCCCGGATAATCGGTCTGCAGAGCAGCCAAGTCGGTTAGGGCCGTTTGCAACATGTTGTTCAAAAAGGTGTTGTCCGTTTGGAACTGAGTACATTCCCGTTCCCACTGGTGGTAGCGGCCCGCCAGCATAATGGTGGCGGCGGAAAACCCCGTGGAAATAAGGCTGGGGTCCTCGACAATTTCTCTATCCAGGTCGAACCGGAAATGGAGGTAAACTTTCTTGTGGGGAGGTAAAGTAAGATTATACCGTATCAGAGCTCGCCCCGGTTCGGCCCTGATGGTAGCCGGAGGAGGATCCAAAGAGACCGCAGTAGTCCTGACCTGGCCGTCGAGGCCCCGATAAGCCAGTTTAACCCCCCAGCGAGTTACCACCGGCGGGAGCATGTCCCCCCGTCGGAGCCTCCTGGTACCGCGAACTTCAAAGATATCGCGGAAGTCGGCACCCAGGAGGATATCCAGGGAGAGGCTGAGGGGGAAGGAATTAAAGTTGATGAGGCGCAAACGCTGGAAAAAGGCGTCCTTGATAAGCCTTAGGAGCCGCAGGTGGATGGTCTGCAGGGGAACTACTTGTCCTGAGGGAAGAGTAAACTCAGGGTTAGTCAATTCTATTTGGGCAAAGTGGCTGTCGCGTATGGCCGAGGAGAGAAAGATGGGCTTGCGTTCCTGCAGGAACAGCTCGAACCGGTCCAGGTAACGGGTGTCGCTGTGAAATAAACCCAGACTACCCAGGCTGCCGCCTGCAATTTCCCCAGTGGGCAGTGAAACCAAAAATATATTGCCTTCTTTCAATACTTCGGTCACCGGTTCCACTTCTGCAGGGGCCACCCGGAGATCCAAGGGAACTTCTGCCACCGGCAATACCTCCTTCTATATAAGGCACCTCGTCTCTGCCACCAAGGCTAAGTTATCCCCAGCTTTACTCCCGCTTAAACCTTCCTGATCTTGGCCCAAAGGCCTGTCGGGCCTTTAGTAGGGGTCGCCTAAGGCCGCGCAGTTCGGGTTTGGGTCGGAAGCCGGGACCGGGGGGAGAAGTTCGGGGCCGCTAGAGAAATTGGAGCTCCACCACCGGCTAATTAGAGCTGCCGGGTATATGGCCTTAAATTTCGACGGCCGATGGAAGTTTCCTGCCAAGTTTGCGGCATTCCTGGACAGCAGCTCTGGCCTTGAGTAAAATGAAGATATACTCGGGGAAAGGGGAAACCATAAGGATGGAGTTTCACGGAACCATGCGGGTCAACCAACGGGGCCACCTCGAGATCGGGGGCTGCGACGTAGTTGACCTGGTTCGGGAGTTTGGTACGCCGCTATATATATTTGACGAGGAGCTCCTCCGCCAAAACTGTCGCAGGTTCTACCAGGCCTTTGTTCATAAGTATGGCAATGCTGAGGTAATCTATGCTGGTAAGGCTTTTTTGACCACGGCTCTTTGCCGGATTATTGAACAAGAGGGTTTGGGGTTGGACGTAGTATCCGGCGGAGAGCTTTATACGGCGTTGAAGGCCGGATTCCCACCTCACCGCATTTACTTTCACGGCAATAATAAAAGCCATGCCGAACTCCTCATGGCTTTGGAAGCTGGTGTAGGCCGTATAGTGGTTGATAATTTTTTCGAGCTGGAAGTCCTGAGTCGCCTGGCGAGAAAGCGAGGACAGAAGGTACCCATCCTCCTGCGCCTCACTCCCGGTATTGAAGCCCACACCCATGAATACATCAAGACCGGCCAAATCGATTCCAAGTTCGGTTTCACTTTGCCCAACGGGCAAGCCATGGCTGCAGTAAAAAAGGTGAGCGAGATGCCCTGGTTGGAATATAAGGGTCTGCATTGCCATATAGGTTCCCAAATTTTTGAGGCAGAGCCCTACCATCATGCCGCTGAAATTATGATGGCCTTCGTAGAAGAAGTAAGGAATACTACTGGGCTGATAACCGAGGAGCTGGACCTGGGAGGCGGGTTCGGGATCGTTTATGTGCAGGGCGACAATCCCCCGCCCATTGAGGTATACGCTGATGCCATTATGGCGGGGGTATATGATGAGGCGGAGAAACGGAGGCTTAAGGTTCCCAAAGTCATAGTGGAGCCCGGGCGGGCTATCGTGGGGCCCGCCGGAAGCACAGCCTACACCGTGGGCTCGATTAAAGAAATCCCGGGTGTGCGCAAGTATGTGGCGGTGGACGGTGGGATGGCGGATAACATACGCCCGGCCCTGTACGGTGCACGATACGAAGCCATCCTAGCCAATAAGGCTGCGGCCGAGGCTACTGGAGTTGTTTCCATTACAGGGAAGTGCTGTGAGTCTGGAGATATGCTCATATGGGATATTGCTCTACCTGAGGTGGAGCCGGGAGATATTTTGGTGACCCCCTGCACGGGCGCCTACGGCTATACCATGGCCAGTAATTACAACCGTTTGGGCCGGCCGGCGGCAGTCCTGGTCAGGGAAGGGCAGGCGGACCTCATCGTGAAAAGGGAAACCTACGAAGATTTGCTCCGGTATGATGTCCTGCCGCCCAGGTTGAAATAAAGGGGTGACTGCCTTGTTTTTAAATGATATTGGGGACTTATTGGCCAGCATCCCGGCCATACTCTTGGCCCTTTCTTTCCACGAGTATGCCCATGGGAAGGTAGCCTACCTCTTGGGAGATCCCACGCCGAAATACCAGGGGAGGTTAACTTTAAATCCCCTGGCCCATCTGGACATCTTGGGAACTCTTCTTTTGCTGGTGGCCGGCTTTGGGTGGGCAAAGCCGGTGCAGGTAAATCCTTTTTATTTTCAAATGGACCGGCGCAAAGGTATGATGTTGGTAGCCCTGGCCGGCCCGTTAATGAATCTTGCCCTGGCCTATTTGGTGGCTGTTGTCTGGCAGATGTCTGTTTACTGGGGTCTAAGGGAACCCTTTATTTTGACTTTCTTGCACTTGAGCGTTATGTATAATGTCGTCCTGGCAGTTTTCAACTTGCTCCCGCTCCCTCCATTGGACGGTTCGAGGGTCCTGGCCGGCCTTGTGTCTCGCCAGAGCGCCGGCTACCTCTACCAGCTGGAAACCGCAGGCCCCTTTATACTGCTTTTGCTAGTCGCGACGGGTATTGTCGGGAAGATTATGCGTCCTCTAGTGTATGTAGTGTTCAATTTTATCGAGGCGGCAAGCAAGTTGAGCATTATATAAGGGTTGAGATGGAGGTTAAATAGGATGGCACGTGAAAGGGTCTTGAGCGGTATGCGGCCGACGGGGAGGTTGCATATCGGACATTTAAGCGTGTTAGACAACTGGGTGCGCCTGCAAGAGGAACATGAGTGTTACTACTTCATTGCCGACTGGCACGCCTTAACTACAGCTTACGACGACCCCACGGAGTTGCAGGACAATATCCGGACCATGCTCTTGGATTGGCTGAGTGCAGGCTTGGACCCGGAACGCAGTACGCTTTTTGTTCAGTCCCACGTGAAAGAACATGCCGAACTGCACCTGCTCTTTTCCATGATCACCCCCCTTTCTTGGCTGGAACGCGTGCCGACCTATAAAGATCAGGTGCAGCAGCTGGGCCAGGAGGGAAAGGATATATCAACTTATGGTTTCCTCGGTTATCCTCTGCTCCAGGCGGCCGATATCCTAATCTACAAGGCCAGCGCGGTACCGGTAGGAGAGGATCAGCTTCCTCACCTGGAGTTTTGCCGGGAGGTGGCCAGACGGTTTAACCACCTCTATAAAATTTCCCTTTTCCCAGAACCCAAGGCTCTCCTTGCCAGGGTGGCCTTGCTTCCCGGGATAGACGGCCGCAAGATGAGCAAGAGTTACCGTAACGATATCCCCATAGAGGCCACGCCGGAAGAGGTGCGGGAAAAGGTGCGCCTCATGATCACTGATCCCGCGCGCATCCATAAGACTGACCCGGGGCATCCGGAGGTATGCGTCGTGCATACCTACCACGAGATTTACAACCGGGCCGAAGTAGAGGAAACGCGGGTGAGCTGCCGGGCAGGCGCTATCGGCTGTGTGGCGTGCAAACAGCGCTTGGCAGAGAAGATCAACGAGCTTTTAGAACCTTTGAGGGAACGCCGTCAAGGGCTTTTAAGACAGCCGGGGTTGCTGGAAGATATTTTGCACGCCGGAGCGGCCAGGGCCAGGGAGGTAGCCGGTTCGACCATAGCTGAAGTACGGGCTGCCATGGGGGTATAGGAATTCCGTGGCCTACTGTGTAGAACTAGACGTTTTTCAGGGACCCCTGGATCTGCTCCTCTACCTGCTGGAGGAGCAGGAGATCGATGTCTGCGAAATACCGGTGGCGGAGGTAATGGCCAGCTATTGGGAATTCCTGCGTCACATGGGCGAGATGGATTTGGAAGCCATGGAGGAATTCCTGCTCCTGGGAGCTGAGCTTCTGGCCTTGAAGGCCAGGCTTCTTCTTAACCTCCCGACAGAAAGGGCTGCCGAGGTGGAGGAACCGGACGAAGAGGCCTCCCAGTCGGAAGGGGAGCTGTCTAGACGACTGGAAGAATACCGCCGTTATAGAAAGGCGGCTGAAGCCTTGACCCTTCTGGCGGAGAAGGCTTCTTTAAGCTACGGCCGCCCCTTGGAGGCCGAGGCGGTTGTCGCCGCCTTGGCTCGGGTGGATCCCCTGGAGGGGGTCACTCTGGTCCAACTGCAAGGGGCTTATCGGGCCGTTCTGCGGCGCCTGCAGGAAGGCCAGGAGGCTCGCGAGCAGGTGCATACTGTAAAGCGGTTATCCATCACTTTACAAGGGCAGCAGCGCCTCATTCTGCGCCGCCTGTCCCAAGTGAAGGGGAAACTCACCTTCCGTTCTCTGCTCAAGCCTCAGCCCAGCCGGTTAGAGGTGGCCACTACCTTTATGGCCCTGTTAGAGTTGGTACGGCGGGGACAGGTGTATCTCTACCAGCCTCAAGCTTTTGCCGAAATTGAAGTTTGGCGAAAGGAGTGAAGGGCTCTTGTCAGGAACCGCTGGTAGGGACAAAAGAGCCGCCCTGGAGTGCCTCCTTTTTGTGGCCGGGGGGCCGGTGACTGCCTCCGCCCTGGCTCGCAGCCTGGATTTGGATGAGGAGGAAGTGGCGAAGCTTGTCCAGGAGTTACAGGGATTATACGAGAATCAAGGGCACGGCCTGCAGATCAGGCAAATAGCCGGCGGGTACCAGATGTGTACCCGGCCTCAGTACGCGGAATATGTCGAAGAATTTCTGAAGCCCGAAGTCCCGGCCCTTTCCCGCGCCGCCCTGGAAACCCTGGCCATTATCGCCTACCGCCAGCCCATTACTAAAGCGGAGATCGAGCGCCTGCGGGGTGTGAAGGTGGATGGAGTTCTGCACACCCTCTTATCCAGGGAGCTCATAGTGGAGGTAGGACGTAAAGAAGTGCCCGGGCGCCCCATTCTTTACGGTACCACTTCCCGCTTTCTGGAACACTTCGGTTTGAGCAGCTTGAAGGACCTCCCCCCCTTAGAAGAGGTGCAAAAGAGTCAGCAAGAAGCTGCCGCTGCTACCCCTGACCGGTCCTGAAACCCCTGCCTTCCAGGGCTGTGTTTCCCCCCAGCAGTCTAACAGTATAAAGGTGCCCCGTGAGGGGAGAATAAACAGGGGAAAGCGGTATGGGTCCCGGAGCTTGGAGTTTGATATTTGGGGGGCTTGCCGGCCTCTTTTTGTTACTGTTATGGCCCGTGCGGGTAGAGGTGTCTTATCGCCACCTCGAGACAGAGGGGGATATCCTTCACATTGCTTTTAGCGTACCTTTAAAAAGGTACTCCTGGAGCTGGCAGGATCTCTTCCGTTTCCCGTGGGATATGCTTATGGAAACCCAAGCTTCCAAAGGCCCTAAAGCTGAAGGGGTGTTGTCTGACCGGAGCCATGCCGGCCAGGCCGGGAACACATGGCGATTGTTGAGAAAGGGCCTGTGGCTGCGGCGGAACTTGGCTTTCCTGTGGGGCCGGTTCCTGGGCAGGACCCAGTGCCATGGTTTCCGCTGTGTTATAGAGGTAGGTACCGGCAATCCCGCCACCACCGGCGTTCTAACAGGCCTGCTATGGAACTTGTTGGGCCTTTTTTATCAAAATCTCTACCGACAAACCCGCGCCGCCTTCAAGCCCGAACTGCAAATCATCCCTCACTTTAGTACTCCCCGCTGGCAGGCCGAATTTCACTGCCGACTGACCTTTTCTGCGGGCCAGATAATCCTGGCCGGGCTGAAAAGCCTTATCTTGTTGTGGAAGGCGGCAAGACGGTTCCGGCAGGTGGCCCCTTGAAGCCTTCCCGGCACTTGCGGCCTTTCTTAGTTTTTTCTTAAAAAAATCTCAGATAAATTTAATAAAAGGCGGGTATAGTATAAACCGTAAACCGGGTACTTCCGAAGGAAATATGAAAAAGTCGGGATGCTGGCGAGCCCCATCAGGAGCCGGCGCCAGCGCCCCGACGTGGGGAATGCTTCGGAAGCATCATATAACCGGAAAAAGGGGGAGATTCGAAGTGGAAGACGTAGCTACATAGCCTTTAATTCCTGATTTAAAAATCTTAAAGAGGGGAGATGGTAAAGTGGGTAAGGTCAAGAAGTATCTTGTCTTAACTGTGGCCGCTGCGCTAATCTTAAGCCTTGGTTTGGGTGGCATGGCCCTGGCCCAGGGCGAAGATCCTGCTAAACCCCAGGTGCGCTTAGACCAGATTTTCCTGGAGAAGCTGGCGGGGGTGCTGGGGATCAGCCAGGATCAACTGATTAGTAGCTTAAAGACCGCCGGACAACAAACCGTGGATACGGCCGTTTCCGAGGGGTTAATTAACGCCGACCAGGGAGAAAAAATGAAACAGGCCATTGAGGAAGGGCGCTTTATATTCGGCCCGAAAGGCGGTCACCCGGGCCGGGAGGGCATGGGTTACCTGGAGGATATGGCCTCACTCCTCGGCATAACACCCCAGGAGCTGAGGGAAGAATTCCGTAACGGTAAATCGTTACAGCAGTTGGCCGCAGAAAAAGGGCTGACCCTAGACCAGATAAAAGAGGGCCTAATAGAGGCTGCCAGGACCAGACTGGATCAGGAGGTGGCCCAGGGGAAGATAACCCGGGAAAAAGCCGATCAGATTATAGAACGTTTGCAGCAGCTGGACCTGACTAAATTCTCTCCCCATGGCAAGGGAGATTGGCGGCGCCCACCGGCCAATTCAGGCGCATAGTGGTTTATCACCTTAAGGGGGCGGGGCCGGCCCGGCTGCTCGTCCCCTTAAAGGTAATTGTAATGTTGGCCTTACGTACATCCCCTTACATACTGAGGTTTTGAGCGGGTCATGCTATTATTATGAGGGCCAAGCGAGGGGCAAGGAGGCCCTCACGGCAGAAGCCGGGAATGACCAGCTTACCGATGAAGGGAAAGGGGTGCCAAATTGAGCGATCATCCGATTGAGGCCCTTATGAAGACGGCTATGGAGAGCATTAAAGAGATGGTCGATGTCAATACGGTGGTGGGCCAGCCGATCGAGACGGCCGACGGCATGGTAATTGTTCCGGTTTCCCGGGTTACGGCGGGTTTTGCTGCGGGAGGTTCGGAATATGAATTAGGACAAGAGGATAAGGGTGGCGAAGCAGGCAAAGGGCTACCTTTCGGAGGCGGCAGCGGGGCCGGTGTATCTGTTCAGCCGGTAGGCTTCCTGGTGGTGGGGAGAAACCAGATACGCTTGCTTCCGGTAGACGGCAATGCGGTAGTGGATCGCCTGATTGATTTAACTCCCCAGGTTTTAGAGCGCATACAGGAAATTCTAGGCAAAAACAAAAAAGAGGCTAAGAAAGAAGAGCCGATAACAGGCCGTACCGAAACCTTACGGCGCCCGCAGTAGAAGGAATTGGGCCCTTTCCAGCGAATAAAGAAAGCTGGGGAGGTTGGCCGTAATGCTTCTTGGCAGGATATGGCACCGGAACCCCTGTATTGTAGCGGCCGGGGTCTTTTTATTATGGCTGGTCTTTCCCTTTAACGCGTGGGCCGGGGAACCTCAGATCCAGGCAGAAAGTGCGGTACTTATGGATGCCCTGACAGGACAAGTTCTGTGGAGTAAGAATCCCCATGAGCGGCTTCCTCAGGCCAGCACTACTAAAATAACGACCGCCATAGTGGCTTTGGAGCGGGGAAACCTTACCGACCTGGTGCGGGCCAGCAAGAAAGCGGCCGAAGTAGGGGAGGCGTCTATTTACCTGGAGGAAGGAGAAACCCTTACTCTAGAAGAGCTCATGTATGCCCTTCTACTGCGTTCGGCCAACGACGCCGCCGTGGCCATTGCCGAACACATCGGCGGTACCGAAGAAGAGTTTGTAAAGCTTATGAACGAAAAAGCCCGGGAAATAGGGGCCCAAAATACCCACTACGCCAATTCCCATGGTCTATCGGCACCCGGGCACTATTCCTCCGCCTATGACCTGGCCCTTATAGCGCGTTACGCCCTACAAAACCCTAAGTTTAGGGAGATAGTGGCTACGAAAGAGACGACCATCCCCTGGCCGGGTAAGCCGTGGGACCGCCTGTTGGTCAATAACAACCAGCTTTTATGGGGTTATTATGCGTATCCGGGAGCGGATGGAGTTAAAACGGGGTACACGCGAGAGGCAGGGCAGGTGCTGGTGGCCTCGGCCACCCGCGAAGGCCGACAGCTCATTGCCGTAGTCATGCATTCTCCCAACAGGTACCGGGAGGCGAGCCTGCTCCTGGATTACGGTTTTGAGCATTTTACCCGCCAGGTGCTGATGCCGGCCGGAGAAACGGTGTCCGTGGCCCCAGTTAAAAAAGGCCTTAAAGACGCTGTTCCTGCCGTTACGGCCGGCCAGGTAGTGGCTGCCGTACCGAAAAACGCCACGGTTCAGTGGCAGCAAAGCATCGAAATACTGCCCGAAATAACGGCGCCCATAAAGCAGGGGGATAGGGTAGGGACGCTGGTCTTTACCTGGCAGGATCAGAAAATAGCAGTGGATCTGGTGGCCGGCCAGGATATAGCCCAACAGCCCTGGTGGCTTACCTTTATCCAGGCCTTCATAAACATCTTCCATTTTCCCTGGGTCCGTTTGAGCTAGCCTGTTTTGAGCCACCCTGTTCTATATTTTCCCATCCCTTCATAAGTTTACTAGCAAGGTGGCTTATGGGGGGATTATCAATGGTCAATCTCATCTGGCTGCTAATGCTCGTCACCGGTATAGCCGTGGCAGGCAGCCAGGGCAGAATGGAAGTGGTGACCGAGGCGGCACTTGGGGCTGCCCAGATGGCCGTTAATCTGGCCCTAGAGCTCATCGGCCTTATGGCCCTTTGGCTGGGCCTGTTAAAGATAGCCGAAGAAGCAGGACTGGTGAGGCTGCTGGCCCGTGCCCTCCGGCCCGTTACCCGCTACCTATTTCCCGAGATACCCCAGGAGCATCCTGCCATTGGTGCCATACTGATGAATTTGAGCGCTAACATTTTGGGACTGGGCAACGCTGCAACCCCTTTTGGCTTAAAGGCCATGCAGGAACTCCAACGGCTAAATCCTTCCCAAGAAGAAGCCACCCCGGCCATGTGCACATTTCTGGGGTTGAATACGGGCTGTATTACCTTCATACCGGCCACCATCATCGGCATCAGGGCCGCAGCCGGGTCAACAGATCCCACCATTGTTGTGGGGCCCACTATCATTGCCACCGGAATCAGCATGGTAGCTGCCATTGTCAGCGACCGCCTTTTCCGCCGCCTTTATGCTCGCCGGGGGTGATGCCGTGACCGAAGTAATCATCGAAATATCACGGTGGGCTATCCCGGCCGTCCTGTTTTTTATTCCTACCTACGGCTACCTTAAGGGGATGCGGGTTTACGAGGTTTTCGTAGCCGGCGCTGAAGATGGGTTTAGAGTAGCGGTTAAAATCATACCTTTCCTTGTGGGCATGCTGGTCGCCATCGGTGTTTTCCGGGCCTCCGGCGCCATGGACCTTCTTGCCCGCCTGCTAGACCCCCTTTTAAGGATGATAGGGGTACCGGGAGAAGTCTTACCCCTAGCCATCCTGCGCCCCCTTTCGGGAGGCGGAGCCCTGGGGGTTGCCGCGGAACTCATAAGCCACTATGGGCCCGATTCCTTCATCGGGCGTCTCTCCTCGGTAATGCAGGGAAGCACCGACACCACCTTTTACGTATTGACGGTGTACTTTGGCTCTGTCGGCGTACGGCGCTATCGCTATGCCCTGGCTTTAGGATTGATAGCAGATATCTCCAGCCTGCTGGCCGCCGTGGCCATTTGCCGGATGATGTTTGGCTAAAAGCAGGAAGAATAAAATTAACCACTTCTTCAACCCTCAAAGCACTGCCAACCAAACTGGGTAAAATGATTATCAAAAGCTAGAGCTACAGCTTTAGCCGCTCCATAACTGCAAAAGTAGTAGCATCGGTATCTGAACGATCAATAAGGGCATAGATAGCACTGGTATCTACCATTTATTCTTTCCATCTTTCCACTTTACCTTTAGCTAGGTAATGATCGTGTTTGAGAGCGACGTCCCTAAGTCCACTGTTCCCGGCATAAAGCTTCTCTAACATTAGGGGAATAGTCATCTGTCCTTAACTTTATTTGTTAGCCAGGAGCAGTTTATAGCTCGTGGGGACGGTGGGGTAGTTTAGGTTGCTATTCATGTTGGGGCACGGGAACACTTCCTTTTTACGAACATGGTAGCATTAGGCACTTTGCGTCCGGCTTTTTTCTGGGCCTCCTGGTCCATTTCCTTCTAAGGGAATCATACTTTGTTTCGAGGGAAGAGGAAAGATACTGCCCGGGTTATGATATTTATGATAATTCTAGGGAGGTTCCTGGCGGCCTACCCGGGGATCTAGTAGAGCTTGAACTTCGCGCAATATCTATTTTTATTTTAGTGGATAATTAAAACCTCGAGTTACGGTTTCCAGTTTCCGTGAATTCGGAGAAGGTGGTGCAACTTGCCCGGCCGGGCTACTGGCTTTAGGGTTTCTAGCTGCTTTACCGTGACTACAGCCAATGTAAACGTTAACATAAAGTATATGGGAAAGAGATAATAATATTGTATTTACTTGGAAGTATGTACATATGATTAACCCTAAAAAATTTTTGTTTACCCCAGCAGGAATTTTAAAGGGAGGCTCGAATATATATTACTTGAGTAAACGATTACACAAATTATGCGCTAACGATGAGATAACGTTTAAGTGCTAGACCAAGTATTAACAATAATTAAGAAATTAACAGGGAAAACTGCGAAAGGGAAACTAAAGATGGCAACAATAAAGGACGTGGCAGCAAGGGCGGGTGTATCGACGGCTACTGTTTCGCGCGTCTTAAATGGGGAACGAGTAAAACAGGAAACAAAGGAAAGGGTGCTGGCCGCTATCGAAGCTTTGGGATACAGGCCCAATCTGGTAGCCCGGAGCCTTAAAACGCAGAAAACCCAGATTATAGGCTTTGTAGTCCCAGATTTTGGTTCCTTCTTTATGCGGGTAGCGGAGGCTGTAGAGGAGATATTGAATAGCTACGGATATAGCTTGATCGTATGTAACAGCAATGAGGATTTGAACCGAGAAATAGAGCGGGTACAGATGCTGGTGGAAAGGCAAGTGGATGGTCTCTTGGTGGTCCCTACTAGCAGTTCTTCTGAGCATCTGCTAGAAGCGCAGAAAAAGGGTATTCCTGTGGTTTTGGTTGACCGATTAGTAAAAGACATGCAAGTAGATTGCGTCTTGGTTGATAACGTTAATGGGGCTTACCAGGCGGTAGAGCATCTGGTAACTATGGGTTACCGGCGTATCGGAGTTATAAATGGGCGGTTAGAGGTGACCACTGGAGAAGAGAGATACCGCGGTTACTTACGAGTCTTTGAAGATTATAATCTGCCTATAGCAGAAGAGCTTATCCGTACAGGAGATTTCTCCAGCCAAAGCGGCTATATTTTAATAAAAGAATTGATGGCTTTACCTCATCCTCCCCAGGCGGTATTCATTGCCAACTGTTACATGACCATGGGGGCCATGTTAGCTATAAGCGAACTAGGGATTAGAGTACCAGAAGATCTGGCTATCGTGGCTTTTGACGATATGGAGCTATATAGAATTGCCACCCCGCCTTTGACGGTAGTGGTGCAACCCATGGAGGAAATAGGTAAGACAGCTGCGCATTTGATATATAAGCGAGTTAGCGGAGACAATAGCGATTTTCCCCAGATGTACCGCTTGAAACCCGAACTGGTGGTTAGAGGTTCATCTGTGCCTCCTGGAAGGTTAGAGGCATCTAGTGAAGTTACCGTGAACAAGGTGGCCTTATAAGGGAGGTATCATTAGTTGAAGGATAAATACAGCTTAGGGATCGATTTTGGCACAGAATCAGCCAGATTTATCCTTGCGCGAACTTCAGACGGGGAAATAGCTTCAACGGCGGTGGTTAAATACCCGCACGGTGTGATCGATTCTACATTACCAGACAGTAGTATAAGAGTAGGTTCTGATTGGGCGTTACAGCATCCAGGAGATTATTGGGAGGTATTGGCCCAAGGTATACCTGAAGTTATCCAAAGAGCCTGTATTTTCCCCGAACAGGTTATAGGCATAGGTATAGATTTTACTTCTTGCACTATGCTCCCCGTTGACAAGTATGGCCAGCCCTTGTGCTGGGATGAGCGGTACCGTAGTAATCCGCATAGCTGGGTAAAACTATGGAAGCATCATGCAGCCCAGAGGGAAGCCGATCTCATTAACGATATAGCCGAAAAAAGAAAAGAAAAATTTTTAAAGCGGTATGGGGGTAAAATTTCCTCCGAGTGGATGTGGCCTAAGATTTTGCAAATATTAAGAGAGGCTCCTGAAATATACGAAGCAGCGGATCAATTTGTGGAAGCTGCGGATTGGATAGTATGGCAGCTTACAGGGAACCTATGCCGCAACTCATGCTGTGCGGGTTATAAAGCCATATGGAGCAAGAAAGAGGGGTATCCCGGCAAAGAATTTCTCGCCTCTGTGGATCCCAGGCTAGAAAACCTGGTGGATGAGAAATTAAAGGGTGAGATTTACCCCAGCGGCACCCGTGCAGGGATATTATCTAAGGAGTTTGCCCAAAGGATAGGGCTTGAGCCAGGCACCCCGGTAGCTACATCTATAATAGATGCCCATGCTTCTGTGTTGGGGATGGGAGTAACTGCTCCGGGAAAAATGGTATTAGTGATGGGGACCTCCATTTGTCACCTGTTCTTATCCCCCGAAGAAAGGTTCATTCCTGGGGTGGCCGGGGTAGTGGAAGATGGTATCCTGCCGGGGTTTTTTGGCTATGAAGCTGGACAGGCTGCTGGTGGCGACATGCTGGCGTGGTTTGTTGATAACTTGGTGCCGAAGGATATTCAGCAGGAGGCAAAAGAGAGAGGTACAAGCATCCATGAGGTTTTGGCTGAGCGAGCATTAAGAGTGGAGCCTGGAGGGCATGGCTTGGTAGCTTTAGACTGGTGGAATGGGAGCCGATTCCTGGGGACAGCGGACCTAAGCGGGCTGATCGTCGGGTGTACCCTCAAAACCAAGTGCGAGCATATATACCTCGCTTTGATAGAGAGTTTGGCTTTCGGCACCAAGATGATTATCGATAACGTTATAGAGAACGGTATACCTGTGGAAGAACTATACGCTTGTGGTACCCTAGCTACTAACGACTTGGTGGCTCAAACCTTTGCGGATGTTACAGGCTTACCGTTTAAGAGGGCTTCAACTTCCCATGCTTCCGCAGTAGGAGCTGCTGTTTTAGGGGCTTGTGCTGCAGGTAGCAACAAGGGCGGTTACGATTCAGTAATCGAGGCTTCTAAGAGGATGGGCAGGGTTGAGGGAAGAGCTTTTGAACCGCGGCCTGCCTCAAAGGAGTGCTATGCTGAGCTGTATAAAGCTTACCGGATTCTCCACAGATATTTCGGGGAAACTGACAAGGAAGTAATGAAGGCCCTTAAACAGTTACGTAGCACCCAATATTATCTCTAAATACCAAAGATAGAAAGGAGAATCTATGTTGAAAAAAGCTGGTATATTGAATAAAGAACTATCAGGGGAAATAGCAGGCTTAGGCCATATGGATGAGTTTATAATTTGCGATGCTGGCTTTCCCATCCCCCAAGGAGCTAAGAGGATCGATCTGGCCTTGATAAAAGGGGTACCCAGCTTTATGGATACTCTGAAGGCAATTTTGAAAGAGGTCGTAGTGGAAAAGGTCGTGGTAGCACAAGAGACGGAAAAAGTTAGCCCGGATCTATACAAAGAGCTAAAAAATATCTTCAAGTATCAGGAATTCGAGATGCTTCCCCATTCTCAATTTAAGGAACGCTCACGCAACGTGAAGTTCATTGTAAGGACAGGTGAGTTTACTCCTTATGCCAATGTTCTTCTTGTGGCAGCCTCACAGGCAGATGAGTTTAAGAAAAACTTCGATGTAGAGCTTTAACCCTTAAGCTAATGAAGAATACCAATTTCAGAAAAGGAGAGTAGGGAAAACATGGCAGCACAAGGGGATTACAGGTTAATTGGAAGCTTACCTAAAATAGGCATTCGCCCGGTGATCGATGGTCGGCGAGGCGGCGTAAGGGAAGCGCTAGAGGAACAGACAATGGGGATGGCTAAAGCCGTTGCTGAGCTGTTGACAAAAAATCTAAGATATCCCGATGGTAAGCCAGTTGAATGTGTTATCGCTGATACCACGATTGGAGGGGTAGCTGAGGCCGCTAGAACCGCCGAGAAGTTTGCCAGGGAAGGAGTAGGGGTTTCCATTACAGTTACGCCTTGCTGGTGCTATGGGTCAGAAACCATAGATATGGACCCTTATATACCCAAAGCCATCTGGGGATTTAACGGCACTGAACGGCCAGGGGCTGTATATCTTGCGGCGGCGTTGGCAGCACATAATCAAAAGGGCCTGCCTGCTTTTGGCATATATGGAAGAGATGTTCAAGATGCCGGGGATACCACTATTCCGGAAGACGTAAAACAAAAACTCCTCCAATTCGCCCGAGCGGGCTTAGCTGTGGCCATTCTGAGGGGGAAATCCTATCTCGCCATAGGTGGCGTTTCCATGGGCATAGCTGGCTCTATAGTAGACCCGGATTTCTTTGAGAGCTACCTGGGGATGAGGGTCGACTATGTGGACATGTCCGAGCTCGTCCGGAGGATAGAAGAAAAGATCTACGATGAGGAAGAATACGAGAAGGCGCTCGCCTGGGTAAAACAGAATTGCCAAGAGGGCAGAGATCCCAATCCACCGGCACGACAGGCATCAAGGGAGAGAAAAGATAGAGAGTGGGAAACTGTGGTTAAAATGACCCTGATCATAAGGGATCTTATGGTGGGAAATCCCAAATTGGCTGAATTAGGGTATCTGGAAGAAGCGGAAGGGCATAACGCTATTGCTGCGGGATTCCAGGGCCAGAGGCAGTGGACTGATCACTTCCCCAATGGCGATTTTACAGAGGCTATTCTTAACTCCTCCTTCGACTGGAACGGCCCACGTCCACCTTTTATTCTAGCTACAGAAAATGACAGCCTAAACGCTGTGGCGATGTTGTTCGGCCACCTGTTGACCAATACGGCCCAAGTTTTTGCAGATGTCAGGACATACTGGAGCCCTGAAGCAGTAAAACGGGTTACAGGTAGAAAGCTTACTGGGCTGGCCTCAAACGGTATAATACATCTAATTAATTCAGGCTCAGCCGCACTGGATGGCACAGGGCAGCAGTCCATCGGTGGGCAGCCGGCAATAAAACCCTTCTGGGAGATTACTCCAGAAGAAGTAAAGAAATGTCTTGATGCTGCCACCTGGCATCCTGCTGTCAGGGAATATTTCAGAGGTGGCGGCTTCTCGGTTAGCTTCCTTACCAAAGGCGGCATGCCGGTAACCATGTCGAGGATAAATATCGTTAAGGGATTGGGTCCCGTGCTGCAGATTGCGGAAGGATATACTGTAGATTTACCTGAAGATGTTCATTACCTCCTCAATGAACGGACCAATCCTACCTGGCCCACAACGTGGTTCGTACCTATTCTGACCGGGAAAGGCCCCTTCAAGGACGTGTATTCAGTTATGAACAATTGGGGAGCCAATCATGCTGCAGTAAGCTATGGCCATATAGGAGCCGAACTCATTACTTTAGCTTCGATATTGCGTATCCCTGTATGTATGCATAACGTTCCGGAGGAGAGGATCTTCCGTCCCAGCGCATGGGGCGCCTTTGGACCTGTAGATTCCCTGGATACCGACTACAGGGCCTGTCAGAATTTTGGTCCGCTGTATGGTAAAGGGATGTGATTTTTTGAAGCCTCCAAGGCGATTCTACCGGGGGATACCCGGAATCTGGGGTGGTACCAGTTGGGGGAAACTTTAGTGGTAATGGAAGGGATAGAGAAGTCCTTTCCCGGTGTGCACGCACTAAAAGAATGCCGTTTTGAGCTGCGGTCGGGGGAGGTACACGCTCTGGTTGGTGAGAATGGAGCTGGTAAATCCACTCTGATGAAGATACTGGCTGGCGTGTATACAAAAGATGCTGGACGCATCTTATACAAGGGGAAGGCAGTGGAGATCGCCAACCCTAGGGCAGCGCAAGAATTAGGGATCAGCATGATCCACCAGGAATTTAACCTCATGCCCCACTTGACGGTGGCCCAGAATATCTTTATTGGACGTGAGCCCCGTAAAGGCTTAAAGTTTATCCTAGATGAAAAAGCCATAAACGAAAAAACAAAATACTTGCTCGATATGCTGCACCTAGACTTGGATCCACGGGCCAAGGTTTCCGACCTTACCGTGGCCAAGCAGCAAATGGTGGAGATAGCCAAAGCCCTTTCCTTCAATTCCGAGGTATTGATTATGGATGAACCGACAGCAGCACTGACGGAGGCGGAAGTCAAAGAGCTTTTCCGCATCATCCGCCAGCTTCGGGATAGAGGGGTGGGGATAGTTTTTATATCCCATCGCCTGGAAGAAGTTAAGCAAATTTCGGACCGTATCACAGTAATGCGCGACGGTCGCTACATCAACACCGTCGCTACCCCCGAGGCTACCATTGACCACATCATCAGTATGATGGTAGGGCGAGAAATTTATGAGAGATCTCGTCTGAATTCAGAAGCGCGCAGCCAAGAAGTTGTACTAGAGGTAAAGAATCTTAGACGTGGTCGTATTATTAAAGATGTAAGCTTCACTCTGAAAAAAGGCGAAATACTTGGTTTTGCTGGACTGATGGGTGCTGGCCGGACAGAAGTGGCCAGGGCTATTTTCGGTGCAGATCCTATCGATGCGGGGGAGATATACGTACGGGGTCGGAAGGTGAAGATCAGGAGCCCTAAAGACGCCGTCAAGCACGGGATCGGTTACCTCTCCGAGGATCGCAAGCGTTACGGGTTAGTGTTAGATATGGATGTGGAGACCAATATTGTCCTGGCTAGCCTAGAAAAGTTCCGGGGTTTTCTCGGCTGGGTTAAGAGGGCTAAGACCCGTAGAGAGGCCCAACTACAGGTAAATGAACTTAAAATCAAAACGCCTAACCTGCAACAAAAGGTTAAATATCTTTCCGGCGGGAATCAACAGAAAGTAGTTATAGGAAAATGGCTTACGCGCAACTGCGATATCTTGATTTTTGATGAACCCACTCGGGGTATCGATGTTGGGGCCAAAAGCGAAATCTACAGGCTACTAAACGATCTAGCTGAAAGCGGAAAATCGATTATCATGATTTCCTCAGAACTCCCGGAGATCTTACGCATGAGCCACCGCATCCTTGTAATGTGTGAGGGCCGTATTACAGGCGAATTAAATGTCAGAGAGGCTACGGAAGAACTCATTATGAAATATGCTACTATACAGGCAAAATGAAAGTGGGGCTGTAGAAAGAGCTTAGTGTTAAATACAGGTTGCGGAGGTTTTGTAATATGGAAAATAAACCCTTAACCGTGGAATTAGAGACGTCTCGCAAAAGATCCCTGCTCCGCGCAGATGCTGTACAGAAGCTGGCTGCTTTCGCTAGTTTGATTATAATGTTGGTAGTATTTTCTCTAGCTTCACCAAATTTTGCCACGTTCGACAATATAGTTGGTATTTTGCTCTCTACTGCCGTTAATGGTGTACTAGCGGTAGGTGTAACCTTTGTTATCATCAGCGCGGGAATCGACCTATCCATCGGTACGGTCATGACCTTATCCGCGGTTATGACCGGTGTATTCATTACATTTTGGAAGCTACCCGTTGCCGTGGGCGTATTGGGTGGGCTGGCTACAGGGGCGCTATGCGGTTTTATCAATGGCTCGGTTACGGCGAAGTTAAAAATACCGCCCTTTATTGCCACCTTAGGCATGATGATGATCGCGCGGGGGCTTTCCCTTGTTATTTCCAGCTCTAAGCCTATTTACTTTACCAGCACCCCGGTCTTCCGTGAGATCGCCATGGGTTCTATCTTGGGTATTCCCAATGCAGTAGTCATTTTCTTAGGCGTAGCCGTGATCGCCAGCATTATTCTTACCAAGACAGTATTGGGCAGATATAATTTTGCCCTCGGTAGCAATGAAGAAGCTACCCGCCTTTCGGGAATAAATGTTGACGCCTGGAAGATAGCTATCTATACACTCTGCGGAATGTTCAGCGGATTAGCTGGTGTTATAATGGCATCCCGCCTTAACTCTGCCCAGCCCTCCTTGGGTATGGGTTATGAATTGGAAGCTATAGCTGCAGCTGTTATCGGTGGTACTTCTCTTAGCGGCGGTGAGGGCAGCATATTAGGAACGGTCATAGGCGCGTTTATAATGAGCGTGCTGACCAATGGGTTGCGTATCCTTTCCGTCCCGCAAGAGTGGCAGATGGTAGTGATCGGTGCCATAGTCATAATAGCCGTCTATGCGGATATACTTAGGCGCCGTATGCAGTAATGCTTTATCACCGCTTTAATGAACTCTTTATGGTAGGCGTTTTTTTGCGGCAGGGAGGGGGGGAATGAATTATGTAAGATTCTATAGTCTTTAACAGCTTACAAACCTCAAATTTGCAAGACTAAACACGAATGTCTCCAAAGGAGGTCAGCTATTATGCGAAGGAACATCAAAGTTCTGGCCATATTTGCCAGCATATTGCTTATCCTCGCACTAGCGGTCGGTTGTGGTCAGAAGACGGAAACAAAGCAAGCCGCGCCCCAGCAAGGGGAGACGAAACAGACGGAACCCGGGAAGAAGCCCTATATCCCTCTTATTTCTAAGGGTTTCCAACACCAGTTCTGGCAAGCTGTAAAATTGGGCGCGGAGAAAGCTGCGAAAGACTATAATGTGGACATCACTTTTGAAGGGCCAGAAAGTGAATCCCAGGTGGACAAACAGATCGATATGCTCCAAGCTGCTTTGAGCAAAAACCCCAGCGCCATCTGCTTAGCTGCTCTGGACAGCAAGGCGGTTATTCCTCTCTTGGAAAAAGCCAAAGCAGCAAACATTCCAGTTATCGGGTTTGACTCTGGTGTAGATAGCGATATCCCCGTTACAACCGCTGCCACCAACAATGTTGCCGCTGCTGCTTTTGCTGCTGATAAGATGGCGGAGCTTATCGGTGGAGAAGGAGAGATCGCTCTAATTGTCCACGACCAGACCAGCCGTACCGGTATCGACCGCCGCGATGGTTTTGTTAACCGCATTAAGGAAAAATATCCCAAAATCAAGATTGTCGATATCCAGTACGGCGGCGGTGACCATCTCAAATCTACCGACCTGGCGAAGGCCATTATTCAGGCCCATCCTAACCTCAAAGGCTTCTTTGGCGCCAATGAAGGTTCTGCAGTAGGGATTATAAATGCTGTGAAAGAGCTGAAGAAAGAAGGTAAAATTGTTATTGTAGGTTACGATTCTGGTAAGCAGCAGATGGATGCTATCCGTAGCGGTATAATGGCTGGCGCTATAACCCAGGACCCCATCGGCATAGGTTATAAGGCTGTTGAGGCGGCTGTGAAGGCTATAAAGGGTGAAAAGCTACCGAAAGAGATCGATACGGGCTTCCACTGGTACGATAAGTCGAACATAGATTCCCCGCAAATTAAGCCGCTGCTGTACGAGTAGTTTAGAGGCACCAGGCCCAGCCCAACCGGCCCTAGAGCCGGTTGGGCTGGAAACTTTAGCCTGACAACTATCAAGCATACAAGGTGTGTACGTTACCATGATAATCGAAGTCCGCTTGTTTGGGCATCTGCGCCGGTATCTTCCTAAGGAAAAAGGAAACGGCACATCAAAACTAGAAATAGAAACCCCTGCTCAGGTAGCTGACGTGCTAGAAAAGCTTAACGTTCCTCTAGCAGAGCCGATGTTAATCTTAGTAAATGGCGTACATGCTACTCCGCAGAGACAACTTTTACCTGGCGACGTGGTAAGTGTTTTTCCACCGTTGGGAGGCGGTTAAGGACAGCTTAAGCGAAGGCGAGGTTAACTTCTATGTACGGCTGGATGGGGAAAATCTTAGATATCGATCTTACTACCCATAGTATAGAGGTCAGGGAGCTGCCCATTGATTTAGCCCAAAAATATCTGGGCGGAAGGGGTCTGGGGGCGAGAATAGTATGGGATAACGTGCCCCCTACTACCGATCCTTTAAGCCCCGCAAATATCCTGGTATTTGCCACAGGACCCCTTACGGCTACCAAAGCTCCGGCCACCGGGCGGGCTACCCTATCTACCAGATCTCCCCTTACGGGCACCATCCATGATTCCAATGTAGGGGGAAGCTTTGGAGTCAAGCTAAAGCAGGCCGGCTATGACGCCCTGATCATAAGGGGTAAGGCGCCTAAGCCGGTGTATTTAAGCTTAAGTGAAAAGGGGGTGGAAATAAAAGAAGCCCCAGAACTCTGGGGTAAAGATACGTTTTCTACTTTACCAGCCCTTAAACAGGGGGAGAATTCTTCAGTTATCTGCATAGGGCCGGCAGGAGAGAATTTGGTCCGGTTTGCTGCCATAATAGCCGAGGGCAGGCGGGCTTTCGGGCGGGGCGGTGTAGGCGCGGTAATGGGCTCTAAAAACTTGAAAGCCATAGTCGTTGAGGGCTCAAAGAAGCCTAGAATCGCCGACCCGGAACAGTTTGATTTTATAGTATATGAGGCCCGGAAACAAATTAGGGCTAACCCCATCACGTCTAAAGGGCTGCCTCAGTTTGGTACTTCCATGCTCGTTAATATTTTAAATGAGATAGGCGCCTTTCCCACCAGAAATTACCGGGAGCCCCATTTTGAAGGAGCTGAAAATATTTCGGGAGAGGCTCTAGAGAGGCTCTTGGTTAAGAGAACTGCCTGCTGGGGCTGCCCCATCGGGTGTGGCCGGGAGATAAAGATAGGCGAAGAGGTAGTCCACGGGCCCGAGTACGAAACAATTTGGGCTTTCGGGGCCGCCTGCGGCATCGATGATCTAGAGACTATAGTCCAGGCCAACCTTCTTTGCAATAAGCTAGGGCTGGATACTATCTCTACAGGGGCTACTATAGCCTGCGCTATGGAGTTAAGCCAGCAAGGTCTCCTAAATGAGCGGCTCTCCTTTGGCGATGCTGCGTTACTCCCCGGGCTTATTGAACAAATAGCTTATCGGCAGGGCATAGGCGATCTCTTGGCGGAAGGCTCTAAAAGGCTAGCCGAAAGATGTGGAGCACCGGAAGTGGCCATGCAGGTCAAAGGGCTAGAACTCCCCGCCTATGATCCCCGGGGAATGAAGGGACAAGGGTTGGCCTATGCCACCTCCAACCGTGGTGGGTGTCACCTAAGGGCTAATATGCTGGGGCCAGAGGTGTTGGGTGCGCCTAAACTAATAGACCGTTTCGCCACCTCGGGCAAAGCAGGGATAGTAATAGTTATCCAGAATTCCTGGGCTGCTGCAGATTCTCTGGTAGCTTGCGTTTTTGCCACTTTCGCCATCTCCGATGAATATTTTGCCCGGCTTTTAACGGCTGCTCTGGGTAAGGAATATAAAGCGCAGGATTTGCAGCGCATCGGTGAGCGCATTTATAACTTAGAGCGCCTGTATAACCTGCGGGCGGGATTCACTAGGAAAGACGATACCTTACCTTTACGTATCCTTGAACAACCCCATACCCAAGGGCCCTCATCCGGCCAGAAAGTAGAGCTTCAAAAGATGCTAGAGGAGTATTACCGCTTCCGGGGCTGGGATGCTGACGGAAAACCTACTGCCAAAAAATTAGCCGAGCTGGGCTTGCTTGAGGAGGATCAAAATGTACCAGGAATTTAGAGATATAGGCCGGGATCTTTTTTTAGCTGGGCTCGTCAGTTCCCATGGGGGTAACATGAGTGTAAGACTAGGAGACCGCATACTTATCACCCGGCGGGGCTCCATGATAGGCCGGTTAAAGGAGCATGACCTCATTGAGACCGGTCTGGAGAAGGACGACAGCCATATAGCCTTGGCCTCTACAGAGATAGGCGTCCACCGGGCAATATATAAAAAAACTTCAGCCCTGGCCATAATCCATGCCCATCCCCCGGTTACTGTAGCCCTCTCCCTCACGCGGGATGAAATAATCCCTCTGGATTCTGAAGGGTCTTATCTCCTACACCGGGTACCGATCTTAAGCTCCGAGTACACGGTAGGAGCTGAAGAAGTGGCCGCCATCGTGTCCGAGGCCCTACAAAAGTACAAGATTGTGGTGTTGCGCGGGCACGGTACTTTTGCCATTGGCCAGTTTTTGGAGGAAGCTTATCAGTGGACCTCTTCTTTAGAAATCTCTAGCCAGATCATTTACTTCACGGAAGCCCTGCAGAAGGAGGTTAAAGAATACCGGAAGGCTACTGATAGGTATCACACTTGGTAATGGCTTTAGCGGGTAAAGGCAGAAAGGGGTTCGGGTTTCATGCGTTTTCTAGCCTTTGACCTGGGAGCAGAGAGCGGCCGGGCTATAGTAGGCACGTTAGAGGATGGCCGCCTTACTTTAGACGAAGTTTACCGCTTTCCTAATGAGCCTGTACGGGTATTAGATAGCCTTTATTGGGATGCCTTACGTTTATTCCACGAAATAAAAAAGGGTTTGCGGCTGGCTGTAGCCCGCTATGGAAGGGATATCCAAAGTATAGGGATAGATACGTGGGGGGTAGATTTTGCTCTTTTAGGAGAGAAGGATATTCTCTTAAGCAATCCCTATCATTACCGGGATAGCCGTACCCAAGGCATGATGGAGGAAGCCTTTAAGAAGGTGCTGCAGGATGAAATATTCTACCGCACAGGGATCCAGTTCATGCCTATAAATTCCCTATACCAGTTATTAGCCTATAGGTTGCAACAGCCCTCCCTGCTGGCCCAAGCTAAGGCTTTTCTCATGATGCCCGATCTCTTTAATTTCTTTCTTACAGGGCAGAAGGCCAGCGAGTTTACTATAGCCACTACTACCCAGATGTATGACCCCAGAAAAAGGGATTGGGCTAGAGAATTGTTGACTTCCTTGGAACTTCCCTCTTCTATCTTACCTGAGATACACCCGCCTGGTACTATTTTAGGACCCCTGCTTCCCCAGGTGGCCAAAGAGACGGGAGCCAAGGAAGTACTGGTCATTTCCCCTGCAAGCCATGATACTGCTAGCGCTGTAGCCGCTGTACCGGCCCAGAGCCCGGATTATCTATATATTAGCTCCGGAACCTGGTCCCTGGTGGGGGTGGAAGTACCGGAGCCGGTAATTACTCAAGATACCTTGAGGTTGAATTTTACCAATGAAGGCGGTGTAGGAGGCTCTTTCCGCCTGCTTAAGAATGTAGTGGGTCTATGGCTGGTGCAAGAATGCCGGCGGTTCTGGGAGCGGCAAGGAGAAACTTTTGATTATGCTACTTTAACCCAGATGGCTAAGGAAGCACGGCCTTTACTTTCTCTGGTAGATCCCGATCATCCTTCTTTCCTGAACCCTAAAGACATGCCGGAAGCCATCCAGAAATTCTGCCAGGAAACAGGCCAGCCCGTACCCCAAAGCAAGGGGGAGATTATAAGGTGTGCCCTGGAAAGCTTGGCTTTAAAATACAGGTGGGTACTTGATAAATTAGAAGAGATTTTAAGGAAACGCTTGCAGGTTATCCATATAGTAGGCGGAGGTACCAAGAATGAGCTCCTCTGCCAATTTACAGCTGATGCCACAGGCCGTCCAGTATTAGCTGGGCCGGTAGAAGCTACGGCCATGGGCAATTTGTTAGTCCAGGCCATGGCTTTAAGACAAATTAATTCTTTAGCCGAGTTACGGGAAATAGTGCGTAATTCTTGCGCACTTAAAGTATATGAGCCCCAAGATACTTCGGCTTGGGAAGAGGCGTATAGGAGATTTGTGGCTCTCTTCAGCTTTTAAAGACATCTTCTTGATACCACAGCAAACCAGGTTCTTATCAAAACCCGAAGCCCAGACCTTCCCAAGACAATCATGAGACCAACAGAGCAGTTTATGATTAATGTAGCACTGTAGTAGCAAATGTGCCACTTACACTTTTTTAGATTTTTGACAACCTCCAAGATTTAAACTGAAACGAAACTGTCCAGGCGTTAATGAAAATGTCAGCTAAAACTCGCCTGTGCTTCTGTCAGGGTATAAGTGGTATAATAATAGGGCCTGCGGGGTTTAAGTGGCTTACGCCATGAGTGATTTTGGGCGGGCCTACGGATTGGGATAGTGCCCGCCATTTCATTAATTCCGGTAGGAACCTCAGGCTTGGCTTCAGTAGAGTGTGTTACGTTCAAAGGTCTAACGAGTATATATTTGCCTTCTATCCCATATACATGCGACCGACAGGCAGCTTATGCACCTCTACCACGGAGCGCCATAGATAAATAGACGCACCTTTAGGAGTTGATACTACATAAGTCTTGTGCCAGAATCGGATGCATCGCCGGGGTTCAAGATTCGGTGTTCCCTCCATCAGAAGATATGTTCCACGCGCAAATGCGACGGGATGGGGCGGAAAGCAGGAACCGGGTTAACAGGGGGGTGCGGCAAGTTCCTTCTTGCCCCTCCAGGACAGGTTAGTTTTTGGGCTGCCCCTGTCAGGTGCTTTTACCTTGGAAAAGGCTAATGCCGTTCGCTGCACTTAAGCCGCGGGACATGGCCGGGATATCTGGCTCTGGTTACCGGTCCTAGCCGGACGGCGGATATTGAGCGGAGCCTCACTATTGGTGTTCACGGTCCCGAAAGGCTGCTTATTGTCTTGCTGGGCTAGCGGAGGTGGGAGAATGGCGAGTAAGGATTTCAAAACTTAGGTTACAGAGAGCACTCCATAATCCGAGCTTGTGCGGAGCTCTGGAGCGTTTTGCGGACTCTTACGTAATTTCCCGGAAACAGGTTTTTGCAGATCGCGATTTTGAAGCTTGGCGGCAGCGGATCGCCGCCATCAAGGCCGAGGCAGCCAACCGCTTTGAGGAGCTAGCGGAAGAGTTTACCCGGCAAGTTACGGCCCGCAGTGGTATAGTCTTTCGTGCCCCACACGCTGCTGCCGCCCGCGAATATATTTTATAAAGTAGCTAAAGAGCACGGCGTGGCTGAACTGGTGAAATCCAAATCCTTTGCTACGGAAGAAATCCACCTCAATGAATATCTGCAGGAGCACGGGATTACTTGCTATGAGACCGACCGGGCGGAGTGGATTTTACAACTTATGCCGGGAGAGCGACCTTCCCACATGGTCATGCCGGCCATCCACCTGCCTAAAGAAGAGGTGGCTCGCGTCTTCAGCCGGTACCTGGGGCAGCCCGTAGAACCGGATATTAAGAATATGGTCCGCATCGCTCGCCGGGAGAGCTGAGGGAGAAGTTCTTAAGGGCCGGCATGGGTATAAGCGGTGCTAACATAGCTGTGGCGGAGACAGGGACCATCATTATTTGCACCAATGAAGGCAATGCCCGCCTTACCACCACTGTTCCGCCCGTGCACATAGCGGTTTTAGGGTACGAAAAACTGGTGCCGCGTATGATGGATGTAGTCCCCATATTGGAAGCCCTACCCAGGAGCGGTACGGCCAACCTATTACCAGCTACATCACGATGATCACCGGTCCGGTTCCGGTAATCCGGGGCGGTGGAGTGCCCAAGGAGTTCCATGTGGTCCTTCTGGATAACGGCCGGCTAAAAATGGCAGCCGATCCCATCTTTAAAGAGGCCTTGCAGTGCATCCGATGTGCGGCCTGTACGAACTGGTAGAGATGGCCTAAAGCGATCGTTGTTGCGGTTTCGGCGGCTCTTACAGCCTTAAATACCCGGAAATCAGCCTTGCCTTGCTAGAGCGCAAAATCAGGCATATCCTGGAGAGCGGAGCAAAGATAGTGGTAACCGATTGCCCGGGTTGCCTGATACAACTGCGCGGCGGCCTGGATCAAAAAGGTAGTTCCATCCAGGTGAAGCATACGGCTGAAATTTTGGCTGGCTACAAAGCAGGATTAACTCCCGAAAAGTAGGATTGTATTTATTTAAACTGTGGCTGGCCGACCTCAAGAGGCAGAGGGACAAGCTCCTGGGCCGCAAGAAGGAGCTGGAGGCGGCGATGGCGGAGAGCAGGTCCGCTTTAATGAAGGCAAACGACCTGCGGCAGCTGGCTGAATCGGTCTTGGGCAGGCTTGACCTCTTGTCGGAGGAGCGGAGGGAAATAGTGCGGGCCCTGGTGAGGCGGGTCATCGTGCAGAAGGACGAAAAAGGCACTCCCTTTACGCTTCATTTGAACATCCCCGCGTGAACATCCCCGCGGCCGTGACCGTAGTAATGGATGCATGCGGGGGATTAGTTACTTAAACTACCTTTTACGTATTGACGGTGTACTTTGGCTCTGTCGGCGTACGGCGCTATCGCTATGCCCTGGCTTTAGGATTGATAGCAGATATCTCCAGCCTGCTGGCCGCCGTGGCCATTTGCCGGATGATGTTTGGCTAAATGAAGAGAACTATGTCAAAAGGGGGCCCATCTACGGGGGCAGATAAAAGGCGCTATCTGCTTCTAATTGGTCACCCTCTTTACTATCCGGTCTTATCTCAGGTTCCAGGATAAGGCCTAAATCGATATCACTGTCAGGGCGAGAAAGACCTAAGCTGGAACCAAATAGGTAGGCTCCAGCCACTTAAGGAAAATTCTTCAACACGGTTTGAAGTAGGACCGCCACCCGGCCGTGATGGTTGACAACTTAAATTACAGGATTGTCTGCTTCAATAGCCTGCATTTTATACGTTAAAGGGAGCGGAAAGAAGCAAGCGCCCCTTCTAGCCTCAGGAGCCTTTCTTTTATATCCAGCCCGCCTCCGAAGCCCCGCAGATCTCCGCGGGCCCCAATAACCCGGTGGCAGGGAACAATGATGCCTACCGGGTTGCTTCCTATGGCCCTCCCTACGGCCCGGGTGGCTTTAGGCTTACCTATATCCCGCGCTATATCGCCGTAACTGCAGGTAGTACCATACGGTATGGCCCGCAGGGCCTGCCATACGGCCAACTGGAAAGGAGTACCCCTAAGATCCAGGGGCAGATCAAAAATGCGGCGCTCGCCAGAAAAGTATTCTTCCAGTTGCCGGAAAACTTCTCCGGCTATCCCTGGGTTTTCTTTTATAGTTGCCCGGGGGAAAATAACTTTAAGGGCGGCCTGTATCTCCGCCAGGGTTTCATTGGGAAAAGACAGGCGGCATATTCCCTGGGGGCTTAAGGCCACGGTTAGGTAACCCAAAGGGGAGGGGCGCCTTTCCCAGTAGATTACGGTTTGATCCGGAGAAGTTGACATATGGCCCACCTTCTATCTGGTATAAAAGCTTTCCTTTGGTTAAAATTTTGACTGTAAAATAAAAGAATGTCCACGGTGAATCCCCATGCGCTTACAAAAATTTTTGGCCCAAGCGGGAGTAGCCTCACGGCGTCGCTCAGAAGAGCTCATCCGCTCCGGAAGGGTTAAAGTAAACGGTAATACGGTGACCGCTATGGGTGTGCAGGTAACACCCGGGCGGGATTTGGTGGAAGTGGACGGTCAGGAGGTTGAGTGGACGGGGGAGAAGGTTTACTACCTGCTATATAAGCCTCCGGGTTATGTTACTACTCTATACGACCCGCAGGGAAGACCTAGGGTTGTCGACCTGCTGAAGGGGGTGAAGAAAAGGATATTTCCGGTGGGGCGCCTGGACTATGATACGGAAGGCTTGTTATTATTAACCAACGACGGTGAACTGAACCTAAGGTTAACCCACCCGCGCTACGGCGTCACCAAAACTTACCGGGCTCTGGTGAAGGGTGTACCGGACCGGCGGGCTTTATACAAGCTGGCTACGGGGGTAAAACTAGAAGACGGATTCACCGCTCCGGCGGAAGTGAGGCTCTTGCGCGCCGGGAAAGATACTTCTTTACTGGAACTAACCCTCCGGGAAGGGCGAAAACGAGAAGTGCGTCGTATGTGCGCGGCGGTGGGACACCCTGTTCTTAGGCTTAAGCGAACTAAGATGGCTTTTTTAACGTTGAAGGGCTTACGTCCGGGAGAATACCGGCCGCTGACGAGGAGGGAGGTAGAACGTCTATATGCTTTAACAGGTTTAAAGACAGAAGTCAATTAACTTCGTGTTGGGGAAAAAGGAGGTTACCTACAGGAGCCGGTGTGAGTCAGGTAGGTTGAGGACCAGCTCAATGAAAGCGGGTGGTACATTGGCAGGACTTAAATGCGGCTTGGTGCAGGTCTATACCGGGGACGGCAAAGGGAAGACCACGGCAGCTTTCGGTTTGGCTTTGCGGGCCGCGGGGCACGGGTTGAAAGTAGTGATTGTACAATTTCTTAAGACCCCGGATTACGGGGAACATAAGGCTTTCGTCCGGCTGACCCCGGAAATACAGGTGAAGGCTTTTGGGCGCCGGGGCTTCATCCGGCGCCAGGGGATCCAGCCGGAAGATTATGAACTGGCCCGGGCGGCCCTGTCCTTCGCCCGGGAAGTCATGCTGAAGAGGGAAGCGGACATACTAATCCTGGATGAGGTCAATGTGGCCGTCCATTTTGGCCTGCTGCCGGAAGAAGAGGTGCTTGATCTCTTGCAGAGGCGGCCGCCGGAAATGGAGATTGTTTTGACCGGTCGTGATGCGCCGGAAGGGATTATGGCTGCAGCCGACCTGGTGACTGAAATGCGGCCCATAAAACACCCGTATTCCAAGGGGATTGAAGCACGGAGGGGCATAGAATTTTGAGGGAACCTTTTTCCAATCTCCAGCAGGAGTCTGGCCTTTGCATTGCGAATAACTAGTATCATATGTTATGCCATTTTAGGAAACAGGAGGTGAATCCTGGCAAGCAGGAGGCCAGGAACAAAGTGGCAGTAATATTTTATGATCAGGATGCAGACCTGAAGGCACTACAGGGCAAAAAGATCGCTATTATGGGCTACGGTAGCCAGGGACATGCTCAGGCTCAAAACTTGAAGGACAGCGGTATGGACGTTGTGGTTGGCCTACGTAGGGGTAGCAAATCCTGGGCCGCTGCCGAGGAAGCCGGGCTCACGGTGAAAACGGTAAGCGAAGCTGCTGCGGAAGCCGATGTTATTCAGCTCCTTTTACCTGATGAAGCCCAGCCCCAGGTTTATCGCGAAGAGATCGCGCCCCACTTGAAGCCGGGCAACGCTTTGATGTTTTCTCACGGCTTTAATATCCACTACCACCAGATAGTCCCACCTGATGACGTGGATGTCCTTATGGTGGCCCCCAAGAGCCCGGGCCATCTGGTGAGGCGCATGTATGTAGAAGGTAAAGGTGTACCTGCTCTGCTGGCTGTTTATCAAGATACCACGGGCAAGGCGAAAGAGCTGGGCCTGGCCTATGCCAAAGCCATTGGGTGTACCAGAGCAGGGGTCATTGAGACGACCTTCAAAGAAGAAACGGAGACGGACATATTCGGTGAGCAGGCCGTTTTGTGCGGCGGCTGCACAGCGCTCATTCAAGCGGCCTTTGAAACTTTGGTAGAGGCCGGTTATCAACCGGAAATAGCTTATTTCGAGTGCCTGAATGAGCTTAAGCTCCTGGTGGACATGATGTATGAGGGCGGTATTAAGTATATGCGCTTCTCCATCAGCGATACGGCTGAGTATGGAGACTTAACCCGTGGGCCCCGGGTGATCGACGACCACGTGCGGGCCACCATGAAACAGTTGTTGCGCGAAATCCAGGACGGTACCTTTGCGCGGGAATGGATCTTGGAAAACCAGGCGGGCCGGCCCGTGTTTAACGCTTTGCGCCAGCGGGCACGAGAGCACTTAATTGAAAAGGTAGGGGACCAGCTGAGGGCCATGATGCCCTGGTTGAAGAAGTAGGAATAAGTTGGACAGGTAAACCACCCAGAAGATCTGCTTGCGGGATAGGTTATTAGGTTATTACTAGAACAGGTGATTGTAGGTTACCTGGTTTACCTGGGCACTGTTACTTAGGCTACTGAGAGGTTACTGATGGGAGAAACGGTAGTGGCCTCTAAGGCACTTAAGGGGGCCCGCTGACAGGCCCCCTTAAGTGCCTTGCTTTTATCTGTTTTTATTTATTCTTCGCCGGCTTCGCCTGCCAGAGCCCGGCGTAAGGCTTCGGCTTCCGCAGTTGCTGTGGCGGCAATGATATGGTCGCCCGGCTGTAAAACGACATCTCCCCGGGGGAAGATGAGGTCCTCATTTCTTAAGATAGCTAAGAGCAAACAGCGGTCGGGCAAAATGAGATTTTTGACCGCTACATGGGCAGCGGGCGCTGCCGGGCTGAGTCTGATGTCTACAAATTCAATTTCACCGCCTTTAAAGGTCAGCAGAGGAATGAGGCCGGCCACGTTTAGTTCTTGCAGCATGAGCTGATAAATCAAACGAGTGCTGTTAACTACGTGGTTTATTCCCAGCAGGCGGAAAGTATCTTCATTTTGGGGAAAGTTAACCCGGCCGATAACCCGTCGCACCCCGAAAACACATTGGGCCAGCCGGCAAATAAGAATATTATCCTCGTCAAACCCGGTAACCGCGGCTAACACCTGGGCGCGGCCCGCTCCAGCCGCCTCTAAAGTGGCTACTTCCGTGGCGTCCCCGTGGACTATCACTGCGCCCAGATGGTCTTCCAGCCAGCGACAGCGCTGGGCCTCCTTCTCTATGAGGGAAACCTCATGGCCGTTATCCAGCAAGGTGCGGGTTAGATTATAGCCCACTTTTCCGCCGCCGGCCACAATCACGTACATTAGCCCTCGCCTCCTTGAGGTTGTTTTTCCAGCAGGCTCAAGATATAATCCACCCCTATAGTGGTGGGACAAAAGATATAAAGGCCCATTTTCCGATAAGCCTCTGCAGCTTCTGGATCGTAAACTCGGGCTACTACTTGGGGCACTTTATATTTTTCATGCGCTATTTGGGCTACCACCAGATTGGTGCTATCCCGGTCGGTAGCGGCGATCAGCACGTCGGCGCCGGAGATGCCGGCTTCCTCCAGCACCCCCAGATCTATTCCTATACCCCTTACTACCTGCCCGCGGAAGTCCGGTCCTAGGCGGTCCAAAGCTTCCAGCTTGTGGTCGACCACTACTACTTCATGGCCGGAATGGGTTAAAACCTTAGCCAGGCGGCTGCCCAGCCGACTGCACCCCACGATGATTATGCGCATATTCCGTTTCCTCCTTAAGCAGGTAATTTGTCAATAACAAGCTCGCAATGAGCGTATTTCAGCAGCCAGTCCGGAGTGCGGGTCAAAGGCACGTATTCGCCGCGGCGCGGCCGGACGCCCATGACTATCATGTCCACCCTTTCTTCCTTAGCGGCTTGAAGAATGCCGCTACCTGCGGTACGAGCGCGCATAATGCGGCTGCGGTGGGGTAGGTGGTGGAAAGCCGCTATTTCCTGGGCTTGCTGCAATACCCGTTCTGCCCGTGCTTCCGCCTCAGGCAAGCCGGCACCTAAAGGCAAAGTCAGGGGGACTTCTAGAACGTACAGCAACAGGATCTCCGCCTTTTGTTCGGCTCCTAGCCGGGTGGCCAGCTCAATAGCCCGGCGCGAATAATCTGCGTCTACTACCGGGACCAGAATGCGGCGAATAGCCTGCACTTCAGCGGTGATGCGGGCCACCTCGTAGGGTATGGCCGGAGGTACATGGAGCATCCACCAAAGGAGCGAACCCATACTCAGAATAAACGCCAGGGCCAGAAAAACGCCCAGAGGGTGGGTGGAAACAGGAGTCATGCGTTATTCCCCCTTGATCGCCGGCAGGAGCGAAAGTAATTTAAAATAAAGTAAGACCGATAAATACTAAAACCTAAAAAACTGCTGCCTACTCCCCAAGGCAATAGACGAGGTTGGGCCGTACTCCGCAGCAAAATATTAATGCCTATAACGAAGAAGGCAGCAGTGGTGAAAAGTTGGTAATAATCGCGCCAGGTAAGGGTGCGGGTGCTCATGCTTTTCCCAGAGCCTCCTCGCGTTTTCTTTCTCGTAGGGCCAATTTGTACCGTTCCAGCAGTTCATATTCTTCGGCGCTCTCCAGGACGCGTATCTGTTCGGCTTCCCAGTCGCGCTCGAGGCTGCCCAATATGGGTAGCTGGTGGCGGCGACGGTATAAAGCGTACAGAAGGAAACTTAAAACGACCCAGGCAGGACCGGCTATCCGCCCGATGGCATGGGTGAGGATGACTTCAAACAGAATGGAGCTTACGCCTAATGCTCCCAAGACGGCCAGCACAGGAAATTCTACTGTCCTATTATGGTACTTGAGGGTGATATTAAAAGGGACTTTATAGGGTCGCGGAGAATAAGGGTCAGTAAAACGCAATTTTATCAGGGCGATAAACACCAGGATATACCCCGTGGTGGCTCCGAAAGCATACATATTGCCCAAAGTGTCCATGGCGTTGGGCGTCAAAAAGGACAATATTAGTTCCACCACACCGATAAGGGAAAAGACCAAAATGGTTCTGTAGGGAGTCCGGAACCGGGGATGCACAGCGTTAAACCACTCAGGGATAAAATGGAACTGGCTCATGGCGTACGTGAGGCGGGAAGCGCTCATCACGCCGGAATTGGCCGAAATAAGGAGAATGGTGGCGCCCAACAGTGCGGCAAAAGGCCCGGCTATAACACCTATAAAGGGGATGGCGTGAGCCAAGCGGGCAACGGGATCTCCCACCGCTTGGGCGATTTCCTGCCACGGCAGGACTCCCAGGCTCATGGTAGAGAAAGCGGTAGCAAAAATAAACACCGTAAAAATTAAAGTGACCGAAGTTCGCGGCACGATGGTGGCGGGCCTCTTAGTTTCCTGGGCGGCTTGAGAAATGGATTCCAGCCCCACAAAGGAAATAATGGCTAGAGAAGAACCATACATAAACTCTTTGAGGGTGGGGAACTGGGTATGCCACTGATAGGCCAAGAGTTCCGGCCGCCAGGCAAAAAGAAAGCCAAAAACAATGATGCTCGACTCGGTTATAATGTCGATAGCGCCTAGCACTTCATTGAGCAGGGAAGATTCCCGGATGCCGCGGATATTTAACCAGATGAGAAAGGCTACTAAGGCCAGGGATTCCAGCATCCAAATAATATTAATGTGGTGAAAAGGGCCTATGCTGATGGCTAGAGATTCTAGATCTACGTGGAAAATATAGGGCACAAAGAAATTGATGTACCCGGCCGAGGCTGTAGCAAAGAGAGCAATATCGATGGTATAATCCAGCAACAGGGCAGACCCGGCTATGAAACCCCAGAAATCGCCTAGACCTCGTAAGGTAAAATACTGGCCGCCTCCTGCTACCGGGTAGGTGGCTGCCAGTTCGGTATAGGCGAGCCCGATCATTATATAAACTAATCCGGCCAGGGCGAAGGCCAGCACACTCGCTCCTTTGGCCCACAGCATTACTAAACCTAAAGCTGCGTATATGTCCGCTCCTACATCGGCGTAGCCCCACATAAAGGAGCCCCATACAGATACATCGCGGCGCAGCTCTAGTTTGGGTGATTCCGTCGACAAGAGGTATTCCCCCTCTCGAAAGTCTTCAATGCTATAGATTTGGGCAGCCAAGCAATACTTAGTATCTCCTGATGAATCGCTTGTTACATGGTATTACCTCCCTTCAAACCTGCAAAAAGGCAATAAAAAATCATGGAGATCGTCCATGATTTTGGGGTCATCTCCTCGATGCGCTTACGAGGTTAGCTGCCGGGTTCGGGCTCGAGGACAGCCCTACCCTTAAGGATACCTGAGACAGTAGCCTTAAGGGATTCACCCCTCAATGGTGGGTCCCCCGCTTCCCCAAAGGGAATTCAGCGTTAAGTTTTCTCATTGGCGCTCATTGTAGCACTGTGGCTAGGGCTAGTCAAAACGGGAAGTTATAGTAGGCAAGGCGACCGACGGTGTCGAGGTGGTAATTAGGGCTAATATAGCGCCGGATCTTTTATTTTCTCGGTTTTGCTTCTTTTTTCTTCACAAAGCAGATGCAAAAAGCACGGGACGACACCCGTTAAGAGGCACGGCTTCAAGAAAGGTGTAGAAGCGCACCGGAATACACTTAGGAAGACACTGAGAGGAAAAAGCCCTGGATTAGAATTGGAAGGTGTGATATAACAAAAGCAAATGGGTTCGATTATGAATTCCAGGGTGGGGATGGGGTGTAGATATGGAGTATGGCAGCAAGAAAGTGGCGGCAGTAGCCGTCAAGATGGCTCTCTCCGAAACCCGGGAAGAGGAGAACAGGCTTAAGCAGGAATTTGCAAGTCAGGGTATTCGGGCGGCAGCCGTGGATTATGGAGGGGAATTCGTGGGCTCTATACAGAAGATAGTGGAAAGGGCAGTAGTAGCGGCCAAACGCGAAGGGGTGATCCGCGAAACCCATGCCGAAGAGGGAGCGGTTGCGGGAGCTACCCGAGAAGCCCTTTCCCAGCTACTATTTAAGGCCTTGGGGCTCAACATCGGGGGGAAGATAGGCATTGCCCGTTACCACGACCACATTAGCGTAGCTGTATTTTTTGGTATAGGGCTTCTGCATTTGGACGAAGTAGGCATCGGTCTGGGCCACCGGGCAGTTTCCTGAGTCGTGAAGGGGAAAGTGGGGGCGGACAGCAGTAAATTAACCAGAATGATTAGAGTAGTATGGTAGGAAGGTGGGCTATATGGACAACATGAGGGTACGAGGTATTAGAGGCGCCATATCTGTGGACCGGAACGAAGCTGGCGAAATCCTGGAGCGCACAGGAGAACTCTTGCGCGAGATAGTAAAAGTTAACCAGCTTAATAAGGCGGACATAATCAGCGCTTTTTTCACCGTCACTCCGGATCTCAACGCCGCTTTCCCGGCAGAAGCTGCCCGGCGCCTGGGCTGGGGGGAAGTGGCCCTTATGTGCGCTACCGAGATTCCGGTACCGGGCAGTCAACCGGGCATCATCAGAGTTCTCCTTCATGCGTACAGCCAATTTCCCCCGCAGCATGTTTACCTCGGCCGGGCCGCCCTGCTCAGACCGGACCTGAAGTAATTAAACTTTTTAAAAGGGGCCATGTTTGGTTAGGGCTAGTCGCCACCTCCTACTCACAGGGCTAATATGGGTCACCGGAGCAGCCAAGACGCTAGGGCCACGACTACCCCGGCCACGGCCACGATGGTCCCGATTATCCAGCGGGTGGTGTTGTGCAACTCCTGGTGGAGGCCGTCAATTTTGGTCTCTACTTCCCGGTGTAAACTATTAATTTTAGTCTCTACTTCTCGTTGCAAACTATTAATTTTAGTTTCTACTTCCCGGTGCAAACCGTCGATTTTGGTTTCTACTTCCCGACGTAAACCGTCAATTTGGGTTTCTACTTCTCGCTGTAAACCGTCGATTTTGGCATCCAGCTTATCAATCTTGGTATCAATTTTTTCGTCAAGCTTTCCCAGCTTATCCTCCAGCCTGCCCAACTGCTGCATGATCATATTGAACGGGTCAAAGGAGGTGCGGAAGGAGAATAATCCCTGCTCCTCGCTTCCGGCAGCCAGTTGCTTTCTAGTTTCGTCCTCAACCACAGCCACGCCGCCTCCCCTCCTTTGACCATATTCTACCATGTTTACAGGAATGGGGGCAATACCTTGGGTTAACGAGGTACCTATATTACTGAACTGCCCCGTCTTCGATTTTACCGTGATTGTCTCAAAGGATACCCCCCAGGGTCAAACATTTGATCATCATTTGGAGCAGGCGGGCTTTGGGCGATTGCTCAAGGAAGAATAATGGGGGAATAAGCTATTCCCTAAAGTGGCTAAAGGAGCAGGAAGAAGAGAGACGGCGGGTCGAGGCCGAGCGTGAGCGTTTACTAGAGGAAAGGGACAGGCGTATGGTGGCAGAGATACGGCAGGCGGTCTTACCCCCTGGCTTGGGATTATTTTACACTCCCGTTAAAAGGCAAAACTAACAGATGTAGCATTTCAGAGGAAGGGCTATGAGGAGTGGTTTATTACCTTTGTACCAGTATAAAAGTCGAGGGATTTTCCCCGTTACAAGAATTACCAGGTAAGCGGTCAAGGCTTGATATTGTTGAGATCACTCATACGACTCCAAGAGCAAATGTATGGCTTTAAATGGAATTTGAATTGGCTGTTAACATTGATAACCTTGGTTTCGTTCTTGGCTAAACATAGCGAGTAGCACTTTACATAACAGAGCGTGATTAAAATTCTGGTGAGGTTCCAGACCAGTAAGTTCTTTGAATTTTTTCAAGCGGAACAGCAGGGTATTTCTGTGAATATAAAGAGCGCGAGCGGTTTCCGCCAAGTTAAGATTACAGTTCAGTAAGGTATTTAGGGTAGTGATGAGATCGTACTTTTTTCGGTATGAATTTTGAAGCCTTGTGGCAAGGTGTTCTAGAAGGCGCTTATTTTCCTTTTTGTGTATGTCCATCAACAAGTAGTTGGCCATTATTTCGTTATCATAAATGCTGGTAAAGTGGCCTTCGCTACACAAGGTAAGGGCAAAATTAGCTTGGCGGTACGAAATGAAAGCGTCTTGTGGGTTGTTGAAGATGGAACCGGCAGCCAATTTCACCTTTATTTTAGGAAGAGTAGCGGTAATACGGTGTATTACGCTATGTCCCCAATTTATCAGCTCTTTTAGTTGCATCTGAACGGGCAAGCCTGGAGTCAAACTTTTTAAGACTACTAAATTATTGCTTATAAACACAGCGATGTCTTGTGCCATCCCCAAGGGCGGTTTTTCAAGCAAGGATAGAACGCTTTCCCTCGTTTTAGTATGGAAGACATCATAATAGCGCGACAAATCTCCCCCTTCAATTCTCATATATCCCACTACTACAACTCGAGGCAAGCTGAGGTCATATCCTAGTAATTTGGCCTGTGCCGTCAATTCTTCGACGCTTAAAGTCATCTCCTTAGATATGATATTAAGTACGAAATGCTCTTTGCTTTTTTGGCGGGACGACAACCTTTTTAATATTATCTCCCTTTCCAGGAGAAGTTCAGTAGCCATTTTAACAAGCATAGCAATAACCCGCACTTCGTTTGGGTGACCGTATACACCCACTACTCCTATAATATTACCTTCGATGACTATGGGAAGATTTACACCTGGAAGGGCACCAGGGTAGTCAGTTACATTTTCTGGATATATTTCTACTGGTTGACCGGTAAGAACTACATCCCTAGCCCCCTTATGAAAGGTATTTATGCGGTGTTGGTGCCCTGAACCGATGATAACGCCTTCGTTGTTCATAATATTTACGTTGCGCTTTACCAGAGCCATAGTGCTCTCCACGATTCTTTGGGCTAGTTCGTGGGTAAGAATCATTTGGTTTACCCCCTTTTTCCCTTTAGGATGTTTAATAAACCTCTTGTGGCCCGATATTTGTAATTTACTCTTAGGCAAAATATACAATAATTCCTTCCATATGAGGGAATTTTTTATTTGTTATATGGATTGTGCGTCCAATTTAGCCTGAAATATAATTAGATTGAGATGTCAAAATAATAGAGGTGTAATTTAGTTATGTTAAAAATAACGACTCTTATCGATAATAATAAGGGAAAACATTTGGGTTTAGTTGCTGAGCACGGTTTGTCCTTTTTTATCGAAACGGACGCTCTATCTCCTATTCTCTTCGATACTGGTCAAGGGAAAAACTTTCTTTATAATGCCGCTCTGCTAAACGTCGACCTTTCCCGTGTGGAAACTGTGGTGCTAAGCCACGGTCACTATGACCATGCTGGTGGGATGAGATACATGTTGGAGAAGGGTAATGTTCGACGAGTATATGTATCGCGACACTTTTTTAGACCCCAATTTTACAAGGAGGGCTTTCGGTTAGAGTATATTGGTAACGGGCTTTTGCCTAGTGATTTCGAGAAGAAGGGGATAGAAATTATTGTAGTTGAACAATCCTTAATTGAGATACAACCCAATATTTTTATAATAACTAATTTTAAATCCACTAATGACTTCGAGCGGGTTGAGGAACCGTTTTTCTATGAAGAGGGGGGGCAATGGATAAAAGATGATTTCCGCGACGAGCTAGCCTTGGCGGCCATCTCTCCTCAGGGATTGGTGATTATTTCAGGGTGTGCCCATGTAGGTATTATTAACCTCATAAAACATAGCATCGACCTTTTGGGAGAGAAAAGAATTCATGCAGTAATTGGGGGAACCCATTTGGTGAATGTTTGCGGCGAACGCCTGTTTAAGACTACGGCAGCCCTGCTCTCTCTGGGGGTGCGTCATCTTGGAGTTTCGCACTGTACCGGAAAGGAGGCTGGTGATTACTTATGTAAAACCCTGGGTGACCGGGTATTCCATAATACCGTAGGGACTACAGCAGTTTTTGAATAAGTCTTTCAGTGTGAAACAGGGGGGTGAAATAAAGTCGTTGTTAGGCAGCACGACTTACAAAACGTAGACTGAAATTTCTTTACCAACTACTGTGAATTTATGCTAAGGAGGGAAACTTTTCCATGGCCGAACCGAAATATTCGATTCCTGAAGCCCCCAAAGGGTGGGATCTTGTACGCATGTTGGGCCCAGGAATAATCTGGGCGGGAATGGCCATTGGGGGAGGGGAACTGACCCTAAATCCCAGAGTAGGTGCGGTCTTCGGTATAATCACCCTTTGGATGCCAGTACTAGCAATTTTTCTTAAGTGGTTTATGACCGTGGAAATCGGCCGGTGGTCTATTTATACCGGCACTTCTATCCGCGAAGGTTTTGAGCTGCTCCCTGGACCGCGCAAATGGCTCAATTGGATTATTCTTTTGATAGGATTGTATCTTGGAGCCGTACACATAGGCGGATTGGTGGCTATGATAGGGATAGTTGCTCACAATTTACTTCCTTTTTTAGCGCCATATGTATGGTCTATTATCATCATGGTTTCCTTTGTTCTGTTGAGTTGGAGTGGGAAATACTCCATCCTTGAAAGGGCAATGATGGTAGCAGTAGCTATGTTAACTATTACCACCTTCCTGGTGTTCATAAAAATATGGCCAGGGCTTGAATTTATAATGCAAGGCTTCACTTTCAAGATTCCGACTGTTACTCCCGAATGGGCAGTAACGAATTTCAAAATTTCCAGCAATCCATTGGTAGAAATTTTACCAGCTATGGCCTTTGCTGGAGCAGGGGCCATCAATAGTCTGTGGTACTCTGATTGGATCCTAGCCAAAGGGTTTGGGGTTTCTGCCAAGTATCAGCTAGGAAGCAGTAATACCACGGTCTTGAGCGAGTTAAAAAACTTAAGTGAGCAAGAGTTACACAGGCTTAAAGGTTGGTTTAGGGTAATGCTCCATGATAGTTGGTGGGGTGCCAACTTGCTTACCATTGTTGTCACGGCCATATTTGTCGTAAATGCGGTAGTAATACTGCATCCCCTTAAACTGGCCCCCAGTGGAGTAAATTTTATCCTAACGCTGTCTAAGACGTTTACCGAAGCTTTAGGCAGCTGGGCCAAAACTCTTTACCTTATTGGTGCCTTTGCTGTGCTCTACACTACTATGGCAACGCTGTATGACGGTTATGCACGCTTAATAGATAATTCCATAAGGATTGTTTTGCCTAATTGGACATTTTACAACGAAATTCATAGTTTGTGGCGATATCGAATTTGGTTTTTGTACGGAACCCTTTGCAATTTCCTTCTGGTTTATCTCTTTAACGCTGTACCTGTCACATTCCTTCAGGCGGCCTCTTGGATAGAGGGAACGTTTATGCTTCCTATAGTTGCTTTTTCTATTGTCTATCTTACCAATAAAGTGCTACCAGAACTTTATGGCCAAGATAAAGCGCATCAGGTTAAGCCGAACTGGATATTCACAGCGGGAACCATTTTAGCGGGTTGCTTTTATGGAGGCTTGATAATTTACTCTTTCTTCCTGTAAGTCAGTAGAAGCGACTAAGAAGGGACAAATTGTTCTGAAAATGAAGCAGTTGAGGTTTCTCTTCATTGGTGGATGGGAGAACACTTGGTTTATACGGCCTCTGATTTCAGCTCGCTTGGGCTTTTTTCGCAGGCAGGACTTTGGCTTGGCTCAAGGCTTCGGCAGGCTTCCCGGCAAAATTTAAGCCTCCTGCCTCAGTTGTCGGCCGCGAGGCTACCTGGGCCTGGGGCCTGCCTTCACCTTTCGCTAAGCTTAAGTTTGGCTACTACGAAGGCTTACTCGCTCGGCTTCCAAGCCTAAGCAGGCTTCACGGCAAAAATTATGATAACTGAGGGTACCAGTGAGCTTTACCCTCTAGGACGCTTGTGGTAAAATTAGGGCAATGGAGGTGGGGGAGATGGGTCTGGCCCTGAAGGAAATGGCTGCTGCCACAGACAAGGTGTATACCTACACTGATTACCGGCAGCTACCGGAGGGGGCACCTTACCAGCTCATTGGGGGGAAACTGGTATTGACGCCGTCACCTGCTCCTTACCACCAGATTATTTCCGTGAAGCTTGAATTTAAAATGATTGCCCATGTAACTTCGAAGGATTTAGGCATTGTATTGCACGCGCCTTTGGATGTTTACTTGGAGGAAACCGAAACCTACCAGCCAGATATTATTTTCATCGCCCAGGGTCGCATGGATATTATCAAAGAAGATAAAATCGAAGGGGCTCCCGACCTGGTGGTGGAGATACTTTCCCCTAGCACGGCCTATTACGACCTGCGGCATAAGTACAGGGTTTATGAAAAATCCGGGGTGAAGGAATACTGGGTAGTGGACCCCATGGAGAAATCCATTCAGTTATTTATTTTAGGCGAAGGTAAATTCAAATTGGATCAGGAAATCCAGGTGAGAGGGACAATTCATTCCCGAGTGATAGAAGGCTTTGCCGTGGACGCCGCGGACCTTTTTTGAGTTTGCCCCTACTCAGGTATTCCTGAGGAGCTTACCTTGATTGATTATTAGGGTTGCTTCTGTAAGATTAGGTCAAGGCCCTTTAAAAAATCAGCACAACGCAGATGGCTCAGGCGACCAACCTGACGTATCCCCAGTTTTGATCCCAGGCCTGCTTGGCTTTCGCTCGCAAAGGCCTCCCTCGCGGGCCAAACTAGC
>JAZHPA010000011.1:0-69810 GCA_051024685.1 Moorellaceae bacterium AZ2 | reverse complement strand
TGGCTACCGCTCAGGTTTAGTCGCTCGCTTCCAAGCCCAAGCAGGCCTGCCCTGCAAAAAGTGGGGATAACTCAGCCAATTGGTGTGCAATCGGCCCCAACACACTACACGCCGGCTCTCCCTCATAAGCTTCCGAAGGCGGGTCGTTATAGAAAATTATTATCTTTCGCCCCGGTTGGTAGCTCCCCAAAATAGGTGTTCATTAATCCTTAAGGTAGACAAAGGTACTCTCCCCTCTAACAAGGAAATCTTCAACAAGAACAAAACGCTTTATCCCTTTACGGACCCAGCCGTCAAACCGGCAATTAGATAACGCTGTAAGAGAACAAATAATATTACTACTGGCACCGTGCTTATTACTGCACCCGCCATCAACAGGTTCCACTGGGTATTGTATTGGCCAATAAACGACCTTAGGCCAATCGGCAAGGTCCTAAGCGCTGGAGAATCAATAAAGGTTTGTGCAAAAAGGAATTCATTCCATGCGAGGATAAAAGCATTTATGGTAGTGGCAACGATACCAGGAGCCGATAAAGGCAGCACTATTCTTGTAAGTGCAGTAAGCCGGGTGCAGCCATCCACCATGGCAGCCTCTACAATCTCTTCTGGAATTTCCTTGAAATAGTTGGCGAGCATCCATATACTGAAGGGAAGGACAAAAGAAATGTAAGCCAATATGAGACAAAGATGGGTGTTTAAAATGCCCAATTTTTTCATTATCGTGTAGTACGGCGTAACCAATAACACCAATGGAAATAACTGGCTTACAAGTACGAGGGTCTGCAACTGCCGACCGAAGGGTAACTTAAATCTCGCAAAACCGAGACCGGCGCATGTAGCTAATACTATAGTAATGATCGTGGTTAAGGCAGCCACCTTGAGGCTGTTAAGAAAATAATTGGCAAAGCCGGCCGTAGTTAAAACTTCCCAGTAAGACCTCCAGTACACAAGGCGGGGCCATAGACTCGGGGGATAGGTTATAACACTTGCACTATCCTTCAAGGAGGTTGATATCATCCAGAAAAAAGGAAAAATGGCAATAGTAAGCAAGAAAGTCAAGAAACCATAAGTGCCGATAATCATCCACTGGCGGTAACGCATCCAAGTTCACCCCTTCCTTAGCACCTGTCTACCATACAGAATAACCAGACTGAGGAGCATTAGAAACATTACCACGGATATGCTTGCCGCCTCACCAAGGTTATAGGCCTGGAAGGCCGCTTTATAAACCAAGGTAGTTAATGTTTCGCTAGCGTGAGCAGGACCTCCCTCAGTCATAAGCCAGATACTCTCAAAATTGTTAAATGCCCAGATACTGCTTAGCAGCACAGTTAAGGTTACTGTGGGTTTAATCGCCGGCCAGGTTATACATCTAAAGGTTTGCCACCTATTGGCCCCATCTACCTTGGCAGCTTCATATAACTCCGAGGGAATAACCTGCAGGGCAGCCAAGATCATCACCATTGCAAAGGGCATATTTTTCCAAGCATGTTGTAATATTACCGCCGCCAATGCCGTATTATATTCTCCTAACCAAGCTACCGGCTGGTCAACCACTCCTAACTTCACTGCCCACCAGTTAAAAATTCCAAATTGAGCATCATACATCCACCGCCAAACTAGCGCCGCTACAACCCCAGGTGTTACCCACGGTATCAACATCAGACCGCGGCATAAATCCCTCCCTCTAAAGGGCATATTCAAAATCAGGGCGGCTACAAGACCAATAAGAACTTGGAGAGTAACTGAACTGACTGTCCAAATTATGGACTGAAGAGTTGCTCGCCAGAATACGGGATCATGGAAAACGTCTACGTAGTTTTCCAGCCCAATGAAGGGTGTCCCTAAGTACGGCCGCATCAGCAATATCTTGTGAAAACTCATTTTGATATTCAAGCCAAGGGGATAAATAATAACCACTAACAACATGAAGAGTGCCGGGCTTGCCAGGAATATACCTTGCCACTTTTCCTTCTGGCGCCATGTACCAATGGAACTCGGATTAGACATCTGAACCATCCTTTTTGCTAGGGGCCCCTTTCAAGGGGCCCCTAGCAATTCAATTTATTTCCCTTCCAAAATCTCCTGGGATTTCTTGGCGGCATTTTCCAAGGCTTCCTTCGGTGAAATGGTACCTTGGATTACTTTCATGAATTCAGGTTGAATAGTATCATAATCAATTTGGGTCCATTCAGGAATAGTGGGCCGAGGCCGGGCAAAAGCCAAGGACTCGTAGAAAACCTTCTTGTTGGGCTCTTGAAGAATCTTCTGGAGCTTGTCAGCGTCTTTCCGAGCAGAGGTTCGGCTGTATTCATCCAGGATCCATATGTTCTCGCTAGACGTAATGAAATCGATCCATTTGTAAGCCAGCTCAGGTTGTTTGCAATTCTTGTTTATAACCCAGTGTCCCCCACCTAGAGTGGTGGCTTTCGTCTTGCGCTCAGGAAGAGGGGCAACTCCCCACTCAAAACCAACATTCATGGCTTTGAGCTTTTGATACATGACATCCATACCCTGCACCATGGCTACCGTCTGGTTGGCAAAGCCGGCAGTCAATTCGTCCCAAGACTTCCAAGTCTTCGCCGCATCGGGCATTACCTTATCCCGGGTGAGCAAATTAAAGAAAAACTCAGTTGCCTCCTGCCCTGCCTCATTGTTGAATATAATCCTTTTACCGGTGCTATCAATAATGTCACCGCCATTTTGCCATAGCCAAGGCAGCCATTCAAAGCTACCACCCCAGCCGGCCATTAGACCATACCCATACTTTCCATCTTTGGTAAGTTTGATGGCTGCCGTCCTGAATTCATCCCAGTTACGGGGGGGCTCGTTTATGCCGGCTGCCTTGAAGGCATCTTTATTGTAAAAAAGGGCCATTATGTCGGTATGAAAGGGAACCCCGTAAATCTCATTGTTAAAGGTAGCTGCAGCTATAGTCGCCGGGAAAAATTCATCTTTTTTGGCCCCCAGCATATCGGTTAGGGGCTGGATTAACCCCATAGCAGCAAACTGCGGTACCCATATGTTGTCGGCTAGAATTATGTCCGGGCCTCCTCCCCCGTTAGCCGCCTGGACGAACTTGTCACGATAGGAGGATGACCCATAAGGTACGGGAACTATCTCAATCTCCACGCCTGGGTTATTGGCAACAAACTGGTCTGTGGCCTTTTTAATAGGTGAGGACGCAACATCCTTGGCAAACTCGCTGTATACCCAGATAGTCAGCTTTGCTTTCTGACCCGCGTTGTCGTTATTCGCTATGTTACCCCCTTGCCCCTTCCCACAGCCCGCGACTACTAACGCGCAAACCACCAGCAGCGTTAGCAATGACCAAATTCTTTTCATAACTCTTACCCCCATCGAAAATAATCTGTTCCTAAAACTTCCCTTAGTAAGAAAGCCTTCCACAAAAACAAGTCATCTCAATAATCTCTTTACCTTACCGCTGACAAAGCTCACAAAGAACTAGCTATCCTTTCACATCACCTCCCCAAAGCTTTACCCGTCGGCAGTTCAAAATAGTGTAGCCTTTCCTTGTCAATTGAGATCCTTACCATATCTCCCACTTGATAATTAAGGTTACGGGTTTCTCGGCAAATTACCGTATGGGCACCAATACGCAGATGAAGGTATGTCTCGCTACCGAGCTCTTCCACTATTTCTATCACCCCCTCCAAATCTCCGATTCCCGCTACATCCACACGAATATGTTCCGGCCGAATCCCAAGGACGAGCTCCCGTCCTACATAGTTAAGCAAGGTTTGGTCAACTCCGGAGGCTAATGAAAGTTGAAATCCCTCAGCCCTAAAAAACACCTTATCCTCGCTCTCACGTATCACTCGGCCTTGAATAAAGTTCATCGGTGGACTACCCACGAAACTGGCAACAAACATGTTTACTGGCCGGTCATAGATATCACGCGGCGTACCCACCTGCTGGATCTCTCCATTGCACATGACTACGACCCTGTGTCCAAGTGTCATGGCTTCTGTCTGATCATGGGTAACGTAAATGGTAGTCGTTTGCAGGCGCTGGTGCAATCGAGTCAACTCTGCCCGCATCTGCACCCTCAATTTTGCATCCAGGTTGCTTAGCGGTTCGTCCATCAGGAAAACCGCCGGCTCGCGGACAATAGCTCTCCCCAAAGCTACCCTTTGGCGCTGGCCTCCAGAGAGTTCACGGGGCAGTCTCCACAAATAATCAGCAATATCTAGGATTTTAGCCGTTTCCTTTACCCTCCGATCAATTTCTTCGCGCCTAAACTTGCGCATCTTCAGTGCAAATGCCATATTGTCATAAACGTTCATGTGAGGATACAGGGCATAGTTCTGGAATACCATGGCTATATCCCTATCCTTGGGCGGCAAATCATTGACGATCCTTTTGTTAATGCTTATGGTGCCCGAAGTCACATCCTCCAACCCTGCAAGCATGCGTAGCACAGTAGACTTTCCGCAGCCTGAGGGGCCTACCAATACCAGAAACTCGTGATCCTTTACGTGTAGCGTAAATTCTTTTATAACTTGGGTGCTGCCGAAGGTCTTGCAAACCTTTTCAAAACTTACTTCCGCCATGATGCCCCTCCTTTTTAACAGCGGCGGTAACGGGCAACAATTTCTTTATTTAAAGAAAAACCTAGTCCTGGCCGTTGGGGCACATGAATATAGCCGTCTTCGCTGATGACCAAAGGATCTTCGAATAGAAAGTTATTGACCTTGTGGTCCCAACTATTTATCTCGTAGGGATACTCGAACCACGGGCAATTGGGTAACGCACCGGCTAACTGGAGGTTAGCACGTAAGCTGATCCCGTTGCACCAGGTATGGGGAATGAATTGCTTACCTGCCACTTCTGCTAGAAAGGCAATTTTTTTCAACTGGAATAACCCTTCGGAAAAACTACAATCCCCCTGCAAGATGTCGTAGCAATTACGCTCAATAAGGATCTTGAACTCGTGGGCCAGTTGGTTTTTTTCGCCCCCGGCCAGCGGCATGTCCAGCGCGGCATTTAGCCTCGCCAGACCTTCGAAATCAAATCGCCCTAACGGTTCTTCCAACCATAAAACTCCTAGTTCTTCCAAGGCCCGTCCAACATACAGAGCCGTGCGATAATCCCACCCCTGAAATCCTTGAGAACCGGGCAGGCTATCAGCTTTATTAGCGTCGACCATGATGGCCATCTTTTCGCCAACAGCATTCCTGAGGGAGGTCACCGCTGCCAGATCTTTCCTGAAGTCGCTCCCGAATCGCAGTTTTACACCTTTAATTCCTTCCGCCATTATGCGCTGAGCATCCTCCACGCACTTCTCCGGAGTCTTTATCTCTCCAAAGCTGGCATAAACTTTTATTTTGTCTTGGTATCCTCCCCATAGCTTGTAGACCGGCTGGTTGCAAGCTTTACCTATTAAGTCCCATATAGCCATTTCCACGCCCCAAGGCCAACCCATGCGCAAGCTTGCCTGCCGTAACAACTGTGCAATAGCCTCCGTATTAAAAGGATCCCCCCCTACTAGCATTGGCCTAATAAACGTATCCACACCTACAATTGCTTCTTTATCATTACATGGCAATGCCCCGTAGCCTGATAAACCTTCATCGGTAACGACCTCGACTAACGTTAGGGCCAGTTCTTTGTGCACCAAGCCCGGACCCCACGAGGGGCGAAATTCTCCTGAAAGAGGATGGACAATCAGAGAGGCCCGGACATCGACAATTTTCACCTTTCTTCACTCCTTGCTTGGAAAAATTTATAAAACAGTTGTTTCTATATCAAGTAGACGACCTAATTCCTGTAAATCTTTAACTATGTCGCCGTACGCTATACCCAGGTGGTGTTCAAAGCCTCCATATATGATGGTGTCAAGAAACTTCTCTACAGAACACTCCATCTTTACCGTGCCCCCAGTACCGTCAAGGGACTTCGGCGGTAGCATATCACCCTTGGCAATAAGCAAACGGTATCTGCCCTTGAAGTAACTCAGGCGGGCTATGGTAACCTTCCCGGGCTTGAGGGGAAACTCTAAGTTAAGGCCTGCTCCGCCGAACTCCTCACCCAAGCAAATAGGATATCCCGAGGCTGCTAGACTAAAGGGAGCGCAACCGCAATGCCAGAAAGTGCCGGTATTTTCCCCTTTATCCACGGATATCAGATCTGCTATAAAGGGAACCTGTCCGCTCAGTTTAAATTGAATAAAGGAGGTAATAGTCCCTAAGACGTCTCCCTCACAACCTGCCATAAAACCTCCATCAACCATCTTACTTAGCGTTGCGCAAACAGCCTGTCCATACCCAACAATGAATTCCGGCCAACACTTTACGGCCACAGCGTCCAGACTGTAGCGCTCCCTCAAGTTTTCAAATGCTTTACAGGTGCGAGCATACTTTTGGCGTTTGGTTTCAGGTACCTCTTCCCAATTGGCCACCTTTGGCGCTAACTCGGATACAACTGCTTGCCACTGGGCCTCCGGCAGGTTTTCGGCCTCCTGGAATAGTTCACTGAGGTCGATATGTAAAATCTCCGGCCCCAGCTCTCTGCGGATAGATAGCTCATTTAACCCGAAGGTATCAAATCCCGGGGTATGGTGGCCCAGGAGAGCTATACGCATCCGACGTAGGGTTAGAAGCAAATGGGAAACTCTAACCCATCTACTTAACTCTTGAATGCAGCCTTCGTCTTCTGGATGACAATAAATGTAAGTGTAACGCAAATCCATGGCCGCCATCAGACTGCTGTACAGGTTTACGCCGCAAAGGGAATTAAGCTCCACTTTACATGTATTAGGAGGTTCTGGTAAGGCCCACAAAAGAACAGGCCCTTTAAAATCACCAATAATTTTCATAAGAATCTGGCCCGAGCCAAATGTTCCGCTAAATATTACCAAGCGTTCGACTCTCTCGCTCTGTAACATATTTGCAACATGGTCAGCCGTATCAATATCCGTAACAAGCTTTGTCGTCCCCACAATCTGGTCATCCGCTATATTTTGTAAAAGCATACGAGCTTTGAAGGCTAGTTGTTCCGCCAGCTGATTGTTAAAGTTATACCGGTTCCCCAAAGCAACAAATCCAATAGGGTGTCTTCCTACTGCCATTAATTTTCATCCTCCTAGAGTCAAAATAGCCGGCCTTCTGATCTCCTTACCTGCAACTTTAATGACCTGATATGGCCACCTGATTTTCTGGCCCAAGACCTCTGCCCCGTTTTCCTCTACAATAATCGTGTCTTCAGACTTTAGACCGCCCACGGTCGGATTCCAGGCCAATGCTTGGCCGACTCTTACCACCTCTTGGCAGTCTGGCGTTACCACGAGCTCCCGACCACTATAACCGGTTAACCCTCCTAGGTGATGGGCCCTCCACTCCTCTGGGAAGCCCAGCTCCGCGTACTTATCCATTCCCTTCTGCAGTATATCTCCCAGCCTTCGGCCGGCTTCCGTATGGGCTATTAACGTGGCATCTATTTCTGTCGCTGCCAAATGTTTATTTCTGACATCAGGCGGGACACTAGTACTAAAACTAATCGTGCGGGTCTGGGATACTATGAGCCCGAACCGCTCGGCACAGATGGATAACTGCAGTAGCGCGCGCCATTTTTTGTCGGTAGGTAAAGCGTGGCGGCAACTGAATATGCGCTCATCCGCAGCCACCAGCAATACCGTCGGCGTAATGCCTTGAGTAATCAGTCCATGAGAAATACGCCCGGCTACCTCCCGCTCCGTCAAACCCGGGTAAATTCCCGCTACCACATCGGCCAGTACCCCTGCCGCATCGTGGGCCAGCTGAGAGTAGCGCTCCTTTTCTGCTGCTCCTAAGACCCCACGCCGTTGTTTTATCTTGTCCGCGACAGATACGAACCCCGCTATCTCAAGGTCACTTCCAGTACGTTTACCCTGCGTTATGGTCTTGACAAGCTCATCGGCAGTAGTTGCGTACCACGGAAAGGTAGTTACCTCCAAGGGTAAACCCGATAACTCTTCCCTCATAATGCGCTCAACTTCGTTATTACCTACCACTACCTGGCAGCCCTCATTGGTAACTATAATGCTGAAACTAACCCACTGCGAGGTCAGGTCTACCCGGCTACGTGCACCGGTCAACCAGGCCAAGTTTTCTGCAGTTGCTATCCATAAGACGTCTAGAGAATCCTCCAGCATTATTTCACGCAGTGTACTAAGTTTGAGCTCCATCTCCTGAAGTTCCACTATCCAATCACCCTAGCGAAATTCATTTTTCTAACTTACTTAATTTCCACACCTATCATCGGACTGAGTTACTGTAGGATCGAAAAAGTCATTCAATACCAGAGCCACCGCACCTGCAAGAGTGGCATCTTCACTCCTGGAGAAGATAATCCCCAACTCATCGGCCAGGCCCTCCATGGTATAACTGTAAATTACCTGTTTAAGCCTTTCTAACATTGATGGAAAATAAGGGGGCCACCCGTCGATAATGACGAGCTCAGGATTGAAAGTATTAACGATATTGGCCACGCCGATACCTAAGTAGTAAATAGTTTCCTCCACCGCCTGTACTGCTTTTTCATCGCCGTTGTCAAAGTTGGCTACAATTGTTGTGAGGTCCATGTTGCTGTCCGCGGCCCCAGTATATTTGCAATAACGCTCTATTAATGCTACCTGAGAGGCTAGCGTTTCTAAACAACCTCTCTTGCCACAACGGCACTTCGGGCCGTTAATATCGATTATCGTATGGCCTATTTCCGCTGCACTATATTTGCTACCGTAATAAAGCTGACCATTAACAACGATGCCGGCACCCACCCCGTCACCAACGTACATATAAACTAGGTTCTGGCAGCCTTCACCTTCACCCAAAAGCTTTTTGGCCAGCGTCACAGCCCTAGATATATTGTCCACCCTTGTTGGCAGCCCTATGGCGTCACTTAAAATACTGCCCATGGGAAGGTTCCGCCACCCTAAAGGCGCTGAATAGCGAATAATGCCCGTATGACTGTCTACCAGTCCGGGAACAGCCACCCCTACACCAATAAACTTCTCTGAGGGTAGCCCGGAGGAAGCAATAAACTCGCCTGCCCCTGCCGCAACGGCTGCGGCAATCGCCGTCTGCTGTTCGTCTTCCCTGACGCCCTGGGTGCTACGCAATATGATGGTCCCATTCAGGTCGGTAATAGCCATTCTTACGTGGCCTGAGTGAAAGGCAATGCCCAGGACGTAATACGCGTCACTCTTGAACTCCAAAAGGACAGGTTTACGCCCCCCCTGAGACTCTCCTGTACCAACCTCGGCTACCAGCCCTTTGGCTATTAGCTCGGCAATGATTCTAGAAACACTGGCTTCAGTCAGCTTGGTGAGGTGGGCGAGGTCTTTTCGGGATATTTGCTTATGCTTCTTTATTAGATTAAGAACGGTTATGCGGTTAAAACGGCTCATATCGCTAAAACCTATGGCGCGTTCTGCTTTCATCACCCGATATCCTTTCCCTAAAACCTTCCCAACCTGTGCCAGGTATCCTCATAAAGTTTAATTCTTTCCCTATCAACAATCGGTTGTCCTGTAGCCATGAACGCCTTCACATCTTCGTAAGTTGGCAAGGCTGCCCTCCCTCCTAGCCACATGGTTTTCAGGGCCGCGGTTGCAGTAGCAAAGCGTGCCGTCTGGTATATTTCCCAGCCCTTTAACATACCAAAGATAAATGCACCGTGGAAAACATCTCCCGCGCCGGTGGTATCCTCCACCGGTACGTCGAAAGCTGGAAGAACAATTTTTTCGTGACCTGCATATCCGGCTAAGCCGCATTTGCCCATAGTGATTATCGCAATTTTCGGGCCTTCCTCCCTGATCCTGGCGGCCACACGCAAGGCATCCTCCAGATTTACGCATGGACTGCCACCATAGCCGGACGCAAAATCGGACGAGGCGATGCAGACATCAATATAAGGCAAAATGGATCTTACCTCCAACGCAAAAAAATCAGCATCATATACCGTAAGTGCGCCAAAGCTCTGAACAGCCTTAGCAGCTTCGATTTCTGTACGGCTGGCTCCGGCCAAAAGTAAGCAGGAGGCCTGCTGGAGATACTCCCATTCCTTCGCCTCCAGCTGCTCTAAAATACCTAGACTACCGCTATTCCAGAAAATATTGCGGGTCTTACTTGACTTATCTGCGAGGACAACTGAAAAGGGAGAACGACCTCCGGATATTATTCTCAGCAGAGTTATGTCTACACCGTCACGCTGTAACTCCTTCTGGATGAATTCTCCCTGAACATCATCACCTACCATGCCGATGATGCCGACTCTGGCGCCCAGTCTGGATAGCGCAGCCAGAGCAGTAGCTACCTTCCCTCCCCCCTGCAGGGAGTACTGGATGACAGGTGAAGAAGCATCCGGTTCAGGCAACTTCTCCACCTGGATAACGAAATCTAGCACGGGATTCCCGATTCCCACAACCTCTACGCCCATTTTTATACCCACCTACCCCATCCATGCCTTACCCGTTGAGCCAAACAACCTCAATTTTCCCTTAACCTCTTGAGCGACTTCCGCACGCCCTCTTCTGAGTACAATGTCGGGCCAAATAATTTGGGGTTCATCGGCCAGTGCCATCTTAATACCCTTAATCATGGCTATATTAATCTCGGTAGCTACATTAACCTTTGTTATACCGAGTCCTATGGCCCTAGCCAGCTGCTCGGGCGGGGTAAAAGAAGCACCGTGCAATACTAAAGGTATCTGCACTTTTTTCTTAATAGCCGTCAGTCGTTCAAAATCAAGACAAGGTTCGCACTCATAAAATCCATGGGCTGTACCGATAGCCACCGCTAAAAAATCAACCTCTGTCTCACGCACAAAAATTTCAGCTTCGTTGGGGGAAGTCAACCACTGATTTCCGATACCTTCCTTGCCCCCGCCCACGTGTCCTATCTCAGCTTCAGTGCTCACACCAGCCTCTCTGGCCATTCTGACCACCTGGCGGGTCACCTTGATATTCTCTCTCAAGGTAAGCATCGAAGCATCGATCATTACTGAAGAAAAACCGGCGTCGATTGCCTCCTTTATGTCCTCCAGGCTTGTACCATGATCAAGGTGTAAAGACACCGGCACTTCGCAGGCTTCAGCCTCTGACTTTACAATTGCCGCCAACGTCCTGGCTTTCATACCCTGTTGCAAAATACCGGCCCATACCTGAATAATGACCGGAGACCGCTCAGATACTGCTGCTTCCATAACACCCTGCGTCATCTCCAGATTGCAAACGTTAAAGGCGCCGACAGCATATCCGCCCGCTAGCGCTCTGTCCATTATCGCTTTGGTTGTCACTAAAGGCATCCTACTTTCACCTTATCTCTAGTCTTATCTTTAGGGAAATCTCTCGAGCCTCGGGCATCATCATCCAGCCTTGGCCATTCTCCTGCCAGAGCCCTGCCGCAATAGTAGCCGTTACCGGTAAGGCCTGACCTGTAGTCTTTAGTACTGCACCGTCAACTCTAACTATCTCAGCATCCCGAGCTCCGAACAGGTTGACAACAAAGGATTTATAGGTGCCATTGTTGCTGATCCGTAGTTCAAGACCACCATCCGTGGGCCTTTGCTCCAGGATTGTACCATCCTGTAAAGTGATAGAAGACTGTTCCCCAGGGTAAACCTCCAGCGTCAATTCACCCTGAGTCCCTTTTATCCCTGGGGCAGAAGTAACAAGTGGAACGTCAAGCCCATCCTCTAATAGAGGGATGATGGCTCCGGCCCGAATAAAGGCGGGGGTAACTGTTAGAGGGGCACTATATTGCAAACAAATAGGACCCTCATATCGCTTGCCCGTCCACCAGTCCACCCATTGACCGGCAGGCAGGTAAATTTCCCTTCCAGCTCCACCAAAAAATAGCGGTGCTACTAGCAGGTAGTCTCCCAGCAAGTATTCATAATCCGCCGACCATAACTTGTAGAGGTTCTTGTCTTCCTGGTAGTGAAGTACCAAAGACCTCATTATAGGTAGTCCCCTTTCGGAAGCTACCGCAGCATAAGCATAGAAGTAAGGAAACAGCCGTGTATGTAGATTGGCGTAATGGCGGTAAATACTCAAGACCTCAGCTCCCAAGTGCCAGGGATCGTGCTCACCCAAGCCGTGAACCTGCATTATGGGCGAAAAAGCGCCGAACTGTAGCCAGCGAATAAAGACCTCCGGCTCCGGTGCCCCAAAATATCCCCCTATATCACAACCCCAGAAAGGGAAGCCGGAAAGCCCTGCGGATAGGGCCGCCCTGGCCACACTTGGCAAGCCGCTCCACGGGCAAAAATCGGCAGTCTGGTCACCTGCCCAAATAGCCCCATACTGCTGCGAGCCGGCCCAAGCTGACCGGGCTAATAAAATCCCACCATATTGTTTTACAACCTCCCATGTTGTTCGGTTATATAGCACAGGATAGAGGTTGTGCATCTCGGCGCCCGTACGCCCGTCATGGAACACGGCATCCTCTGGCACCTGCTCACCAAAGTCGGTCTTAAAGCCACTTACCCCCATCTCCATTAAGGTCCTTATCTTGTCCTGCCACCAGTTGCATACCGCAGGATTGGTAAAATCCAACAGGGACCCCTTCAGCCCCGGGTTGTTGGACAACTGGTGCACATAGACCTCACCGTCTGCTCGCCGCACAAAGTATCCCAACCGGCGGGCATTATTGTAGGCCTCTGTACCTTCGACCATCCAAGGCGATAACCACAAGACAACCCGGTAACCCATTTCCCTAGCTTCGGACAGCATTTTTTCTGCCTCTGGGTACTTCCTTTTATCAAAAACAAAACTATGGTATTCAGTTTCCCAACCTGCATCTATCAACTTGACCCCGGCAGCAAGACCCAACTGTCGCTGAGTATGAAGATCTTCATAAACTGTAGATTGGTTTTCCACCCGCCAATCGCGCGATTTCCAGGGAGCAAATACCCAGGCCGGCGGAAGGGGTGGCCGTCCCACTAACTCAGAATATAGCTCAAGTATCTTGCGTAACTCTGGTCCGTAAATAAACTGAAAGCTGAACTCATTGGAGGGATTCCAAAGAGAAAGTATGTGAGGCTCCTCAGGTGTCCCTAATCGATATGTGTAGCGGCGGGAACCCTGTAGAGCCAGCCCATACCCGCGCGGCGTCATCATGAAGGGCACTGGCTTATAGGTATATCGACCGCAAGCGCAGTTGGTTACCCAGAACTCTCCGGCCTCGCCCCGTTGGTCTAAGGCGTTAAAACGTTCCCCCAAACCATAAAAATGGTCGTCTTCATGTAAGAAAAGGTGCATACCTATCAGGCAGACTGGTTCATGCGGAACAGTGAGTCGGATTTCCACAACATTATCCTTCAGAGAAACGGCATCGATAAAGGCTTCGCTCCCTGCGTCCGTCACGCAGGTTACTCTTTTTCCACCTGTAATGGCCTCCATCTTAGTAGCTCTAACCAGTCTGTGCCATTGTGTTGCTTCATTTTGATGGCGATACAGGAACCCGCCACCCAAAGAGGTCACACCAGCAGTAATTTCTTGGCCGTCATAGCTTACAAAGGACAGACGAAAAGGTTCTCCCTCGATTTGTACTGTGAAATTGCCTTGCTCCAAGGTGTAAGTGTACACTATTCTGTCCTCCTTAACCGCCCATAGGGCTTGTCAACAGGTCTATTATCATACCATCATAAATCCTGGTCTCCCAGCCAGTCCCGTAACTCCAAATACTCCTGCCGTCAACAACAGTTAGAACGCCATATCGGCTAAGATTATATCTTCTCTCCAACATCTCCCAGAGTATTGCAACTGTGGCCCCGTCCAGCAATGTCAAGGTTATCTCCGTAGACCCAACCAACCTCGCCAAGGGCACTGATAACCGTACCTTAACCTCAATCATTCTTCCAGCCATCCTAAGCCAAGTTCCAGCAGTTTCCCCCTCGTGGGTATGCCTTCTTCAGTCCAACCCATCATTTGGTAATACAGCCTCTTGGCCTCCTCAAATTGTTTACGATCCAAGACAAACGAGCCTCCCGATCGGGGGCTAACCGGGATATCAAAAAGCCTTTGCGGTAGACTATCATCCTCGGCTGTTAGCCCCTGCTTCAAATTTACTAATCGGGCCATATTAAGCCCCCGTTCTCCAACCTTGGCCAGTTCAAAAGAGGTAACGTTCCACCCCGTAACTGCTCTAACAATTTCCACTATCTGGTCGTAAGAATACGGCATAAAAATGCACATAACCATACAGTTCATTAAGCTTTTCCAATAAGAACTGTAGATGAGCATACGCACTTTTTCGGGACCCCAATCATCCATGGGTAAAGGCCGTAAAATGCCCAGGGCTTGCATTTCCGGTACTCCCCACGCCCCTGGCACATAAAAATCATCAAACAGGCTATTGCAGTGGTCCGCACCAGTAGGAGATATGGCATAGCCAAGGGCCATACCGCGCTTCACTCTGCCTTCATGGAACGGCAGAGGCTGTCCCTTAACATGTACCGCTCTTGCCGCCGCTTTTTCCCCAAATGCTAAAAGGCCGCCTTTCACACCCTCTGCCAGGACCTCACCTAAGCCTCGGCGCATCGTAATATCTTCAATGAGTTTTAACATTACTCTAGCATTACCAAACCTCAAGTCCCGCACATCAGCACCTTCCACAAGTCCGTCTTCAGCACATTCCATCGTCCATGCAATCAGCGCCCCAGTGGTAATGGTATCTAGGCCATAAGCATTACACAGTTCATGGGCCTTAGCGATAGCTTTCAAATCACTGATTCCGCACAGGCTACCAAAGGCTACAAGGGTTTCGTATTCCGGGCCTCCGTAAGTAGGATCTACGTGATACGGCTCCTCAACGCTTACCACCTGCTTACATCGCACGGGACACGCATAACACGTGTCACGTCCGATGAGGATAGTCCGGTGCATAGTCTCCCCACTAATGGCTTCTGCTTGCTCAAAACTTGCCTCCTTGAAGTTGCGTGTGGGAAGACCGTCAATATCGTTGTGGTACATAAGGCTTCCGGGGGTGCCAAGGGTCTTGGCCCAGCCACAAACAGTGTCCACATTCTTGGCCAACCAATTAGCTATTTCCTTAATTCTGTCCGGTTCGGCCAAAGGGGGTCGCTGGTGGCCATAAGCCACTATTCCCTTTAATTTCTTGTAACCCATTACTGCCCCAATACCATTACGTCCCGCTGCGTGGGACAGGTCATTTATGATACAGGCATAACGCACAAGATTTTCACCCGCAGGTCCGATCAGGGCCGTCCTTATACCTGTACCCAGTTCAGCACATAAGGAATGATACGTTGCCGCCACGGTTTGTCCCCATAAATGCCTGGCATCCTTTATTTCCACCTGGCTGTCATGGATCCACAAATAAACGGGGTGGGAGGCCTGGCCGGTAACTACCAGCGCATCAAACCCTGCGTTCTTTAAAGCTGCTCCGAAGTATCCACCGGCTTCTGACTCACCGTACCCTCCGGTCAGCGGCGATATGGCCCCGACACTATTTCGCCCGCATCCGGCCACCGGAGCTGCCGTAATTACTCCTGGTGCAAAAACTAAAACATTATCGGGACTCAAAGGATCACAACTACTCTTTAATTCATTTAACAAAAAATAAGCAATGAAATTTCGCCCACCAAAGAATTTACGATAAAATTCCTCACCTAGTTCTTCCGTACTAACCGCTCCCTTAGTAAGGTCGACCCGCGCAATGCGCCCATTAAAACCGTAGTACATTGACTGCCTCATTCCTCTTTCTTACTTACTGTAAGTAATATTCTACATAAGTAAATGGATTCCTCCCTGCCGTGTATCTTTTTTTTCTTTTGTTTTTCGGATGAGCTCCTACGCGTTATACGCCTCGTTTTACTTTAGAACCCTAAGGCAAATACCGCCTGGCGCCCAGGTAGCCCCGGGCAAAAAGGGGCTCCTCCAGGCGGCTCACAACCACTCCCTGGCGGGAGCGAGCATTGATAAACTGGCCATCACCGCTATATATACCTACATGGGTGGGAACCGGGCCGGACCCTTCAGTGTTAAAAAAGACCAGGTCCCCGGGGCGCAAATCCTTCTTTTCTACCTTTTGGCCCACCTGGAACTGCTGGTCTGCATCCCGGGGCAGCTTTATCCCGTTTAAAAAGTAAGAGATATACGTGAGACCCGAGCAGTCCACCCCATAAATACTTACGCCACCCCAGAGGTAAGGTGCTCCCAGCAATTTTTCCGCTACTTTAACCACGTCAGGGCCGCTCCGCGGGCCCGGGGGCTTGCCTTGCGGCCAGATCTCAACATTCTCTTCCGGCAGCCAGGCTGTTCTGCGGCCGGGAAGCCAGACTTCTACCCAACCCGGTTTCTGACTTATTAGGGGCAGATCGGTGCCCAGCACCGCTTCCCCGATGACGGGCGCCGCGCCGGCCGGTTCCCGGTAAAGCTGGGCTACGGGAACCGCAACAACCGCCAGGTCCCTTCCCCCAGGGATAGTATCTTCTATCAATTCCGCGGCTTTAATCCACCCTACGTAGCCGTCTGGCACCCGTCCTCGCACCCACTGGCCACTTGCATGGGATATTACCCTGACCTCATCACCCAGGAGGGCCTGGGTAACCAGTTCCGCATTGCCGCCGGCTTCAGCGCGGACGTCGGCCATCGGTGCCTGCACGTAATAACCTTTAACCTGGGGAAGGGGCCGTTGAGCTCGGGGTTGTTCCCTAAATAAGGGCGGTAGCCTCAGCGCTTTGTCGTAGCCCAAAAGTCCTGCCACTAAGGCGACCGCCGTCAGTAAAAAGAATACAACCCAAGGACGTCGGACCAAGTTTTCTATCACCTCGAACGTTTTTAATCGCCAAAGCTTATGCCGATGGCCCGGGCAGTATGTATCAGGGGATGGTCTGGAGGAACAGTCCGCGGTTTGCCGGCCACTTCTTCCAGAGGGACATAGGAGATTTCATTGCCCCGCAGGCAGACCATTACCCCGTGGAGGCCCCGGATGGCCAGCTCCGCTGCCGCCACCCCAAAACGGGTGGCCAGCACCCGGTCGTAGGAAGAAGGTGAGCCCCCCCTCTGAATGTGGCCCAAAACTGTAACCCGCGTTTCAATACCGCTATTCTCTTCAATAAGCTGGCCTATCAGTTGACCTATGCCCCCCAGCCGCACCTTTTCCACACTATCTTCTACCCGACGGTAGACTACCAGTTCTCCTGCGGGAGATTTGACTCCTTCGGCCACCACCACAATACTGAAGGGTTTCCCTTCAGCTTTACGGGCCAAGATTTTTTTTAGCACCCCTTCCAGAGTCCAGGGGATCTCGGGAATGAGGATTACATCGGCCCCGCCGGCCAGGCCGCTATAGAGGGCAATCCAGCCGGCATAACGTCCCATGAGCTCCAGCACCATGACCCGGTGGTGGGATTCTGCCGTGGTATGTAGTTTGTCCAGAGCTTCCGTAGCGGTGCGCACTGCCGTATCGAAGCCGAAGGTCTGATCGGTGGCGGCCAGATCGTTGTCAATAGTCTTTGGGATGCCGATAATCCGAACCCCTTTGGCCTTGAAATCGCGGGCGGCGGCCAGGGTGCCGTCACCGCCGATAACGAGCAAGACCTCAATATTAAGTTTTGCCAAAAGCCCTATCGCTTGATCGGACTTATCCTGGTAAGTTATGTTATCACCCTCCTTTACGGGGAAGTTAAAGGGATCGTTGCGGTTACTGGTGCCCAAAATAGTCCCACCCCGGTGTAACAAGCCCGATATGGCCGGGGGGTCCAGCCGGACATACCGCTCTTCCACCAACCCGGTATAGCCGTCAAGGAAGCCGAAGAGTTCGTAACCATGGGCATAAGCTGTTTTGGCCACCGCCCTTATAACAGTATTCAATCCTGGGCAATCTCCCCCGCCTGTTAAAATACCCAACCGCCTGGCCAAGAAGAACACTCCTTTCCCCTTTCCAAATCTTATAATGCCTTGCCTTCCTTAATCGGCATTACCCGAAATAACTATCTCGCACTATTTTAAAGCCCTTTTCCCCCCGGGGCTCTTCATAGCGCACTTCCACACCTTCTACCCTGGCCCAGCGAGGCCCCTGTCGGCATAAAGACAAAAACTCCCTTACCCTCTCTTCCGGGCCTTCAATTACCCCTTCCACCGTACCGTCGTAGCAGTTGCGTACCCATCCGCTAAGGCCCAGGTTTACCGCATGATGGAAGGCAAAATAGCGGTACCCCACTCCCTGGACCCTGCCGCGGACGGAAAAACGGGCCCGCACGAGAGACATAGCTTAACTTACCCCCTCCCTATGTACAGTTTTCTCCCTGATTTTACATTTGATTATACCTTTTTACCTGCCAGGTTCTCCACCAATTTATCTCTTCTCGTTTCCTGCTCCACTCCTGGATGCCTTATCGGACCCGGCTCCATATCGTTCCGGCTGAATTCCTAACGTCCCATGGGAGGTAAAGTTACAGCGTGGAAGCGGAGGTGGCCCTTAGAGGATCGGGGGTTAGGAGATCCCGGAATGCCCTGGTGAAAAATAAGAAAAATAAATAGAAGCGGCTTTCAGGCCGGCACCCGAAAGCCGCACTGGTTTTGGCTCAACTACCCTTCTTCTTGGGCCAGCCGCCTTACTTTATCGACTGTATCCATGGAATCATTACCGCCGAATATAAAAGAAACAGATTTATCCATTGCTCTTTCAAAACACCCGTTACCCCGTAAAGGGCACCATAAAGGCCGGTTATGGCTTGCCTGTTCCAGGCTTCCTCTATTACGCCGTAAAGGCTATTGTTTATAACCGGCGTAGGTCCGCCTGACTGGGCTACTATACAGCCGCCTTTTAAGGCCATCACAACTCCTCCTCACCGCGAAAAAGCTCTGGCGTGACTGTTCTCCGACCGGAAGCTTAACGCCGATCTACTTACCTGCCGGTTTGAACCCAGGGAAAGTCCTACGCCTCCCAAGACCAAGATAATTCCTATACCGTGATACAAATACAAGGGCTCCTTTAGAAATAGAGCAGCCAGGGCTATGGCAAAAAGGGGATTAAGATTATTAAAAATACCAACCGCACCGCTCCCGATACGGTGCACCGCCTCAAAATTGAGGAGCACCGCCAGCCCGGAAACACTACAGCCCATGTAAAGAAGGAATATCCACCCCTGCCAGGAAAGGTGCCACCTTTGCCCTGCTACTTCCCAGACTCCCAAGGGCAGAAGCCAGAGAATGCCGAAAAAGAGGGTGTAAGCCGAAACTATAATGGGCGGGTACCGCTCCATGAGCCTTTGGCCCAGAATGTTCCCCAGGGAGACCACAACAACATTGAGGAGCAAAAACCCGTCCGCCGCAGTAAAAGATACGGAAAATAATCGTTCCAGGGACCCCCGGCTGGCAACTACTAACAGGCCGAGAAAAGCAATTATCACCCCTAATACCTGTATGAAGGTCGGCTTGTAACGCCAAAAAATGCCTAAAAGCACCAGCGTCACCGCAGGAAAGGTGGCAAAAATAATGGCCGCGTTAATCGCAGGGCTAAAGCGAATGCCCCAGGCAAAGGTGCTGTAAGCCAGGCCTATGCCCACCAAACCCTGGAGCGCCAGCCACCAAAGGTCCTTCCCCCGGGGCCTTAAGGCAGGCCTCAGCCGCCATAGAAAGGGTGTTATCACCAATAAGCCCAATGCGGCCCGCACGGCCGATAGAGCAAAGGGCGGTACCTGGGTAGCCACAATCCTACCGGCTATTGTATTCCCTCCAAAGAGAAGACAGGCCAAAATAACTTCCGCGTAGCCGACTTGCCGAAATCTCTTTTCCTCCGGGTTATCAAGGGGTTCCTTACCTGCGGAGGGTTTCATCAGAGGTTCCCCCTTTCCCCCGAAACTAGGAGTTATTGTATATCTTCTCTCTAGGTATTGCAACCACAAATTTACCCCTACCTCGCCAACCGGCGAAGTAGGGGTAAATGGCAGTTCATTCTGTCTCCACCACCGGCCTTTTTCCGTTGAACGAAAGGGCACAGGTCCTATTTACCCGCCAACTTTGCCGGGAATAAATTTACCCTGACCCGGCCGGCCCAAAAAGCGGCCCTCATGATAGACGACCTGCCCCCGCAGGATGGTCGTTTCGGGATAGCCCCGCACTCTAAACCCGGCAAAGGGGGTATAGCCGGCTACCGAATGGAGGTTTTCACCATCCAGGATGACTTCCTGCCGGGGATTAAAGATTACAATATCGGCATCGCTCCCCGGCTTGAGGCAGCCCTTGCGGGGATACAGACCGAAGAGCCTGGCCGGATTGCTCGCCAGGACCTGGACCATCTGGGGAAGGGTGAGCCATCCCCCCCGCACGCCGAAGGAATAGATAAGGGGTAGCAGGGTTTCCGTACCCGGGATCCCTGAGGGCGTGTTAAAGAAGGCCGTCCCGGCCTCTTTCTGTGCTAGTGTGTAGCTGCAGTGATCGGTAGCCACCACCTGGAAGGAACCCTGCGACAGGGCCTGCCACAGTCTTAAATTATCTTCCTTCCCGCGCAGAGGGGGGCACATGAGATTCAGGGCTGCCTTGTCGGTTGCGTATACGTCGCCATTCAACAACAAATAGTGAGGACAGGTTTCACCGTAGACTTCCAGGCCCTGGGCCTGGGCCGAAGCGATGAGCTCGGCGGCCCCCCCGCTGGATATATGGACAAAATAGGCGCGGGCCTGCAAAGAATGGGCCATTTCCAGGATGCGGCGCACGGCTTCGACCTCCGCCGCTGCCGGCCGGCTACGGGCATGATAGTGGGGGGAGGTGAGTCCTGCAGCGATGAGTTCCTGGCGGGCAGCATTAACAATATCGTGGTCTTCGGCATGGATGGTTACCAGAGCCCCCAACTCCTTAGCCTGTGCCAGGCAACGGCCGATGGCTTGGTAAGACATACGCTGGTTATAAGTAGTGAAGACCTTAAAACTTACCAGCCCCCGCTCCACAGCCTCCCTTAAGGGTCCTTTATCTTCTTCCTGCCCAGGGAAGAGTACGAGGTGAAGGCCCAGGTCAACCGCCACCTGGCCTTGCGCTTCTTCCAACCGCCGGTCAATTACTTCTCTCAGGGAGTCCCCCGGGCCGGAAGGCTCAGCATAGTCAATGACTGTGGTTACGCCCCCGCAGACGGCTGCTCTGGTTCCCGTGTAAAAGTCGTCGGCAGTAAGGAGGTCGCCGATGGCCATCTGGTAATGGACATGGGCATCAATAATACCGGGCAGGACATACTTACCGCTGGCGTCCATCACCTCAGCCCCACTAACTTTTAGCCCCGAGCCTACGGCGCTAATCTTTTCTCCTTCAATAAGCAGGTCCCCTTTTTCCACGCGTTCTTCGCTAACCAGCCAGCCGCCCTTGATGAGCAGGGTCACGGAGGCCACCTCCTGTATTCTTAGATTAACCCTTGGAGAGCCCTTTCCAGCTGTTCCATGTCCGGTGGCAGGCTCAAGGGAGCGCCAGCCGCCTTTATGGCCGTCGCTACATCTTTTAGCCCATTGCCCGTCACCAGACAGACCACCTTTTCTTCCGGCCGTACAATTCCCTCGGCTACTGCCCTGGCCAGGCCTGCCAGACCGGCCACGCCGGCAGGCTCGCCGAAAACCCCCGTAGTGCGCCCTAAGAGGCGCATGGCCTTTAGGATTTCTTCGTCGCTCACATTGATCATGGTGCCGCCGGACTCGCGGATGGCCCGCAGGGCCTTTTCCGGATTGCGAGGTACTCCCACGGCGATACTGTCGGCTATAGTATTTTCCTCGGCCGGCCTTACCTTACCTCCCTCCCGGAAGGCCCTAGTAATGGGACAACAGCCTTCGGCCTGTACCCCTAACATCCGGGGAAGTCGATCAATCCAGCCTACCCGGTGAAGATCCAGCCAGGCCTTCCAGGCCCCGGCCAAGGTACAACCGTCACCGACCGACACCACTACCCAGTCGGGCACTTCCCACCCCAGCTGTTCCGCCACTTCCAGGCAGACCGTCTTCTTTCCTTCCACCAGGTAAGGATTAATGGCCGCGTTGCGGTTATACCAGCCCCAGCGCTTAATCGCCTGGTCGGATAAGCGGAAAGCATCTTCATAAGATCCCTGCACGCTCACCACGGTGGCGCCGAAAATGAGAAGTTGGGCTACTTTGCCCTGGGGGGCCCGGGCCGGAACGAAAATAAAGGCTTTAAGCCCTACCGAGGCGGCGGCCCCGGCCAGGGAGGAAGCGGCATTCCCGGTAGAGGCGCAGGCCACCGAGGCCGCTCCTTCGGCCAGGGCCCGGGCCACAGCAATAGCCGAAGCCCGGTCCTTGAGGGAAGCAGTCGGGTTGACGCCATCATCTTTAACGTACAAGTGTTTTAGCCCTATCTCTTGGGCCAACCGCGGCACATAATATAAGGGGCTCCAGCCCACCCTTAAGGGGGGGAGGGGGCCTTCCTGGTTAACCGGCAGGAAAGGTCGGTAGCGCCATATGGAATGTTCCCGGTTGCCCTGGAGGCTTTGGGGAGAGAGGGCCTTCTTAATATAGTCGTAATCGTAATCTACGTCCAGAATACCTTCTTTTTCCCCACACCGGCTGCAGGTGTACAGACCCGGCTGGGGCAGGTAGGTCTTGCCGCAATTGATACAGTGCAACCCCACTACATTAGACATCCAACCCATCTCCTCTTCTCACTTCTTTCTGTAGGGCGTGCCCTCCAGGGGTAGGGCGGTCCGCAAAAGGCCGTCGCGGCGGAAATAAGCGCAGGCCACTGCGGGGGCCGTAGGAATAGTGGCTAATTCCCCAATGCCCTTGGCACCAAAGGCGTACTGGGTACCTCCTTTTTCCACCAAAATAGTTTCCATGGGCGGCACTTGAGGGAACCGAAAGAGACCCAGGCGACCCAACTGCTGATACTGGGGTATGCCGTCCTTCACGGGAAAATCCTCCGTCAGGGCATAGCCCAGGCCCATCACGATGCCGCCCTCAATCTGGCCTTCCACATTGAGGGGATTAACGGCCCGGCCCACATCATAAGCAGCCACGACTTTGGCCACCAGGCCTTCCTCGTCCAGCAGGACTACCTGGGTAGCATAGCCGTAGGCCACATGAGTGACCGGATGTTCCTTGTTGGAGGCGATAGGATCGGTGGCCCCGTAAAATTCGCCCACAAATGTACGTCCTTCCAGCTCCTCCAGGGCGTGGTCCTTAAGGGCCCGGGCCAGTTCCTCTGCCGCCCGGCGAACGGCTTCGCCGGTAAAAAGACTCTGCCTGGAAGCGGTAGTTATCCCGGCATCTGGGGTGCAGGCGGTGTCCGCCAGCACCACCTCCATCTTTTCCGCCGGCAAACCGGTGGCCTCGGCCACAATCTGGATGAGTACCGCTTCCAGCCCCTGGCCTAGACAGGCCGCGCCGGAATAAATTCTCACTTTCCCCTTTTCTATTGCCAGGTTGGCCCGCCCCGTATCACGGGTTCCTACCCCGAGGCCAACATTCTTAAAAGCACAGGCAATACCGGCATAGGGGCTGCTTTCAAATACTTCCTTGACGGCCAGGAGCGTCTCTTTTATACCCACATCTTCGCTGACTATCTGGCCGGTGGCGAGGGTATCCCCCGGCTCCAGGGCATTAATCCAGCGAATTTCCCAGGGAGACTTGCCGACCCGCTGGGCCAGGAGATTTAACTGGCTTTCGCAGGCAAAAGCCGCCTGGGGTACACCAAAACCGCGGAAGGCCCCGGCCGGCGGGTTGTTGGTGTAGATGGCCCGGCCGTAAATCCTGACATGGGGAATACGGTAGGGACCGGTAATATGGTGGCAGGCCCGCTCTAGAACCTGAGCCCCTAAGGAAGCATAGGCCCCGGTGTCGGCGGTAATTTCCGCCGTCATGGCCACCAGCCGGCCTTGGTCATCACAACCGGTGGTAATTTTAATCTCCATAGCATGTCGCTTGGGGTGGACCAGGATGCTTTCCCGGCGCGTCAAGGTGATCTTGACCGGGCGTTTGGTAGCCCAGGCCAGAAGGGCTGCATGGTGCTGGACGCTTAAGTCCTCTTTGCCCCCAAAGGCACCGCCCACATATTGATTGAGGACGCGCACTTTTTCGTGGGGCAGTGCCAGGAGGGAAGCCACCTGCTTCTGGATATCGTATACGCCCTGGGTGCTGGTATAAATGGTGATTCCCTCGTCCTCCGGTACGGCCACCGCACTTTCGGGCTCTAAAAAAGCATGTTCCGTAAAGGGTGTCCGGTAAGTCTGGGTCACCACATGGGCGCATGTTTGGAGTGCTTCCTCGGGATTCCCTTTGCGGATGCGGGTTTCACTTAAAATATTGCCCTTAGGGTGGAGGGATGGCGCCCCCGGCGCCAGCGCATCGGCCGGGCTCGTTACCGGCGGCAGCACTTCATACTCCACCTTAATCTTCTCCACTGCCTTCCGGGCAGTCTCCCTATCTTCGGCGGCCACCAGGGCGATGGCGTCCCCCACATAGCGCACTTCTTCTCCCACGGCCACCAGGGCCGGCCAGTCCTTGAAAATATGCCCCTGGTAGCGCTGGCCCGGTATGTCCTCCGCCGTAAGTACGGCTACCACTCCCGGGATTTCCCGGGCGGGGGTTACATCCAGAGACACCACCCGTGCCCGGACGTAGGGCGGGCGCAGGACGGCGCCATAGAGCATACCGGGGAACATAAGATCGTCCACAAAGGTGGCCTGGCCTAAAGCCTTGACCGGCGCATCAGGCCGGAAGAAGCGCTTCCGCATGCCGGCAGCCTCTCCCTGGCCGGGCGTGATCTCCCCTCGCAGGGCCCGGGCCGCCAGCTGCACCGCCGTCACGATCTTCTGGTAGCCGGTGCAGCGGCAAAGGTGAGCTCTGAAGGCCTGCTTGATTTCTTCCTCCGAAGGATTGTTATTCCGGTCCAGCAAAGCCTTGGCTTCCATGACCATACCAGGGGTGCAGAAACCGCACTGGACCGCCCCGGCAGCGGTAAAAGCCCAGGCATAGATCTCCTTTTCACAGGGGGTCAGGCCTTCTATAGTCAACACTTCTTGCCCCGCCGCCTTGGCTGCCGTAATGCGGCAGGCCCGCACCGGCCGGCCGGCCATAATTACCGTACAGGCCCCGCAAACCCCTTCTCCACACCCGTTCTTCGCACCGGTGAGCCGCAAATGATCGCGCAAAACATCCAGCAGCGTCGCCTCGGGAGGTACCTCCACCACCCTCGCCTCGCCGTTGACTTTTAGCTCCAGGCGCATCCTCGTCCCCCTCCTTCAAGGAATCTTCCGCCCAAAATCGCCCGAGCGCCCGTTCCTAGCGCATGGCCCGGATTTTCTCATCGTACTCCTTTATCTTGGCATATTCGTCTTCCCAGAAGCTGGGGCTCCGCATGGAATCGAGGTATTCCTTGCTGTAGCCGAAGGGAAGCCAGTCCGCCTCTTTCTGGGCAAAGAGCCTCTCTTTGGCCTCGGGCTTCCGGAAATCGAAAATATATTCTTCATTAGCCCGCAGGAAGATATCCCGGTACCAGCGTTCCATCACAAAATCGGTGATCTCCAGGGTGCGCTTCTCCAAATCATCCAGGACGGAGCGATAACGGTCAAAGCCATCGGTGGCGATGGTCACTACGTTGTCTCCGGGGCCCAGCCGCAGGAACTTGGCCATCTTTATGGCTCCCAAGACGTTGCAGATGCTGGAGATGCCGAAATTATCTTTTAGCTTCAGGGCTGCTTCTTCTTTTATACCCATTTTCACAAGAATTTCCGTACCATCCTGGATGAGTTTTAATCCCTTAACACAATCATCGTCGTGAATGAGAACCACAAAGTCGGTATTGAGCACGTTATGAATTAAGGTACACATTTTGTCTCCGATGCCTTCAATGCGGTGCTGGCCGCGGCCACCGGTAGCCAGGGTAGAGCATTCGTAAGGCTCTAGAGCGGCCACCTTACATTCGGGGAAGACTTTCTTAATCTCGTCTCCCGCACCGATGGTGCCGGCCGAACCCGGTGCCGAAACAAAGCAGGCAATACGTTCGTTGCCCACACCCTTTACAGCTTCAATGGCCGAATTGCCCGTCACATACCGGTGGAAACGGTAGTTGGGCAGGAGCTCGAACTGGGCCAAGGGAAAATTCTTGGGATCCTTTTTTAGCTCATAGGTGCGCTGCAAGGTCAGGATAACGTCGGATTCCGTTCCTGGAGTCAAGTCCAACTCCCCGCCGTACTTGCGGATGCGTTCATAGCGTTCATCGCTCATGCTGTCGGGCATGATGACAATGGCCCGGTATCCCATGAGACGGCAGATGTAAGCTACCCCGATGCCGAAATTCCCGGTGGACGGGCCCAGAATGGTGTGTTCTCCCGGGCGAATGACCCCGTCCACACAGCCTTCGATCAAGGTGGCATAAGCCGGCCCCACCTTGTGGGACCCCGAAGGGAAGTAGCGCCCCAGGAGGACTACAATGTTGGCGTCCACTCCGGTCAGCTCCGGCGGCAGCACCATTTTACGCACCTGATTGTTCTCGTCCTTCCAGGTAATGTTGAAAAGATTGATGGGGTCCAGCTCATCCTCCTTAAGGGCCTTTATAGCCCTCTGACGTATAGCCGGGTCGATCTTTTCCGGGTAGAGCATCTCCTCGTAAGTCGGCCCGAAGGGAATTTTACCTGCCACAATGCATCCCTCCATGTTAAGCTGTTAAGTATAATATCAACACAGCCTAAAAACTTTAACTCTCATTTACGTAGTAATTCGACGAAGAAAAAATAATCCCTCCTTGATTCATGAAAAAGTTATTTTAGTAGGGGCCCAAATAGAAAAAATTAAGGACGGAGGGATAACCGTCCTTCAACATCGTCGCTGCTCGCGCTGCCGCTTGAGGTGGGGTGACCCTTGCACCCGCATTTCGCCTTGTCCGTACCGGCCGTATCGAGTACTGGTCCCTGTGCGGTCCAGGAAGTCTATTTCTTAGCAGCCCCACCGCCGGCAAGCTAAAGAAGCTCAAGACTTTAATCACTGCCACTCCCATCATTATCCCGGCTTTGGTGGGCTATCCGGGCCGCAGCCGCAGCCGCTATAGCGGCCACCAGATCGTCCAGAAAAGTGTTGACCCTTTCGCCCTTCTTCTCATTTATTTTTCCTATGATACCCGGTTTGACTTTATCGAGATACCCAAAGTTCGTCAGGCCTATGGAGCCGTAAATATTCACAATGCTTAAGGCCAGCACTTCATCGATACCGTAAAGGCCGTCGTCACAGCGCAACATGTCGGATAATGGCTCCTCGAAGAGGCCTTTCTCAGCCATCTCGTCCAGGGAAAGACCTGTAAAAACAGCATTTTGTACTTCCCGTTTTTCCAGCACCCTCTCTACGCTCTCCAGACAATATTGACGGGTCAAACCGGGAACATACTCTTTTTGTATATTGTAAACGAGGGAAGCTATATCCTCCAGGGTAACCCCCCTCCGCTGTAACCATTCAATGGTCAAATATTTTAAATTAAGGTTAAACGCACATTGTTGCCTTTCCAAAGCCTTAACTACGCTCACCTTCTTCGGCCTCCTTTCAGCCTGGACGTAGTTTATATTATAGCATAAAGTAACCAACCTTTGTTGCTCATAATAGTTTGTCCCCCAAGGAAAGCCGAAGCCATTGGAAAAAGACCACGTTACACTTCGCTAAGCATAGGCGGCATCTCCTCCCCAGGTGGTACGGGATCCCCCCTCCTGGTTGCATCACAGCACCATTATAGCAGCACCATTATAGATATAGATATAGAAAATACAAGTCCAGCGGAACTGGTAAGAACAAAGAAGGCCGTATTAAGGCATCCTCCACCCTTAAAGCAGCACAAAAATTGCCCCTGGTGGCTGCGCCCCAGGGGATAAACTTTAAACGGCACCCTGATTTATCCCCGTTTCTGCCGACAAGGCCTTCTTAGGCTTGGAAGCGAGCGAGCAATTCTTCGGACCGGCCGAACTCAACAAGGCCCCAAGCCAAGGCGGGGAAGAGAACAGGAGATCCGGGGCCGGCCTACCAGCAAGGACGCCGATCAGGCCGGGAACCCCGCCTTAAGCCTGAAGGCCGAGCGATAGTTCGGCCCGTGAGAGTACTCATAAGCAAGCGCAAGCCAAGCAGGCCTGAGATCTAGGGTGAGGATGGATCAGGCCTGCACCAGTTTCCTGGTATGCTCCGCTACCTCTGCCGGGTCCTTCTTCAGTCGAGCTACACCGCTTTCCAGGGCTGCGCGGGCCACAGCCTCGGCAACCGCAGGGGCCACCCGGTTGTCGAAAACATCGGTTATGATGTAGTCGGGTTGCAGTTCCTTTTCATCCACCAGCCCGGCAATGGCATAGGCCGCAGCTATTTTCATCTCCTCGTTTATGTCCCTGGCCCGTACGTCCAGCGCTCCCCGCAATACCCCAGGGAAGGCCAGCACGTTGTTGATTTGGTTGGGGAAATCGGACCGGCCGGTACCTATGACTTTCGCCCCTGCAGCCTTGGCCTCTTCAGGGTATATCTCGGGTACAGGGTTCGCCATAGCCAAAACAATAGCGTCCCTGGCCATACTCCTTACCATTTCCTGGCTTACCGTACCGGCAGCGGAAAGTCCCACCAAAACGTCGGCTCCCCTCAGAGCCTCCGCAAGGTCTTTGGCCTTTTCTCGATTGGTTCGGGCGGCTATTTCCTCCTTATAGGGGTTCATACCCTCCTGCCGTCCCGCATAGAGAGCCCCACTCCTGTCGCAAAGTATAATTTCTTTAACCCCCAGACCCAGTAGAAGCTTGGTTACGGCAATGCCTGCCGCGCCCGCCCCATTGACCACTATTTTAAGTTCTTTTATGTCTTTACCTACTACCTTGGCAGCGTTAATAAGGGCAGCCGCTACCACGATGGCGGTCCCGTGTTGATCGTCATGGAAGATAGGGATATCAGTTTCTTTCTTCAGCCGTTCCTCTATGGCAAAGCAACGCGGTGCTGATATGTCTTCCAAGTTAACTCCGCCTAGACCAGGGGCCAGAAGTTTTACCGTTTCGACGATCTGGTCCACATCCTTAGTGGCCAGGCAAACAGGTATCGCATCTACACCGCCGAAGGTTTTGAACAGTACACATTTGCCCTCCATCACCGGTAGGGCGGCCTCCGGACCGATATCCCCCAGCCCCAGTACGGCGGAACCATCGGTTACTACGGCCACCAGATTGCCCCTGGAAGTGTACTCCCAGACCAGGTCGGGTTCGCGGTGTATTTCCTTGCAGGGCTCGGCCACTCCGGGAGTATAAGCCAGGCTCAAATCTTCGCGGGTTTGTACGCGCACCTTGCTCCTGATAGCTATTTTACCTTGACTTTCACGGTGTAAGGCTAATGCTCTGGTTCGAATATCCATTCTTCTTAATTACCTCCTAACCTTATCTGGAATACCGGGCCTTGCCTACAAGGTAAGCGTTTTGCCCCCGGCAGTCAATACCTACTATAAGAGGAAAATCCTCCACTTCCAGGCGGTAAATGGCCTCGGGGCCCAGTTCCTCATAGGCTATAACCTCGGCCTTTTTAATGCTTTGGGCCAAGAGGGCTCCAGCTCCCCCTATGGCCAGAAAATACACGGCACCGTGCTCTCTCATAGCCTCTACCACTTCGGGGCTCCTGTTTCCCTTGCCGATCATTCCCTTAAGCCCCAGTTCCCGAATCAGAATTGGAGTATACGGGTCCATGCGCCCGCTGGTGGTAGGACCGGCAGAGCCGATCACTTTTCCCGGCTTTGGGGGGCATGGGCCTACATAGTAAATGATCTGCCCTTGAAGATCGACCGGCAATTTTCCCCCTGCCCGGTAAGTTTCCACCAACTTCTTATGGGCAGCGTCCCTCGCGGTGAAAATGATCCCGCTTAACCTCACCTGCTCACCGGCCTCGAGCTTCTCAATAATGTCCGAACTAAGGGGTGTGGTAAGCCGCGTCATAGTCATCACCTCCCCTACAAAAATGCTTCCGCATGGCGTGTTGCATGGCACTGGATGTTTACGGCTACCGGTAAACTGGTTATATGGGTGGGATAGGTCTCTATATGCACGTCAAGAGCCGTTATGCGCCCCCCAAGGCCCTGGGGCCCTATGCCCGTGCTGTTTATGCGCTCTAAAATTTCTGTTTCCAGTTCTGCTATATGCGCCTCAGGATGCCTCTGGCCTAAAGGCCGCAGAAGGGCTTTTTTAGCCAAAATGGCCGCCATTTCAAAGTTCCCGCCCAGACCGACGCCCACTGTTATCGGCGGACAGGGATTGGCTCCTGCAGCCTCCACTACTTCTAAAACGTACCGTATAACACCCTCCCTCCCGTCGGCGGGCCTTAGCATTTTTAACCCGGAGCAGTTCTCCGAGCCCCCGCCTTTAGGAGCTACCGTGATTCTAAGGTTGGAACCTGGGACGATGTCCACGTGAATTACGGCCGGTGTATTGTCACCGGTGTTCCGGCGGATTAAGGGATCGTTTACTACGGATTTCCGTAAGTACCCCTTGACATAGCCACGCCGTACCCCTTCGTTTATTGCGTCGTACAGACTTCCTCCGTCAATGTGCACTTCCTGGCCCAGCTCTACGAAAACTACCGCCATTCCCGTATCCTGGCAGATGGCCTCGCCGGTAGAGGCGGCCAGTCTAGCATTTTCCTGAAGCAACTTCAAGATATCTTTGCCCAACGGGGATTCTTCTCGTGATATGGCCTCCTCCACCGCCTCCCACCAGTCACCATGCAGGGTAGTACAGGCTTCAACACAAAGGCGCTCGACAGCATTGATTATGTCCTGTACGTGAATATCCCTCATCTTTTCCCTTCACTCCTTTTTTCACTGTAGGCTCTGGCACCTTCGGCACACCGGGTTATGGGGTGTCACTGCCTCAGGGGGTCCACCAGCCTTGCTCGCCCCTTTTTCTTGCCTAAAACGGCCTCCCGCTTAAGCTGTATGGCCAGAGCCGGGTCTACCCCCTTGGGACAGACCTCAGCACAGGCACCCACCATGTGGCAGCACCATAGGCCGTGCAGAGTATCTGGCGGCAATACGCTCGGCATCACCCCCGTCCCGGGCGTCTGAATTATAGCGGAAGGCCTGGACCAACGCCTGGGGTCCTCTGAATTCATTGTCCGTAGCTATGGTAGGACATGCCGCCAGCCACAGGCCGCACTTGAGGCAGTAGGCGAACTGTAGATACCGTTCAAGCTCTGCCGGCGATTGGTAGTATTCCTTCGTCGGCCGGTCGAGCTCCACGGGGTCGTAAGGAATAATCCAGGGCCTTACCACACTCATGCCCGGCTCGACGGGCACTTCGCAGGTTTGGAAATAAGGCTGGCGCTACCTTCCCTAAACAAAAAACCCGGCATACAGGACCGCGCTAGGGGCCGTCCTATACACCAGGCCTTACTTGCTCCCCCGAGGACAAAGCTGATTTATCCTCCGGCAAGTAAAGTGGCTGCTTTATTGGGTACGCTTATATATTTAATTCGCCGCATAAGAAAAAATCCCTTCTCCCTCCAACACCCACCGCTGCGCCGACGCGCCGACTCTCCCGCGCACTTCATCAGCATGGGTGCTTCAATATTCAATGCCGGCTTGAGACGGTATGCCCTGGCGGAAGTGGTGTTTGACCTCCCTCACCTCGCTAACCATGTCGGCCGCATCCACGATCTTGGCCGAAGCATAACGTCCGGTAAGGACGAGGCTAACGCCTTCGGGCTTAGCTGCCATTAATGCCAGCACATCTTCTTCGCTTAAAAGGCCGTAATCAACTGCGACATTGATCTCATCCAGAATAACAAGGTCGTACTCTCGCGACGTGACAGCCTGCTTCGCCAGCTCCAGTCCTTCCCTGGCCAACCTTATGTCTTCGGGTGCCGGGTCCCCTTTCTTCACAAAGGTAGGAAGGCCCTTCTGCACCACGGTCAAACCGGGCAAGTAGGCAGCTGCTTTGATCTCCCCGTATTGGGGGCTGCCCTTCATGAACTGGATTATGAGTACCCGCTGCCCCTGACCTACGGCCCTCAAGGCCAGCCCCAACGCAGCCGTAGTTTTTCCTTTGCCGTCGCCAGTGTAGACCAGAATTAACCCTTTTCGCATTTGCTTTCCTCCTGCCGCCCTATTCCCCCGGCCTTAGGCCTCGACCCCGGGCCGTCACGGTAAAACAGGGCCAAGGGACAGGTAGTCAATATAACCCTTCAGGCTGTTATCCAGAAAGTACTTCTCCCTCTGTTGAATATCGGGTTCCAGCCGGAAAAAGCCCTGGAGCAAGGGGTCCTGGCGCAGTACTTCCTCCCGGAGAAGGCTCAGGAATTCCCCTTCGTTCCGCGCCTTCAGGCGTTGGCCGGCAGCGGTGATGATTTCTTCCCAGCGACAGAGTTGTCGGCGGGCCAGTTCAAGGATTCCCTTGGCACCCCGCGCCCAGCCAAAGTGGCCAAAACAAAGGATACTTTCGCCACCCGCCAGATCTAAGAGGGTGTCCAGGGAAGCCAAGGTCCGTTGCAGGAAGAACTTGGGGGGAGTAGCCGGCCGCAGATAGAACGCGTCTCCTAAATCCAGATAGACCCCTGCGGCTTCCCCGGCAAAAATGAAATCCCCCCAGAGGAAACTAACGTGGTGGGGAGCATGGCCGGGGGTTTCGATCATCTTTATTCCCGGCACCTGGTCTATTAATTTCTCCCTTGGCACCGGCTTTAAGGGACCATAAAAGTGAGCAAGGTCGCCCAGTATTTTTACACTGCCCTCCCACAGCCGCGTAGGATCCTCCAAGTGCGGTCGGGCCTTGGGGTGGGCCAGGATGCAGGTTTCAGGGAAATACTGCACGAGATCCCCCGCGCCCCCGGCATGGTCCAAATGGATATGAGTTAAAAGGATACAATCTATGCGGTTAACGCCCAACTCCTGCAGGGCAGCCATCAGTTGCGGCAGCGCGGCGGCCGGGCCGGTATCGACTAGGAGCTGACCGTTATCGGTCCTCAGCAACCAGGAACTGAGGAATTTCCTGAAACCCTCCCGTTCCAGGTGCAACTCCATGAGGTAAAGCTCGCCTTCGTGCCAAGTACCCACCAGTTCCGGCATGCTCCTCCATCTCCCCTCAACTATCGCGTACCTTTCGGCGCAGTCCTGGGCCCGGGGTTCCGTTTCGCGTAGGCCAAAGCACTGTCATTGCTATCGTTGCGAAGGTTTGCCGTACTTCGCCTGAAGGGCCTCCTCCACCACCGGCGGAACCAGACCCCGGATACACCCTTCCACAGCAGCCACCTGGCGCACCACTCGGGAACTCAAAAAAGAATACTCGGTGGCGGCCATGAGGAATACCGTCTCTATTTCGCCGGCCAGTTTTTTGTTCATCACCGATATTTGAAACTCTTGTTCAAAATCGGAAACCGCCCGTAGGCCGCGGATAATGGCGCAGGCCCCTTGGCTGCGCGCAAACTCAACTAGCAGTCCCCGGAAGGTTGTGACCTCAACTTGGGCCAGATCTTTGGTCGCCGCCTGCACCAGTTCCACCCTCTCCCGGACGGAAAAGAGGGGCTGTTTAGGAGGGTCCTGGACCACTGCCACGATCACTTTGTCAAATAACCTGCAGGAGCGCCGTAGAATATCCAGGTGGCCCAGAGTTATGGGGTCAAAGGCGCCGGGGTATACTGCTATCCGCATAGTCTATCAGCTCCATAGCCCCTCCCAATCAAGCGTACCGGGAGGAAACCCTTCTTAGAGTTCCTCCCGGCCATTCCCAAGTACTTAGACCGGCCAAAAAGCTCTTATTCCCCTTCCTCTGGCTCTTCTCTAGCGGGGAAGAGGCGGGTCAGCGCACTGATTAAGGCCATGAAGATGAGGATAACCCCAAACATAGTGGGCAGGGCTATAGCCATAAGTTCTAAAGCCAGTCCCACAGTCCCCATTTATATCGCACCTCCCTAATTCCAATCCCCGGCTGTGCTTTAACTCCTCAGCACCCTCTTTAATTTATCCCAGCAATGCAGGTACCAGAGCCAAGACCAAACCGCCAGCTATAATGGACCCGATCTGCCCCGAAGTATTGGCGCCTATGGCATGCATGATAACAAAATTATTGGGGTCTTCTTTTAACACCAGTTTGGATATTACTCTGGCGGACATGGGAAAGGCAGATATGCCGCACGCGCCTATGGCAGGGTTGATCTTCTCCTTTAAGAAAAGGTTGAGCAACTTGGCCAACAGCACCCCACCGGCAGTATCAAATATAAAGGCCACCAACCCCAGACCCATGACCATGAGGGTCTTCACGTTTAAGAAGGCGCTGGCCTCCATGGTCGACCCAATGGTTATTCCCAAGAGCAGAGTCACCAGGTTGGCCAACTCGTTCTCGGCTGCTTTGGCCAGCCGCTCTACTACCCCGGCCTCCCGTAACAGATTGCCGAACATAAGGGAGCCAATGAGGGCTACGCTGATGGGAGCGATGATCCCCGCCACAATGGTAACGACAATGGGAAATAGAATCCGGACGGTCTTAGACACCGGCTTCCCTTCCCGATAGGGCATACGGATCATCCGTTCCTTCTTGGTGGTCAAAAGCTTAATTACCGGTGGCTGTATGATGGGTACTAAAGACATATAGGAATAGGCAGCTACGGAAAGGGGTCCCAAGAGATTCTGGGCAAATTTGGTGGCTACGTAGATAGTGGTAGGTCCGTCCGCCGCCCCTATAATGCCTATGGAAGCCGCCTCCTTAAGATCAAACCCTAAGAGGGCGGCTATCACTATGGTGGCAAAGATGCCAAACTGCGCCGCCGCCCCAAAGATCATCATGAGGGGATTACGCAATAGGGGAGTAAAGTCGCACATGGCCCCTACGGCTATGAAGATCAGAATGGGAAACAGCTCGGTGATTATGCCTGCATGCAGAAGAATGGTCAGAAACCCTTCTTCACCTACGGCCGAAGAAAAGGGAATGTTGGTCAGAATGGCGCCAAAGCCCATGGGCAGAAGCAGCAAAGGTTCGTAGTCTTTGGCTATGGCCAGGTAGATCAGAATACCGCCGATGACAAACATGATAACTTGCTGGGGTGTAAGTCCCGCTAAGCCCATCAAAAGCTCTTGCATGGTGGTCACCTCAATCCTTTAGGTAGACTACTATTATATCCTTAAGCCCGGCGGGGCGGTCCCCCGCCCCGCCCAAAACCAGCCTATTGTTCCTTACAAACCTAAAATACCGAAGAACAACAGACACATAACACCGCCAACCAGGGACATGGACAAACCCCAGATCAGAAGATTGCGGAAGAGCCTGGCCTTGTTCTCATGCTCTCCAGCACAGGCTATGCAGAGGGCCCCCAGAGTGGATAAGGGCGAGGTATCCACCAGATGGGCGCCAACGTTGATACTGGAAATCAATGCTACCGCATGGTGCACTGTTTCGGGTATGCCCATCAGGCCGAGGTTCTGGAGCAAGCCCGGAACCAGAGGGAGAAACATGGGCATGACCACGCCCGAAGAGCTGGAGTAGGCAGAGAGTATACCGTCGATCAGAGCCACCCAGAAGTGAACGGTAAGAGGCGTGGAAATACCACCGATCAAATCGACCAGTACTTTTAAGCCTCCGGTCTTGTCCATTACTTCGACGAGGACGGTGACGCCGCATACCAGGATCAGCACAAACCACGGTACCCGCTTAACTGCTTCCCTAACGCTCGCTACGTTACACAGGACCAGGATGGCCGACAGTATGAAAGCTATAGCTCCCACATCGGAGATCATGTTAAGGGCCCATTTCGGCAAAACGGATTTGACCCCAGGGAAACCAGGCGCTAATACCAACACAATGAAGGCAATTATACCCGCAAGGGTGATCCACTGCTGGCGGTTAAAGGGTTCCGGCCGTGGAGCAATCTCATCGATGTTTAAGGAAGAACCCCGCTGCCTTCGCATCCACGCAAGTCCGCCCAGGAGCAAAAATCCGCCAACATTGGTAATGCCCTGGGCTATCATGGAGTTCCAGTAAACTTTCCATTCTATTCCCAGTACGTCTTGAGGGTTAATACCCAACTGGGGAGCCATCTTCGTGATAATCCCCAGGGAGATGATACCGGTAGGCGCAAAGGGTGAGAAGGCTGCTGCGTTGGCCGCGCCCACCACCAAAAGGGTCATCAGGAAGGCGCTCATGCCGATACGCCCAGCAATGGCCATAGCCAGAGGAGCTATCAGGGCTGTGGTAGCAATGTTCCCCGGACCTATGGTGGTAATGACGACCACTATGATAAAGATAATCCAAGGTATTAAGGCCGTGTTGCCCCGGGCCAAGCGCACCGCATAAGCGGTCAGTTTCTCCAAGGTCCCGTTTTCCTGGGCCAGACTGAACAGGAAAGTTACTCCCAAAAGTATCATGAACAAAGAGGTAGGCCACAATTTTAGTATATCAGCGCCCTTTAATCCACCCCAACCTGCACCCACTATAAGGGCAGCGGCAACGGCGAGTAGCCCCGGATTCCATTCCTCCCGCAGACAGCTAACGATAATAACTATTAGCAGGGCTATCAATGATAGCAAGGCCGCAGTAGTCAACTTAAAATACCCCCCTTTTTTAAATATCTGTTATCTTTTCTTACTGTGAATATATTTTTGAGGGTAAATTATCTAGGATTTCCTTTCTTTCGGTGCAATTACCCCTTCTGCCTCCAGTTCCCGAAGTTCAGCCTCACTATAACCCACTTCCTGCAGTACCTCGTAGGTGTGTTGCCCTAACATGGGAGCCGGCCGGACGATGCTTCCCGGTGTCCGGGACAGCTTGAAGGGCGTACCCGCCATCCATACAGGCCCAGCTACCGGGTGCTCTACGGGCACGATCATCTCCCGGTGACGTATCTGAGGATCGTGGAAGACCTGGCTGATATCTTGTAACGGTCCACAAGGTACCCCCGCTGCCTCAATGACAGCCAGCGCTTCCGCTGTGGTGTACTCGCTGAAAATGGAGCGCAAAATTGGGTAAAGTTCATCCCAGTTCTGGGTCCGCAGAGGATTAGTCTTAAACCGCGGGTCGTCAATGAGGTCTTCGCGCTTGACTGCCTGGCAGAACTTCCGCCACAGGTTGTCATTCCCTACGGCAATGACTACGTATCCGTCCCGCGTCTTTAGGGTTGTAAAGGGGGTGATGGAGGGATGCCGGTTCCCTATGGGCTTCGGTACCTCACCTCCTGTACTGTAGCGCGCTATGGCATTCTCCAAAATCGCTACTTGGCAATCCAGCATGCTGATGTCTATATACTGTCCCTTCCCGCTCCGCTCCCGCTCAGCCAGAGCAGCCAAGATGCCTATTACGGTAAACAGCGCCGCCGTTATGTCGCCTATGGAAGCGCCTACCCTCGTCGGCTCGCCCCCCGGTTGACCGGTTATGCTCATGATCCCCCCCATCGCCTGGATGATAATATCGTAGGCCGGACGCACCCGGTACGGCCCCGTCTGGCCAAACCCAGAACACGAAGCATAGATTAACCGCGGATTGAGCACCTGCAGGTCTTCATAGCTAATCCCAAGTTTGGCTGCGGTCCCCGGCCGAAAGTTCTCTACCAGTACGTCCGCCTGCTGAACCAGCTTCTTGAGTATGGCCACCCCCCTAGGATCTTTGAGATTGAGCACCACACTCCGCTTGTTACGGTTGATGCTCATGAAGTAGGCGCTTTCTCCCTTGACAAAGGGACCGTAGTTCCTGGACTCGTCCCCCTCCGGAGCCTCGATTTTGATTACATCCGCTCCTAAATCCCCTAAAATCATGGTGCAAAAGGGGCCCGCTAACACACGCGTAAGGTCTATGACTTTTAGGCCAGCCAAAGCTCTCTCCATAATGCCTTTGCCTCCCCCTGAAGACTCCTGTTCCCCCTCCTGGGCTCACCTTAGTTCGCCCAGCCCCGTAAAAGTTCTATCCCTGGCCTTCTAGCCTAAGGATATTAACGGTTCGCCTACGTTGACGCTGGCACCTTCGCTTACATGGATTTCTTTTACCTTGCCGTCGGCAGGAGCTACGATTTCGTTTTCCATTTTCATGGCCTCCAATACCATTAGCACCTGACCCTTCTTTACGGCCGCACCCGCCTTTACTTTAACGGCCACTACTTTGCCCGGCAGAGGCGCGGTAATTACATTCCCGTTACCGGCCGCCGCCTTAGCCGCAGGTGCTGCCGCCGGGCTCGGAGCCGCAGCCGGTGCCGGGGGAGCTGCCGCCGCAGGAGCCGCCTCTACCCTGGCTACCGGAGCCCCCGCCGCCGAAACACCACTCCCCTCCCTCTTCTCTTCTACGGTTACTTCGTAACGCTGGCCGTTGACGTGGATGATGTAGGTTTTCATCATTTTCCCGACCTCCATCTCAGGTTCACTGGCAGGTTGCTGTGAAGTTCCTGGCGCCCGCTTAAGACCCAGGAACTAACTGTACCCCTATCTAAACGCGTCCAAACTGTAGCAGTACCGCCTCCCTGACCAGCGGCTATGGCCGCCGCTATTACGGCCACCAGCTGGGGGTCTACTCCCTCCGCCGGCGCCGCCGGCTCTACTGCCTCCTCTCCTACTCCCTGCACCCTCCCCTCCTCCGGAGAGGCTACCCCCTCCCCGCTACGCATATCCCGTCGCTGCGCCCACGAACCAATCAGGATGCCTATTACGGCCAGGGCTATCAGGGTCATCAGTCCTGCATATGGCATGCTACCTCACCTCACAGGGGGATGTTACCGTGCTTTTTGGCCGGCCGCGTCTCCCGCTTGGTTGCCAGAAGTTCCAAGGCCTGTACCAGGTGCCGACGGGTCTGCCGCGGGTCGATCACAGCGTCAATGTAGCCCCGCTGGGCCGCTACGTACGGGTTGGCAAAAAGGTCCCGGTATTCCGCTATCTTCTCCTGCCTCGCCTTCCCCGGATCAGCCGCCGCCTCGATCTCTTTGCGGAAGATGATGTTGGCCGCCCCCTCCGGCCCCATTACTGCTATCTCCGCGCACGGCCACGCATATACTACGTCCGCACCCAGGTCCCGGCTACACATGGCCAGGTACGCCCCACCATATGCCTTCCGCACTATGAGGGTGATCTTGGGTACTGTGGCCTCGGAATACGCATGGAGCATCTTCGCCCCGTGCCGGATGATCCCCCCGTATTCCTGGTTCGTCCCCGGCAAGAACCCAGGTACGTCTACATAGTTGACGATGGGTATGTTGAAGGCGTCGCAAAACCGTATAAACCGCGCCGCCTTGTCGGAACAGTTGATGTCTAAACACCCCGCCATGAACGCCGGCTGGTTGGCTATGATCCCTATTACTCTGCCGTTTAGCCTGGCAAAGGCGGTTATGATGTTGGGTGCGTAAAGAGACTGAACTTCAAAAAAGCTCCCTATGTCTACGCTCCGGATGATGACTTCCCGCATGTCATAGGCTTTGTTGGGATCTTCGGGTACCACCCCTAAAAGAGCTTCCTCCTCCCGCCCAGGGTCATCCCCTGTCTCCTTAAACGGCGGGTCTTCCATGTTGTTGCTGGGTAGATAGCTCAATAGGGTCCGGATAAGACTGAGACATTGGTCTTCGTTTTCGGCTGCAAAATGCGCTACGCCGCTGGTCTGGTTGTGGGTCAGAGCCCCTCCCAGCTGCTGGGCGCTTACTTCTTCCCCTGTTACGGCTTTGATAACCTGGGGCCCGGTGATAAACATCTCGCTGCTCCCCTGAACCATGAAGATAAAATCCATAAGAGCCGGTGAATACACCGCCCCCCCAGCACACGGCCCCATAATCGCCGCTATCTGGGGCACTACCCCAGAAGCTAGGGTGTTCCGGTAGAAAATCTGCCCATATCCACTCAGAGCATCAACCCCCTCTTGTATCCGGGCCCCGCCTGAGTCGTTTAGTCCGATTATGGGCATGCCTACCTTCATGGCCAGGTCCATTACTTTGCATATCTTCTTGGCATGCATCTCCCCTAAGGACCCGCCCAAAACGGTAAAGTCCTGGGCAAATACGGCTACCGGCCGCCCTTCGATGGTCCCTACTCCGGTTACTACCCCTTCTCCCGGCGCCTCGGTCTTGTCCATGCCAAAAAGGGTGCAACGATGGGTTACAAAGGCGTCTATTTCTTGAAAACTGCCAGGGTCTAAAAGGACTTCCAACCGCTCCCGCGCCGTCTTCTTGCCCTGCTCATGCTGCTTCGCTATCCTTTTTTCACCACCACCAGCCTCAACTTTGGCGGTACGCCGTTCCAAATCCTTCAGAAGTTGCTCCATGCTCATGGGCTTTCTACCTCACTTCTCTTCTCGCTGGGAAATCTCCAATAGCACACCGGTCGTCGCCTTGGGATGAACAAAGGCTATTTGGGCCCCACCCGCACCGTAACGGGGTTTCTCATCGATTAAGCGAATACCCTTCTCTTTCAATTCGGCCAGGGTCTTTTCTATGTCCTCCACCCGCAGGGCGATATGCTGGATACCCGGACCCCGGCTTTCGATGAATTTGGCAATGGGTCCCTCAGGGTCGGTGGATTCCAGAAGCTCGATCTCGCTGTCGCCCACTGGCAAAAAGGCCACCCGAACTTTCTGCTCGGCTACTTCTTCTATCCCCTCACATTTGAGCCCCAGCACCTCTTCGTAAAACTTGAGGGCCTCCTCGAGGTTGGGCACCGCTATGCCGATGTGGTCAACCCGGGTTACTTTCATGGGTACAGAACCCTCCCGTCGATTAAGATTAAGTTAAATTCTAGCCCCGGTTTTTCGGCCGGAGTATCCTCTCCACCAGCTTCTCTGCCGCACTATGGGGATCCAACTGGCGGCTGTAAACCCGTTCTACTAATCCCTCCACCCGAACCTCCCTCTTTAACCACCCTAAAACCATCCGTTCCGCTCGCTCTATGACCTCCTCTTTTAGACGCTGCTGGCGCAGTGGTTCCAGGATACCTGACTGCTCCAGGAAAGACCGGTGCTGCGTTATGGCTTGCCACAACTCTTCTACTCCTTCTCCCCGCCAGGCCACAGTCTTTAAGATAGGCGGCTGCCAGCCCTCTTGTTTGCTGCCCTGTTCTAAGGCCGTCTGAAGATAACGCACTACCTGGTCTGCATCGCCACGGTCGGCCTTGTTCACCACAAAAATATCGCCTATCTCCATAATGCCGGCCTTGGCCGCCTGAATGTCGTCCCCCAGACCCGGCACGGTTACCAGGACGATGGTGTCCGCCACCCCTGCAATGTCCACCTGGGTTTGCCCGGCACCCACCGTCTCCACCAAAAGATAGTCGCAGCCAAACGCATCAAGCACCACTAAGGCATCCCGCACGGCCCAGGAAAGACCGCCCAATTGACCCCTAGCCCCCATGCTACGGATGAAAACTCCGGGGTCCAGAGCCACGTCGTTCATGCGTACCCGGTCTCCAAGTAAGGCACCGCCGGTGAAGGGGCTGGTGGGATCAACCGCCACCACCCCTACCCGGTAACCTTTCTGCCGTATGATCTTTACCAGCGCATCGGTTAGGGTACTTTTCCCGCTACCGGCCGGCCCTGTTATGCCCACGATGTAGCTGTGGCCTCCCTCAGCATACAGCCTCTTGAGCAGCTCTATACCGGCCGGCTCTTCATTCTCGATTAGGCTGATTATCCGGGCGGCTGCCCTCTTGCTGCCTTGACGAAATTCCCGGAGCAATTCTTCGATCACTACTACCCCTCTCCTTCGTTGAATGCGCCAGCCTCCGCAATCCAATCCCCTACCCGGCTCCTGGCTGTTCTCGCTTCTAACTCTCCGCCCCTGTCTTCTCCGCCCGCTCACCTACCTTCTCCTTGATGAATTCCACAATGGCGCTGGTGGGTGTACCTGGACCAAAGATGGCTGCCACACCCTCCTGTTCTAGTAAGGGGATATCTTCTTCGGGTATGATGCCTCCGCCTATCACCAGCACCCTGTCACCCACTTGCTCCCGCAATAGCTTTACTACCTTGGGAAACAGGTATAAGTGGGCTCCTGACAGAAGGCTTAAGCCTACCACGTCCACGTCTTCCTGGATTGCTGCCGCAACTATCTGCTCCGGGGTCTGTCGTATGCCGGTGTAAATCACTTCCATGCCCGCATCCCGCAACGCGCGAGCTATTACTTTGGCCCCGCGATCATGGCCATCCAGGCCCGGTTTGGCAATGAGTACCCGGATCTTGCGCATGCCTTTCCCCTCCCTCGTGTTGCTCCTTATATGCTGTCCGGCGCCCGATATTCCCCAAAAACTTCCCGCAAAACTCCGCAAATCTCGCCCAGGGTTGCATAGGCTTTGACCGCTTCATAAATGGCCGGCATGAGGTTCTCCTCGCTCGCTGCTACCCGCCGTAGTTCCTCTAAGCACTGCTTGACCTTTTGGTTGTCGCGCCGGACCTTGAGCTCCTGCAGCCTCTTTTTCTGAGCTTCACCAACGGCAGGGTCCACTTTCAGCAGGTTCTTCGGAGGCTCTTCTTCCATCTGGAATTTGTTGACGCCCACTACGGTGCGCCGGCCGCTCTCTATTTCTTTCTGGTACCGGTAGGCGCTGTCCTGGATTTCCCGCTGGATGTAGCCCTGTTCAATGGCTTTTACCGCCCCGCCCATGGCATCGATCTTGGCAATATAGTCCTCGGCCTCTTTCTCCAGCCGGTTGGTAAGGGCTTCAATATAATAAGACCCTCCCAGCGGATCGATGGTGTCCGCCACGCCGCTCTCATAGGCAATAATCTGCTGGGTCCGCAAGGCTATACGTACCGCCTCTTCGCACGGCAGGGCCAGAGCCTCGTCATAGGAATTGGTATGCAGGGACTGGGTGCCCCCCAGCACCGCCGCCAAAGCCTGGATGGTCACTCGGACAATGTTGTTCATGGGCTGCTGGGCCGTCAAGGTGCAACCCGCCGTCTGGGTGTGGAAACGAAGCATCATGGAACGCGGGTCCTTGGCACCAAACCGCTCCTTCATGATCTTGGCCCACAGACGACGAGCCGCCCGGAACTTGGCTATCTCCTCGCAAAAGTCATTATGGGCGTTGAAGAAAAATGATAGACGAGGAGCAAATTCGTCCACCTTTAGACCAGCCTTAAGGGCTGCCTCTACGTAGGCAATGCCGTCGGCCAGGGTAAAGGCCACTTCTTGTGCCGCAGTGGCACCCGCTTCCCGAATATGATAGCCGCTTATGCTGATGGTGTTCCACTCGGGAAGTTCCTTAGAGCAGAAGGCAAAAATGTCTACAATCAGCCGCATGGAAGGCTCCGGAGGAAAGATATAGGTGCCCCGCGCCGCATATTCCTTTAGGATGTCGTTCTGGATGGTGCCGCGCAGTTGATGGAAGGGTACCCCCTGCTTCTCCGCTACGGCCATATACATGCATAAAAGCACCGCCGCCGGAGCATTGATGGTCATGGAGGTACTCACTTTGTCAAGGGGTATCTCGTCAAAAAGTACCTCCATATCAGCCAGCGAATCAATCGCTACTCCTACTTTCCCTACTTCGCCTTCCGCCATGGGATGATCAGAATCGTAGCCGATTTGGGTCGGAAGGTCAAAGGCTACGCTCAACCCCGTCTGCCCCTGGGATAGCAGGTACTTGTACCGACGGTTCGATTCTTCAGCAGTGCCAAAACCCGCGTACTGCCGCATCGTCCACAAACGACCCCGATACATGGTGGGCTGCACGCCCCGAGTATAAGGATATTCTCCCGGAAAACCCAAATCCCTAAGGTAATCCATTTCTCTTATTTCCACCGGCGTGTAAAGCCGCTCTACCGGGTAGCCCGACCCGGTAATAAACTCCTCATGCCGTTCCGGATGTTTAGCCACGGCCTTCTGTACCCGTTGGGTGTCCCAGGCCTCTTTGGCCGCATAAATGGCTTGTAAGGCTTCTTCTTTTAACATGCCTGACTTCCCCCTTCCTCTTTAGCCAACGCCGCTTCCACCGCCAAAGACGGCATCATGTCACCGCTCGTCTCAAATCGAACATGCCAGGATAGAGCCTCTGCCAGATCGTGCGGCGTATGCCCACCCCTCCGTAAGGCCTTCTCTAAATACTCCTCCAGCCACGGCCGGTATTTGGGATGGGCACACTTATTAATAATCTCCCGCGCCCTCTCTACCGGAGACTTGTTCCGCAAATCGGCGGCTCCCCATTCGGTGATAACGACGTGTACCTCATGTTCGGTGTGGTCTACGTGGGAAACCATGGGAACAATGCAGGAAATAGCACCGTTTTTAGCGGTTGAAGGTGTTGCAAAAATGGAGAGATAAGCAGACCGGGAAAAATCGCCCGAACCGCCAATACCGTTCATCATCCGGCTGCCCATGATATGGGTGGAGTTGACGTTGCCATAAATATCTACTTCTATAGCCGTGTTCATGGCAATAACTCCTAAACGCCGCGCCACCTCTGGATTATTGCTAATCTCCTGGGGCCGCAGGATGATTTTCTGGCGATAGGTCCTCAAATTTTCATAGAAGCGCCTTAAACCCTCTTCCGAAGGTGTAATGGAAGTGCCCGATACAAAGCGCATTTTGCCTAGATCAATAAGGTCAAAAACGGAATCTTGTATAACCTCGGAATAAAACTCCAAATTAGTAAAGTCTGACTCCGCTAGTCCCGCCAGAACTGCATTCGCAACACTCCCGACGCCCGACTGCAACGGCAGGAGATTGCTGGGTAAGCGCCCTTCCTTGATTTCCTGCTTGAAAAAGTCAATTAGATGTTGGGCCATCTGCTTGCTAAGGGCATCAACGGGTGCTAGGGGGCGAACATTATCTTTAATATCAGTAAATACAATGGCTACGATTTTATCCGGATCACAAGGTATATAGGGGGTACCGATGCGGTCATCCACGCGGGTTAGCGGAATGGGCTGGCGTCTCGGAGGATCAGCGGGTATATAAATATCATGCATGCCCTCCAGTTCTAAAGGCTGGCTCGTGTTAATCTCCACGATGACCTTATCCGCCAAGCTCACAAAGGTGGGAGTATTGCCTACAGAGGTACTAGGAATCAAGTGGCCTTCGGGTGTGATAGCTACTGCTTCCACAATGGCCATATCCAGGTGACCCAAAAAACCGTAACGGGCTTGCTGGGCTACCTGACTCAAATGCATATCTATATACAGGACTTCCCTCTTATTAATAGCATCGCGTATAGAATTGTTCGTCTGGTAAGGTAATCGTCTAGCCACCACACCTGCCCGTGCCAGAGCCCCGTCCAGCTCATCTCCTACCGACGCCCCCGTCCAGAGGCTGATTTTAATTCTCTCTTTTCTAGCCCTGTCAGCCAGGGCAAGGGGCACAGCTTTGGGATAACCAGCCGGGGTAAATCCGCTAGTGGCAACGGTCATACCGTCTTCAATCAGCTCGGCCGCAGCGGCAGCCGACATAACTTTGTTGAGTAACTCTCGCCGCCGAATACGGCTCTCTTCCATCGTAACGGTCCCTCCCCTCCCCAAACAATCTAAGACAAGCTAAACCTTTACAGACTGCCTTCGGCTCTCACCTCCCTATGCAATCACTGGAAGAATTGCTTCCGCGATGTCAGCTCCCTTCCACCAAAAGAAAGACTGCCTTAGAGTATAAGTTTTCACCCTACCACACGTCCTGCCTGCGTAGTAGCGAGCAGCGAGCAAGGTCTTTGCTCACCTGCAAGCAAAATAGCTCTCCCGCTATTCTCTGGTTCGTCTTTCACTTTGTTCCAAGCACATCCCCCGGCGGTAGGCGATCCACTTTTCGTAAATCGAGCGGAAAGCCGCCACCAGCGCTTCACGTGCGCTGCCGCAATACCGCCGTTGGATCCTCTCCGTTAGGGCGTCAATGCCGTTACTCAACCTGTACCCCACAACCGCCTCGTGTATGATTCTGCGTGTCATATCAGGTACGAGGCTACAATCAACATCCACTATCTCTCCATCCTTCGGCCTAATTTCTACCGCCACTCCCACAACCTCGTACAACTTATATGCCGCAATCGTAGAGGGCAACTTAGCATAACCGGTTATCAGGAGGGTTTCCTCCTCTTTTGTCGTCCCTCATCGCCCCCTTCGGCTTTGCAACGTCACATCTTATAAAAAGAAAGACCTGCCCGGGCATAAACTTCTAATCTCTCCCGGCCAGGTCCTGATTGCGTCCATGGATAAGGACTAACTTATCCACTTGCAAGCAAGATGACCATTTGTTCCACTATTCACTTTTGTCATTTTAAGCATACCACCGTTAACTCACCTTGTCAAGAGCTTTTTGCATTTTTTGTGTAGATAGGCCAGAGTTTCGTTCACAGTACTTTGAGAGGGTTTAAACAGGTATTGAAAAGGGTGGGTATCCCAGGAGTATTATCAAAGTAGTTACCAAAACCCCGAAAGGAGGGACACCCACCCAATGACATTATACCAGCAACTTAAAGCTTCTGGAAACCCTCAGGCACCAGTTCAGCTCATTATTTCCCTCCTGAATAATCATACCCCTAAGCAGGTTGCTGAAATAGTTGGGGTCTCCGTCCGTTGGGTGTATAAGCTCCTCCACCGTTATAGAAAATCAGGGCAAGACCTTAGTGCTTGTATCCACAAAAGAGGCCCCCAAAATCCCACGCCTAACCGTACACCCGCACATATTGAAAACTTGGTAGTGGAAATGGCTAAGGCTACTAACTGCGGCCCCAGACGCCTGGCCGTCGTTTTAGCAACTTCCTGCCATATCTACTTATCCCCCTATACTATACGTAACATCCTACGCCGTTCTAGGGTTAAATGCCGTAAAGTCAAAACTTACAATCACCAGAAAAGCTATTTCTTACAATTCTGGCAAATCGATGCCAAGTACATAGCCGACCATATGCCCGGGGGGCCTCGCCTTCCCTATAATACTCTCCCCTCCCGGTAGGCAACGTACTTTTCGTATATAGAGCGAAAGGCCATAACTACTGCTTTACGGGCGCTACCACAATAACGCCTTTCAATCTTTTCCACCAGCTCTTCAATGCCGTAACTCAAACGGTAGCCCAATGCTATTTCCTTTACTATTCTGCGCGCTACACTCGTGGCCAAGCTGCAGTCAACATCTAGAATCTCTCCATCACTGGGCCTGACTTCTACTGCTACGCCTACAACCTCGTAGAGCTTATATGCTGTAATGGTGGAAGGTAGCCTGGCGTAACCCGTTATCAGGATGGTTTCCTCCTCCTTCGGCGTAAAGCGTCACCTCCCTACCGAACAAGTCATTATATTGGACAATGTACCGGCCAAAAACCGGAAGCCTAATCCCTAAAAACAAAGATTAAGCCCCCCTTCCATTCTAACGGATGAGGGACATGGCTATCTACCTGCAAACAATAAGCCATCTTGTCAATTTCTTTACCTTTGCTTTAAAAGTAACACTGTTGAACTATTTTGTCAATGTTTTTTTATTTTTCTAGGGTTCCTTCTCTTACACCTGTATTCTTTTTACCTCGGAACCGGGAAAGGATAGACTTCTAGCGCCGCGATTCTGAAAAAATAAAATAGCTTCCAGCACTCCTCCCGCTATGGCCCGCGCTTTATCGGAGATGGTAAAGCAGTGCTCCCGCTCCCCCCGGGGGTCCACATCCCCCACTTTCATGCCTTTGCTGACCCACAGGCCGTCGTGCAGCAGCCCGCGCAGGATCCCGCTGATGGCGGTCACCACCGGTATCCCTCCCACCAGTGCCACTGCTTCCCCCGCCTGGACTTGATCGCCGATCTCTTTAAGCCCCTGGAAGATCCCCTCTGCCGGAGCCTTCAGTACCCGCTCCGCGCTGTAGCCGCCCACTTCACCGGGTACCCCGGTATTGGGCAAAGCTTCGCCCTGGAAAATAACACGTCCCAAGTAATGGCCCCGCATGGTCTCGATGACCGCGTGGGCATCGCGGCCGGCCTGGAAGCCGGGTCCCAGGGCAATGACCACCGGCGCCTGGTGGATAGAAGTTCCCAAGTTGGCTTTGGCCATAATGGCGTCCACCACCACCGGGGGCCGCAGTTCTTCCACCACCCTGGCCTGGGGATCGATGAGGACGGCAACCTCGTCCCGGGAAGCCACCTGCCATGCTTCCTCACTGTTTCTTACCAGCCTCCCCTTGAGGTCTTCTACTATTACGCTCCCCTGATAAACAGCTTCGGCAAAAGCCACCGTCCGCCTTATTACCGTTGGCTGGGGTATCTCGGTCATAATTATCCGAAAGCCTGCCCGCCAGAGGCGGTGGGCCACGCCGCTGGCCAGATCGCCGGCTCCTTTAATGACAACCAGCTTTTCCCTCGCCATTGTCCTTTTCCCCTCCTCTATTTCTTCACCCAGCGCCGGTAATCGGCGGGGGTATCTATATCGTAAATTACGCCGGGACAGTCCACCGGTACCAGGCCGACTTCTCCCGGATAGCGCTCAAAAAGGCGGCGGGCGCCCTGGTCACCCCGGAGATGGCCCAGTTCTTCCCAGAGGGCGCTATCCACCAGCACCGGGTTGCCCCGTTTCCCACCGTATAGGGGGGCTACAAGCTTTTTGCCCTGGCGGAGGTAGGCATCCCCCACGGCCCGGAGCACAGAAGGGCTGATTCCCGGTTGATCCCCCAGAACCACCAGGGCGCCGGTGACTCCAGGCGACAGAGCCCTCAAACCGGCTTGCAGGGAAGTGCTCATGCCTTCCCGGTAGGCAGGGTTATAGACCAGATTTACCGGGTACTGTTGCAATACCCGGGCTATTTCGTTGGCCGCGTGGCCCAGGACCACTACTACATCTCCCAAACCTGCTGCCAGGGCCACTTCTACCACGTGCTGCAATATGGTCTTATCTTGCCAGGGTAGAAGCTGTTTAGGCGCCCCGTAGCGCCGCCCTTCTCCGGCGGCCAGAATTATTATACCCACCCGGCTGGCAGGGGGAGCCGGGGATCGCAGTACTTGCCTTACAGGAGCCTCGGTTTTGACCGCCCCCAGGATTACCCTTTCCGCACCTTTTTTCAACAGCTTCTCGGCCAGGAGCCGGCCGGCCCGCTGTCTGGAATCTTCCTCCGCCTGGTTGAGGAGCACCGCCCAGCGGGTCGAAGGAGATACTCCTTTGCGCCCCCCCTGGGGATGGGTCAGGAGGTGAGCCGCCAGCTCCATGTCGACCTGACGGGGTATTTCCCCTGTCCCCCAAAGGCCCGGGATAAGCTCCGGGCGGTGCACCCACGGCCTTTCCAGGGGATAGCCCAAGACCTTTAGGCCCATAACCGTAACCACCAGGGTGCTCACCGCCGGAATAACCGGTTCATGGGCGGCCGGCACCTTCAGCCAGGCTCCGGCCGCTCCATCCCCTTCGATTAAAATATAGTCCGCAGGCAGGTCCGCGAGGCGGGCGATGGCTTCCGGGGCCAGGCCCAAGAGCTTGCCCTCCGGCCCTATGCCGCGGCCGCAGGTCACCACGCGGGAAGCTTCCAGCCTTGCAGCTACCTTGGCCACCAGCTCAGAAATTTCCGGCCGGCACAGGGGTTCGGCCAGGATGCGGGCCTGCTCCCGCAGCATCTTCGTAGTGGTAGTGGCTATCACCCGTTTGCCCCTGTCCGCCAGTTCCCGGGCCAAACAAATAAGGGCAGAGGTTTTCCCCCCTGCCCCCACCAAGGTAACTATTTCCTTCTCTCCCAGTCCCAGCCCGATCTGCAATTCCATGGAGAGGTTCACGCCACCTAAAAGGCTAGAATAAAGGCGGAGTCATAGCGGATAAGAACACCAGTTCCTTATCTCCCGGATTCCACAGCTTGTGGGGGACGGCAGCATAGTAATAAATACTGTCCCCTTCCTCCAGCCGGTATACCTCTCCCCCGATGTCGATTTCCATACAACCCTGCAGGACCACAATACACTCTTCTCCCGGGTGGGAAAGGGGTTCGTCGCAGCTAACGGCCCCCGCCTCCAGGCGGGCCATCATGATTTCCATTTTACGGTTGAGATCGGGAGACAGCAGTTCATAGGTTAGATGAGACTGGGGAAACTTTAAAACTTTGCGCTTGTCCCGACGGACTACGGGGCTGTGATCCTCATGATTTAGAAGGAAGTAAAAGATAGGTACTTCCAGGGCCTCCGCTATTTTACGGAGGGAAGTTATCGAAGGATCGGCCAGGTCACGCTCCACCTGACTTAAGAAACTGGAGGTAAGTCCGGTTTTTTCCGCTACATCCTTTAAGCTCATGCCTCTATCCCGGCGGATTTGACGGATTTTTTTCCCTAGCATGTCTGACCTCCTAAAGGCTCCAAGAACACGTCCATAATACCCCCGCAGACCATGCCTTCGTCTTCGGCCACCTCGGCAGTAAGATCCAGGCGGTACAGCCCCGCTTTTCTCTTCTGCAGTACCTCCAGGGCCCGCTGCCGTACCTCGGCCTCGGCGCAGCCGCCGCCGATGGTACCGAACATCCTGCCGTCGGGCAGGACGACGAGGCTGGCACCCACTTCCCGGGGAGTGGAACCCTTGGTCCGTACTATGGTAGCCAGCACAAAAGTTTCTCCCTGTTCCAATAAATTAACTACGGTATCCACCAGTTCCTTATCCATTAAGGCCCCACCTACTAGATCATTATTTACATCTATACAACATTTTCGGCCATTTTCCTTCTACTTTAATTAATTTTCCCTCTAATTCTATCTTCCTTGCCGGTATACCCTGATAATTTCGGCCAGGATGCTCACGGCAATTTCTGCCGGGGTCTCCGCCCCGATGTCCAGGCCGATGGGAGCATATATCCTGGCCAGGGCTTCCTCCGCAATCCCTTCGGCCAGCAGGCGATCTTTGACGCCCTTGACCTTGCGGCGGCTCCCGATCATGCCGATATAAGCGGCCGGGGAATGAATCACCTGGCGCAAACACTCATAATCATGGCGGTGCCCCCGGGTCACAATCACAATATAGGTGGCCGGGTCGATGGGAATCTGGCGCAGAGCCCCTTCAAAATCCTGGCAGACGATCGCGTCAGCCCGGGGAAAAAGCTGGCGGTTGGCAAAGGCGGGCCGGTCATCCACCACCGTAACCCGGTAGCCCACTTCCTTGGCCAGGGCGGCTACCTTCTGGCCCACATGGCCGCCGCCCAGAACCAAAACATGGGGCTCAGGCAGTACCGGCTCCAGGAATAGCTCCACCTCTCTATCCCCCAGGGCCAGGCTGACCAGTTCCGGCCGCCGCCGGGCGAAAATCTCCGGCACCCTCGCCGCCACTAGGGCATCTAGCTGGGGGTCCCCAAGGCTGCCATACCCCTCGGCGTCGCAGTAATAAAGCTTTCTAGCGCCGGGCCTAACCCGGGTATCTCCTTCAGGAATAACCCTTACGATTCTGGCTGCCACGGCAGGCCGGTTGGTGGCTAAGGCCTGCCTAAGCTCCCGGAAAAAACCTAACATTTCCTCACCCCCGCTTCTCTTCTAGCCGCGTCATCCCCCAATACCAGGGCCACCAGCTCCTCCATGGAATCCACCCAGAAGTCCGGACCCGCTTCCAGCAAACGCTGGCGGGGTACGCAACTCCAACCCGCGGCCACTGAAGCCGCCCCGGCTGCTCGGGCTGCCGCAATATCATTAGGGCTATCTCCCACCATTAAGACGGCCGCCGGCGGTAACCCCAGGAGCTCTGCTCCCCGTCGCACCGGCTCCGGACCCGGCTTGTGGTTATCCACGTCTTCCAGGGCCACGATAGCCTGGAAAAAGTCTTGCAGCCCGAAGAGCTGCAAGCCATAAAGGGTGGTATCCCGTACCCTGGAAGTGACGATGCCCAGCCTGATTCCGGCCCGCCGCAGTTTTTCCAACCCTTCTCTAACCCCGGGGCAGAGGCATACCAGATTATCAAAATGCTCCTCGCTATAACGGCGGTAAACCGGAAGCATCTCCTCCACCTTTTCCGGCAAGAAAGCTGCCAAACCTTCCCGCAAGGGCGCGCCAAAATAAGGGTAAACTTCCTCGGGATCTACCTGCCGCCCCAGGTGGGGTGCTAAAGTATATTGAAAACATTTGATAACCAAATCCGAAGTGTCCAAAAGGGTGCCATCCAAATCGAAAAGCACGCCTGGCCAGGCCAAGTTTCCGCTCCCCCTTTACAGGCGCTCCTTGAGAAGCTGATTCACCAGGCCGGGGTTGGCCTTGCCTTTGGTCTCCTTCATAACCTGGCCCACCAGGAACCCCAGGGCTTTTTCCTTGCCATTGCGGTAGTCTTCTACTACCTTGGGATGGGCGGCCAGCACCCTTTCCACAATGGAAGTGAGTTCGGCCACATCGCTAATCTGCACCAATCCCTTGGCCTGGACAATCTCCCGCGCTCCTTGGCCGGTGGCAAACATCTCCTCGAAAACCTGTTTAGCAATCTTGATGCTGATAACCCCTTCCTCCTGGAGCTTCAGCAGCTCCGCCAAATTTTCCGGCGTTACCGGCGCCTGGTTGGGTTCCAGGCCTTGGGCATTGAGGAGGCGTAAGAAATCGCCCATCAGCCAGTTGCTAACCTGCTTGGCATCGGGAAAGAGGGCTACCGTGCGTTCAAAATAGTCGGCCAGGGCCCTGGAACCGGTAATAATGCCGGCATCATACTCCGGCAGACCATACTGATGGATCAAACGCTCCCGCCGGGCATCGGGCAACTCCGGCAGGCTGGCCCTCACCCTTTCAATCCATTCCTGGTCAATGGCCAGGGGTACCAGATCCGGTTCGGGGAAATAGCGATAATCATGGGCTTCTTCCTTGCTGCGCATGGTATAGGTTACCTGTTTCTCTTCGTCCCAGGCCCGGGTTTCCTGGACTACCCGCTCTCCCTTTTCCAGCAGCGCAATTTGCCGCTCGATTTCATAGCTCAAGGCCCGTTGCAGGGCGCGGAAAGAGTTCATATTTTTCACTTCGGTTTTGGTTCCAAAGGCCGTGGAGCCCTTAGGCCGCACCGAAACATTGGCATCGCAGCGCAGGGACCCTTCCTGCATTTTGCAATCCGAGACGTCAATATACTCCAGGATGGCCTTTAATTTCTCCATGTAAGCCCGGGCTTCTTCCGGCGAGCGCAAATCGGGTTCGGATACGATCTCCAGCAAAGGCACGCCGGCCCGGTTATAATCCACCAGGGAATAATCGCCGTTCGGGCCCTCTACATGGATGAGTTTTCCGGCGTCCTCCTCCATGTGGACGCGGGTAATGCCGATCCGCTTTTTCACCCCGTCCACTTCGATTTCCAGATAGCCATCCCGGGCCAAGGGCATATCGTACTGCGATATCTGGTAATTCTTAGGTAAATCCGGATAATAATAATTCTTGCGATCAAACTTGCACAGAGGTGCAATGGTGCAATTGAGGGCTAAGGCCGTTCTTAAGCCGAACTCCACCATCCGGCGGTTGATCACCGGCAGCACTCCCGGCAACCCCAGGCAAACAGGACAAACATGGGTATTGGGTTCGCCGCCGAAGGCCGTGGTACAATTGCAAAAAGCTTTGGATTCCGTCTTAAGCTCCACATGGACTTCCAGGCCGATGACCGCTTCGTATTCCATCAGGCCACCACTCCCAACTGGGGCCACCGCCGCAAACTCGCAGTAGCCTGCTCGAAGGTATAAGCCACGCGGAAGAGGGTCTCTTCCGCAAAGGGTTTGGCAATAAGCTGCAAGCCCACCGGTAAGCCCTGGCTGAAGCCGCAAGGTATTGAGATGGCCGGCAACCCCGCCATATTTACCGGAATAGTGAACAGGTCGGATAAATACATGGCCAGGGGGTCCGCCACCCTTTCTCCCAGGCGGAAGGCTACGGTGGGTGAAGTAGGCGTAGCCAGGACATCGTAGCGTTGAAAAGCTTCCTCGAAGTCCCGGCGTATGAGGGTGCGCACTTTGAGGGCTTTGAGGTAATAGGCGTCATAGTAGCCGGCGCTTAAAGCGTAAGTCCCCAGCATGATGCGCCGCTTTACTTCGGGGCCGAAACCTTCCCTGCGCGTCTTCATATACATGTCCACAATATCCTTGCCCGGCAACCGGAAACCGTAGGCCACGCCGTCGTAACGGGCCAGGTTACTGGAAGCTTCCGCCGGGGCCACCAGGTAATAGGCCGGCAGGGCATACTCCGTATGGGGCAGGGAAATTTCTTCACAAATAGCCCCCAGGTCGGCCAGCCGGTCGATGGCCCGGCGGACCAGAGTGGCTACCTCCGGTTCCATCCCCGTGGCAAAATATTCCCGCGGTACACCCACTTTAAGACCCTTTATGTCGGGCCGCAGAGCCTCCAGGTAATCGGGAACCGGCAGGTCGGCCGAGGTGGAATCCGCCGGATCGTGGCCGGCAATGGCTTGTAGGACTAAAGCGCAGTCGGTCACATCCCTGGTAATGGGCCCGATCTGGTCCAGGGAAGAAGCAAAGGCCACTAAGCCGGAGCGGGAAACTCGACCATAAGTGGGCTTCAGGCCCACCACGCCGCAAAAGGAGGCCGGCTGGCGGATGGATCCGCCGGTATCCGAACCCAGGGAATAAAAGGCCTCGCCTGCAGCCACCCCCGCTGCCGGTCCCCCGCTGGAACCGCCGGGTACCCGCTCCAGATCCCAGGGATTGCGGGTAAGGAAAAACCGAGAATTTTCCGTCGAGGACCCCATGGCGAATTCGTCCATATTAAGCTTGCCCAGCAAAACGGCCCCCGCTTCCCTGAGCTTTTTGGCCACAAAGGCATCATAGGGCGGCACCCAATTTTCCAGCATCTTGGAAGAGCAGGTGGTGCGCACTCCTTCCGTGCAAATATTGTCCTTCAGGGCCATGGGTATGCCCGCCAGAGGGCCCAGTTCCTCCCCTCTAGCCCGGGCCGCGTCGATTGCCCTGGCCTGCTCCAGGGCCACCTCGGGCGTCAGGGTTACAAAGGCTTTAACCTGCCCCTCGACCGCTTCTATCCGGTCCAGGACAGCCCGGGTCAATTCTACAGCGCTGATTTCCTTGCGGGCCAGAAGCTGGCTCACTTCATGGGCGCTCCGATAAAAAAGTTCCAAACCAGTAGCCCTCCCTTTCCTAGTCCACCGCAGGCTAAACTACGCGCGGTACCTTAAACTGGCCTTCCCTGGCTGTGGGCGCTCCCTCCAGGGCTTTTTCCCGCGGCAATCCTGGCCGCACCGCGTCTTCCCGGAAAACATTGCGCAAAGGTAAAACGTGGGCAGTCGGCTCCACGCCCTCGGTGTTGAGGGCATTTAATTTTTCCATATAATCAAGGATGGTATTGAGCTGCTGGGTATAGGCTTCTTTTTCCTCCTCGGAGAGATGAAGCCGCGCTAACAGTGCTACGTGTTCCACTTCCTTTTTGCTAAGGCGCATTATTCCACCACCCTGGGCTGATTTACCACGGGAACATTATAGCAGAGAAAAAAATTAAGGGCAACTTTATCGCCTCTCCAGCGAAAATGGAGATAAATCAGCCGGACTCCATCTTGACAAAGGAGATTGGCTTACTTTAATATACAAGTAAGTTAATCAAGTTACTCGGTATTGCTTTAATAGTTGCTTTAATAGTCATATCCTGCAAATGCTGCAACCCTTGGGATCTCCCGCATACAAAAAAAGAAACATCACCAACCGCGAAGGGAGGAAACTCCATGTTATCCCCGGAAGAACTGAAGGCCGGTGGGCTTATTCCCCAAAAGCAAAAGCAGATGGTAACGGTGCGCTGTATGGCTCCCGGCGGGAGGCTCACTGCCCAGAGGCTGCGGGCTATTGCCGATGTGGCGGAAAAGTACGGGCAAGGACTGATACATCTTTCAGTGCGCATGTCCCCGGAAATTTTACACATCAAATTAGACGATATAGAAGCTGTTACCCGCGAGCTGGCCGCCGCCGGGCAAAGGATAGCTTCTTGCGGCAAGCGGGTACGGGTGCCCATTGCCTGTGGCGGCTGCGAGTATAATCCCAGCGGCCTCGTCGACACTCAAAAATTGGCGCTGGAAGTCAACAACCGGTACTTCGGCCTGGATCTCCACCATAAATTTAAAATTTCCTTTTCTGGCTGTCCCAATGACTGCGTAAGGGCCCGGGAAAACGATCTGGGGTTCCAGGGGGAAATGGAGCCTGTCCTGGAAAGTAAAAAATGTATAGGCTGCGGCCTGTGCGTAGAGGTCTGCCGCGAAGGCGCCCTTTCCATGGAAAATAATCTTCCCGTACGAGATCCCGACCGCTGTCTGGGATGTGGCGATTGCGTCCACAGCTGCCCTACCGATGCTCTGGTGAGCGGCAGGTGCGGACACGCAGTTTATGTAGGCGGGAAACATGGACGCCATCCCCATGTGGCCTATCCCTTGGCTTCCCTGGTTCCCGATGAACTGGTTTTTCCGGTAATTGAAACGGTGATCCGCTGGTACCGGGAAAATGGCCAGAGGGGAGAGCGGATTGGAGAAACCATTGACCGCGCAGGTATTAACGGCCTGCGGCGGGCGCTTCTACCTGTTATAGGTGAATACTTACTGACGGCTGCCGATTTGCAGAAACCTAGATGGCAAAACCTCTTCTACCCTGGCCTGGTAGCTACTTTTCCCGAGTATGAGGATTTGGAAAGGTGAGAGGGATGACGCCCAAACCCGACATGTCTTTGGATCTGAGAGGAACGGCTTGCCCCATGAACTTTGTACGTACCAAGCTGGCCTTAGAAGAGCTAGCTGCGGGGCAAGTGCTGGAGGTCGTGCTGGATGCCGGAGAGCCGGTGCGCAACGTTCCTCGCAGCGTAAAGGCGGAAGGGCATCGCATCCTGGCGGTGGAAAAACTGGGTGAGGCCTTCCGTCTGCTGATTGAAAAAGTCGATTGAGGAGGGAGAGATATGCCTGTAGTGTCGGTTTATATTCCCACGCCCTACCGCCACCTGACCGGCGGCCAGGCCCATATCCGCCTGGAAGCCGGCACTGTAGGAGAAGTGCTGGAGAAGTTGATCCAGAGCTACCCTAGCTTAAGGGAAAGGCTGTTGGATAACGCAGGGGAGATCCAGCACCACTTGAATGTCTTCGTAAATGATGAAGAGGTGCGTTCCTTAGAGGGAAAAGAGACGCCCTTAAAAGAGGGAGATCAAATAGCCCTGATCCCCGCCATGGCCGGGGGCAGCAGCCTTACAGAAGAACAGATCGAGCGCTACAGCCGGCATATTATCCTGCCCGAGGTGGGCGGCAAGGGCCAGCAAAAACTCCTGAAGTCCAGGGTACTCATAATCGGTGCGGGCGGTCTGGGATCGCCCGCTGCCCTTTATCTGGCGGCAGCCGGGGTAGGGACTCTGGGCCTGGTAGATTTTGACCGGGTAGACCTTTCTAATCTGCAGCGCCAGATTTTACACCACGGCCACGATATAGGCCGTTTGAAGGTGGAATCGGCTCAAGACGCCTTGCGCGATATTAATCCTGATGTGCGAGTTGTTACTTACCCCTTTAGTTTGACTTCCGCCAACGCCCTGGAGGTCATCCGGGATTACGATGTGGTCATCAACGGCTGCGACAATTTTCCCACCCGCTACCTGGTAAACGATGCCTGTGTACTCCTGGAGAAACCCCTGGTAGATGGGAGCATCTTCCGGTTTGAAGGCCAGGCTACAGTGTTTCTTCCCGGTAAAGGTTGTTACCGCTGCCTGTACCCCTCTCCCCCGCCTCCGGGGAGCGTTCCTTCCTGTGCTGAAGCAGGGGTGCTGGGAGTACTGCCCGGCCTGGTAGGGATTATCCAGGCTGCGGAAACTTTAAAGCTTCTCCTGGGGCTAGGTTCCTCCCTGGCGGGGAAACTCCTTTTCATCGATGCCCTGGAGATGAACTTCCGCCAGTTCCGGGTACCCCGGAACCCTTCCTGTCCGGTGTGTGGGAAAAATCCAACCATAAGAGAACTTATTGATTATGAAGAGTACTGCGGTTTAAAAAGCCAGGCCGGGGGGCTGTAAGGGTGAAGCCGAAAATTGCCGCCAATATTTTAGAAACAATTGGACAGACCCCCTTGGTGGCCCTGAACAGGGTGCCTGGTCCTGGGGCAGCCCGGGTACTGGCCAAGGTAGAAGCTTTCAACCCCGGGGGAAGCGTCAAGGATCGCATTGCCCTGGCCATGGTGGAAGAGGCCGAACAAAAGGGCCTGATTCGCCCCGGGGATACCCTGGTAGAGGCCACCAGCGGCAACACGGGGATAGGCCTAGCCGTAGTGGCTGCGGCCAAAGGTTATCGCCTAATTTTAACTATGCCGGAAAACATGTCAGTGGAGCGGCAAAAGCTCTTCGCCTGGCTGGGAGCGGAGATAATCCTCACTCCGGCCATTGAAGGGATGTCCGGAGCGGTATTTGCGGCAGAGGAACTGGCCCAAAAGAAGGGATACTATTGGTTGCGCCAGTTTACCAACCCCGCCAATCCCCAGATCCACCGGGTTACCACGGCGGAAGAGATCCTGGCGGCAGTCGATACTGAGCTAGATGCTTTTGTAGCTGGAGTCGGTACCGGGGGAACCATTACCGGTGTGGGCGAGGTTTTGAAGAAGCGGGTTCCCGGTATCCAGGTCATAGCTGTAGAGCCCGCTAAATCCGCGGTGCTTTCCGGCGGCCGGCCGGGGATTACCCGCATCCAGGGCCTGGGGGCGGGTTTTATACCCGGGGTCCTGAACCGGGAGATTATCGATAGGGTAATTACCGTCAGCGACGAAGAAGCCCTGGATACGGCCCGGAGGCTCGCTTGTGAAGAAGGAATCTTAGCCGGTTTATCTTCCGGCGCAGCGGCCTGGGCGGCCGTAAAGGTGGCCCGAGAGCTGGGGCCGGAAAAAACGGTGGTTACTATCTTTCCCGATACTGGCGAGCGATACTTAAGCATGATCCCTCTCTCCCAGCCACGGAGGTGCGGGAAATGAAACTGAAAAGAGCGTTGTTTGACCAAATGGTGGCTCATGCCTGCGCCTCTTTACCCCACGAGGCTTGTGGAATTCTAGCGGGTCAAGGGGGAGAAATCTTGGCCTTCTACCCCACATCCAATACCGAAAAGAGCCCTGTACGGTATAATATCGACCCCCAGGAGATGCTTAAGATCTTCCGCCAGGTGGAAGGGCTGGGATGGGAGGTTATGGGTATTTTCCATTCCCATCCTGCGACCGAAGCTTACCCTTCTCCTACGGATATCCGTCTGGCCTTCTATCCTGAAGCCTTATATTTTATTCTCTCCCTCAAGGAGCCGTCCGGTCCCCAGCTTCGCGCCTTCTGGATTGTCGATGGTGAAGTAAGGGAAGAACCGCTCACACTGGTCTAAGGGCCGACGGTCCCTTCGCTGCTTATCCCAGTACTGGTCGAGCGTACAGCTACCCCCAAAAAGTACGATGCAACAAGGGCAGCCTCTGAGTTATCCCCAGTTTTCGCCAGGGAGGCCTGCTTGGACTTAAAAGCGAGCGACTAAACCCGAGCGGCTAGCCAAACTTGGGCTTCGGCCGAAAGCGGAGGCGGACCCGAGGCCATGGATGGCCGAGGCCGGCAATTGAGACAGGATGTCGAATTTGCCGGGAAGTCCGCCGGAGCTTGAGGCCGAGCGCTAGTTTGGCCCGCGAGGGTTTCCGGAGCGAGCGAAAGTCAAGCAGGCCTAGAAGCAAAACTGGGGATACGCCAGGGGCAGCCTTTGTTCTGGCTGCCCTTGTTGTTTTTGCATTTTACACCCGGTATCGCTTCTGCACCCAGGGGATGACCAGGGGCATGGTAATGATCATGGTAAGGATGAAAACCCAGGCAACGCCGCCGTAGCGGGCCACCGGGGTATACGTCTTGCCTGTGGCATAGGTCAGTAAGAGAAAAAGCAAAGCTGCCACCAGGGAAATGCCGGTATAAAGAAGGGCGCTAGCTCGAGCTACTTTGTCAGTATTGAGGTTATTGGGCATCTCAATCCTCCTCCCACTGGCCAGGCCGGTACTCCACTGAGTTATCCCCACTTTTTGCAGGGCAGACCTGCTTGGGCTTGGAAGCGAGCGACTAAACCTGAGCGGTAGCCAAACTTAGCGAGGCGAAAGGCGGAGGCAGGCCCGAGGCCATGGATGGCCGAGGCCGGCAACTGAGACAGGAGGTCGAATTTGCCGGGAAGCCTGCCGGAGCCTTGAGCCAAGCGCTAGTTTGGTCCGCGAGGGTTTTTGGAGCGAGCGAAAGCCAAGCAGGCCCGGGCTCGAAAGTGGGGATACGCCAGGGTACTCCATACTTGACTTATGCCAGAACCGCATTGTCAGCAGGAATACCGGCTCCCGGCTTACTTTAAGCATACTTATATTTTACTTGGGCTGCTGCCGTCCACGCCTTTTTATCCTTGGTAGAAGGTTCAAAGCGCTTTAAAAGCAGGGTGTTTAAAGTCACGGAGACCGAGCTGGTGGCCATGAAGAAAGCGGCCAACTCGGGGCTGACAATGAGACCGGTCCACGGATAGAGGATGCCGGCAGCTATAGGGATACCCAAAGTGTTGTAGATAAAGGCCCAGAAGAGATTCTGGCGCACTTTGCGCATGGTAGCCCGGCCTATCTCGATAGCCGCCACCACATCGCGGATATCATTTTTAATAAGGATGATCTCGCCCGTCTCTTTGGCCACGTCGGTGCCGCTGCCGATGGCGATGCCCACATCGGCCTGGGCCAATGCCGGAGCGTCATTGATGCCATCGCCTACCATGGCTACCTTAAGGCCCTGTTCCTGGAGCCTCTTTACTTCACTGGCCTTATCCTGGGGAAGTACTTCGGCCAGCACCCGGTCGATGCCTGCCTGGCGGGCAATGGCCTCAGCCGTACGCCGGTTATCGCCGGTAATCATGGCCACCTGGATGCCCATCTTCTTAAGCCGTGCGATGGCTTCCGGCACATATTCCTTGAGGGTATCGGCCACGGCAATAACTCCGGCCAGCTTCCCGCCCACCGCCAGGAACATGGCCGTCTTCCCCTGCTCTTCTAATTCTTCAGCCCGGGGCAAGAGCCGGCTTATATCTATCCCCTGTTCGGCCATGAGCCGCCGGTTGCCCAAAAGGATCTTTTCTCCCCGCCAGGAGGCTTCCACCCCGCGGCCAGGTATGGCCCGGAACTCAGCCGCGTCTTCCAGCTCTAAGCCACGGGACCTGGCTTCCCGGACGATAGCCTCGCCCAGGGGATGCTCGGAATTTTTTTCCGCTGCAGCGGCGTAAAGCAATACGCGCTCTTCATCCCAGCCGCTGGCGGCCACTACATCGGTCACTTCGGGCTCACCCTTGGTCAGGGTGCCGGTTTTATCGAAAACCACGGCATTGAGCTTGGCGCTGGCCTCTACCGCATCGGCTCCTTTAAAGAGGATGCCGTTTTCCGCTCCTTTACCCGTGCCGGCCATCATGGCGCTGGGGGTAGCCAGACCTAAGGCGCAGGGGCAGGAAATGACCAGAGTGGTGACGGAGAGGAGCAGGGCAAAGCCGAAAACCCCGATTTCCGCCAGGCTGTAGGGAGAAAGGATAAAACGGCTATCCGGTAGGAAATAGCGGTCAAAACCATAGAAAAACCAGAAGAGGAAGACAATCAGGGCCAGGACGTGCACCCCGGCGATAAAATGCCCGGCCACAAAATCTGCCAGTCGTTGTATCGGCGCTTTGGAAGCCTGGGCATCTTCTACCATTCTTATGATCTGGGCCAGGGCCGTCTCGTTCCCTACCCTGGTGGCCCGGAATTTAAAGGAACCCGTCTTATTAATCGTAGCACCGATAACCTGGTCGCCCACTTTCTTTTCCACCGGGATACTCTCGCCCGTGATCATGGACTCGTCCACTGCCGAATAGCCCTCGATCACCTCACCATCCACTGGAATCCTCTCTCCCGGCCGCACCACCACAATATCGCCGATGGCTACCTCATCCACCGCGATTTCTATTTCCCGGCCGTCGCGGAGAACCCTGGCCGTCCTGGCCTGAAGGCTCATCAGCTTGCGAATGGCCTCGGAAGTACGGCCGCGGGTTAAAGCCTCCAGGTAACGGCCCAAAACAATGAAAGCGGTCAGCAGGGCGGCGGACTCAAAGAAGGTAGCGCCTTTACCGCCAAAGCCGGCCTCGGGCCAGAGGCTATTAATAGTAGCGATGATATAGGCCGCTCCGATACCGGTGGCATAGAGCAAGTTCATATCGGTGGTGCCCTTTTTAAGGCCCCTCCAGCTATTTACAAAAAACTGCCAGCCGGGGATGAAGACTACCGGGGTGGTCAAAAGCCACAGGACCAGGGTGTTGCTCAAGAACTCGGGAACAAAATAAGGAAAGATCCAGACATCGCGGAACATGCCCAGCATGACCAGTAAGCTTAAGGGCCAGGCGATCCACATATTGCGGGCCTGCCGCCGAATCTCCCGCTGCCGGGCCTCCCTCTCCCGATCCAGAGCTTCCTGACCGGTTACTTTCTCGCTGACCTCGTATCCCAGCTCACTGATGGCCTTCTTTATTTCGCCTTTGCTAATAGTGCCGGGATAGAAGCGCACCCGGGCGGACTCCGCCGGAAGGTTGACCACGACCTCCGTCACCCCCGGGAGGCTCTTCACCACCCTTTCTACTTTGGCTACGCAGGATGCACAGCTCATGCCCCTGACGTTTAATAAAACCTCTTCCTGGGGAACGTTATAACCCAGCTCTTGTATGGTCTTGACCAGGTCCATAACTGAGACTTCCCTGGGGTTATACTCTACTGTAGCCTTCCTGGTCAAGAGGTTAACCTGAACAGCCTGTACACCCGGAATATTTTTTAGGGCTTTTTCTACCTTGGCTACGCAAGATGCACAACTCATACCTTCTACCGGTAAATTTATCCTGGTAGCAGCCACCTCTGTTGCCATAAGCAACCTCCCCTTTTTCGACATATACCCCTTAGGGGTATTCTAAAACCAATATAGACCTTGCCTTAAAGACCGTCAAGACTTTCCTCATTTATAATCAATTTTTATTTTATCCCCTAGGTGGAAATTTTATTTACCCGGTTTGGACTATAAAAAGAATTTGTACCCCGCGTTCCTATAGGTCCTTAACAGCAGGCTTAACGGCCCCTTTGCGGGGCCCCTTCCTCAGGTTATTCGGAGTTATGCAGATACCATCTGCCCTGACCCCAGCCTTCAAGTAGGCTCTAATAAGTTTTAATAAGAAAATGCCCCACACCAAACCGCAAAAATTTTTGTCTTGGTGCGGGGCGGTACTTAGGAGTTAAAGTTAAAGTGGGCTGCAGTTTACGGTCTTGCCCAGGACCAAAGGCTAATGCCCTTCACTGCAGTGAGCTACAGGCCTTAACATGTACTTTTTCCTCAACATAGCTACTTCCCCCTTTCCCGTTGGAATGGGCCTTGTAAGGTAACTTTAACACCATCCATCATAATACCCCCCATGGGTATATGTCAAGGTAGTTTTATAAAAATTTCATACTGAATCTTAAGGTGTTGACATTAATAATTGCTATCCAGGCAATGGTGATGCTGATGGATCTGCTAGGGGAGGCAATACACCGGCGGGTGCTGGAGGGACCCCAGGCAAGGTGCCGACTATCTATCACGAATAATACCCTGTAGCTCAGGGGCAGACTGAGCAAAAGGCTGCCCGGCTCAAAACACCTTCCACCTGATACTAAAGGCCGACTGTGAAGAATATGAGGAAAGTTTGAAAGATAGTATCTCTGTCTTGACATATACCCGGTCGGGGTATATGCTGGAAGTAGCCTATATCTTATTAGCTAGGAATGAGGAGGGACTGGGGATGAACCATAGAAAACATGGCTTGTTAATGCTCCTGGGTTGTGGCCTGATGATGGTGGCTGTGTTTTTCTTATTGGCTCGCGGTGCAGCTACAAGTGATAGCACGTCAGGTGGTAGTTGGGCCTGGTTATTGTTTTTGCTCTGTCCCCTCATGCACCTTTTCATGATGGGGGGCCATAACCATAGTGAATGTCAGCATGGGGAACAAAAGGATACCCGCAGAAATGATCAGCCCGAAGTAGACAGGAAGTAAAAAAGGGGCAGGTAATCGGCCGGGTCGGGTCAACGGGCTGGAGTACAGGCCCCCCTTTGGATTATACATGGTTTTACTCCGTGGCGAGCCCACTAACCCCATGAACTATTACTAAAGGGGAACCGCCTTATTAGTAACCGTAGGAAGCCAGCTCCTAAACAGTACGAGTTAGGAAAAACATTATAACTAGAAGAGCGATCCCCATCCCCAGACTGTAGCCTATTAACTTTTTCTCGGCAGGAAGCAAATCAAACCATTGTTCCCCTTGAAGCAGGTGTTCTTTGTTGTCCATGTTTGTGTCCATGTTTGTTCCCCCTTTTTTATGCTATTGGCGGTGGGGTTATCCCCCGGAACAAGAGCCAGGAAATTAAAAGGCCAATCCAAATAATAAAGCCAAACAGGGAAATTACATAGACCACAGCCAGCTTGCCCATGCCTTCTCCCCACAGTTTCCTAAAGTCAGAAATTAAGCCGATGGTGAAAAAGGTTAGAGCAAAAAAGATGCCGCGCAAGGTATCGGCCTGGCCAACACCTGCACTTAAAAGCTTGAGGGTTCCTTTATCGGCAGTTGAGCCAAGGAGGGGCATGGCGATAAAAAGGGCGGCATAACCGAGAACGAATTTCGGGAACCGCAACCATATTTCGCCGGCCGTTACTTTTTCACCCCGCCTGTCAATTTTCCAGGACCAGACCACAGCCAGGATGAAGGCCCAGACAGCAATAAAGATATCAATAAAGACCTTGACGGTCGTAGTGGTCATCAACATCCAGCCCTCTTGCCACCTGATACCCAGGGCGCCGGCGGCCTTACTCCTGATCAGGGCATCGACCATGGCGCCACTCGCCGCCGCCGCCCCGTCGGTCTTGACAGCCAACCCCATCCAGGCCGCGGCGACCATAGGTTCCTTGTAGAGCCAGGCCTGGGCGGCAAAGGGCAAAATTAGCAGCTCTACGACGGCAAAAATAACAACCAGGGAAGAAACAATAATGGGCACAACTGGTCTCGCCTTGATGGCACCACCGGTGGCAATGGCTGCCGAAACACCGCAAATCGAAATGCCGGAGGCCAGGGGTGCGGCCCATTCAGGGGTGAATTTAAAGTACTTGCGGGAAACAAAGTAGACAATGGGCCAGTAAATCAAGTAAGCTTCGACGATAGCAAATAAGCCTCGCCAGATTACCCGGGCGGCCAGGCCCGTAGACTGAAGGGCCGCAAGTCCGATTTTAGCACCAAGGATAACGATGGCTGTCTTTACAAACCAATCGGGCCTGGTAGCTTCCTGCAGATATCTTGTTAGCCCCGGGAAAAAGTTGCCGATAATTAAACCCACGATTAGGGCGATAATAAATCCCGCCTCCCCGGTCATCCCCAGGGACCAGGGAATATTCACTTTGGCCAACTGGTCCGGCGTTGCCGCAATATAGGCGTAGTTACCGATAATCAGGCTGAGGTACGTAATGAAGAAGATAATGGTAAACCCCGCAACGAAGCGCCTGACATTGCCTCCCATGGCAGCCACGCCAAGAGCGAGGATTGCTGTGATAAAGAGATAAGTAAGAAAAAGTGAGACCACACCGTGAACACCCCTGTACACCTCCGAAACCGGAGCGAGGGCCCTGGAAAGATCGAGCCATATATTGGTTTTAACCACCCAGCCAATGGCGTCAACGCCGGTTACCTTCAACAGACCAAGGAAAACAATGAATAACCCGATCCATACTGCCCACCAATCCTCACTTTTCAAAAGCGGCGAGCGGTTTGTTTTGACCTCTTGAACCATTTTTCTCCCCCCTCTTTATTGGCGAAGCCCGCAGGCAGTTTTTTTGTATCGCTGTAGAAGCATTATGGTAAAAAAGGTTCCTTTAAGCTTTTGGCCGGCATCACTACCTGCCCCTATAACCTTACCCTACCCGGAATCAAGCCAGGTACGGAAAAATGGTCTCCCGCTCTTCACAGGCGTTGATACTCATCACCTTAACCCCCCACTGATAATTAAGTTTTTCTATCGTTTTAGTTGGAATTTGGTTCGATTTTACCTCGACCAGGAAAAGTTGTCAAGGGCCCTTTTCCTTCGCCCTTTTCATTACAAAAACTACAAGGCGGACTTCCCGGCAAATTCGACATCCTGTCTCCATTGCCGGCCTCGGGCCTCCATGCCATCGGGTCCGCCTCCTCTTCCAATCTCGTTAAGTTTGGCGACCGCTCGATTTTAGTCGCTCGCTTGAAGCCTAAGCAGGCCACCACAGCGAAAAGTAGGGATAACTCAGATTAAAATCTTCTTGATGAATAGTATACTAAAGTGATAAAATTACTGCATAATTGGCCATGGTAGCGGCCGCCAAGGGGTACAAGCTGACCCTGACCATGCCGGAAACTATGAGCTTGGAAAGGCGCAAGCTCCTGGCCTATACATTACCATGGGCCTGCACATCGCCCTTGGGTACTGCCTGGGTTGGAATATTATATAATTTGAAATCCTCTTAGAGTTAAAGGCCCCGTCCCTGGCGGCGGAGCCTTTAACTCTCTTATTTTTTCATTTTTTCATTACGCCCGTATGTCTGGGTATAAAAGTTCCACATGCCGTATCATCGGACACCGTGGTCATGTGATTCATGGCCGTCGGGCGAACCTGGATACTGGATGCCTTGCACTCACTGCCTTCCTGGTAAAGGCAGTCGTCTACCGAGCACTTGATACGGGGCACTTCTATCACCTCCTCCACTAGCTGTAGGATATACCTTATATGGCTAATTTATGCACACCTTCCTCCATCCCACGACCTGCTTGTCTGAAGAAAAATCTCACCCTCATCACCCTGTTATACCCCTGCCGAAAAGTTTCGGGCATTCCGCCGTTGCATCACCCCGCCTATTGCCAACTCCAGGAGAATTATTTGTGGTAAAAGGGTCTGCCAGGTAATGTTGTAGTTGTTGTGAAGTTCCTTGACACCGGATGCCGTGTAAAATATAATTTAAATGAATTCAATACTAGATACCCGTATTGGGTATCTAAAATGGTGGATTCCTAAAGCAAAGACTTTGCTTCTTGTCTGTAATACCGGACAGAGAGCCTCGCTTATAGGGGCACTGCTTACCCTGTTGGGTTATAGGGTTGCCATTCTTCATGGAGGCATTAACGAGTATATCGACCTGGAGGGAGCTTTGGTGGCAAGAGCACCCGTGAAAAAACTGGCGTAGGACAAAAGTAGTACCTGAGGTTCGCGGCAAAAATGGCCCGGTATCTGGAAAAAAGGAGCAATTGAATGCCGGCTGGGAAGAGGTTTACGTTAGAAAGGGGTAGCGAATGCGGCGGGTACTTTTTTATTTAGGTCCCTTACCAATTAATACTTTCGGTTTTATGATCGCCCTGGGCACGCTGGCAGCTGTCTTTATAATTTACCGGGAAGCAAAGCGCAAGGGGTTAAATGCAGAAAAGATACTGGATTTTGCTTTATGGGCTATAATTTTAGGAATCGTGGGAGCCCGGATCGGTTACGTTCTTATTGCCGACCCGGTATATTACTGGCAAAATCCCTGGAAGTTCTTCCATCTTCAAGAGGGCGGCCTTTCCATCCATGGAGCAATTATCGGGGGTATATTAGCAGGCCTGCTGTTTAGCAGGCTTTACCGGATACCCTTCTGGCGTTTAGCAGATACCGTAGCACCGGGATTGGCCCTGGGCATTGCTATCGGCAGGATAGGCTGTGATGTCTTTGGCCGGCCCATGAGTAAACCCTGGCCCTGGGGGGTTCTGGTATACGGCCAATGGCTCCACCCGGCGCAGGTTTATGAGTTTGTCCTTGACTACTTCCTCTTCTTTTACCTGTGGCGTAAAAGGAAAAAAATTACCTATGATGGGCAGCTATTCTTACACTTTACGGCGCTATACGCAGCTATCCGGGGAATAGTAGAGTTTACTCGCTACAATCCCCCATTCTTTGGCCCCTTGTCGGTGGCCCATGCAGCCAGCTTGCTCTTTATAATTGCTGCCGTCCTGGTAAGTGTAGTGCTAAGGCATCGATCCAGGCCAGGTGTAGACTCAGGTAGTCTCCAGGCAGCAACAGTTGGTGAAATTAGGAGCATTGCAGCAAATATGGAGGATAACCTGATTTGGCAGCTGGTACTGTTAGGTTTATTAATCGGATTATCTCTCCTTGTTTTCTACAGTTTGGGGCCGTAGATTCCTACAGCGGCAAACATGAGCTTTAGTCTAAAACCTGGGCCCGCAACCAGAGAGGTAAATTTTGTTCGTCGCAGCTTTTAGAACCACAGGAAGCTATGCCACCGTTGGAGTTGCCAAGGCAAGTTCTCTTGAACTGGAAGTCAATTATCGCGGCAAATTCGCTGAAGAAAGGAGCGGTTGATATGGGTTATGGAAATGTATACGAGTATGGATATTGGCCAGCTGTAATAGGGAGTATTCTATTCATGACGTTCATTGTACTTGCAGCATTCAAGCCGAGAACGAAAAGAGACTGGAAGAGTATGGGGGCTTTAAGTGCCTTTTTTGTCGCTCTGTTTACGGAAATGTACGGCTTCCCTTTGACTATATACCTGTTGTCCTCCTGGTTAGGTGAAAAATACCCCGTAGTGGACCCGTTTTCACATTCCAACGGACACCTGCTCAAGGTTTTTTTGGGTAACTCTCCCATTATTTCGTTTATTGTTCATCCAGGTACCGACATTTTATTGGTGATAGCTTTGATTATGATATACATTGGGTGGAAAAAAATTCATAAGGCCCGCGGACAATTGGTGACTGACGGGATATACAAATATATTCGCCACCCTCAATATGCAGGCTTTTTCTTAATCATTATTAGCTTTTTAATCCAGTGGCCCACCTTAATTACTTTAATTATGGGGCCTATACTGATCTGGAAGTATCATTCTCTGGCGAAAAGTGAAGAAAAGGAAATGCTAGAACTATTTGGAGAAAAGTATAAGGAATATTTGAAGACTACTCCGCGATATTTCCCTTCTTTTGCTCATGTGCGGCAATCTTTTACCGTGAATGGCATATAGTTCAGCCTCCGTTATGGCTCGATGACCGTTGCCGGGGTTGACCGGCTAAATCTTCTCCCCCGTAACGCCGGTCTCCCCTCTTTAAAAACTGCTTCCTTTACTTGACGCTATAATTTTAAGCTCAAAGGTTATTTTAGGAAAAAAATAACTCTCATAAGCGCCAAACAACTCCCAGAGGATTTTATTAACCATTTTTGACTTTGACTTTTGTTGACTATCAATCTAAAATAAAAAGCGTAAGCTAACCCCAAACTTATAAAAGCATAAAATATTGAGATGGAGGTGGGGGGAATGTTTGGGCTGATACCTTTTTATGGCAAGAGGAGAGGTTTAAGGCCGATATTCTCTGATCTGGAGAATTTTGTTGAACGCCTGTTCAACGAAGATCTATTCTTGATCCCGGTATGGGGTCAGCCCTTCAGAGCCGACGTGAAGGAAACCGATAGGGAGTACATCGTGGAAGCCGAATTACCCGGGCTGGAAAAAGAGAATATCCAGATTGTCTACGATGACAACGTACTTACCATATCAGTGAAACAGGAAGTAGCCATAGATGAAAGCAGGGAAAACTTCATCCGCAAGGAACGCAGGAGCGGCAGCATCGAGCGCAAGTTCTATCTGGAGGGTGTAGATGAGGACAAAATTACAGCCAGCTATAAAAATGGCCTCTTAACTGTCAAGCTTCCTAAAAAAGAAGCCGGCCTACGGCGCGGCAAAAATATCCCTATTGGGGAATAATAAGCAAGCTAAGGCAAACAACCGGGGGAACTTCCCGTTTCCCCGGTTTTACTTTATTTAATTTCGTCAGCCTTCCCCGTGAACCTTCGGACAATATGACAGAGAGGGCAACACGGCTTTTTTAATGCCTCTTCCAGCTTAATGTAAGCTACCGCACTGGACACAGCCATAACCCCCTTTATAATGACGCTTTCTGTTGTCGGGCCCTTTTCTGAGTTATCCCCACTTTTTGCAGGGCAGGCCTGTTTAGGCTTGGAAGCGAGCGACTAAACCTGAGCGGTAGCCAAA
>JAZHPA010000010.1:0-72880 GCA_051024685.1 Moorellaceae bacterium AZ2 | reverse complement strand
TCTGGGCCCTGCTGACGAAGAACACGGAGTATCGCTACCTCAAGGAGGACTTGCGGCAAAAGAAAATACGCCGCATGCACAAAAGGGCGCTGCCGTACAAAGTTGACAACGATTTGCCGCAAAAAATTACGTCTCTCGTAGGAGAAGAGCAAACGATGGCAGAAATACCCTCTCCTGCAGCCTAAATCATCTAAAATCAGGGTTGCGGTTTTTCATAGGTGGGGATACGTCAGCTGAGAGACGGGGTGACAAGCCTGTCTCCCTCTTGCTATAATGAATAAAAAAGTTGGAGGGAGAGATTGATTAGTGGGACAGCCGCCGGAATGCGGTAAAATTATGAGTAAAATTATGAGTAAGTGGAAATCAAGGCGCCTGGAACTGGGTGCCTTAATTCTGGCCACGGTTCTGATTTTTGTCTTGACCGGCGGTTGGGCCTGGTGGCAATATCTTATCGCCCCACCGGGGGAGGAAGATGCCCCGCCGGTTAAAGTAAGCATTCGCCCCGGTGCTACAGCCGCAGAGATCGGCCGGTTGCTGGAAACACACGGGATAATCCGCAGCGCCTGGGCCTTCGGCTTTTACGCCGCTCGGCAAAAGGCCGACCAGAAGTTAAAGCCCGGCGTTTACTTGCTCAGCCCCGGCGAAAATCTACCCCGCATACTGGAGCAGCTGGTGGAAGGCCGGGTAATGGAAGAAGAATTCACCATTCCCGAGGGTTTTACCCTTAAGCAAATTGCCCGCCTCCTGGCCGACAAGGGATTGGTGAGCGAGGAGGAATTTTGGCAGGCAGCTGCCAAACCCTATAACTATCCGTTCCTGGAAGGGATATCTCCGGGTTCCCATTACCTGGAAGGTTTTCTTTTCCCTGATACATATCGAGTACCGGTAGGAGCTTCCGCGGAAACTCTCATCCAACTGATGCTGGACCGCTTCCAACAGGTTTATGAGGAAGTTGAGGAGCAACGTGCTCCGGGGCTGGAGCTTGACACCCTTCAGATTGTGACCCTGGCCTCCATGGTAGAGAAGGAAGCCAAACTAGATAGAGAACGCCCCCTTATAGCAGGGGTATTTTTAAACCGCCTGCGACGGGGGATGAAACTAGAATCCTGTGCCACGGTAGAGTATTTGCTGGAGAGCCCCAAGCCGGTTTTAACCTATGAGGATTTACAGATCGATTCTCCCTACAACACCTATAAAGTAATGGGTCTACCCCCAGGGCCTATTGGTTCTCCTGGTAGAGCTTCCCTCCTGGCCGCCCTTAATCCCGCACGTACCGATTATCTCTATTTTGTGGCCCGGCCTGACGGGTCCCACGAGTTCAGCCGCAGTTTCCAAGAACATTTCTTAGCAGCCAGACGTTACCAGGTACATCCTGAGCTGGGAAGGCATTAGATTTAGTTATAAATTTTAGTCATAATAGAGATCCCCTGCTCTTAGATATTTTTATGGGCAGGGAATTTTTTTATAATTTTTTTATCTATAGCAGGAATCTGATTAGATATGTCGTAAATATAAAATAGGTTTGTGATTAAAACCACAAGAGAGTGCTTGGTATTTCAACGGAACGGATAAGTGTTTGAGTGATCATGCTTTTGATTAACATAATTATCCTTTAATTAAAACGAATAAACATGATCCGGGCAAGAGTTTGCGGCGTCGCCTAGTAATTCCTGCTGGGAGGACGAGGCAATTGCCGGGGTAGAGAAAGTGAACTCTATAACTGTAGGAGGAGGAGGTGAGGCCCTGGGAAAGGAGGACTAAGCCCCTGGGAAGCGGAGGTGTAGGTGTAAAAGCAAATCTTCAGGAGGAGGGAGAAAGGATGTCTCAAGAGGTTAAGGAAGCGCGGTCGCCGTTGTTGAGGACCGAGGATTGGTGGGCCGTATGGATAGGGCTCTTCATTTTCGCCCTGGGCCTGGTGAAATTGACTGGGGCGGATGTCATCGGCTGGGTCGTTAAAACCAATATTTGGCTTGAACTCTCGGCAGCCTTGGCTCCAGTTTCCACTGTCTACAAGAGCATGTCAGGCATTGTTTCTTTAGTGCTGACCTATATATTTTTAACCGTCGTCCTGAGCCTTGGTATAGCTGCCATGGGTGGCGACGTAAGGCGTTTCATAGCAGGCTTTACTATAATTTTCTGGCTGACCTACGCCTGTTGGGTTCTAGGGCACTACGCCTTTGTTGCAGCAACCCCTGACCAGTACGCCAAATATAATATCGGATGGTCGCTGAGGTTAACGGGAGAAGCCGGATTTATTATAGCCCTCATCGTTGGTCTACTCATCGGGAATTTCTGGCCGGGGCTTACCAAATTCCTGCAGGACGCCACCAAGCCCGAGTGGTTTGTAAAGACGGCTATCGTTATTTTAGGCGCCAAGGTTGGCCTGTACGCTCTCCAATCCACCGGACTTGCTGCCCAGGTGGTTTTTCGGGGATTCTGCGCCATTATTGAAGCTTACTTAATTTATTGGCCCCTTGTCTACTTTATATCGCGTAGGTACTTCAAGTTCACTCCGGAATGGGCGGCACCCCTGGCCTCGGGTATTTCCATCTGCGGCGTTTCAGCTGCCATCGCCACAGGTGGTGCCATCAAGGCCCGCCCCGTGGTACCGGTCATCGTTTCGTCCCTGGTAATCATCTTTGCGGTGGTGGAATTACTGATACTTCCCTTTATCGCCCAGGCCTGGCTTTATAAGGAGCCATTGGTGGCCGGAGCCTGGATGGGCTTGGCCGTCAAAACCGACGGTGCCGCTGCTGCCAGCGGTGCCATGGTCGATGCCTTAATACGGGCCAAGGCGGCTACGGCCCTGGGTGTCAATTGGCAAGAGGGCTGGATGTTAATGGCCACCACCACGGTCAAGGTGTTTATCGATATTTTCATTGCCATCTGGGCTTTTATCCTGGCCATCATTTGGGCCTGGAAGATTGAGCGGAGGGAAGGCGAAAAGGTTTCCGCCGCCGATATCTGGGTTCGTTTCCCCAAGTTCGTGTTGGGGTATGCTGCTCTCTTCATCCTGGTGCTTCTGATCGGAGCGGGCGCCAGCAAAGACACCCTGAGCTTGCTCAATGCTGGTGTGGGCCAGGCGGATACGTTCCGGGGCATCTTTTTCGCCCTCACCTTCTTTACCATCGGTTTGATGTCCAACTTTAAGAAGCTTAAAGAAGAAGGTATGGGCAAGCTGGCTCTGGTCTACGTAGTCTGCTTGTTTGGTTTTATTATCTGGATTGGGCTGCTGATTTCGTGGCTTTTCTTCCAGGGTATAACGCCACCGCCGGCTGCATAAAAGGGGGTTTATATTATGGCCGAACAAAAACGCTTGCCGCAGGAAGAGGAATGGTTCGACCTCCTGCCGGTAGAAAAGAAGCTGATAGGTTATAGCTTGAGTTTAGGGATTGTGCTTTTGTTCATCCTGGTTTGGGTAAGCAGAAGTTTTGCGTAGCAGAGCGTGAAGAGCAAGCCCTGGGCTCGCCCAGGGCTTCAAACTATAGCCCTTCTCAGGAACCCATTTTACTCCTTAATTTAATTATACCGTAATTTGTTTTATTAATAGCAGGATTTCCAACCAGGGTGTCGAAATAGTATGTTGTTATAGCCAAGAACTTTCACTAGCAAAAGGAACCATAATTGCTCGGGCGAAAACAAATTGTTCGAAGGCCAAAGGGGTGAACAGCTATGTACATTGTAACTGTAGATCAAGAAGAATGCACGGGGTGTGGGGAGTGTGCGGCCGCCTGCCCGGCTCAGATCCTGACTATGGAAGGGGACAAGGTGGAAGTAACAGGCGATCCTACCGATTGTTTGGGGTGCGAAAGCTGTACTACCGTTTGCCCTAGCGGTGCGGTCAAGGTACAAGAATATTGAACGCCCTTTCAGCAGTGCCTGGCGCCGTGGCCATACCTTGCCAATCCACCAAGCGCAGTTGAAAGGGGGTCATCCCGGCTTTGCAGGAGGTGGTTTAGCCAGGTTCGAAAAGAAAAGCATTTTTAAATTGCGGTTAAGAGCAATATCCTTTAGCTCCAGCGGAGGTGAATCACCTTGGCCGAATCCCAAACTCCCCGCGTCGATGAGCTGGAAAGAGGTCCGTGGCCGAGTTTCGTTAAAGAAATGAAAAGGGCAGCGGAAACAAAGCCGGCGGCGGGCGACTTATTAAGACAGCTGGATTTGTCTTATGAAGAAAAGGTGGGCCACTGGAAACACGGCGGTATTGTCGGAGTTAAGGGTTATGGGGGAGGCGTAATAGGCCGTTATTCCAACAAACCTGAAGAATTTCCTCATATAAAGGAATTCCATACCATAAGGGTAAACCAGCCCAGTGGTTGGTTCTATACCACCAAGGCCTTGCGGGCCCTATGTGATATTTGGGATAAGTACGGCAGCGGGTTGACCAATCTCCACGGGTCCACGGGGGACATTATCCTCCTGGGTACCACCACGGAAAACCTGCAACCCTGTTTTGACGAGCTAAGCGATGCCGGCTTTGACCTGGGCGGCTCGGGTGGGGGATTGCGCACGCCCAGCGCCTGTGTGGGCCCGGCACGCTGCGAATATTCGTGCATCGATACCCTTGATGTTTGCCATAGCTTAACCCTGGAGTTTCAAGATTTTCTCCACCGTCCCCAGTGGCCCTATAAATTTAAGATTAAAGTTTCCGGGTGCGGTAATGACTGTGTGGCTTCCATTGCGAGGGCGGACCTGGCCATCATCGGCACTTGGAAGGGTCCTTTACGAATTAATCAGGCTGCGGTGGCTGAATATGTAAAGGATGGATTTAAGATCCAGGAAGAAGTTATAGATAGGTGTCCCACCAGGGCCCTATCCTGGGACAGCAACAACGAAGAGCTGAAGCTTTCTGCCGAAGAATGCGTTCGCTGCATGCACTGCATTAACCAGATGCCGAAAGCCCTGCGACCGGGGATGGAAAAGGGCGCTACTATTCTAGTGGGCGGCAAGGCCACCATCCTCAAATCGGCTTTCCTCGGCTGGGTTATCGTACCCTTTATGAACCTCACTCCTCCTTACGAAGAGCTCAAAGATTTCCTGCGCAGGATTTTCGACTGGTGGGATGAAAACGCCAAGAATAGGGAGCGCATTGGCGAGCTCATTTACCGGCTTGGTATGCGCACCTTCCTGCGGGCTGTGGGCTTACCGCCGGTACCCCAAATGGTATTCCGGCCACGGGCCAATCCTTACGTATTCTGGTGGCCGGAGGAGGTGAAACGAAATGCCTAGGACCGATTTTGGCCCTCCATATTACAGAGAGATGCTACCACCCATCATTAAGAGGAACTACGGGAAATGGTCTTACCATGAAATACTTAGGCCTGGCGTGCTGAAGCATGTGGCCGAGAGCGGGGAAGAGCTCTACACCGTGCGGGTGGGCTCCGCCAGGCTGTTGAGCACCGACACAATCCGGGAGATTTGCGAAATAGCGGATAAGTATTGTGACGGCTATGTTCGCTTCACCAGCCGCCACAACATTGAGTTCCTCCTTTCCGAGAAGGAAAATCTCGAGCCCCTTATTGCGGAAGTGAAGGCCAAAGGATGGCCGGTGGGCGGCACGGGCACCTGCCTGAGCAATATGGTCCATACCCAGGGCTGGGTCCACTGCCATACCCCGGCAACGGATGCTTCCGGCATCGTCAAGGCGGTAATGGATGAGCTCCATGGCTACTTTGAGGAAGCGAAACTGCCGGCCAAGCTGCGCATTGCCCTGGCCTGTTGTTTGAACATGTGTGGGGCTGTGCACTGTTCCGACATCGCCATTTTGGGCATCCACCGCACGCCTCCGCGAGTAAACCACGAATTGCTGGCCAAGGTGAGCGAGATTCCCACGGTGGTGGCCAGTTGCCCCACGGGAGCCATCCGGCCCAATCCGAAGCTGAAGAGCGTTGACGTTATTGAAGAAAGGTGCATGTACTGCGGCAACTGTTATACCATGTCGCCGGCCATGGAGATTATGGATCCCGAAAATGACGGCATCTCCATTTGGGTGGGCGGCAAGGTTTCCAATGCCCGGACGGCTCCCATGTTCTCGCGCCTGGCGATCCCCTATCTGCCTAACAATCCTCCACGCTGGCCGGAAGTGGTGGAGGCGGTAAAGCATTTAGTGGAGGTTTGGGCTGCCCATGCGCGTAAAGGCGAGAGAATGGGTGAATGGATCGAACGCATTGGGTGGGAAAACTTCTTCAAACTAACGGGCATTCCCTTTACTGATAAGCATATTGACGATTATATTTTCAGCGTACCGACCTTCCGAAACACGGTCCAATTCCGCTGGTAAAGACAGGGCCCGTCCTAAAATTAGGACGGGCTTATTGAAATAAAAAGGGGAGGCCGGAAAATGGAATGGCTGTGGTACTTTATAGGGATAGTATTGCCGTATATAGCCTTCCTGTTTTTTGTGGCGGGTTTTGCCTATCGAGTTTTATCCTGGACCAGGGCGCCCCGGCACCTCCACTGGGAACTCTTCCCCTATCCGCGTACGGTACAGGAACAGTTGCGGGAGATGCTGGTGGAGGTTGTTTCGTTGCGGAGCCTTAAGGTGCATAACCGGAAGATATGGTTGCCGTCCCTTCTAATGCATTGGGGTATTTACTTGATTGCCGTGTGGATGTTCCTCCTGGTGCTGGGGTTTCCCCTCGGAGTTTTGGGCCTCTTGGGAGGTCTGGCGGGAGCCATCGGGTCCCTGTGGATGCTCTTAAAGCGGATGGCCCGCGACTTAAAGATACTATCTACACCGGTGGAATATATTAATCTACTTCTTGTCTTTCTTATCTCCTATACCGGCATAGTTACCGGTTTTTTCAGCGAAGGTGCTGTGGTCAGGAAGTATGTCCTCGGCCTCTTAACCCTGACGCCCTGCTTGCCTTCCAGGCCTTCCCTTCTGTGGGAGATTTTTTTCCTGGAAGTATTCCTGTTATATCTGCCCTTCGGACGCATGATACATTTTGCGGCCAAGTACTTTACCTACCACCGGGTAAAATGGGGTGAACTACATTGAGAAAAGTGTTGGACGACTATCGCGCTCTTTCCGATGAAGTGCTTAAGCCCCAAGAAAAACGAGTACCCCAGTTTTTGGAAGCCATGAAGAAGTCTCTGGACGCCAGAGCCAACTGGACCTTCTGGCTCCCCTATGTTCTTTCCCTAGATACCTGTATGAAGTGCGGCACCTGCGCCGAGGTCTGTCCGGTATACCTGGCCAGCGGCCGCCGGGAAATATACCACCCGGCCGTTCGGGCAGACATGATACGAAGGATCTACCGCCGGTACTTCACCCTGGCGGGCAGACTTTTTCCCAAGCTGGTAGGTGCCGAGGATTTAACGGAAGAAAAACTGGATGCCCTGGCGGAGAGCTCTTACCGCTGCACGGTCTGCCGGCGCTGTGCCTACGTTTGTCCGGTGGCCATTGACAACGGGTTGATCATTAGGGAGGCCAGAAAAATATTAGATGCCATAGGTATTGCCCCGGATGAGTTGAAGGAAAAGGGAACCCGGAAGCAGTTGGAGATGGGCAATGCCACCGGGACTCCCACGGCCGCCTTCATGGATATAATAGAATTCCTCGAGGAAGAAATCCAAGATCTTAAGGGGTACGAAGTAGAGATACCGGTGGACAAAAAGGGTGCCGAGTACCTGGTGATGCATAATGCGGGAGATTATCTGGCCTTCGCCGAAACGGTTATGGGTGCGGTAGAAATTTTCCATGCGGCCGGGGTGGACTGGACACTCAATTCTCCCGCTACGGGCATCAACGATGCCGTCAACTACGGTGTATTTTTTAGCGATGTGGAGTTGGAGAAGGTATTGCGCGCCCAAATCAAGACCTGTGTCGATCTGGGGATAAAGACCCTGGTGGTAGGTGAGTGCGGCCATGCCTATGAGGCTTTTAAGTACCTTATGTTGCGGCTGATACCGGAGACGGAAAGGCCTTTTCAGGTTAAGAGTATATTGGAACTTATAGATCAGTGGCTCCGGGAAGGACGTATCAAGGTGGATCCCCGGAAGAACCCCGAACCTGTAACCTACCACGATTCATGTAAGCTGGGGCGCTTGGGAGGACTTTATGAAGAGCCTCGCCGTATTCTGCAGGCGTGTTGCGCGGATTTCCGCGAGATGCAGCCCAACCGGGAAATGAGTTACTGCTGCGGGGGCGGGAGCGGGTTTGCCATAATGACCAAGGGGGATTTCCTGAAGTTTCGCCTGGAGACCTATGGGAAAATCAAGGCCCGCCAGATCGAGGAAACGGGCGCCGGGATCGTGGCTCTGGCCTGTTCTAATTGCAAGGGGCAGTTCCGGGATATCATTAATTACTATAACCTCCCGGCTCGCTTTGCCGGTATCAGCGAACTGGTGGCCAACGCACTGGTGGGGTAAAGTTTTGTGAGCCTGGTGCTCATAAATGATTAAATTATTAAATTAAAAAACTTAAGTGAGGGGGTAAAAACTATGCCTAAGATGGTGCTGGCAGGTATGGAAATTGAAGTGGACGAGGACGGTTTCATCCAGGATCCCGATAAGTGGAATGAGGCAGTAGCCAAGGCCCTGGCTGAAACGGAGGGAGTAACCGAGCTGACGGAGGATCACTGGAAGGTCATTAACTACCTGCGCCAGTATTATCTCCAGTTCGGTATTGCTCCTATGATCCGCAAACTCTGTAAAGAAACGGGCTTTACCCTGAAGCAAATTTACGACCTCTTTCCCAGCGGGCCCGCCAAGGGTGCCTGTAAGATTGCCGGGCTACCCAAGCCTACCGGATGTGTATAGCATAGACGACATACAAAACGAAGGGATTTGGGGCCGGCCAGAAAAACGGCTGGCCTCAAATGTTGGTTCTTGTGCTAAAATTAAACTGGGGGGGATGGAGGTGTTCCTTTCTAATGCTCAGAGGGAAATTATCGCTGCCAGAGCATTAGAGCGGGGTATCCATCTCGAAGAAGAACATTGGTATCTTTTGGAATTAAGCTATAATTATTATATTAAACACCAGACCATTTGTACCTTGCGTACTTTGATCAAACTGAGCGGCTGGGAAAAGAAAAAAATTTACAAACTTTTTCCAGGCAATCCTATTGGAGAAATCAGCAAGATAACCGGATTACCAATGCCTAAGGAGTGTTAGCATGGCCAAGCCGGGGGACGGAATGCCTCTTTGCAGGCAGCTCTTGGAGGGGAAGTATCCCAGCCACGTCAAAGAGCTGGCCGCCACCAGTTACCCTTTGGCGATGTATGAAGCAGGACTTAAAGAGGGCTCCTCGGCCTTTGGAGGCGGGGGTTACATCTCCATTCCCGAAATACCCGCCGGAGCTTCGACCCGTGCCAGCCGTTATCCCCATTTACTGGAGGAATCGCCTTTCCTGCGGATTCTAGGCCCGGCCGGGGGCTGGATGAGCGCCGGGACCCTGGAGGTTCTGGCGGATCTGGCCGAGCGATACGGCCAGGGTCTGGTGCATTTCACCACGGGCGGGACCTTGGAGATTTATACCCGCCGGGAAAATATGGTGCCCCTAGTGCGCGAGCTAAACACCTTCGGCCTGGACGTGGGGTCCACAGGGAATGATTTGCGGTGCGTCACAGCCTGCTGCGGTCCGGCGCGGTGTGAGGTAGCTCTGGTAGATGCACCGGACATTGCTACTTATCTGGGGGAGCGCTTTATGGAAGACCAGCAGTACCCGAGCTTTCCCCATAAATGTAAGAGCGGTGTGGCAGGCTGTCCTAACGACTGCATTCGGGCCATGATGCAGCGGGATAATTCTTTTATCGGTGTCTACCGGGATCTCCCGATGGTGGACGGCCAGCGGTTTAGCAAGTGGGTGGAAGAAGGCGGCCGTTGGCAGGAGCTGCTGGAGGCTTGCCCGGGGGCAGCTTTAAAGGTTAAGCAGGATTCCTGTGGCCTGCAGGTGGAAATAGACGGTGAGAAATGTAGTCGTTGTATGACATGTATTAACCACTGTCCGGCTATCGAACCCGGCCGGGAGCGGGGGGTGGCCTGGGTAGTGGGGGGCAAATACGGGCATAGAGGAGCCCGGGGTCCCATGATCGGCCATGTCCTCGTACCCTTCATTCCTGTGCGGGGGCCGGAAGATTACCCCGTCCTGGGCGATCTTTTCGGCGCCTTCTTAGAGCTATGGACAGAATACGGCAACACTAAAGAAAGAATAGGTGATTTCGTAAGCCGGTGGGGACCCGGGCGCATTCGGAAGGAGCTGGGTCTCGAGGCATAGGCGCAAATTATTGAAAAATCCCAGCGTAATGTTTTTTGCCTCGGACCAAGGAGGGGAGCCGGTGACTGAAGCGGGCGAATTACCTGCCGGGATTATGCCCGATTTCCGCCGTGAATTGCCGCCGTACCTGCAGGAAAAGGCGGGGAGCTGGGTCTGGCATGAAGAAGTGAGGCCGGGTATAATCAAACATATAGCCCGGGACGGTACCGAGTTGTGGAGCGTAAGGATACTTCTACCCCCTAATGGTCTCCTTGCCGCCGCCTCCCTGCGTAAATTGGCTGACTTTATTAGAAAATACGCCTTGGCCGGGCGACGTACCTTTCGGCAGGGGTTTGAGTTGGTTGGGGTAGATCCTTCGAGGTTGGATGCTCTGCTGAAGGAGCTGGCGGCGGCCGGCTTCTTGGTAGGAGGGACCGGGCGGACTTTACACCAGATCAAATGCTGTACTTCCTTTGTCCACTGCCAAAATGCGGCCCTGGACGCTCCCAGCATAGCTAAAGTCCTAGGCGATTATCTTTACCGGTATTTTACAATCTCCCACTTACCGTCGCGGTTGAAGATATCGATCAGCGGTTGCCCGAACAGCTGCGGCGGGAGTGTGGAGGCCGACATTGGCCTAATTGGGGTCTACCGGGACCTGCCGGAGGTAAACGATAGGGAGTTGATTGCCGCCAATGAGGATATAGGCCTTCTCATATCCTGGTGCCCTACCGGGGCCATTCGGCCCAAACAGACACCCGAGGGGACGTCCGTGGCGATTAATGCGGAGCACTGCGTGCGGTGCACTTCGTGTGTACAAATAGCGCCCGGCGGGATTAAGATAGGCAATAAGCGGGGAGCAGCTATACTGGTAGGAGGTCGGGGAGGTCCCCGGCCTTCCCTGGGACAAGTCATTTTTCCCTTTGTACCTGCCAAACCCCTGGAATACGAGGAGATTTGTAGCCAAATCGCTCTTATTTTAGATCCTTGGATAAAGGAAGGTAGGCCTGGCGAGAGATTGGGCTCCTTTATTCAACGAGTCGGCTGGGACCATTTCCTCAACATTTTGGGGGTTGAAAGCTCAAGGTGACCTCCTTGCCCGCAGAGAAGGGGAGAAAGCATGACTTCAGGCCGAGATATACCTAGAGTTGTCTTGGCGGCGCCCCATGGGCGTTCCGGCAAGACAATTGTTACCGTGGGTCTGATCGCAGCCTTGGTTAAACGAGGGCTTAAAGTGCAACCCTTTAAAAAGGGCCCCGATTTTATCGACCCCAGCTGGCTCTCCCTGGCAGCAGGTCGACCATGCCGTAACCTGGACCTGTATTTTGTGGGCCCGGCGGAGCTCAGGCGCCTGTTTGTATCCGGCTGCCAGGGAGCAGACGCAGGTATAATTGAGGGAGCAATGGGCCTCTTTGACGGCCTGGATCTGAAGGGTAGCGGCAGCACGGCAGAAATTGCCCTGGCCCTGGAAGCACCTGTGCTGCTGGTGGTTGATACTACCCGCATGACGCGCAGCGTTGCAGCGTTAGTACGGGGTTTCCAGCATTTTGACTCCCGGGTAAAGCTGTCCGGTGTTATCCTGAACCGGGTGTCACGACCCCGCCATGAAGATATGCTGCGCCGGGCTGTAGAAGAATATACGGGCCTACCGGTGGTGGGAGCTTTACCTAAAGATGACACCTACCTTATTCCCGACCGCCACCTAGGCTTGATACCCGCGGCGGAAAGGGAAGACCTGCACCGCGCCCTGGAGGCCACCGGGGCGGCGGTGGAGAGAACCGTGGACGTCGGGCGAATTTGGGATATAGCCAGGGCAACACGTCCCCTGGCTTGTGAATGTGTTCCCGACAAATCATCCCCTCAGACCAGCGTCCGCTTGGGAGTAATCCGGGACCGGGTTTTTCATTTTTATTATCCAGAAAATCTGGAGGCTTTAATCCGGGCCGGTGCCCAACTGGTCCCCGTTGATAGCCTGGAAGACAGTTGTTTGCCGGCCGTCGACGGACTGTACATTGGGGGCGGGTTCCCCGAAGTCTTTGCCGCCGACCTGGAGGCCAACGTTGCTTTACGGAGGTCCATCCGCCGTGCGGCGGAAAACGGCCTGCCCATTTATGCCGAATGCGGGGGGCTAATGTACCTGGCCCGCCGCCTGTACTGGGAAGGTAAAGGATACGAAATGGTCGGTGCGCTACCCCTGGATGTTCAGATGGAAAAGAAACCCCAGGGTCATGGATATACCGTGCTGGAAGCCCGCGCAGGCAACCCCTTTTTTGTCCCCGGGGCACACGTTAAGGGCCACGAATTCCATCATTCGCGAGTTGTAAATCTGGAGAGGGAAAAGGTCGGTTTTGCCTACCGTGTGTTGCGGGGTAGGGGGGTTGAGGACGGATTTGACGGCATTATTTACCGACAAATCCTGGCCAGCTACAACCACCTCTATGCGCCTGCGCACCCCGACTGGGCTCCCAATTTTGTGGCGATAGTGACCGGTGGGGTAAAAGAGGCTTTAAGCCTCGGAAGTTAGCAAGGGAAGGAAGTAGGTGACAAGTCATGTCCATATCCATAGGCCCCAAGCTCAGACAGCTTAGGGAAGAACGTGGGATATCGTTGGAAACTCTTGCTGATATGCTGGACATCGCACCCGACTGCATGAGAGAGGTGGAGGAGGGCACTCGGCGCCTTTCGGCGGCCACCCTGGCTGAAGTAGCCAATATCCTGGGGGTGGATATTAGTTATTTCCAGCAGGAAAACGGCCGCCCAACCAACGAGGAGGACAACCGGCTGGGTGCTAAACTCCGGAGGCTGCGGGAACAAAAAGGGTTTACCTTAAACGAATTGAGTCGCAGATCGGGAGTCTCCCTGGCCCACATTAGCGAAATAGAAAGGGGCCGGTCCACGGCTTCCTTAAAGACCCTAGAAAAATTGGCTGCGGCCTTGGAGGTTAGTACCAGTTCGCTTTTGCAAGCCGAACGGGGAGAAAGCCTGGGTAGCAAATTAAGGCGGTTGCGGGAGAAGATGGGACTCACCCAGAAAGAACTGGCCGATCAGGTGGGGATTTCCCACAGCCTCATCGGCCAAATTGAAACCGACCGCATCCAGCCTTCCCTGAGTACTTTACACCGCCTGGCTGAAGCTTTGGGGGTTTCCAGCTGTTACTTTTTGATGGAAGACGAAGTGCCCTTACCTTCCGGCTTACACCGCAGCGCCCTTCAAGAACTGGTGAACCTTTTGAATTCTTGGGGCGATGAAGAAATCCAAGGATTGGTTCAGTTTATCAGGGTTATTAACCAATACCGCCGCCCGGCTACCGAGGATTACAGCGATGAAAAGGAGGAGATCGTTTCTTTCCTGGATACTTGCCTTCCGCAGGAGCGGGAATTATTGCGAGATTTGGTACGCGCTCTGAGCCAAAAAAGGTCACATAACTACCCGTTATAATTAACTTAACCTTCTTGTGGTAAAATGGAAGTAGGGTTTACCGGGGTGTTTGATGACCATCCTGGAAGGTAAGGGAGGGAGATACAGGTGGGCCAAGAGAGAATTCGCTTAACGCAGATGTCCTGCAGTGCCGGGTGAGCGGCTAAAGTGGGTCCGGGGACCCTTGGCCAACTGTTGCAAGTACTGCCGGTGCAAGCCTTGCAAAGCCCTAACCTGCTGGTGGGGATAGAAACTATTGATGACGCAGGAGTCTACCGCCTCAGCGAGGACGTAGCCCTGATTCAAACTCTGGATTTCTTTACGCCCATTGTCGACGATCCTTATCTGTTCGGCCAGATTGCCGCAGCCAACGCTCTGAGCGATATTTACGCCATGGGCGGCAGGCCCCTGACAGCCATGAACGTGGTTTGTTTCCCTACCCGGAAAGTTGACCTGGGTGTTCTGGGGGAGATCCTGCGGGGCGGGGCCGAAAAAATTATGGAAGCAGAAGCTGTGTTGGTAGGAGGGCACAGTATAGAAGATGAAGAACCAAAATACGGTTTAGCCGTTACAGGAATAGCCCATCCGGATAAGATTGTTACCAACTCGGGCGCCCGGCCGGGTGACAAGCTTATTCTCACCAAGCCTCTGGGTACCGGTATCCTGGCCACTGCCCTCAAGGCGGATATGGCAGAGCCAGAGATGGAGGAGGAGATGGGGCGCTGGATGGCCATGCTTAACCGGGATGCTGCCGTGGCTATGACCGAGGTAGGCGTCCACGCTTGTACAGACATTACGGGCTTCGGCCTGTTGGGTCATTGCTTGGAGCTGGCACAGGGTAGTGGAGTGGACATTGTTCTAGAAAGCCGAGAAATACCCCTGCTGCCCGGAGCCACGGATTTTGCCGCTATGGGGTTGGTACCCGGCGGGGCTTACAACAACCGGCGTCATATGCAAGGGAAGGTGCATTTTGAGAGCCAGATTAAGGAGGCCTTGCAGGACGTCCTTTACGATCCCCAAACGTCGGGGGGCCTGCTGATTGCCGTGGCCCCAGAGAAAGCCTCCCTTTTGCTTTCCGAGCTCCACCAGCGGGGAGTAAAAGTGGCCCGCATTGTCGGCGAAGCAATCCCGGGTCGGGGCTTCATCCACGTCCGCTGAGCGGCCGCCTTTGGGGACTGGAAGCCGGGAGATTAAACGGATTATGCCTTTTCACGGCCAGATTATACTTGCTTCCAAGGAGGCCGCTCTTCTAAATTTATTGTGGTATTCGGAATACCGCCGGAGTAAGGAGGGATAAAGTGGAAAGCGTCTTGAAACCGCTGGACCTGAGTTCCTACCAGCCTGTTCGTAGAGAGGTATACCATATATTGCGGGAGGCGATTCTAACCGGTAAATTGAAGCCGGGCGAACGAATGGTGGAGCGCCACCTGGCACGGCAGTTGGGCGTCAGCCGGACTCCGGTGCGGGAGGCCATCCGCAAGCTGGAACTGGAAGGGCTGGTGGAACACGTCCCAAGGCGGGGGGTAGTAGTGGCCCGCATTTCTAAACGGGAGGCGTGGGAAATTTACAACATCCGGGCGGTTCTGGAGGGCTTGGCCGCGCGGCTGGCGGCGGAGAACATCACGCCCAAGCAGTTGGAACGCCTGGAAGAGTTAGTAAAGGCCATGGAGGAAGCGTGGGCCCGCAGGGATATGGAGGTACTCCAGAAGTTGCACGTGGAGTATAACGGCCTGATTTACCAGGCAGCAGAGAGCCCCCGCCTGGAACAGATGATTACGAACCTGGCGGAGTATATTGTCGGGTTTACTAAAGTGGGCTATGCTGTTCCCGGTCGGATCAACACAGCCACCAGGGAGCACCGGGAGATCCTGGAGGCCCTTAAGGCGCGGGATGCCGACCGAGCAGAAAAGCTGGCCCGGCAACATATCGACAATTCCCGGGAGGCTTATTTTGCCCAACTGGCCTTGGAGGAGGAAAAGGAAACTATGTAAATTTTCCCCAAAAAATTTTTAATGGGGAGCAGGATTCTCTCCATGGGCAGCGAATATATAAATGCAAGGTTGGTATACCAAACAATAGCGGAAGCTGTGCGGTCCTTGGGCATGGCCGGTTAGTACGAAATGGCCCTATATTACTGGGTAGCAGTGCTCTACCGGATAGGGCAGGTTATTACGGAAACAACCCCATCTCCCTGTTGGCTTGTCTCCTTCGAGCAGGAGCGGTTAGTTGATATTTCTCTCTAAGTCTGAGATCGAGTCCCGAGGACTGCCTCCCCAGAAAGGGGACTTGATAGAACGTGTTTGGGTATACCGTATACCATTGATACGACCTCAACGACCCTGGTCGTCGGTTGGGGGCTACGGTACTTCAGGGGGACACCTATGCAAGGGAAAGTGCAGCTTAAAGTAATAGAGGGCATGGTGGAAGACGCCCGCAAGGGGATTGTCCGTGTATTAGCCGAGGTAATGGAAAAAATAGGGGTCCATATAGGAGATGTGGTAGCCATTACCGGCAAGCGGACCACTGTAGCCCGGGTGATGCCCGCCTTCCCCGACCGGTGTTCCCCGGGAGCCATCCAGATGGACGGAACCCTCCGCCACAATGCCCAGGTAAGTATAGGGGAAGAGATAACCCTGGAACCGGTGGAATGGCAAAGGGCGAAGGTAGTAGTTTTGGCTCCTGTACTTCCAGGCTGGACTTTAGAAGGGGAACATGAGATAACCCATATAAAGATGCGCCTTTTGGGTCTGGCGGTGGTACCCGGGGATCAAGTTAGCATTACTCTATTCAGCGGCAGGGAAGAAGCCTTTACGGTAGAAGGGGTTACGCCCCGGGGCGCTGTGGTCATCAACAAGGATACAGCCCTGCGCTTTAAAGGGGGAGAAGCTGGCGAAAGCAAAGGACAGCGGGTGACCTACGAGGATATCGGCGGCCTGGCTAAAGAAGTCCAGCGGGTGCGGGAAATAATCGAGCTCCCCCTGAAGTATCCGCAGCTTTTTAGAAGTCTAGGAGTGGAGGCGCCCAAAGGGATACTCCTGTACGGTCCCCCGGGTACCGGAAAAACTTTGATTGCCCGGGCGGTAGCGAGCGAGACGGAGGCTCACTTTATCCACGTCAATGGCCCGGAAATTATGCACAAATACTACGGCGAGAGCGAGGCCAGGCTGCGCCTGGTTTTTGACGAGGCGCGCAAAAAAGCCCCCAGCATCATCTTCCTGGATGAAATAGATGCCATTGCGCCGCGCCGGGCCGAAGTCCACGGAGACGTGGAGAAACGGGTAGTGGCCCAGTTACTCGCCCTCATGGACGGCCTGGAGTCGCGGGGACACGTTATTGTGATCGGAGCCACCAATATTCCCGATATGGTGGATCCCGCCCTGCGGAGGCCGGGTCGCTTTGACCGGGAGATTGCCATTAATGTTCCTGACCAGCGGGGGCGGGAAGAAATTTTAAGGATACATACTCGGGGCATGTCCCTGGCCCCCGATGTCTCCCTCTCTCGCCTGGCAGCCATGACCCATGGCTTTGTGGGAGCGGATCTGGCGGCCCTTTGCCGGGAAGCCGGAATGTACGCTCTACGGCGTGGACTGAAAGAAATCCCCCTGGGGGGCGAGGCCCTAGTTAACCTGCAACTGCAGGTAACCATGCGCGATTTTCTGGATGCCCTGACAGAAGTTGAGCCCTCGGCTACCAGGGAATTTGCCATGGAAATTCCGGCAGCTACATGGGAAGATGTAGGAGGCCTCGATTCTATAAAAGCTCGCCTGCGATCCCTGGTGGAATGGCCCCTGCGCTATCCCGATCTCTTTCAGCATTTTAATCTGCAGGCTCCGAAAGGTATTCTCCTTTCTGGCCCTCCGGGTACAGGCAAAACTCTCGTAGTTAAGGCCCTGGCCCGCGAAAGCCAGGTGAATTTCATTTCGGTAAATAGTTCCCTCCTCTTTTCCCACTGGTGGGGGGAAGCAGAAAAAACTTTGCATGAGATCTTTCGTAAAGCTCGCCAGGCTTCCCCCTGCATCCTGTTCTTTGATGAGATCGATGCTCTGGTTCCTACCCGCAAGAGCGGCGAAGGCGGTAATATAGGAAGTCGCCTGGTGAGCCAGTTCTTATTGGAACTGGATGGTTTAGAAGAGCTCAGGGAAGTAATAGTGCTGGCAGCCACTAACCGTATTGATCTAGTAGATCCTGCCGTTTTACGACCAGGGCGCTTTGATATTATCTTAGATTTTCCGCCACCCGGTCCCCAAGAGCGGTTGGCTATTCTCCAGGTTCATTTGCGGCGGCGGCCTTTAAGCGAGGATGTAAACTTGGAAGCCCTGGCCAACATGACCGAAGGCCTGGTGGGCTCTGAGCTGGAAGCTGTCTGCAAACGGGCTGCGCTTTTAGCTTTAAGCGAAGTAGTGGAGAGCGGTAAAATAGCAGCAGAAGATAAAGTGAGATGGTGTATCAGCTTCAGGCATTTGGAACAAGCCATGCGGGAGGTGCTGGAAGAAAAATTCCCGGAACAAGTCAGGCCGGAGAATCGCAACCTCCGTCCTGTGTGGCATACTCAAGGAAGTAGCCGCGAGGTAACCAAAATAGGGAGGTGATGGGGGGAAGGCCCAGTATATTGCTGTTACCTTACAAAAAATTATTAAACTGTGAAGAAAGGAGGCCACTAACTTGTCTGCTTCAAGCAATCTTTTTGCTGAACCCGGTCTGAAACAGATTACCGTATGGGCCCGGGGCGTAGTCATGAACAAGGATGCCCGCGATATAGTGGTAGCCCTGGCTGAGGCGGCTGCCAGGGAGGGCAAATACGTCCAAGCCTGGGAAAACTACGTTGATCTCCCTGATCGCGTATACGTACCGGTTAGAACTTATGCCCGCATAAGCACTGATCCCATTGAAAGCAAGTATATCTACGAAAATGAAACGCCGGACATTGTAATCCTGGTGGAAGAAACTCTGGTCAAAGGTGTGCCGGTTCTCCGGGGGCTGCGCAAAGGCGGCGTGCTGGTGGTGAATACCAGGCGTTCGCCGGAAGAGATCTTAAGTTTCCTGGGTGATACCGGGAATTTAGAGACTCTGGTCACCGTGGATGCTTCCAGTTTGTCCAGTGCCGTGACCACCCTGTCGGGCGCCGAGGGTGCCACCGATGCTACAGGTATAGGTGCAGGTATTTCGGCTCCGCTGGCCGGCGCCGTCGTTAAGGCTACCCATATCGTAAGTCTGGACAATTTAGCGGCAGTCGTTAAAAACCCGGAGGCCATGCGCCGGGGTTATGAATTGGCCAGGGTTACCAGGCTGGAGGCCAAAGGTGCTGTGGAGGAAGTGGCCGTTAGCGCCAGCGAGCGCTTAAAGCAGTTGCCCTTTGCCGGAACGGTGCCTTCGCCGGTGTCCGAGAATGAGGGAATGGTTACCGGCAACTGGCGGATGCGCCGGCCGGTTCTGGATCCTGAGGCCTGCACGGCATGTGATACGTGCTGGATTTACTGCCCCGATTCCTGTATTACTCGCAGCGATGAAGGACCCATTTTTAACCTGAAGTATTGCAAAGGCTGTGGCATCTGCGCAGAGGTTTGCCCCAGCGGGGCCATAAGCCATGTTCCCGAGCTTAACTTTAAAGATTAATAATTCTGGGAGGTGACAATTATGGGCAAAGTTCGACGAATTTCGGGATGTGTGGCGGCAGCCAATGCCGTGAAACTGGCCGATGTGGATGTAATTTGTTCGTATCCCATTCGTCCCTATACGGGTATCATGTCCGAGTTAGCCCGTATGGTGGCCGATGGGGAGCTGGATGCCGAATTTATCCACGGTGAAGGCGAGCATGCCCAGCTGAGCGTAGTATACGGTGCTTCGGCCGCCGGAGCGCGGACCTTTACCGGAAGCTCCGGTGTAGGCGTGACCTATGCTTTTGAAGTGTATTCTCCTATTTCCGGTGAGCGCCTGCCGGTACAGATGGCCATTGGCGACCGTACCCTGGACCCGCCCGGCGATTTCGGTTCGGAGCATACCGATGCTGAATGCTGTCGCGACCAGGGCTGGATACAGGGCTGGGCTTCTACCCAGCAGGAAGTGCTGGATATGCACCTTATTTATTACCGCGTAGGTGAGGACCCGCGAGTCTTGCTGCCCCAGTATGTGTGCCAGGACGGCTATTATGTGACCCACATCCTGGGAGAAGTGGATATTCCTGACCCGGCCCAGGTTAAGGAATTTCTGCCCCCCTACAAAAACCACCATGTCCTGGACCCCACAAATCCCATGATCATCGGAGCCCAGATTGAGCCGGCCATGGGGCCACCCCTGCAGTACCAGCGCTACCAGGCCGTACAGGCCGCCTATCAGGTACTAAAGGAAGCCCACGAAGAGTTTGCCCGCATCTTCGGCCGCAAGTACGATCCCTTCCTGGAAGAATATCTCACCGATGATGCCGAAGTGGTCATCTTCGGTCAGGGCGCCCACATGGTCACGGCCAAGTCGGTGGCGGCCCGTCTGCGCAACCTGGGTGAAAAAGTAGGTGTGGTGCGGCTGCGGACTTTCCGCCCCTTCCCCACTGAGGAGATCCGCCAGCGGATGTCCAGGTTTAAGGCCATCGGTGTACTGGATAACTCGGTGAATTTCGGCATCTCCTGCAATGGCGGCGTGCTGTTGAGCGAACTCAGAGCGGCCCTCTACGACTTCGGCGATAAAGTTAAGACCGTGGGGTTTGTGGCCGGACTGGGCGGCGAAGTCGTGACCCATGACGAATTCTACCGCATGTTCCAGAAGCTAAAGGAGATTGCCAAGACCGGCAAAGTCGAGAAGACGGCTTACTGGCTGCCCTTTGAACTATAAAAGCCCGGTGGAAGGAGGGAATGTAATGTTAGAGAGGATTCCATCCATAAAGAAGGCTCCTGATGAAGAATATTATGTGCCTGGTCACCGCACGTGTGCAGGCTGCGGCCCGGCTTTAGCCTACCGCTTGGTGGCCAAAGCGGCAGGCCCCAATACCATCTTTATCGGTCCTACAGGCTGCATGTATGTGGCCAATACCAGCTACGGCTGCGGCCCCTGGCGGGTACCCTGGATCCATGCCCAGATCACCAACGGCGGCGCGGTGGCTTCGGGCATTGAAGCGGCCTTCAAGGTCATGGCCCGCAAGAAAAAGTACCAGGGCGAGATACCCCATGTCATCGTGATGGCCGGTGACGGGGGTGCCGTGGATATAGGCCTGCAGGCTTTGTCCGGCATGCTCTACCGCGGCCATGATGTGCTCTTTATCTGTTACGATAACGAATCTTATGCCAACACCGGTATCCAGACTTCGCCCACTACGCCTTATGGAGCCTGGACAACCTTTACACCGGCTGGTCCTGTGGTTCCTGAGGGCAAGAAGCTCTTCCCCAAGGATAACCCCAAGATTATCGCCCACGGCCATCCCGAATTAAAATATGTAGCTACAGCTTCCATCGGCTGGCCGGTAGACCTGATGAATAAAGTGAGGAAAGGTCTCAATGTGGAAGGGCCTGCTTACATCCATATACAGGCTCCTTGTCCCAAGGGCTGGCAGTTCCCTCCCAACAAGACTATTGAGATGGCCAAACTGGCTGTGCAGACGGGGATGTTCCAGCTTTATGAGTACGAGAACGGCGAATATACATTGTCGGTTAAGCTGGAGACCCGCAAGCCGGTCAGCGAATATCTGAGGATGCAAAAACGTTTTGCCCACCTGCAGCCCGAGCATATCGAGAAGCTCCAGGCCTTTGTGGATGCCCGCTGCGCCGAAGTAGGTATTACCGTACCGGCTGTGGCCACTTCGGCCTAAGTGTAATATACCCCGAGCGCTTGAAAAGCGCTCGGGGTATCCTGCGTCCGGGGTGTTTTAGGTCGATTAAAGTCGAAATATACAGTAAAATGCATCGACATATTCAACATATAGTGGTTCATTGTACTGTGGAGGGGCCAAACAGCCCGCTCTGGTTAATCTAACAACAGGGAGGTGAAAATAAGGCAGTTGCTATTAAAAAATCAATTTGCCGGGCCCATGAATTTAAATCAAAGAAGCTGATAAACAGGTGCTTCCGAGAGGAAATATGAAAATGTCGGGGATGCTGGCGTAAGGCGACTTTGGGCGAGCCTTGGGAGCCGCAGGCCGCACGAGCCCGGAGGCGGGGCTGAGGGCATGGATGCCCGAGGCCGGCCACTGAGACAGGATGTCGAATTGGCCGGGAACCCCGCCGGAGGGTGAGGGGGAGCCATACGGATCGCTGGCGAGCCCAAAAGATACCGGCGCCAGCGCCCCGACTTGGGGAATGTTAATGTTTAGAAAGCATCGATAAACAGAAGGGAGGAAAAAATATGAGGGGCCTACCGGAGCTTCAGCTTTGGTTGTGGGTGGTAAGCCTTTTGCCCATTATTGCGGTACTAGTACTTATGATGATTTTTCGTTGGAGCGGCGGCAAGTCGGGGGTAGTGGGCTGGCTTTTAACCCTGGTCATCGCTTACCTGTGGTTTGGGGGAAACTTACATGTATTATCAGCAGGCATGTTGAAAGGGTTATGGGCGACGGTGTGGGTGCTATACATTATCTGGGGCGCTATGACGGTATACAATGTCGTTGACCTCGTGGGGGGCTTTAAAGTTATATCCGACACTTTTACCAGGCTTACCCGTGGCAATAAGGTCCTCCAACTGCTGGTTATGGGTTGGGCTTTTCCGGGATTTGTGCAGGGTGTCTGCGGTTATGGAGTCCCCGTGGCCACGGCGGCCCCCATCCTGGTGGGTTTAGGATATGAGCCTATTTTTGCCGCGGCTACGGCGCTTATCGGACATTCATGGGCTGTTACCTTTGGTTCTCTGGGTTCTTCTTATTCCATTCTGGTGCGCTTGACCACCCTGGACCCTGGGCGGTTAGCCTTTTTTGCGTCCATTTTCCTTGGTCTCGCCTGTGTTATGTGCGGCTATTCCATTGCCCATATGTATGGCGGCTGGAAAACCATGAAAGAGTATTCGTCAACTATTCTGGCCATGTCCTTAACCATGGCGTTAGTCCTTTTCCTGGTAGCCAATTTCGTTACTCCCTATGTTGCTTCTATGGTAGCGGGCGCTTCGGGCCTCTTGGTCGGGGGATTGGTGGTGCCCAGGTTGTATAAATCGAAGAGTACCGAATTAGAAGCGGAGGTCGCCGCCAGCAGTGAACTGTATAACTTTCATGTAGCCTTTGCCGCTTATTATATACTCATTCTTATTGTATTTACAGTTTACTTAATTGCACCTCTTAAGCAATTCTTACAAAATACTTGGCAAATAGGTTTTCCCTTTCCTGAAACTAAAACTCTACTCGGATTTACCAACCAGGCAGTAAAGAAATATCAATCTATTCCTTTCTTTACGGCGCCGGGGACTTTGATTTTTACTTCCGCTCTCTTAGGGTACTTGTACTACCGGGCAAAGGGGCTATGGCCTGAGAAAGGCGGGAGGCTGTTAGTCAGTCGCTTCATTAAACAGGTCATGGGTGCCACTATGACGGTGGTAACTATGACCATGATGGGTGTAGTCATGATGGAGACCGGCATGACACGGTATATTGCCGAAGGTTTAGCAGCTACGGGGACGCTCTATCCCCTTTTCTCACCGTGGATCGGAGTGTTAGGGGCCTTCATGACAGGAAGCAACACTAACTCCAACGTTTTATTCACCGGTCTCCAATGGGATGTGGCTAAACTCCTCATGCTAAGTCCCTATGTGATTTTGGGTCTCCAAACAACGGGTGGAGCTATCGGTAATATGTTTTGTCCCATGAATGTGGCTCTAGGTACAGGGGTCACAGGCCAGGGCGGACGAGAAGGAGAGGTTTTGCGGCGTACGGCTTTGTATAATACTGTGCAAACCTTCATGGTAGGCATCCTGGCCTGGTTTATACTTTACGTATTCTTCCCGGGAATCGAATAAAGGGAGGTACTCGCCCCATGAGCGAAGTCAAGAGGGAGCCCTTTCGGAAAAAATACAAGTCTGAGGGTCAATTAGCCGCCTTTATATTAATGTGGCTGGATTTTCCTCTGCTTTATAACGGTATAACAAATCATAATAGCTACGTCATGGCTGCGGGATTTCTCGTTCTGTTAACGGCGGGTATTATAACTTACTACTTTAGCTAGCCGGGTATAGAAGAGTTTTAAAGTTTAATTCAGGCGGGCGGTAGAAAATCTTTTTACTACCGGCCGCCTTACTTTAAAAAAAGGAGGGTCCGTTTATGCAGGTTTTAATAGCCGGCGGTGCAGGGGATGTGGGGAGATATTTGATTAAATATTTTTGCCAGCAAGGTTATCAGGTAAGAGTGCTGGACCGGGCAAAAGAAATGCCGGAGGGAAACGAGAAGTTTCTCTCGGCCTATTTTAGCGGAAGTTTAACCGATAGGGCCCTGGTTAAAGAGGCTATTCAAGGGGTAGAGGTGGTCATAAATCTGGCCTGGAGTTTTGCCGACGATGCCAGAATCATCTTTGGCGAGGACCTCCAGGGCCATATTAATCTTTTGGAGGAAGCGAAAGCTTTAGGGGTCCGCTGCTTCCTTTATACCAGTACAGCTACTGTGTACGGCCGGGCGGTAAGCCACCCGGTGACTGAAAGCCATCCCTGCCTGGTGGAAGAAGCACGCAAGCCTCTTTATGCTTTAGGCAAATATGCGGCCGAAAAATTATGCCTTTTATACTTTAAAGAACAAAATCTGCCCGTTACTATCTTTCGTTTCTGGTGGGCCTTTGGCGATCAAATCGGTGGCCGCCATCTGCGCGACCTGGTACGAAAAGCCCTGGAGAATCAATCCCTGGAAATGGTATCCGGTGCCGGCGGCACCTTTGTCACCATGGCTGATCTGGCTGAAGCCATGCGGTTAGCCATAGAAAATCCCCGGGCAGCGGGCCAGATCTACAATGTAGGCAGCCTATTTTTAACCTGGGAAGAAATAGGGGCCATGATCATTGACCTGGCCGGTTCAAGGTCTTCTATCAATTTCATACCCGGTGACCGATGGCAGGGGCCGGCTTTCTTAAATGAGGTGTGGGATCTGAGCTGGGATAAGGCTGCGCGAGAGTTGGGTTACCGGCCCCGGCGTATAGCGGGGGAAACGCGAGCCATGTTTATTCAGGCCCTCAGGAAGTGCATCGAACGGGTGAAACAGGAACAGGGCTGAAGTCGAATTGCACGGTGTTTAAAACAACGAAAGGTCTGAGGGTTAAGACCGTCGGGTTACGAGGACGAAACCGCAATAGGCGGCCATAAGAAGAGGAACGGCGGTTTAACAGTAAAAAAAGGGATGCTATAATTATACTTTGGGAAGTGAACAAGCAAAAAGATGGTGGGAGCAGGAAAACCGGTGAAGAATGAAGCTGCTTTATCTAAAGGCCCCTCGAATCCTGTCATCCCCTTGGTCAATAGGTATAATTTTTTTCTTCGTTTTTTACTGGAGGGAACCTTAGCAGGAATTGTTGCCGGAATAGTAGGCGTAGCCTTTCGTGTAGTATTAACAGAGGCGGAAATTTCGCGTAATCATCTTCTAATGTGGGCACGTGGTATACCTAACTTGGGATGGCTGGTATTGCCTTTCTTGGGTGCCCTGGCCGGAGGGCTTGCCGGGTGGCTGACCGCTTTTGCTCCGGAAACTGCCGGTAGCGGTATTCCCCATGTGGAAGCAGTCTTGAGCAGGCAGCGGAGGCTGGTCTGGTGGCGCGTAATTCCCGTAAAGTTTATAGCCGGGGTACTGGCTATTGGCGCAGGATTATCCCTAGGCCGGGAAGGGCCTACGGTACAAATGGGGGCTGGTGCAGGTCAGGCGGTAAGTAAAAGTCTTGTGCGAAATAAAGCAGAAGAGCTGCAGTTGATAGCCTGTGGAGCGGGAGCAGGGCTGGCCGCTGCCTTTAACGCGCCTCTGGCGGGTGTAGTCTTTGTCCTGGAAGAGCTCCGGCGCAATTTTTCCCCTTATGTGCTGGGAGGAGCTCTTACGGCCAGCATTGCTGCAGACCTGATATCTCAAAAAATCTTAGGGCCGCTCCCTACCTTTCAAGTCAAGAAATTATTGCCCATGCCCTTGGCGGCTTTACCCTTATTTGTAGTTTTGGGAGTAGCCACCGGCCTCTTAGGCGCATGCTTCAACCGCGCTTTGCAAGGGGGCCTGGATTGGGCAGATAGGTTAATAAAAGTGCCCCGCTGGTTACGGGCATCGCTGGTAGCCTTTTTAGCAGGGGTGGTAGGTTATTTTTTACCGGAGGTTTTAGGGGGCGGACACCTTCTGGTAGAGAATGTACTGGCGAACAAGGTTGCTTTACAGGTTATACCCCTGCTCTTTATAGCTAAATTCCTTTTAACTATTATAAGCTACAGTGCGGGTGTACCAGGAGGTATTTTTTTACCGCTTTTGACGCTGGGAACCTTGATAGGTTCTTTTATAGGCCAGGTCAGCGGTTATCTTTTTCCTCTCCTCCAGGGTATGGCGCCTGCCTTTGCGGTAATAGGTATGGCAGCCTATTTTGTGGCCATTGTACGTTCCCCCCTTACCGGGATTGTATTAATCATCGAGATGACCGGCAACTACCAGCACATGTTACCCCTTTTGCTTACCTGTGTTGTCGCCTATATAGTAGCAGAGGCTTTAGGCACTTTACCTGTTTATGAGATGTTGTTAGAGAGGGATTTAATGAAATGTAAAAGCAACAATATAGAGGTTTGGCGGTCTTACGGGGATAAAACAGCGGTTATCGAAGTGGTGGTGGAAAGCGGTTCGCCGGCCAGCGGATGCCGAGTGAAAGATTTAACGCTCCCCCCCGACTGCCTTTTGGTCTCTGTCAACAGGGGTACCAGGGAGATAATTCCCCGCGGTTCTACCAGGCTGTTAGAAGGGGATCATTTACAAGTTATTGCTCCTGAGGGTAAAGCAGGAGAGATTATAGAAGAATTTACCAAGCTAACCCGTTGCCGCCTGCAGAATAGCGGTAGTTCTCATAAGCGCCTTTAATAAAATTAAAACCCATAGGCCGGTACCAAGAGTCCAGGCCGGTAAATTTACTTGCCTGGCGACATTTTTTGTCGAAAAATGTTTCTAAGCAGGGAAAATAGGGAAAAAGCTCGAATACACCCAAGGAAAGTCTTAACATTGGAGTGAGGAAAAGGGTGTTAAGGCGGAACTTGGGTATTTTTTTGGTTCTAACCCTAGGGGTTGGGTTTCTCTTAGTAGGGCAGGCTGGCACCCAAGCAGTAGCTGAGGTAACCTATGCGGTATATAACGAAAGCCAGGGCACCTATTTCAGCGACCTGCAGGCAGCTCTGAACGGAGCTCAAACAGGCGATGTGATACGGGTGGTTGCAGATAAGGCAACTTTTAATTCCAGCTTAAATTGGAAGGTGGACGGGATAACCCTGGACTTAAACGGCGCCGTTATTACGGCACCCGGGGGACAAAATACCATTACCGTGGCAGAAACGGTTAATAAACTTGACCTGCGTAACGGTGTTCTAAGGACCAGCGACATGACAACTAGTTGTATCGAGGCTCCGGGAAGCGGAAGCACTCCTTTGGAGATTAAGCTTGAGAATATGGAAATCTACGGCGAGAAGTCCATCTATTTTAAACGCAATGGCCGGCTGGAATGGTCAGGGGGGAAGGCTTCAGGCAGGGGATATGGAGTCCTTATCGATTCCTCGGTACAAGATTTTACGGCCCTCTTTAACGGTGTAACCTTTGAACGAGGGTACAACAGTTCCCTTTATTTTAGTGGCAAGAGCTCCAATAACCCGGTTACCAGCTTTAAGTTAGAAGGGTGCCGGTTTGGTGAAAAGGGTAACCCCCTGGCCGGGCCCGTTCTCTGGGTGGAAACAGGTACTACAACGGTGGAAATCAATGCTTGTACCGTTGAAGCCGGGGGGAGTACACGAGATTTAGTCCGTATACAAGCTGCAGGCAGCGTAACCGTTGTCGATAGTCATTTTCACCGGGACAGGGGCGCGGTTATCAGCCTGGGGGGAGTTACCGACTGTTTGCTGGCCGGAAATGAGATTACAACCGCGGCAGGTTATTCGGAAACCTCCTATAGTCCCGCCATTAGAATAGAATCCTCCTCCAGGTCTGAAATACTGACCAATAGGTTAACGGGGCCAGGCGTGCAGGGAATAAGGATTGTCGGGGGAACGATTAATCTGGAAGGGAATTATATTGCAAATTTTGTTGATGGCGCATACTTCCAGCAAAGCGAACTGAAGGCGGTTAACAATATTATCACTGCTTACGGAACTGGTTTCGTCCTGCGGGATATGGTGGGCGGCCAGCTCGAGGGTAACGAATTAGGCGGCCGGCAGGATTTCGGGGGTATCACCGGGATATCAATTCAGTCCGGCGGCGCACTTGACCTGGTAGATAATATGATTCAGGGCTGGTCAACAGGGCTGCTGGCCAGCGATAATGCGGGAATAAGAGTAGCCGGAAGCGCCTTCAGGTACAATGGGGTGGGAGTCCGCTTGAGCAATACGACAGGGGCCGTCTTAGAACATTCGGTTTGGGAAGGCAACGATACTGGGCTGCGCGTGAGTGGTGACGTGGAGGCCGATATTCACGACAATATTATCATTTCCAACGGTACAGGTGTGGATTTCAGCTCGATGACAGGAGGCCGGCTACAATTTACCCGTAACGACCTTTACCGTAATAGCATGGGTGTACAGGCTCCATCTGGAATAACGCTAGCAGCCCCGCACAATTACTGGGGCAGCAGCAGCGGCCTCCACCATGAGGTTTCAAACCCCCAGGGCCGCGGGGAGAAGGTTACGGGAGATCTCGACTTTACCCCCTGGTCTCCTTACGCCTACGGGGAAGATAACCTGCCGCCACAAGTGGATTTATTCCTTCCGGCGGGAGTATGGCTGGAAAACGAACCCCTTCCCCTGGAAATTTCTCTGACTGAAGAAACCCTCCTGGACAGGGTGAACCTGGCGGTTTACGGTCCAGAAGGGGAGGTCGTAGGGAGACGGTCCTGGTGGGCCGATGAGTGGGCTGCTCAGGGCCAACCCTTAAAGTGGGAGACCCGCGACCTGGAAGATGGACTCTACTGTTTGGAGGTGGCCGCGGTAGACGGTAAGGGCAACGTGGGCAGGGATGAAGGATGCTTGCTCCTGGATCGCCACCCGCCTTCCCACCCCTGGATTTATATTAACGGAGGGGCGGCAGAAACTGCCAGTCTAACCGTACAACTGACCCTGGGAGCTCAGGATGTCAGCGGTATAGCGGAAATGATGTTGCGCAATGAGGGCGAGACCCACGGAGAGTGGGAGCCCTATCAACCGGTAAAGATGTGGGAACTGTCGCCGGGACCGGCCGGGCTGCGCCAGGTGATAGTACGCTTTCGCGACGGGTCGGGTTGGGTAAGCGCCGAGGCCAGGGCAAGCATTGTGTTTAACTCCGGGAACGGCGGTTCTGGGGAGACGGAGGAAAAGGAGGAAGTGGGCCACCCCGGGGAGGGGGATTCAGCCGAGGACCACGAGAAAGGGAAGGGGCCACTTCCTGGCCGGGACGCTTCCACGGGAGATACCTCAGAGAAGTATCACGTAGAAAATGCGGAAGGTGAGTATGGCGGCGGGGGCCAAGACGCTATAGGTTTAACCTTTTCCGATGTGCCTAAAGGCCACTGGGCCTGGTCCGACATCATGGCTTTAGCTCCTCGAGGATTATTTCAGGAGGGCGAACAGGGAAAATTTTTCCCGGAAAGGCCGCTGACCCGTGGCGAACTGGCAGACCTTCTAGACAGGGCGCTCCTTTTTTCTGAGGGTCCGGAAAGGGATTGGGTGGATGTGCCTCCAGACTCCCCCTATAGGGGTGCCGTAGGGCGGGTAACAGGTGCAGGAATCATGGTAGGCTACGAAGACGGCAGTTTCCGGCCTGAAAGTCCCGTTAGCCGCGAAGAAGCCGTGGTAACCTTGGTCCGGGCAGCAAAAGATCTGGGGGTTGAAGGGACGGGCAGCGGGGTGTTGAGGGAATTCGTGGACCTCAGGGAAGTTGCACCCTGGGCGTATAATGACGTCCTCTGGGCCTTAGAAGAAGGCCTGCTGCGGGGTTATCCGGACGGAAGCCTGCGACCCCGGGACTCCCTTACCCGGGCCGAAGCAGCTGCGCTAATCAGGCGCTTCTTGTACTTAACTTTTCCGGCCTAATACGGCTTTAATCTGGGGCAGATGCCGGGCCGTTTCTCCGGCGCCCAAATCGGCTAATTCCTTTATACGTTTTACCTCCCAAAAGTTGGGAGGGGAGTCCAGGTCTTTTAAGGGAGATAGGACGAAATCGGCGTGGAGGCTCAGGTTAAGGTTTGTTAACCTCCGGCTCATGATATCGAGGCTTTGTAAAAGAACATCGCCGGCGTTATTAAAGGTTTTCGGGGCGGTGCGGGTCCCCAGCTCCACCCCAACAACCTGAGTGGCCCCCAAGAGACGGGCTATATCCGCGGGGACATTGGTGGTGATGCCCCCGTCCACCAGGAGGTGGGAAGCTATGGGAAAGGGGGCGAAAATGGCAGGAAGGGAAATGCTGGCCCGCACGGCCTGCCATACAGGCACGTTGCCGCCCATGATGATCCCTTGGGGCAGAGGACGGACGGGCATTAGGTCGGTATAAACAACGGTATTACCCGTATACAGGTCGCAGGCTACCACGGCGGCGGGCACTTTTAATTGATGAAAGCATTTTTCTCCCCAAATTCGCCGGAACATCCTTTCGATTAGCCTTCCGTCCAGCAGGCCCAAGGGCAGGCCTCCCATGCGGGGGATATGCCTGAATAAGGCCGGAGATGGTAATTGGAAAAGCAAGTTCGCTGCAGGTAAAAGTCCGGCAGCATAGAGGACAGCGGCGATGGCGCCAGCGCTGGTACCAACGACCAGATCGGGAGCAAGGTCGTTATCTACCAGCACCTGTAACACGCCGAGGTGGGCTGCCCCCTTAAGCCCCCCACCCCCCAGGGCGAGAGCAAAGCGCATGGGCAAGACCGTCCTTGACAGCAGAGAATTCCTGGTAAAAGTATAATATGCAGGTCCCCACCGGGGTGTACCTCACCGGGTGACCGCTAGACAAAGGTTTTCCCGTGGCCGAAGCTAAATGTTGCGGCCATAAATTGGGCCTCACCTGGAGGGGCAAAGGCCCACCGAGGCGAATTATCTAGTTCTAATTCTAAAGACGAAGGGGAGCCGATACCCTTATGAGCTGCCCAGAAAGTAAAGGAAAATTCCGGTATCCTGGAGAAAATGCGTCAGTCATAACGACAGAGGAGATAGGGACAGGCACCACTGCCCTTGCAATTCCATATAAATAAAAGGTGACGTCACGTTACGGGAGGTATACTGATGGAGCCTACCCTTTTGGCGGTGGTGGCATTATCCATCCTCAAAGGCCTAGCTTTGTTGCTTTCCTATCTTTCCAATAATGCTTTCCCCCAACCTTTAAGCGAGCAGGAGGAACAATATTACCTGGAGCGCATCAGGAAGGGCGACCGGGAAGCAAGAAACGTGCTGATCGAGCATAATTTGCGCCTGGTGGCCCACATCACCAAAAAGTTTGAAGGTACAGGAGAAGATATCGATGACTTGATTTCCATCGGGACCATTGGTTTAATCAAAGCCATTAATACCTTTAATTCCGATAAGGGAACCAAACTGGCTACTTACGCCGCCCGCTGCATTGAAAATGAAATCTCACTGACAAAGCCTTTACAGGAGAAGCCTCCAAAGGTGGGAATAAAAGGTATGCTAATTGGGCTTACTGAGTTCTTCTACAACCCCGGGGCCAGACTACTCTCGCCATCAAGAAGTTTATTCCGGAAGGAGATTAACAAATGGCAAGTAAAACCTATCGGATAGTGCTGTTATTTTTGCTGGTTCTATTGACAACCGGTTGCGGGTTGAATAACACCGGGATTAAGCTAGCCCGCTCGCAGGCAGAGGTTGACCAATACCTGGCAGCGATGACCCCGGGCTTAACAAGGGCCGAAGAGTTGGGACTGGTAACACCCCTTAACATAGAAATACCAGTGCCCGAAGCCAATACCGCCGTTCGCCTGGAAAAGATCTGGTACAACAGCAAAGAGGTGTTTTTATTCTATAGTCTGGCTAATTATCGCCGAGTGCCATATATGTATTTAGACTATGGTTCTCTGGAAGCCGCCGGCGGGGAAAAACTGTTTAACAATCCCGGATATACCTCAAATTTTTCACCAGAAGAAGGGATCGTTTACCGGGGACGTTATTATGGCAGGATGACATATAACCCACTACAAAAGATGAACGGTGAAAAACTCACGGCAGTAGACAAAGTAGTATGGAAGCAGGCCAAACTTATAATAGGCGATAAATCTTATCCTTTGCAGCCAGTAACACTGACGGTAAATTATGACCAAAGCCGTGAAATTGAACAGTCATACGCTATAAATTGCAGTCAGGAATTACTTGGACGCAAATTTGAGGTTAAAGAATTGCTTCTCGGTGTGGCAGAAAACAGGCTTCGTTTTGCATTTTCCACCCCCAAGAACGAAAGGGTTTATCGGATAGCAGTGGGAAAAATCCTTACGGATAAAAAAGAAGAATATTATATCACTCCCGCAGTTGAAGCAAGTAATAACCCCAATGAATACTGGTTGGTTTTTCCTGCCTTTAATCAAATACCAGAACTAATTACCCTTAAAATTGAAAAATTAATCTTGTGGGGAGATGACGAGCTGACCTTTACTCTTGATCTAAACCCTTACAAACAATATCTGGCGGCTGATAATACCAAGATAATTGACCTCAACCAGGAAGTGGGCAATGTTCATAATACCAAAGTTTTTATTGAGAGAGTGGGTGTATGGAAGAGAGGATTAAGTATCAATATGCTCTTGATACCTAATGACAATAAAGTTCCTTACGAAGCCCTGGAAGCAGACGACCTTAGGGACGGCCATAGAGCAGGTAACGCCGAATATCCCAACCTGATCTATATTACCAATGAAAGGGGTGAAGTCGAACCTATACGTGGGTATACCGTAGGACCGGGTAACCGCGAAGGTGTCACGATTAGTCCTGCCTTTATTCAACAATCGCAGCGCCTGAAGGTAAAAATAGCTAAATGGCCCTATGCCTTAAACGGGCCATGGTTGTTTGAAATGAAGCTTAATAGTTCGGAAGGGAAGCAACGGTAACCCACGTGCATTTTAAGAAGGAGAGAAAATGGGAAGCCTTGCTTATCTTATCCCACCATGGAAGAAGGAAGAAGGGGATAATGTGCTCGCCGGTAACAATTGGCTCCTGTTAAACAGGATCTGTTTCTATAGATGAGTTTCTTAAGAATTCCGGACGGGAGATGAAGGGAGGCATCTTAATGAAGAAAGGATTAATATTGCTGCTGATGTCTGTTTTGCCCCTGTTGTTGGTTGCCTGTGGTAAGGGAGAGGCAGTTCTGCCGGATAAAAATAATAATGAAGAGGATAATTTGCATAAAAATATTACCGGCGTATATGGCGGGCAAAAGGGTGAGAACGCAGTTGCAATTACTATTGATGAGGGCATACCGTTCCCCAGCAACACTAACCATGTTACCTTTGAATTATCCAGAGAAATAAAAGAGAGCGGTATCATACCCGCACTGGTCATCGGTGACAGGGTTAGCTTTGACTGCTCCTTTGCCAGGGGGAAGTGGGAAATTAAAAGGATAGCAAAGCTGGAAGCCCCTCGTCAGACTGTCAGCGCTGTTTTCGTTGGCTGGATCGATAATAATATGATCGAGGCAATGGTAGGGGGCCAACCTACTCCATTCTGGGTAGCCGAAGAAATCAAGCCGGAGGTATGGAAGGCTCCGGAGGGCGCAGAAATGGAGTTTACCTACTATGAGGACGGTTACGGCCGCCTGGTGCTGACGGAGGTTAAGTTTAAATGAGCTATACAGCCCCCCGGCCGGGGGCTGCTTTGGGTATAGAAATAGCTCCAATGGTGTTTTGTGTGCCCGGTAATATAGTCAGAATAGATACACCCTCCAGGCTAACCGTTTTATTAAAGGCTGAAAGGGCCCCGCGAACTGGGGCCCTTTTCCTGTAGTAGGACAACTAGAACCTTCGTAAGATGTAGGGGAGGGGGAGATGCCCGGTGTCTGGCGGTAACCCTAAAAGGAAGGCCGCGGCGAATTTTCTTGTTAACCTCAAGGTCGTCTATTCTTCCGATGATACTACTGGACTCCAGAATGCATACCGCCTGCTAGCCCCAAAGGTATGGGAGGCCGGTAAGATAAAGTGCAGGCAGCAATCTATATAAGAGTTAGCACGGAAGACCAGGCAAAGCACGGTTATAGCCTGGCGGAGCAGCGGGAGGCCTGCTACCGCCGGGCTATTTCGTTAGGTGCTACCATGATATTAGAGTTTGCCGACGAAGGTGTGAGCGGGGCCACCCTAGACCGACCAGGTCTGAATGCTTTACGCGAAGCCGTCCGAGGAGGCCGCGTGGAGATTATAATCGTGCGGGACCCGGATCGGCTGTCCAGAAGGTTGGCCCACCAGCTACTTCTTACTGAAGAATTTGAAAGGGCCGGGGCGCGGCTGGATTTCCTGGACTTCACCTGGCAGGATACGCCAGAAGGGCGTATGTTTTATGCCATCCGGGGGGCCATTGCCGAGTTTGAGAAAGAGAAGATCCGGGAACGAATGATCCGGGGTAAACTCCAGAAGGCCAAGCAAGGAGGCATCCCCATAGGACTTTATAACTACGGCTATACTTACGAACCGGAAACGGGCCGAGTGTCCCTGCTGGAAGAAGAGGCGGCAGTAGTGAAGCAGATTTTTCACTGGTTTGTCCACGAAGATATAGGGGTTAACGGTTTGGCCAAGCGGTTAAACGATATGGGGATACCGACCCGGAAGCGCAAGGGACTTTGGCACCGGATGGTAGTAAGGCAGATATTAACTAATCCCGTATACATAGGAAAGTGGAGATACAAAGATATCGATATCTCAGTTCCCCCCATTATTGATGCTGCCCTCTGGGCAAAAGCTCAGGAGAAGTTGAAGGAGGCCCGGCGCCTATGGGCCGGTAAAGGCCGGCACAACTACCTCTTAAGCGGGTTAATTACCTGCGGCGATTGCGGTAACAGTATGACCGGCGTGTACTCCCAGTGGTGGGGGATCAGAGAACGGCGGTATTCGTGTAGCCAAAAAAGCCAAGGGAGCAAGAAATCCGGGTGCAAGCCCAGCAAGATGCTTTTAGCGGAACCCTTGGAGAAGACAGTTTGGCAACAGGTTTGTTCCTGGCTTAAAGACCCTGAAAAGCTGGTGGAGGCCGCTCTAACGTCTTCTCCCGGGGTGGCAGAGATACATAAGGAGCTAGAACGCCTTGGAAAGCATTTAAGAGAAATAGAGAGGGGAAGGGAAGCCCTCCTGGACGCGCTGGCTTCCGGCCTATTGGACCTGGACGCCTACACCAGAGATAAACTGGCCGAATTAAAATGGCGCAAGGAGAGGCTGGAGCAGCGGCGGGTGGAGCTTACAGCCGCCCTTCAAGATGCAGAACGAGGGAAGCAAAGGCCGCAGGATTTGCGGGCATTGGCGGCGGAGGTGTTGCACAGCCTCGATGAGCTGGATTTTGCGACCAAGAAGTCCCTGGTCAGGGCGCTGGTGGCAAGGATTATTGTCTCGGGTCGTGTCAGCCCCGGAAGACACGGCCCATCGGGAGTGGACATTACCATAGTGGCCAGGATACCCCACCCGGAGGCGGATGATCTTGGAACGCTGTAACAGTGACCAAGGGTAGCGAAGTAAAAGGCCGTCCGGCCTTTTTTCATAAAGGGTCGCAAGAAGGGCTCTGGGCGCCACATAGCCTTTAGCGGACCCCCTGTGAAATTGCGCAGTTGGCTCCCAATCAGGCCTCCTGCCGCCATGAGAATTTTGTCGGTTCCTCCCAAAAGCTGTTGGAAAAAGCCAAAATAAAATATTTGGAATACCAAATAATAAGGGCAGAAATTTTGTTAAACCAGAAGGATTCTGCTTTGATTTGGCGAATTATTATATTACAACGGAGGGACGTGGCGGTTTTGTTTTGGCAAGGAGGGATAGGTGTTGTGCGGGCCGAAGACCGGCGGAGAGAAATCATCAGGCGTTTGGATGACCAGGGAATTGTCAGGGTTAGCGAACTAAGCAGTGCCTTTGAAGTTACGGAAGAAACTATCCGCCGCGATTTAGAGCGCTTGGAAAAGGAAGGCTACTTACAGCGCACCCACGGGGGCGCCATAAAGATAGCGTCCACCCAGGAAGAAACGGCCTTCCACATTCGCAATATGCGCAACCGTTACGAAAAGCAGTTAATCGGCAGGAAGGCAGCCGAGCTGGTCCGGCCCGGAGATGTTATCGCTGTTGATGCCAGCACCACCGCCCTTCAATTCGTCAATTTTATTAAAGACAAGAAGGATTTGGTGGTAATCACCCACGCCCTGAAGGTAGTCATGGCCCTGGTGGGCAATCCCGATATTACTGTTATATGTACAGGAGGTACGTTGCATTCCCGTACCTTTTCCTTTGTGGGCCCTCTGGTAGAGAAAGCCTTGGCGAGCTACAACATTAACAAGGCCTTTATTTCCTGCAAGGGTGTTACCCTCGAGGAAGGCATTACCGAATCTACTGAGGCCCAGGCCAGGGTAAAGGCCCAAATGGTCGAGGGTGCCAAAGAGGTAATTTTATTGGTGGATCACGATAAATTCGGTACGGCCGCGCTGGCGACAGTGGCGCCGGTCAGGGCAGTAGATAAGTTGATTACCGATGCGGCTACGCCTGAGGAAGAACTGGCAAAATTCCGCCGCGCCGGGATAGAAATAGTGGTAGCGGAGGGAGCCAAGGCAGCTCCCGGAGGCTGCTGGGCATAAGGATTCGGATGGTAAGGAAGGACGAAAGGCCATATGAGTGGAAAGCCCTTTTTGCAAATGAAAAACATAAGTAAAACCTTCCCGGGCGTTCGTGCATTGGACAAGGTCCAACTCGAGATTTTGCCCGGCGAAGTCCATGCCCTAGTGGGTGAAAACGGAGCGGGCAAATCCACGTTAATTAAGATTTTGTCCGGGGTCGAAAAACCCGACCCGGGAGCGGAAATTTTGATCGACGGCCATCCCGTCAATATCCGCCAACCCATTGATGCTAATCAACAAGGTATTGCTGTGATTTATCAGGATTTCAGTCTTTTTCCTAACCTTACGGTAGCGGAAAACATAAGCTTTGGCAAGGAAATTAGTCAGGGCCGACGTCTGGTCAACTGGAATGAGATCAGAGAAACGGCCAGGAAGACCCTGAAAGAATTAGGGATTGAGTTAGATCTTCATATGCCCCTGGAAAGATTGCCGGTGGCCAAACAACAGCTGGTGGCCATTGCCCGCGCCCTTGCCTTTAAGGCTAGGCTGATAATTATGGATGAACCGACCTCCTCTCTATCCCGGGGTGAAGTCGAGAACCTTTTTAAGATCATCCATGCCCTGACGGAGAAGGGAATTGCCATCCTTTTCGTCAGCCACAGGCTCCAGGAGTTATTCACCATTGCCGAACGGTTTACAGTTTTACGGGATGGGAAGTACATCGGTACGTACCCGAAGGAAGAATTAGACGAGGAGAAGCTGATTTCTTTAATGGTAGGGCGGAAGGTAGAATTCGTCAAGCAGTCCGGCTCCTCCCGCGGGCCGGTCTTGCTGGAGGTTAAATCTATAACTAAGAAGGGCCACTTTAAAGACATTTCCTTTACCCTGCACCGGGGCGAGATCCTGGGCCTTACCGGCTTGGTGGGCGCCGGCCGGACGGAGGTGGCCCAGGCGTTATTCGGTCTCCATGTACCGGAAAGCGGTGAAATTATCCTGGAGGGCGTTAAAGTAAATATACGCTCTCCGGAAGAAGCAATGGGCCTGGGCATCGCTTATATACCCGAAGGCAGGCAGCGTGAGGGCTTGATTTTGAGGCAACCGGTGGCCCAGAATATATCCCTCACTATGCTTAAGAAACTGCGTACTAAGTTTGGCCTGCTGAATGCCGAACGTGAACGGCATGTGGTAGAGGAATACATGGAAGCCCTGGACATAAGGCCGCGTCTGCCCCACATGCTGGCCATGCAGCTTTCGGGGGGCAACCAGCAGAAGGTGGTGCTAGCCAAATGGCTGGCCACTCGACCCAAAGTACTGATCATTGACGAACCTACCAACGGCATAGACGTCGGGGCTAAGGCCGAAATTCACAAACTCCTTAAAGGGCTGGCCCGGGAAGGCATGGGTATTATCATGATCTCCTCGGAGCTCCCGGAAATTCTGGCCGTTAGCGACCGGATTTTGGTGATGCGGCGGGGACGCCTGGTGGGCGAGTTCACGGCGGAAGAAGCAACGCAGGAGAAAATTATGAACAGAGCCTTCATGGGGGCTCCCGGCAGGGCCACGGCCTAAGGGTTTGGTAGAAGGATAGGGGTTGAAATGATGAGACAATTGACCAAATCTAAGGAGCTATGGATATTTATAATATTAATCGTTTTGTCGGCGTTAATCAGCGCCCGGAGCACCGTCTTTCTAAGACCTGATAACCTAATCGATTTACTTAAAAATAATGCTGTCCTGGGGATTATGGCCCTGGGCATGACTTTGGTAATCATAACGGGAGGCATAGACGTATCTGTAGGTGCGGTAGTGGCAGTCCTCACGGTGATCATTGGGAAATTCATGGTGAACGTGGGAGGAAACCTTCCCCAGGTTTTTCTCCTGGCCATTGGCAGCGGTGTCCTCCTGGGGCTTGTCAATGGTATCCTAATTGCCCTGGCTAATATACCGCCTATTGTAGTCACCTTGGGCACTATGAGCATTATAAACGGCCTGATGCTCTACTACACCAATGGCTCCTGGATTAGCGATTTGCCCTCATGGTTCATAGATTTTGGGAAGCTCACCCTTTTTAAATTCACCGATGCCGGCGGGAATACGGTGGGGATACCGATTCAAATCCTCATCTTTCTGGCCATGGTCCTCTTGACCTGGGCGCTACTGAAATACACCCTCATGGGCAGGGCGGTGTATGCCGTAGGAGGCAATCCTGTTTCGGCCCGGCGAGTCGGCATAAATATAGGCCGCACTTTAATATTTGTGTATGCTTATATGGGGTTCCTCGCCGGAGTGGCGGCTATCACCCACACCTCCATCATGCGCCAGGTAGACCCCAATGCCTTCTTAGGCTTTGAGCTTCAAGTGATTGCCGCCGTAGTTCTGGGTGGGGCCAGCCTGACGGGGGGTACAGGTTCTATAATCGGTACGGTCTTAGGCGTGCTGTTCATGGCAGTCCTTAACAACGGTTTGATTCTCACCCACATCCCGACTTTCTGGCAGAAGATAATCGTAGGCCTGATTATTATTCTGGCCGTGAGCTTCGACGTGATTCAGAGGAAACGAACAGAGAAGAGTTTGCCCAAGATAGATGTTGAAAATTAAAGAGGGTGGAAGCTTTGTCCAAAACGAGTAAAGAAATGATACTCTTATACGTCTTTGTAGGCCTTTTCGCCTTAATGTCGGTGATTTCTCCGGACAAGTTCTTGAGCTCCGGGAACCTTCAATCTATGGCCACCCAGCTCCCTGAATTGGGCTTAATATCCCTCGGGATGATGGTTGTTATCCTAACGGGTGGAATCGATCTTTCGATTACCTATACGGCGGCCCTATCCGGTATAGCTGGGGCCCTGGTGCTGTCGGCCGGCTACGGCGGCGAATTGGAGGGTGCGGCCGTAGGGTTTCTGATCATCAAGGCCCTCCTGGCCGTCCTGGTTACGGCCGCCTTGTGCGGCTCTTTAAACGGCTTTCTAGTGTCTTATGTAGGAGTATCGCCTATCCTTGTTACCCTCGGAACCATGACCCTTTTTGAAGGCGTGAGCCTGTGGCTGACCAAGGGCGGCGCCGTATCGGGGTTCCCCGAAGGATTTCAGTGGATTGGCAACGGCTATGTGGGATTCATCCCGGTTCCCATTTTGATATTCATCATTTTTGCCGTACTCACGGGCATCCTTTTGGAGCGCACGGCATGGGGCAGAAGCGTTTACATGTTCGGCTGCAACCCCGTGGCCACTTACTTCTCGGGGGTCAATACGAGAAAAACAGTAATGTTAGTTTACCTGTATGCCGGCCTGCTGGCCGCCACCGCGGCGATTATTATGATTTCCCGCTACAATTCGGCCAAGGTTGATTACGGTTCCTCCTACTTGCTACAGAGCGTGGCCATTGTAGTGTTAGGCGGTACGGATATTGCGGGTGGTTACGGAAAAGTAATCGGAACGGTAATAGCCGTGGGCATCGTTCAGGTCCTGTCGAGCGGCTTAAACCTGATTGGGATAAACAGATTTATAGTTGACGTTACCATGGGTGCGCTGTTAATCGGGGTACTGTTATTAAATTACTTCATCGGCAAGAGCAAACAGGGGAGGGGGGAAAGAAAGGACGCCGGGAAAGTGAGCACCACCGTCTAAAAATGGAGGGGCGTCCCCAGCGCCTTGGAGGAGGTGATGTGGCAGAGACGAAGTGTTGGAAGGGATTTGCTCAAGTTTCCTTAATTACCTTTGCCAGGCAAAAGGAGGCTGGTGGAGATGAAACGAATTTTGATGGTTCTGGTATCCGCCCTGTTGATAGTCTCCCTTTTGGCGGGCTGCGGTAGCGGCGGCTCGGGTGCCCAGTCCCAGCAGCAGGGGGGCCAGCAAGGTGCCTCGGGAGATGGAAAATACCGGATAGTCGTTATGCCCAAACTGGTGGGTATCCCCTACTTTAACGCCTCCGAAGAAGGGGCCAAGAAGGCTGGCCAGGACCTGGGTGTGGAAGTGATCTACACCGGTCCCACCAAAGCGGACGCGGCCGAGCAGGTGAAAATGATTGAGGATTTGATCAACCAAGGGGTAGACGCCATTGCCGTGGCGCCCAACGACCCAGCGGCTTTAACCCCGGTTCTAAAGAAGGCTAAAGAAAAGGGTATTTTAGTGGTAGACTGGGATACACCGGCCGACAAATCGGTAGTCGACCTGTCCATCCACCAGATCGACGATAAGGAGTACGGGGAGCATATTTGGGATCTCCTGGTTCAGAGCATGGGGACCGATGATGCCGAGTACGCCATTATAACGGGCGGCCTTGCGGCGGCCAATCTAAATACGTGGATTAATTACGGGTTAGAGTATGCCAAGACTAAATACCCCAACCTGAAACTGGTCACCGATAAAATTCCCTCCGACGAAAAACAGCAGGTCGCCTACCAGAAGGCTCTGGAGTTAATTAAGGCCTATCCCAACCTGAAGGGTATAATCGGCATCAGCACACCGGCTCCTATTGGTGCCGCCCAGGCAGTTCAGGAGAAGGGCTTACAGGGTAAGATCAGTGTCGTGGGAACCGCCCTGCCCAACGATTCTAAGGCCTACTTAAAGGATGGTTCCCTGGATGTAGCTACTTTGTGGGATCCCGCCAAACTGGGCTACCTGACGGTTGCGCTGATTAAGGATATGTTGGAAGGCAAGAAGCCGGTGGACGGCCAGGAAGTGCCCAATGTAGGCAAGATTGAAGTTAAGCCCGATGGGAAGACGGTTATCATGGGACCGCCGACCGATTTCACCAAGGACAATGTCGACCAGTTTAACTTCTAGCCTTTCGGGGGAGGGGGCGTTCCCGCCCTCTCCCCAGATTTAAATCTCAACCAGCAGGTGAGGTAAAAATGCCTATTCGGTTTTCCGCCGGCGTGTGGGCCTTTGACGGATGCGGCGACCGTTTCATGCTAAAGGGCTACCGGGACGGCAAACCCGTGGCGGACCGGATCAAAGAGGCGGCGGGCATTCCCGGATTGAGCGGAGTGGAGCTGAACTATCCGGGCGATGTGACGGATGGCAACCTGGATGAAGTTGAAGAAGCCCTGAAGGAGAACGGCCTGCAGGCATCCATTATAGGTGTGGACCACACCGGCCAGCGTAAGTGGCAGTACGGCAGCCTTGCGGCACCCGACGAGGGCATTCGCAGGGAGGCTGTCGACCTGGCCCGGCGGGCTATGGACATTGCCGCCAGGCTGGGAGCCGGTCAAATCAATATCTGGCTGGGGCAGGATGGGTTTGATTATTGCTTCCAGGTGGATTACCAGAAGGCCTGGGGATGGTTGGTAGAAAGCCTGGGGGAAATAGCCGGATATCGGGGGGATGTCCGGGTTTGTGTGGAGTATAAGCCCAAGGAACCGCGGACGCACTCCTATATAAACAGTGCGGCTAAAGCCCTTTTACTGGTTCAGGAGGTAGGACGGGACAACATCGGAGTCACCATAGACGTGGGACATTCCCTCAATGCTGGGGAAAATGTGGCGGAAGCCCTGTGCTTGCTTGCGTCCCACGGCAAGATGTTTCACTTCCACTTTAACGACAACTACCGCAGCTGGGACGACGACCTGCTGGTCGGGTCCGTCCACCTCATGGAATATATTGAGCTTGTTTATTGGCTCCAAAAGGTAGGTTATGACGGTTGGTATTCCCTGGATGTCTTTCCTTACCGGGAGGATCCCGTTAAGGTTTGCCGGGAGAGCATTGCGACCTTACAGGGTATTATCGGCCTGGTGAACCGGATGGGGGTCTCCAAACTCGACGACTTAATCGCCAAAGGCGATGTCATAAATACCTTGGCTTTTATCCGGCAGCACATTTTAACCGGTTAGAAAGGGTTCGGGATAAAGAGGGGAGCTTGTTGTGGCTTCGGAGTATCAAATCAGGCAGGATATTTGTGAAGTAGGCCGGCGTATCTACGCCAAAGGATTTGTGGCCTCCAACGACGGCAACATCAGCGTACGCATAGGAGATAATGAGGTTTTGACCACCCCTACGGGGGTGAGCAAAGGATTTATGACGCCCGACATGATCGTAAAGGTCGACCTGGAGGGGCGAAAAATCGCTGGCAACCTCAAACCCTCTTCAGAGATAAAAATGCATCTGGAGGTATACCGGCACCGCCCCGACGTGCGGGCGGTAGTTCACGCGCATCCTCCCGTGGCCACGGCCTTTGCCGTGGCAGGTATTCCCCTTGATAAGCCGGTGCTTCCGGAAATCATCATAACCCTGGGGGCAGTTCCCATCGCCCGATACGGCACGCCTTCGACGGAAGAATTGCCCCAGGCGATCAGGGAGTACCTGGATAAGTACGATGCTGTCCTGCTGGAAAACCACGGCGCCCTTACCATGGGTACTGACGTCTACAACGCCTTTTACAAAATGGAATCTATCGAGCACTTCGCGAAGATAAGCCTGGCAGCACGGCAGCTGGGTGGGGAGCGCGTACTCCCCTGTGAGGAAGTCGAGAAGCTGCTTCAGATCAGGGAAAAGCTCGGTGTTAGCGGGCGCCATCCCGGCTGTTCGGGGTGTGGTGCCTGTGCTGTAGCTTCCGCGGGGCAGGACCGGCAATTGGAGGTTAAAGACTCCGAACTCCAGGAGATTATCGCGGCGGTTACCCGCCGGGTCCTGGCCTCTTTGGGAGAAGGACAAAAGTAGAGGAAGGGTAAGGTAGTCGGCAAAAATGCGGAATCAGGCACTCGGTATCATAGAGGTTCGCGGCCTGGCGGCTGCGGTGGCCGCTGCCGATACCGCTGCGAAGACGGCGGCCGTAACCATCCTCGGGTACGAACCCACCAAGGGCAGCGGGCTGGTGGTTCTAAAAATCAGCGGCGAGGTCAGCGCCGTGGAGACGGCCCTTGAAGCTGCCAGGGAACAGGCCGCCAAGGTCAGCACCGTTTTTGCCAGTCAGATCATTGCCAAGCTGCATGACGATTTGGGACGGTATTGCGGCCTTTAGGCCGAATACGGCCTATTACACCCAAGGGAATAATGAAGAGGCTCAAGGAGGAAACCCGTCTATGAGCGCTTTAGGCCTTATCGAAACTAAGGGTTTGGTGGCGGCTATAGAGGCGGCTGATGCCATGCTTAAGGCCGCCGGTGTGGAGCTGGTGGGCATGGAAAAGATCGGTTCGGGCCTGGTCACCGTTATGGTGTCCGGTGAGGTGGGTGCGGTCAAGGCTGCCACCGAGGCTGGCGGCGCAGCTGCCGCGCGGCTGGGGGAAGTCATCGCCGTCCACGTCATCCCGCGTCCCCACAGCGACGTGGCGCGCATACTGCCCGGGGAAAAGTCCCCTGCGGCCAAGGGGGTAGATTAGGGTGGGGGGCGGAGCTTTAGGGCTCATCGAGACTAAAGGTTTGGTAGCGGCCATAGGGGCGGCGGATGCCATGCTGAAGGCCGCTGGTGTGGAGTTGATAGGCATGGAAAAGATAGGGTCCGGCCTCGTCACCGTGATGATCAGCGGTGACGTGGGCGCCGTTAAGGCCGCCACGGAGGCCGGGGCCGCTGCTGCCGGTAAACTCGGCGAGATAGTAGCCGTGCACGTGATCCCGCGTCCCCATAACGATCTGCAAAAGATTTTACCGGCTTAAAGCGGTGAAGGGAAATGGTCGACGAAAGAACCATAGCCACCATTGTAGCCGAAGTCTTAAAAAACCTCCAGCAAGGGACCTACAGTGAACCGCCCGAAGCTGCGGAAGCGGCAGCGGGCGGTCCGCCGGCGCCGGCAGGAGGCCAGTCTCCAACCATTCGCTCCTCCGGGGATCAGGGTGTATACAGCGATCTCAATGCAGCCATCCGCGCGGCCAAGGAGGCCCAGGGAGAACTGGTCAAGTTGGGCCTGGAGGCCAGGGGGAAAATTGTGGAGGCCATCCGCCGGGCGGCCATTGACAACGTGGCAACCATAGCCCAGCTGGCCCATGAAGAAACCGGATACGGCCGCGTAGAAGACAAAGTCCGGAAGAAGCTTTACGCAGCGCGGCTGACCCCCGGCATCGAAGACTTAAAGACTGAAGCCATCAGCGGTGACAACGGCCTTATCCTTATCGAAAGGGCGCCCTTTGGTCTCATCGCCTCCATCGAACCGGCCACCCATCCCGGCTCCTGCGTCATCAACCACGCTATAAGCATGGTCGCCGCCGGAAACAGCATAATCTTTCTCCCCCATCCCAAGGGCTTAAGGACCACCCAGTACCTGGTGCGCCTCTTCAATACGGCCATCCAGGAAGCCGGCGGGCCTAAGGATTTATTAGTGGTTGGGGATAGGGTAAGCCTGGAGAACCTGGACCTTGTCTTGAGCCACCCCGACGTGGATTTGGTCGTGGCCACCGGCGGTCCGGAAGTGGTGGGCCGGGCTTTGAGGAGCGGGAAGAAGGCCATTGCCGCGGGCCCCGGCAATCCGCCGGTGGTAGTGGACGAAACAGTCGACGACCTGGACTACGCCGCCAGATGCATCGTCGAAGGCGCGGCTTTTGATAACACGGTTCTCTGCATAGCGGAGAAAGTGATCATTGCCGTCGAAACAATAGCCGATAAACTGCTCCTCCACCTGCAGAAGCACGGCGCCTATCTCGTGGAGGAGGAAGAGCAGAAAGAAAAACTTTTGCGTACCATCCTGCCTGACGGCAGGCACTTTCACCCTGATCTCATCGGTCGGGACGCCACGGTTATTTTAAAGCGAGCCGGTATCAGCGCCCCGGCAAGCACCCGTATTGTCGTAATGGAATGCCCACCGGAGCACCCCCTGGTGCAGGAGGAACAGCTGTTGCCCGTCCTGCCCCTGGTGCGGGTTCCGGACTTTGATGCTGCCCTGGAACTGGCGGCCCAGGTCGAGCACGGCTTTAAGCATACGGCCATCATCCACAGCCGGGATGTCGGCCGGATCACCGCCTACGCCCGGAGGCTTCGTACCGACATCGTGGTGGTCAATGCGTCCTCGGCGGCCGGGTTAAACATCGGCGGTGAAGGGCATTTCAGCCACACCATTGCCAGCCCCACCGGGGAAGGGATATGTACGCCCCGTACCTACACCCGGGAACAGAGGACAGTCATTGCCGGGGCGCTGCGGACGGTGGACTAAGAAGGAGCAAGTGGAGCGGAGTGAAGGCCGCCTTGAAGGAAGCAAGGGGTACTGACTTGGACTTTGTTATCAACCGAATAGCCGCCGCAGGGGTTGTCGGCGCTGGCGGAGGCGGTTTCCCTACGGCCTTTAAATTGAAGACCGGAAGACCCATCCGGACCGTGATAATCAACGGGGCCGAGTGCGAACCCCTGCTCAGGGTGGACCAGGCGCTCATGGCCCGATATCCGGCGGAACTCCTGACCGCGTTGGCAACCATTGTCGAGGCTAGCAGCGCCGAATGGGGTGTTGTAGCCCTTAAAGAGAAATACCGGGAAGCCCACACCGCCCTGGAGGAAGAGATAAAGAATTACCCGCGGTTAAAGCTCCATATCCTTCCGGATGTCTACCCCATGGGTGACGAACATTTACTGACCTATAGTGTCACCGGCCAAACCATCCCGCCGGGAGGGTTGCCGTTACAGGCGGGAGCAGTAGTTATAAACGTCGAAACCCTGTACAACATACACGAGGCCCTGAAGGGAATACCCGTAACCCACAAGTACGTTACCGTCACCGGCGCCGTTCGCCGGCCCGCCACCGTGAAAGTGCCGGTGGGCACACCTGTAGAGAATCTCCTGGAGCTGGCCGGCGGCCCTTCCGCCGACCGGTATCTAATTATGGACGGCGGGCCGTGTATGGGTAAGGTCACGAGCCCGAGCGCGCCGGTGTCCAAAACCACCAAAGGCATTATTGTACTTCCCCTAGATCACCCTCTGGCCGCAATCTACCAGAGGGACCTCAAACGCGACTTAAAGCTCGCCCTCAGTGTATGCTGCCAGTGCCGCCAGTGTACGGACTTCTGCCCGCGCCACCTTCTGGGGCACCCCTTAGAACCCCACCGGATCATACGCGCCGTTACCTATGGCCTGGCCGATGTAACGCTGCCCCAGGCCCTGCTTTGTAGTGAATGCGGCCTCTGTGACCTCTATGCGTGCCCCTTTAACCTTTCCCCGCGGCAGGTGAACAGGAGAATCAAGGCTGAATTGCGGCAGAAGGACTTCCGGCCTACCGGGTGGGGCGGGTCGGGGCCCTTGCCTTGGCGGGAAGGGCGGCAGGTACCCACCAGGCGCCTTATCGAACGCTTGGGGTTACAGGAATACTCCGCCCGCCCGGCTACCCTCCGGGAAGGTGAAGTTACGGTTACTCGCGTGCGCCTGGCGCTAAAACAGGGAGCCGGCGCCGCCGCCCGTCCCCTGGTCGGGGTGGGAGACAGAGTGCAAAGGGGCGATCTCGTGGCTCGCACCGACGGCGGCACCCTGGGGGCCGACTTACACGCCAGCATAGGAGGCATAGTCAGGGCAGTAGAGGGTGAAATCGTGATTGAGGGAGGTGGTGACTGCTGGGAGTCGCCATCGGCCTCATCGAAGTGAAAAGCATCGCCCGGGGTTTAATGGTCGCCGACGGTTGCCTTAAGGCGGCGCCGGTAGAAGTAAAGATACGTACCACGTGTCCCGGTAAAAGCCTCATTGTCATAAGCGGCGAAATCGGTGCCGTGGCCAGTGCCGTGGAGCATGGCGTGAAGATAGGCGGGGTAACGGTGGTTGCCAGCTTAATTCTGGGTAACCTCCATCCGGATGTCCTTACCGCCCTGGCCGGGGTAGCGCCAGGCGTAGCCGCAGGTGCCCTGGGCGTCCTCGAGACCTTCAGCGTTACGGCGGCCATCAGGGCTGCAGATACGGCTGCTAAAGCTGCCGTGGTTCAACTGCTTGATATCCGTCCGGCCTTCGGCCTCGGAGGGAAAGGAGTGGTACTCATCGGCGGCGGCGTGGCTGCAGTTCAGGCGGCCGTAGAAGCAGCGTCCCGGCCCTTAAAGGAGGAAGGAGAACTGGTAGATGCCGTCGTTATTCCCGCTCCCCACCCGGGGGTCTGGGAACAGCTGGTGTAAAGGACGATAGCTCCCCGGAAATAATCATTGCCCGGGAATAAAGTACAAAAATATGAACTCTGACCATCATAGAGCAGGGTGATCGCCAAATGTCCAATGCAGCCCTTGTGGAGTTGATAACCCGAGAAGTCCTGGCCGAACTTGAAGCCCGCCGGGGCAGAAACCTTGCCCGTACTGCCCCCGCCTCAATGGCTAAACGCGTTCCCGTTGCCGTATCCGCCCGCCACGTCCACCTGGCCCAGAGTGAAATTGATATTCTTTTCGGCCCCGGTTACCAGCTTACTAAGAGGAACGACCTTTATCAGCCGGGGGAATTTGCGGCCAACGAAGTGGTAACCCTGGTTGGGCCGAAGCTGCGCCCCTTGACCAACGTCAGGGTTCTGGGGCCGGTGCGCGACCGTACTCAAGTGGAGATCTCCCGTACCGATGCCATTTACCTGGGTATTGCGGCACCGGTGCGTCGTTCGGGAGACCTGGCCGGTTCCGCTCCCATTACCCTGGTGGGACCCAAGGGGTCGGTTACCCTCCCGGAAGGGGCCATTATCGCCAACCGCCACATCCACATGAGCCCCGTAGATGCCGCAAGGTGGGGACTAAAGGACAACGACGAAGTAACGGTACGCACCGTTGATGCGGAACGGCCTACCATCTTCGGGGGCGTCCAGGTGCGGGTTAGCCCTAAGTTCAGACTGGTAATGCACATCGACACCGACGATGCCAATGCCGCCGGGCTCCGGTGTAACGACGAAGTGGAAATAAGGTGAGAAAATGTTTATTGCCGAAGTAACGGGTACGGTAGTGGCCACCCGCAAACACGAAAGCCTGACCGGGACTAAGCTCCTGCTCATCCGGCCCCTGGATGGGGGTCGCCGGGGGCAGACTCTCGTGGCGGTGGACGCCGTGGGCGCTGGCAAGGGTGAAGTGGTCCTGGTGACTACGGGCAGCGGCGCCAGGCTAGGGTTGGGCGTCCCCCATGCCCCGGTGGACATGACCATAGTAGGTATTGTGGATAAGGTTGAGGGGGATGTCAAAGGCTTCCCACGGTAAAACCGGGTCCGCAAGAATCTCCCGGCAAGGCGGGTTATAGGCAATAAGAGGGGGAAAAGAATGCAAGTACTGGCCATAAACTGCGGTGGGTCTTCGGTAAAATACAAACTCTTTTCCATGCCGGAAGAGAGGGTGCTGGTTCAGGGCAGGGTTGAAGGAGTGGGGGGGCCGGAGACTATCCTTCATCACCTCGACCGCGCGGCGGGGGAGGAGGAACTGCATAAACCCTTACCCCGGGGCGATTATGGCCAAGCCCTGGAGGAAATCCTCAAGTTGCTGCGGCCTTACCCCATAGAGGCCGTAGGGCACCGGGTGGTTCACGGCGGCGCGAGCCTCCGGAGGCCGGCCCGGATTGATGATGAGGTTCTGGCAACTTTAAAAGCCTGCTGCCACCTCGCGCCGTTGCATAACCCGGCCAATATTGCCGGCATCGAGGCCGTAGCCAGGCTTCTCCCGGAAGTACCCCAGGTGGCCGTGTGCGACAATACCTTTCACCTTACTTTGCCTCCCCGGGCATACCTTTACGGGTTGCCCTATGAATTTTACGAGCGCTATGGGATTCGCCGTTACGGCTTTCACGGTATAACCTTCTCCTTCATGGTCCAGCGCGCCGCTTCTCTGCTGGGAAGGGATCTCAAAGAATTAAAAATCGTTTCCCTTATGCTCGGCAGCGGGACGACGGCCAACGCCTGCCTTGGCGGCGAATCCGTGGACGTCTCCACGGGCTTTACGCCGACGGAAGGGCTACTCCAGTCAACCCGCTGCGGCGATGTGGACCCCGGAGTCCTCGTTTATCTCCTGCGCCAGGAAGGCCTCGGACCCGAGGCCCTGGAGGAGGTAATCAATAAAAGGAGCGGCTGGCTGGGGATATCGGGCGTCAGCAATGATTACCGGGCGGTGGAGGAAGCCGCCCGCCGGGGGCACGAAAGGGCCCGGATAGCCCTCGACGTTTTGGCCTACCGGGCTAAGAAATATATCGGCGCCTATGCGGCAGCCATGGGCGGTATTGATGTCCTGATCTTTTCCGGTGGTGTGGGGGAGAGGAGCAGTAGCCTGCGCCGGGAGATATGCAGGGGGCTGGAATTTCTGGGTATTGAGCTGGAGGCCGAACGGAATGAAAAGGGGAGCGGTGACCGCCTAATCTCCAGCCCGGAGTCCCGGGTGAAGGTCTTAGTGGTGCATACCGACGAAGAGGTGATGATCGCCCGGGAAACGGTAAAGGTCTTGACCGGGAAGGACCCCGGCGGAGCCCGGCAAGAGGGATAATACTTACTAAAAAACCAAAGGAGCTGGATGGGGATGGGTTATCTTGCCTTTGACCTGGGGGCCGAAAGCGGCAGGGCCATAGTGGGTACTCTGCAGGACGGCCGCCTCACCCTGGAAGAAATTTATCGTTTTCCCAATGAACCTGTACGGGTGCCGGACGGCCTTCACTGGGATGTCTTACGCCTCTTTCATGAAATGAAGGAAGGCCTGCGCCGGGCGGCAGCCCGTTACGGAAGGGACTTAAAAGGCATGGCCGTCGACACTTGGGGAGTAGACTTCGCCCTCTTGGGAGAAAGGGATATCCTCTTGAGCAATCCCTACCACTACCGTGACCGCCGTACGGAAGGGGTAATGGAGGAAGCCTTTAAGCTTGTCTCTAAGGAAGAGATTTTCTCCCAGACGGGAATCCAGTTTTTGCCTTTCAACTCCCTTTATCAACTCCTGGCCTGGCGGCAGCAACAGCCTGCCCTGTTAAAACAGACCCGCACCATGTTGATGATCCCGGACCTTTTTAACTACTTTTTCACAGGGGTAAAAGCCGGGGAATTCACCAACGCCACCACTACCCAGATGTACAACCCCCGTACCGGCACCTGGGCTGTCGATTTGCTTACCAGGTTCGATTTGCCGGTGCATATGCTTCCGGACGTCAACCCTGCGGGCACGGTCCTCGGACCCGTACTGCCGGGAGTGGCCAGGGAAACGGGGGCGGGGGAGATAACCGTTATTCTTCCCGGAAGTCACGATACCGCCAGCGCCGTAGCCGCCGTACCGGCAACAGGGCCGGACTACATGTACATCAGCTGCGGCACCTGGTCGCTGGTAGGGACGGAGGTAAGGGAACCGGTAATTAATGACCAGACCCTCAAACTGAACTTCACCAACGAGGGTGGTGTTGGGGGCACCTTCAGACTCCTGAAAAACGTAACCGGATTATGGCTGGTGCAGGAATGCCGCCGTACCTGGGCCCGCATGGGGGAAAATTTCAGTTACGGGGAACTCGCGGCCATGGCCCGGGAGGCGCAACCCATTCCGGCCGTGGTGGATCCGGACCATCCTGCCTTCCTTAATCCAGAAAATATGCCGGAGGCCATTCAGGCTTACTGTCGGGAAACGGGCCAGCCGGTACCGGAAACCAAAGGAGAGATTATTAGATGCGCCCTGGAGAGCCTGGCCCTAAAGTACCGCTGGGTACTGGAAAGGCTGGAGGGCATCCTGGGGAAGAGACTGGCGGTCGTTCACATGGTGGGCGGCGGTACACAAAACGAGCTCCTCTGCCGGTTTACCGCCGGCGCCACGGGACGGCCGGTGGTGGCCGGCCCGGTGGAGGCTACCGCCGTCGGTAACCTCCTGGTCCAGGCCATGGCCATGGGGGAAATCAGCAACCTGGATGAAGGCCGGGAAATCGTGCGCCGTTCCTTTGCCCTGAAGACCTATGAACCCGAAGACCAAGGGGAATGGGACGAAAAATACGCGAAATTTGTCGGGCTGGTGAGCTAAATGAGCCGTAATGCCGAGCATGATCACAGCCTGGTGATGGGTCTTGACTTCGGTACTGATTCGGTGCGGGCGCTGGTAGTCGATGCCGCCACGGGAGAGGAACTGGCCGGTGAAGTGGCCTATTACCGGCGGTGGTCCGCAGGGATGTACTGCGATCCGGCGGAGAACCGGTTCCGCCAGCACCCCCTTGACTATATTGAAGGTATGGAGGCCGCGGTCAGGGGGGCGCTGGCCAAACTTCCGCCCGGGGCGGCTGCAAGGGTGGTGGGTATCGGCGTGGACACTACTGGTTCCACCCCGGCTCCCGTCGACGTCCACGGGAGGCCCCTGGCCCTATTGCCTGAATTTAGCGAGAATCCCAATGCCATGTTCATCCTGTGGAAGGACCACACCGCCGTGGAGGAAGCCGGAGAGATCAACCATGCGGCCCGCCACTGGGGCGGTACCGATTTCACCAAGTATGTAGGAGGCGTCTATTCCTCGGAATGGTTCTGGGCCAAGATCCTCCACGTGTTGCGTCACGATGAGGATGTGCGGTCGGCGGCCTTTTCCTGGGTGGAACAGTGCGACTGGATCCCGGCCCTCTTGACCGGCACCGAAGATCCCAGGAGGATAAAGAGGAGCCGCTGCGCGGCCGGTCATAAGGCCATGTGGCACGAGGATTGGGGAGGGCTACCCCCCGAGGAATTCCTGGTCCATATCGACCCCCTCCTCCAGGGCCTCCCAGGCCGCCTCTACACGGCCACGTATACGGCGGATAAGCCGGCCGGAAGGCTAACTCCAGCCTGGGCGGAGCGCTTGGGCCTGCCACCAGGCATTCCGGTAGCCGTCGGGGCCGTGGATGCCCATGTGGGCGCCGTAGGCGGCGGAATTACCCCCGGTGTCCTGGTGAAAATAATGGGCACCTCAACCTGCGATATAATGGTGGTCCCCAAGGAAAAGATAGGCACCAAATTAATCAGCGGCATCTGCGGCCAGGTAGACGGTTCGGTAATCCCGGGCCTTATCGGTCTCGAGGCGGGCCAGTCAGCTTACGGCGACGTCTATGCCTGGTTTAAGGAACTCCTTTCCTGGCCTCTAAAGGCCCTGCTGCCGGAAAGTTCCCTGGTAGATAGGGAAACGGGAGAAAAGCTGCGCAGGCAGCTCGAAGATGACCTCCTCCGGCGCCTTTCCGAAGAAGCGGCCTGGATTCCTGCCGGGTCCACGGGACTGCTGGCCCTGGACTGGCTCAACGGGCGCCGGACACCCTACGCGGATCAAACCCTCAAGGGGGCCGTTGTAGGCCTGACCCTGGGGAGCACCGCCCCCAAGGTCTTCCGGGCCCTGGTGGAGGCCACGGCCTTCGGCTCCAAGGCCATCAACGAGCATCTTATGAAAGAAGGACTGGAAATTAGAGAGGTCATCGCCCTGGGCGGCATCGCCAGGAAAAACGACTTTGTCATGCAGGTTCTGGCGGATGTCCTGGACATGCCCATCAAGGTAGCGGCTGCGGATCAGGCCTGTGCCCTGGGGGCCGCCATGTTCGGCGCCGTGGCCGCCGGGCTATATCCGAAGGTTGAGGAGGCCCAGAAAAAGATGGGTCGCGGCTTTAGCCAGGCATATGCCCCCGACCCGGAAAAGGCCGCCACGTATCAAAAGCTGTACAAGGATTATCTGAATTTGGGCAAGATGCTGGAGATAGCCTGGTCCTCGGCCGGGGAGGCAACACCCCTGCGGTGACTTGCGGACCCACCGCACCGGATACACCGGCGCGGGCCAGGTATTATGTACGAGCAGGCCATCTCAGTCGAGAGAAGGCCATCTGAATGTAGGGTTCCACTGTACCGGCTCCTTCTCTTTATTCTTCGGGTTTGAAGCCCGGCTACCGGTCTGGCACAATGACGACTTCGGCCCCTCTTCCTCGTACGGAGTATGTCCTAGGAGACTGCTGACCAACCCTTACTTTTTCAGGGGGTAAATTTTCAGCTCGAGAAGCACTTACCAAAAGTAGTTAAGGATTTCAAGCATGGCATCCCGCAGAACAGGAAGGTCTTTATGGACGGTAGCTCAGACTAGCCCTAAATCGACGCCAAAGTATTCGTGTATCAAGATATTCCTCATGCCTATCACTTGGGCCCACGGAATATTATGGTGTCTGGCCTTAAGGTCAGCAGACAGCTGCCTGGCCGCCTCGCCGATGACCTCAAGCCTCCGTATAACCGCGTCCTGTAGCTGAAAGTCTTCAAAGAATTCGTCCCTGGTTACACCTTTAACGTAATCCTCTATGCGCTGAATGCTTTCCAACATGTGTTCCAGGAATATCTTATCCTTTTCGTGGGGTCTCAAAGGATCTTCACCTGCTCTCTAATTATTTGTTCCCTTATCCTGGGGTTTAGGGATGCGTACGTCACCACGTCCACTTTCTTATTCGTAACCTTTTCCAGTTCCTGCTGGAGCGCCACCAGGTCCAACAGTGTCTTCTGACCTTCAAACTCGACAAGGAAGTCCAGGTCGCTATCCTCGCGTGCCTCTCCCCGGGCAATAGAACCGAATATAGCTGCCCTCGCCACCCCGTGCTTCTTCAACACGGGCACGGCCCTTTTTTGGAGTTTTTCCAATTCAAGACGAAAGTACATATTTCTCGCTCTCCTTCTTCGCCTGTCTTCGTCACTCATTCCGTCGCCGCCTCACGAAAATATTATACTCTGTAAAAACCCGGCATTTCCAGCACTTTTACAAACGCCCCCCGGCCAAACCCCCACAGGAAAGCCAGCCTAGAATAGGGAGAGGAGCAAGGTCACAGCAGGGCAGCGGCCTCTCCTTCAACCCCGGCGGTCGCCCTCGGACTGACCCCCTAATTTTAGACATCAGGCACAAATTGATAAAAGCATCATAATATCCCGATGGAGCTAAATAACCTATCTTCGAGTGGATGCGGACATTGTTATAGCAGTCCATAAACTTATGTATCACCTCATAGGCCTCCCTGAAACTATAAGGTGGACCCCATGACTTGGGATAAATGGCGGCTATACCCATTTCCCGCATGTGCGCGGAACTGCTTTGCGGTTGACTAAGAATCCCTCCCTTCGAAGCTGGGCCGTAATGCAAGCGATTTGGGAGATGGATTTTTCTTCCTTGAGAATTTCCAGTACGATTTTAGTCTTAAGTTCGGCTGGATATTGTTTCCTAGTACCCATTCTGACGCTTAGGACCCCCATTTTCCGTGTCTAAATTTCTGGGTCCATTATAGCGTGCGCCTTACAACCAATCCGAAGGTTTACATAGCTGCGCACAAAAACATTTAGCCCTTTCCTTTGTCCTAGGCGATGCTTTGCGGTGTTCATTGGCATTGTCGCACGCTCAGGTTGAAATTTGACAGTTAAATACAGGTCAGGATAAGGTGCGAGGCTCCGCACGCACTAGGATTATGAGCCTTGGCGGTGGAGCGGTTGGAGGCCGGGTTTGAAGACGCCATGGCGGTGATCGCTCTGCCCGAGCAGTACCAGAAACGGCTGCGGACGACCAACGGTACGGGAGAACAGCGCAAGGAGGTGAGCAATACAGATACCCGCGTAAGTGCAGCTTCAAACGGGTTGAGCTTGTCTACCAGGGGGAATTTACACCAAAATTCGGACTTGACCCCTAGCGTTGTTTAAATAAGAATATGTTTTAAGGTGTTGGTTAAAAGGCATTTTTTTCTTCGAAAATTTTTGGGTCTTTTGGGTCTCAAAAACCTCTGCGGGGGTGAAAGTGATGTCTAAGCGCCTGAATCTAGGTTATGCTAAAAAAGTCCTTGGGGAAAAGCTGATTGAGCAAGTCTTGAGTTATATTGAAGGCAATCCAGAAACAAACATTCCCCGTTTTCTCCGCCTAATTGAGGTTATTGCTCGGGCTCCTGGGCACAAGGAATCAATTCAGAATACCCGAAAGGCCTACGAAAATGACCCAGTAATGAGGGAATACCTGAACAAGCTGTTTTCAGAGATCGACCCAGGGGTCCGGAAGAAACTGGTCTGCAACACTATCCTCAATGCCATTCTTCTGGGGAGACCGCGTCAGATCCAGGTTGAGCAGGAAGAAGGCATTCATGTTCCTTTTACTTTCCTGATTGACCCCACGAGCGCCTGTAACCTTAAATGCATTGGCTGTTGGGCAGGAGAGTACAGAAAACATGATCAACTGGAGCCAGAGCTCCTTGACCGGATCTTCTGCGAAGCCAAGGAATTAGGGATCTATGCTGTGGTGATGTCAGGTGGAGAGCCTTTCATGTATCCTTATCTCTATGACATCGCTGAAAAGCATAATGACATGGTGTTCATGATCTACACCAATGGCACCAAGATCGATGAACAAGTGGCTGACCGGCTTCGGGAACTAGGTAATATCTCCCCAGCAATCAGTATTGAGGGTTGGGAAGAGCGCACTGATTACCGCCGGGGCAAAGGGGTGTTTCGCCGGATCACCCAAGCAATGGACTACCTTAAAGAACGAGGAGTCTTGTTTGGGGCTTCTATCACTATTACCAGAGAGAATGTTGAGGAAGTTGCCAGTGACGAGTTTATTGATTTTCTCATTGAAAAAGGTGTCAAGTATGTCTGGACTTTCCATTACATTCCTATAGGTAGTGAGCCTGACTTAGACTTAATGGTGCTTCCTGAGCAAAGGGCATGGCTGGTGAACCAGATAGTTCAGTTGCGCAGTGAAAAGCCGATCACCATTATCGATTTCTGGAACGATGGGGCTCTCATTGGAGGGTGTATCGCTGGGGGAAGGTGTTACTTCCACATCAATGCCAGGGGTGATGTGGAACCTTGTGCCTTTGTCCATTTCGCTATTGACAACATCAAGGAAAAGAGCTTGAAGGAAGTCCTCCAGTCACCTCTTTTTAAGGCTTACCAGAAACGCCAGCCGTTTTCTGATAACCTACTTCGACCTTGCCCAATTATCGATGTCCCCGAGGCCTTGCGGGAGATTGTTAGAGAAAGTGGTGCTTATCCTACCCATAGAGGGGCAGAGACCGTCCTCATGGGGGAAATCGGTACTTATCTCGACCAGCGGGCAATGAGGTGGAAGGCCATCTCTGATGAGCTATGGTTGCAGCGTCAGAGAGAAGAGGGGGCAGGCCCTTACCGGAGGTCAATGGCTGAAAGCTGTCGGTGATAATTCATAAGACCTCAAAAAGGTGGTGGACACCCTCTCCACTGGTGGATAGGGGTATGACCAGGGGTATAGATAGACACCCTTATCAGACCCCTATTCAAATGATAAGGGGTATGATAAGGGGTAGAAGCTAGACGCAGCAAGGATTTTGGGAAAACCCCTATCCAACATGGTACCGTTAAACTTAGGACCATTCAAGAAGGGGCGAGTCTTTAAGGCAGGAAGGGGAAGAGAAGAGGATAGCGGTTTTTGAAAATGGCGAAGTACCTACTATGAAAGAACTGCCTCCTGGGTAAACTGGGGCACTACCCTAGTATACCGGCGACGGTTCGAGAAGTCCATATAGACGCCTTCGGGGTTCAATCCGGGCTATCTGGGTTGATGGCGGTGCGAGGGGAACGGGCTAGCCGCCTTCCTCTCGACGTTGCTACGAGTTGCCATTTACTACCTCAACTTCTTCCACTCAAATTTTTATGCGACAATGGTGAGCACCCAGCAGGAATTTGACTGATAATGACGAATATATTAGTCTAGATAACGGGAAACGGTTCCATATGGAAACGATATCCTCAAAAACGTTTCCTGACGCAAGTTTTCCCTGAACTGGAGAATCAGCAGAATGAGTGCTGGAGCAAAGGTTGTTACTATCAAGGATGTCGCGCATAAAGCTGGGGTGGCCCCCTCGACAGTGTCCAGAGTCATGAATAACAGCGGTTACGTCAGTGCGGAAGTGAAGGAAAGAGTACTGAAAGCCATCGAAGAGCTGGGCTTCAGGCCCAACCCCATGGCCAAGGGCCTGGGAGGTGGGCACACCTATACTATTGGCTTGATTCTGCCAGATATTACAAATGCGTTTTTCCCGTCTCTCGCCCGTAGTATTGAAGACACAGCCAGCGTACATGGTTACACGGTTTTTCTGTGCAATTCCGATAACGAGCCGGCGAATGAAGAAAAGTATCTGAGAACCCTGGTGCAGAGGTTTGTTGACGGCATAATCATTGTCGGTAGTAGCTCCGAAAGTTCGTGTATCCAGGAAGTTGCCAGTAATGGTATCCCGGTGGTCTTGATTGACCGCCGTGTAGAAGGGGTGGCTGCAGACAGTGTTTTTTGTGATAACATACACGGCGCTTATCTGGCGGTGACCCATTTATTAGACGAAGGCCATAGGGAGATTGCCTTCTTGGGCGGCCCCCTGGATGTTTCTACCACACGGGAACGTGAACAGGGTTATATTCTTGCTCATCAAGAAAAGGGAGTCCCTATAGATCGCAGTCTGATCAGCTATGGCGAATTTACGTACGAAAGTGGTTTTAAACAAATGACAGATCTCCTGGAAAGGGGAAGGCAACCTAGCGCTGTCTTTGCAGCCAACGACATGCTTGCCATCGGTGCCAACAGGGCTATTGAAGGCAAGAACTTGAGGGTACCGGAAGATATCTCAATCGTTGGTTATGACGATATTTTATGGGCAGCGCTGGAAAAGCCCCCTTTGACAACAGTGGCTCAACCCGTCTATCGATTGGGTATGACGGCGTGCGAGATCCTGCTGGAGCGAATTAACAGGCCTGGGGTGCAGGAACCACGACAGGTAGTATTACAACCCAGACTGATAATCAGACAGTCAACCTGTAAGAAAGGAAACAGGATATGGTAGATATTGTAGTTATTGGAAGCTTAAATATGGATCTGATGGTAATAGCAGACAAAATGCCTGCCAGAGGAGAAACAATCTACGGGCAAGATTTCCGTATGATACCCGGCGGAAAGGGGGCTAACCAGGCAGTAGCTGCCGCCAGATTGGGCGCTAGCGTAGCCATGGTAGGATGTGTGGGTAGAGATTTATTTGGAAAAACGCTTTTGCAAGCTCTGGCGGCGGATGGAGTTGATACTTCTTTTGTGCACCAAAAGCCGGAAGCGCCAACGGGGGTGGCCTTGATCTCTGTCGACGCTGTGGCTGAAAACTCGATTATTGTGGTTCCGGGTGCTAACTGGCTCTGCCGGTCGGAAGATATTATGAGGGCCAAGGAGCTAATCAAGAAGGCCAGCGTCGTAATGCTACAGCTGGAAATACCCCTAGAAACGGTAAGCTTCGCTGCTTCCCTGGCCCGGGAACTGGGCAAGACGGTAATTCTTGACCCGGCCCCGGTCCAGACCCTACCTCCATCGCTGTTGACTTGCGTTGACGTATTAACCCCCAACGAAAGGGAGGCAGAAAAGCTTAGTGGCCGTTGTATTTTCGATGTGAAAAGCGCCCGATTGGCCGCAGCCGAGATCCTGGGTCTTGGTGTGAGGGCAGTATTAATCAAATTAGGACCGCGGGGAGTGCTATGGGCTGAAGAGAACGTTATGGAACATATTGATGGGTTTCGGGTGAAGGCCATGGACAGTACCGCGGCAGGCGACGCCTTTAATGCCGGCGTAGCGGTAGGTTTGGCCGAAGGTCAACCTCTAAGGGAAGCCTTGAAGCTGGCCAACGCTGCTGGCGCCATTACTACCACCCGCTTTGGTGCGCAAGCGTCGTTGCCTACACGGGAGGCGGTCAACAAATTGTTAGGTCAGGAATCGCCAGTGTTAACTAGAGAAAGACGTTAGCCTTCCTAAGTGTATACCCAAGGTGGCCAAATTACCAAAACCTCGTCTTACGGTTTGCAGATGTGTAAAAGAGTTTAGGAAACACTAACTTTGGTAAGAACAAGGAGCCGGATATGCGGGCTACCCTACCACTTTAGGGAGTGCGTAATTCGCAATTTGCTGGGACCTTAAGAGCTTCCAATTGGTGGAGGATTTGATAAAAGTCAATATTATCTTAAATAGGCACGCAATGGTAATTCAATAGTGAAGTTTGGAAGCGAATTTAGGAATGGGGAGAAAATATGAACGGTGGCAAAAATATAAAAAAACAGGTGTACGTAATTGGCAACGCTGCTATATACGATCATATCTATCCTATTTCTGAAGAGGCAGTCGCAGGTAAGTATGCAGAGATTCTTGACTGCCCCAGCGTGTCGGGCAAGGTTTATTATGGTGGGTCGGCATTTAACATCTCTGTAGCCCTTGCACGACTGGGATGGGCAAGTACGCCGATACATAGAGTTAGTGAAGATTTCATTGGTTCGGAATACGAGCGATGGCTGAAGTACATAGGAGTAAATCTTTCCGGTATTGTAGTGGATTCGTCACGTAAGGATGGCCATTGCTTTATGTTTTATAGCTCTGATGGCAGCACGCTATGCTTCTCCTTCTCTGGCGGGGTGGGGGCAAGTGAACAGCAAGATATCCCGGCCGGCATAAACCTTCAACCCCATGATATATTTGTTGTTGCCCCGGTTATTGGTACAGGCACTGTCGAACTTGCCCGCATGGCTAGGTCAAGGGGATGCACTACAATTGTGTGCGGAGCGATCCCAGGATCAGCTTTGGACATACTAATCAATACAGATATCCTAATTTGTAATGAGGATGAGGCTACTTATCTACTGAAGTATATCAATAGGTGTAATATCAGTGAGCTGTTTGAGTTTCCCCTTAGTGCCATATTCATAACTCGTGGTGCTAGTGGCAGCGAGGTGTTTACCAGTGGTTCCGGAATCTATGAGTGTGCTGTCCCTGCTGTTCCACCTCGGAGGTTTACCGATCCAACCGGAGCCGGTGATGCCTATGCGGCTGGTGTAATAGCAGGGTTGTTATACCAGCTTGATATGGAGATGTGTGCCCGAATTGGCAGTGCCGTGGCGAGTTTTGTGGTTGAGGATTTTGGGGCGCAGACGTCACTACCTACTTGGGGGGATATGTTGGATCGGTTGAGCCAGTACTACGGTACAGACGAGCGGAGCATTTTGGAAATAGAGGCCGAAAAGGGTGATGACAGCCATGAATAGGCAGTCCTTCCTAGAAAAAGCGTACGGATGTCTTATGGGTGTAGCCTGTGGTGATGCCATGGGTATGCCCACCTCGTTCCTGACCCCTGAGGAAATTCGCTCGCTGTTCGGGAAGATTGAGGAGTTTGTGGACGCGCCGGCGGGTCACAGGTATCACGCGGGTCTAAAGAGGGGACAGGTAACAGACGATACAGAACAGACTGTTCATTTGGCTAAGGCCATTTTGAGGGTTCAAAGGGTCGATCCCGGGGTAGTGGCCGACGAACTCCTACAATGGTTACAGGAAATCGGGGGGCTTGAATCTAATAAAGTTGGTCCTAGTTCAAGGGTGGCCTTGGGTCGGTTACTGCGAGGTGAGCCAGTAGAGTTGGCAGGAAAGGATGGTTACACCAACGGCGCTGCGATGAGAATTGCCCCTGTGGGTATAATTAATGGCGGTATGTTTGATGAGTGCCAACTTCTCGAGGACGTTGTAAATGCATGTCTCCCTACCCATGGTACTGGTGTTGCTATTTCTGGAGCTGCTGCGGTAGCGTTTGCAATCTCTGCATGTTTCGAAGAAGGTTGCTGTATCAGAAGTATTGTAGATAGGGCAGTCGCAGGGGCAGTTTTGGGTCGGAGTAGAGGTTTTCCATATCCCGCCGCCTCTGTAGCTGCACGCATAAATTTGGCTCTTAGAATTATTGAAAGCGATTTGGAATCTAGGGCAATTACCGATATTTACGAAGTTATTGGCTCAGGGGAATATACAACCGAGGCTGTTCCGGCTGCTATAGCAATATTCGCCTTGGCCGGCGGCGATCCCCAAAATGCGATACTGATGGCCGCAAACCTGGGTGGAGATTGTGACACCGTCGGTGCAATAGCAGGTGCCATTGCTGGTGCGTACGCAGGTATTAAGGCTTTTCCTCCACAATGGATCGAAATTGTGGAAGAGGTAAATAAGTTGAGACTGGCGGACATTGCCGAGGGTTTAACTAACCTAGCATGGCAACGGCGGTCGTCAGAAACACTTGGGGATAATGGAAGTAGAGGTTACATTTAACCCCAAGACTGGATTTGTAGGAGCAGGAGGTCTACTGGGTATGGCTGAACTAGGGGCATTTGATGCAGTTCACATTAAAGGTCTGAGTTACTGGTATCCGGACGAGGAAAAGCCTGTGTTAGAAGAAATCAACCTTGATATCCAGCAGGGGGAATTTGTAGTTATAGTAGGACCCAGCGGGTGTGGAAAGAGCACCTTAGCGCTTTGCCTTAACGGGATCATTCCGCAAGTTATGGGTGGGAAGTTCAAAGGCAGTATAAAAGTTAGCGGTAAGGATACCCTTGAGTACGGTATTCACGAGATGGCGACAGAAGTAGGGATGATTTTTCAGGATCCCGACAGTCAGTTGTGTAATATCTACGTTAGAGATGAGGTGGCTTTTGGCGCTCAGAACCTTCTCGTACCGAAAGATGAGATTCTGCGCCGACTGCAGCGTGCACTAGAATTCGTCGGGATGAGTGATCATGCATACAAGGTAGTGTTTTCACTTTCAGGAGGACAAAAACAGCGTGTGTCTATAGCGTCGGTTCTGGTCATGGAGCCCAAGGTTATAGTCCTTGACGAGCCTACAGCTAACTTGGATCCTGCTGGGTGCATGGAGGTTGCCCAACTTATTCGCGACATTAACCGGACCCATCAGGTTACAACCATAGTTATCGAACATGATATATCCAACATAATTGATTTGGCTGACCGGCTTGTGGTTATGGACAATGGACATATCATATTTAATGGGACTCCGCGCGAAATCCTGGCCGATAAGGGTGTGTTTATTAGGGATCAGTTAGGGTTATGGTTGCCGGAAGTATGTGAGTTTGCTCTTGCTGCCCGTAAGCGCGGGTATGTTTTCTCGCCCTTCCCTCTTAAGGGTTCAGAAATACCGATTTATAACCTTGAATTCCAGGCGGCTCTATCCCCAAATAGTGAACCCTCAGTTCGGGAAAGATACAAGGGAGATAGCGCGCGAAAAAGTGAGGTTGTTGCTTCACTACAGGATGTAACGCTAAGATATCCAGATGGTACGTTGGCTTTGCAGGGGATTAATTGTCAGATATATAGACAACAGATAGTTGCTCTTGTAGGGCAGAATGGGTCGGGTAAGAGCACGTTTGCTTCCTTGCTAATAGGGCTTCATAGACCTACTGCTGGTAGAGTAGAAGTATGTGGTTTAGATACCACAAGAACCTCCATACGCGATCTTGCTCGTAAAGTGGGGTATGTGTTTCAATACCCTGAGCATCAATTTGTCACGGACAATGTATTTGACGAAGTAGCAGTAGGTTTAAGAAACCAGGGCCTTAGTGAGGAACAGGTCCGGGTCAGGGTTATGAGTATCCTCGCGATGTTTCGTCTTGACCATCTGGTAGGCAAGCATCCGTTTAATTTGAGCTTGGGTCAAAAGCGGAGACTAAGTATAGCTAGCATGCTTGCTTATCACCCAGAAATCCTTATTCTTGATGAGCCAACTTCGGGGCAGGACTTCAGAAATGCCAAGATGCTGATGGATATTCTTGTGGATTTAAAGAATACAGAAGGGCTTACGGTGATATTAATAACCCATAATATGCGTCTTGTAGCCGAATACGCAGATACAGTGATAGTCCTTAATAATGGAAGGTTAGTGTATCAAGGTGTACCCGAAGCTCTATTTGAAAGCGGACATGTGGCTGAGCGTTATCAGCTGGCTGTCCCGGAAACCCTCCGACTGTTAAAGCAGATACACAATGTCTTTCCCCATTTACCATTTGAGCCCAACCCTGTCTATCTTGCTAATATGTTGGTAGAAAGGAGCATAGGGTAATGTTACTATATACTCCTGGTGATTCTATTCTCCACAGGATGGATGCCATAACTAAACTTGTATGGTTGTTTTCTACAGGAGCTCTTGTATTGGTAACGGCTCGACCTGAAGAAAACTTTGTCATTTTCTCGTCGATTGTCTTAATCGCTGTTTTTCTGGCCAGAATACCTTTTCTCGCTCTTTTAAAACGTATTTCAGTCCTCTTCTTGGTAGGCATTTGGTTGCTTGTGCTCATGTCAGTGCTGTATCCTGACAAAAGCCATATCCTGAAGCTGGGACCCCTCGCGATCTCCAGAGAGGGTCTTGCATATGGGATCACTCTGTTTTTTAGGCTCCTAGTACTAGGTACCTCATCAATAGTTTTTGCTCATACAACGGACCCTGCACGGATGGTTAATGAACTGATTGAGATAATGCACCTTCCGTATCGATATGCTTATGCTGCATATGCTGCTCTTCGTTTTCTTCCCATGATTCAAGCCGAAGCCAGGACTATTATGAATGCCCATGCTATAAGAGGAATGGCCAGCAAGGACAGATCTCTTCGCGGTCGCTTTAACCTTATCCAACGGTTGACTATTCCTCTAATCGTGGGAGCCATACGCAGAGTACAAATAACTGCCATAGCGATGGACAGTCGGGCTTTTGGGGCTTATCCCCGGCGGACGTGTATAGACCCAATAAAAATGCCAATCTCAGGATTTATACTGGCTGGCATATATCTGGCTACGTTTTTGTTCTATTTTGTGTGGCGATTTTTCATTCAGGGAGGTGATATCCTGAGAACCCCCATTTTCTAAGAGCTTAGGGAGCTAAAAGGCTGGAGGTGTGTACTTCCTGGGGCCGAAGAGTGGTAGTGGAGGTGGGAGCTGCGGTAGGATTTGTGTATAAAAGCGGTTGTAAAATGAACTGAGCGGAGATGTTGTGACGAACTTGTGCCTTAACTGTTTTTACCATTCGTTAGGGGTTGCTGTACGTTTTTTGAGGAACACATGGGAAGAGTAATAAACTTGGTAGGAGGCTTCAAAGAATGACTGGGGAGACCAAAAATGCTATTAATTACCGTTATAGTACCATGGATCTTCTTATTATAGCGGTAATCGCGGCAGTAGGTGGCGTGGTTAGTGCCTACGTGGTAGGTCCGTGGGCTAAATTTATCGAAGGAGCTCTGGGCCCATTTGGTGCCGCTCTTGATAATCCTTTCTTTACTTTTTGGGGTATCGTTGCAGGGCTATTGATCGGTAAGCCTGGGGTCGCATTTATTGCTTCTATGTTAACAGGCCTTATAGAGGTATTGGCGGGTAGCCTCGATGGTTCGGTTGTTTTTGTATTTGTAGCTCTGCAGGGGTTGGGCGCAGAGATCGGTTTAGGGTTATTCCGCTATCGTCCAGTTGTTTGGTCAGCTTTAATTTCCGGAGCCCTTGCAGGGGTCGGATGTTCAATTACTATGCTCTATGTTTTTGGATTTGTTAAACTAGGTCCCACTATACAGTTGCTTTATATATTGACGATGGGAGCAACAGGGTTAATCATCGCGGGTGGCTTATCGTATCTCATAATGCAAGGACTTATGCGGGCGGGTATTGCCGGACAATTGAAGGGTAATAGAACCTATGAAAAGATAGAATAAAAAATGGCTGGTTAAACCGATCCCGCCCTTGGTTGTCGGCGCTACCCACTATCACGTTGTGGGGTATGCGCCGGCAACCGTAAAAGCGCGGGTTTACTGAAAAATGATGGCACCTATAAGAAATGTTTCTTTAAGGAGAGGGAGAACCACGAATGGACCGTGTTTTACTGGACTGTGATCCTGGTATTGATGATGCCGTGGCGATAATTTTTGCCCTTAAGTCAGGACGATTAAGAATTGAAGCAATTACCACTGTCTCGGGTAATTTAACCGCGGATCGGGCCTGTCTAAACGTCAGGAAAGTACTGGAACTAATGGGGGTGCATTCAATACCAGTAGCCCAGGGTATGAAGAAGCCCTTGGTACGGGATTATCCACAAGACCCTTTCTCTCATGGCGATGACGGTCTGGGGAATACAAACTTACCTGATCCCAGATTACCGGCTGATCCCCGCTTTGCGCCTGATGTAATCGTGGAGATAGTGAACAAGTATCCTGGTGATATCTCATTGGTGGCAACTGGTCCGCTGACTAATATAGCCTTAGCGCTTATGAAGGACCCTGAATTGCCCAAGAAGGTGAAAAAACTCATTATAATTGGGGGTGCTTTCGGCTTCAATCAATATGCCTTTATCAATGCCACTGGTGGTAACCCTGTGAGCGAGTGGAACATCTATGTGGACCCGGAAGCTGCTCGCTTGGTCTTTCATGGTGGCTTTAACTTAGTCGCCATCGGCCTGGATGTTGCTACCCATCCCAAAATCAACATGCGAGAAAGAGACTTCGTGGCTTTGCAGCAAGCCAGCAATCCGGAATCGAAATTCGTGCTAGATATCTTCCGCTTCATAAACGATCGTCATTTCCCCAGTTATTGTGGTCTGATTGACTCCATGGCAATTGCGGCGGCTATTGAGCCTAGTATTATCAAGACTGAAAGGATACACGTAGATATTGAGACCCGGAGTAGTTTGACGCTTGGACAGACTGTTGCGGACGTAAGACATCACTTTCGTTGGGACTACTTGCCGGAAGTAGAAGCTGCCTGTAGCGCAGATTTCGAGCGTTTCCTGGATCTTGTGATCGCGACGATAAGTGCTGAGCAGCCGCGGTCGACTTGAAACATAGGGGGAAGTTGATAGGCACGCGGTCCCTTGTTTTAGACAGCGCCAACGACTGGGACGATAACTACGGCGTTAACTTGGGCGGGGGAACCACACCGGCCAGTTGCCGGGACGCGGTAAATGAAAAGAGTAACCCGGTGTTACTGGAGGTCCTAGAGCCTGCACTGGGTAAGGGATATAACTTTTGACGAATACCGTTCGCAAGTAAGGAAGAGGGCTGGTACTGACGGCGTTCGCAATTTAGTTATCAGCCCTTTTTCGGCTGGACAGTTTCATGGGAGAGAGGTGGTAAAAAGGGGTGCACTTTCTTTAGCATCTTGAGGGCGGCTGTGCGCTCCATAGCTCCGTTGGAGCTAGATAGCTGAGCTTCGCTTCCTTACCACGACCCTTGCGGAATAGGCGCGCTTCCGGGTCAGTGGGGGAACGATGGGTGGCGTTGCTGAACTTCTCTCCATGCAAATCAGGATCGCCGGATTTTCTCAAGGAGATTGCTGGGGAAGAGTTATTATTTTGAGGTTGTTTTTCATAGGTGGAAGTTAGCTTGTCAAAACTGAGCGTTATTTGTGACTGCTAATCCGGAAGTTAGGATTCATAACAATATTTGACGCTAGGGTTTGTAATAAAGATTGAAATTCTGATGCACCTGCGTGCCCTAAAGAAAACTAGGGGAGAAGTTTCTTTGTACGATCCCATCGGTGTGGATAAAGAAGGCAATGAAATTTCCCTCATCGATGTTTTGGGTACCGACGAAGACATCGCGGAGATGGTGGAGAGCCACCAGGAGAGGCAGCGGGTGCTGGAAAAGATCAAGTGTCTGAGTAAGAGGGAAAAGAGTGTACTGGTGATGCGTTACGGCCTAATGCACGGCCTACGCAAGACGCAGCGAGAGATAGCCCGCAAAATGGGGATTTCCCGTTCTTATGTTTCCCGCATCGAGAAGCCTGCTCTTATATATACAGTTATCTCGACTTAGAAGGTTACTCTATATTAGGGTACACCGGCGGCCGGCGGTTTAGCGCTTACAAAAAGCCGCCCTGTCAGGCAGGGGAAATGGCGAAAGATGTTGAAGAAATTAAACAGGAGAGGTAAAAGTTAAGAGACACTTGCAGGGTTGGACTAATCTCTGTTATGCTAAAGGTAAAAATCTTTCACCTAATAAAATGCTACCCGGCCGGCAACAGGAGGGTAAGGAAAAGGTAAAGGCAACGGCATAAGAAATAAGAGAGTTGGGGGGAGAAGTTGGTGCTCAGTACATGGAGGAGCGGCAGTAAGACTTATAAAACCTCCCTGCCGCCCCTGGGAGGACGTCCTTTAAGGGCCTTTATCGGCTGGGGAGGTATTATCGTCAACGACACCGGTGTAGACCTCCTGGCCGCCCTTAAAGAGTATTACCAGGCGGTACAGAAGGAGTCCTGTGGGAGGTGTGTTCCTTGTCGGGTGGGTACCAAGCTCATCTTGGAGCTTCTGCAAAAGCTTTCGGATAGGGATGAGCCCTCCCTGCACCAGCAATTGAAGAGAATAGCCCTCCTGGTATATCACGGTTCCAAGTGTGAGCTGGGCCAGTCGGCCGCGAGGCCGGTTCTCGATTTCGTAGATCATTATGACCGTATGGTAGCTTATACTGGGGGTGGTCGAGAACCTCAAGAATATAAATCCATTGTTGCCGCCCCCTGCATGCAAAGGTGCCCGGCCCACTTGGACATACCTAGATATATGGAATGTACCCAGGAATCCCGGTTCCGGGAAGGGCTGGCCGTCATAAGGGAGAACACTGCCCTGGCGGGCGTGCTGGGCAGAGTATGCGTGCATCCCTGCGAGGAACACTGCCGCCGGGGTTTGGTGGACGAGCCCCTGGCCATAAGGGGCATCAAGAGATTCCTCGCCGACTACGAACTCCAGGGCGGCCGCAGGCCCCGTTTAGACGGGAAGGTCGACAACGGGTGCCCACGGGTGGCGGTGATAGGTGCCGGGCCGGCCGGATTGAGCTGTGCCTATCAGCTGGCCCGGCGGGGATATAAGGTGACCGTTTTTGAAGCTTTGCCTGTGGCCGGCGGGATGCTCGCCGTAGGGATTCCCGCTTATCGACTGCCGCGAGACATCCTGCAGGATGAAATCGAAGCCATCAAGGAGCTGGGCGTGGAGATCAGGTATAATACGCCTGTGGGTAAAGAGATAAGCTTTAAAGAGCTGTGCCAGGGCTATGAAGCCGTCTTTATTGCCACCGGCTTGCATGATAGCGCCAAAATGGGTGTAGAAGGCGAGACGGCAGGGTATGAAGGCTTCATACCCGGGGTGAAATACCTGCGAAATATTAACCTGGGCCTGCCCGTACCCCGGGGTAAGAGGATAGCCGTAGTCGGCGGCGGAAATGTCGCCATGGATTGTGCCCGCTCTTCCCTGCGCCTGGGGTTTGAAGAAGTATATCTCCTGTACCGCCGCTCCCGGGCCGAGATGCCGGCCAACGAGTGCGAGGTGAGGGACGCCGAGGCGGAAGGGGTAAAGTTCTATTTCCAGGCCAATCCCGTGAGAATAGTGGCGGAGGACGGCAAAGTGAAGGGAGTCGAGTGTGTAAGGATGGAGCTCGGCGAACCCGATGCCAGCGGGCGCCGGCGGCCAGTTCCCGTGCCCGGTTCGGAATTCTTCCTTCCCTGTGAAGTTGTAGTGCCGGCCATCGGACAGGTGGCCGACCTTTCCTTCCTCGACGGCACGGAAGGCATTGAATTGACCAAAGGGGGAACCATTGCCGTGGACCCGGTGACCCTGGCCACCAAGGTGCCGGGAGTTTTTGCCGGGGGAGATATAGTCCTGGGGCCGAGGACGGTGGTAGAGGCCGTTGCCCAGGGGAACAGAGCGGCCCTTTCCATAGACCAGTACCTTACGTCCGGGAAGGTGGAGGCAGTCCCTCAGGACCTGCTGGATGCCTGGCTGAAGGAATTCGGCGTGTTCGATAGCGAAGAAGAGGTAGGCTTGCCCTCCGGCTGGCCGCGTAAAGAGGAGAAGGCGGCGCCGGTGGAGGAGCGCCTCAAGGACTTTAGGGAAGTGGAGTTGGGGTTTAGTTTCGACGACGGAGTGGCAGAAACGGCCCGGTGTTTAAGGTGTTATCGCGTGGGACTTATGGTCTTTTGAAGGGAGGAGAAGTTAATGGTAACCCTGACCATAGATGGTCGGCGGGTTTCGGTGCCCGAAGGTACTACTATACTGGAGGCTGCCGAAAGGCTGGGAATTCATATACCCACCCTTTGCTATCATCCCTTGCTCAGACCTTTAGGGTACTGCCGACTCTGCCTGGTGGCCGTAGAAGGTGCCGCCAAGCCGGTCACCGCCTGCAACACACCGGCAGCGGAAGGAATGGTGGTTCACACCAGCACGCCGGAAATAGAGGAATGGCGCAGGGGCGTAATAGAAATGCTCTTGAGCCAGCACCCCGAAGACTGCCTTGCGTGTGAAAAGGCCGGCGATTGCGACCTGCAGGACTGCGCGTACAATTCCGGTGTTCAAGGAACTACCTGGAAGGCCGATGTGGCTTCTTTACCCGTCCTCAGAGATAATCCCTTTATAGTCCGGGATTACAACAAGTGCATTGTGTGCGGCCGGTGCGTAAGGGTATGCCGTGAGGTACAGGGTAATTTCGTCCTGGAATTGGCCGGCAGGGGAATAGAGACCAAGGTGGGAACTGCAGATCCTGCCGGGTTAAAGGAGTCGGGTTGCGTCTTTTGTGGCAACTGCCTCCAGGTATGCCCGGTGGGGGCCCTCACAGAGAGGGTTAGGGAAGGCCGAGGCCGGGAATGGGAATTTAAGAAGGTGCGCAGTATCTGCTCCTACTGCGGCGTAGGGTGCAACCTTACCCTTTACGTTAAGGACGGCAAAGTAGTTAAAGTTAAAGGATACGAAAACCCCGAGGTGAACAACGGCTGGCTCTGCGTCAAGGGGCGTTTCGGGTTTGACTACATCCACAGCCCCGACCGGTTGACCAAGCCTCTGATAAGAGAAGGAGCCAGGGGCAGCGGTACCTTCCGGGAGGCCACCTGGGAGGAGGCCTTAGACCTGGTGGCCCGGAAGCTAAAGGAAATAAAGGAATCCTATGGCCCGGATGCCCTGGGGTTCTTGTGCTCGGCCAAATGTACCAATGAAGAAAACTACCTTTTGCAGAAGCTGGCCCGGGGGGTAGTGGGCACCAATAACGTCGATCACTGTGCCCGCCTCTGACACTCCTCCACGGTTGCCGGTCTGGCAACCACCTTTGGCAGCGGCGCTATGACCAATTCTATCGCCGACATAGCTAAAGCGGACTGCCTTCTGGTCATTGGCAGCAACACTACCGAGAACCACCCTGTTATTGCCCTTAAGGTGAAGGAGGCGGTGCGACGGGGAGCTAAGCTCATAGTAGCCGATCCCCGTCATATTGAACTGGTGGACTGGGCCTATTTATGGCTGCGGCAAAAGCCGGGCACGGATCTGGCCCTCATCAACGGTCTTCTGCATGTAATCGTGAAGGAAGAACTCTACGATAAGGAATTCATCGCCCGCAGAACTGAAGGGTTTGAAGAAGTGAAGCGGGCGGTGGAGGAATATACCCCTGAAAGGGTCGCCCAGGTTACCGGCGTACCGGCGAAAGATATTGTGCGCGCGGCGAGAATTTACGCCGCAGGTCCACGGTCGAGCATACTCTACGCCATGGGCATAACTCAGCATATCACGGGTACGGCCAACGTAATAGCCCTGGCCAATTTGGCCATGGCTTGTGGCCATATAGGCAAAGAGGGAAGCGGGGTGAACCCCTTAAGGGGCCAAAACAACGTCCAGGGCGCCTGCGATATGGGGGGCCTGCCCAACGTCCTTCCCGGCTACCAGCCCGTAACCGATGCCGGTGTGCGCCGAAAATTTGCCCGGGCCTGGGGTGTACCCGAACTGCCTGCAAAGAACGGCCTTACCCTTATGGAGATGATGCGGGCGGCAGAGGAAGGCAAGCTAAGGGGTATGTATATTCTGGGGGAAAATCCTGCCCTGACGGACCCCGACGCCTCCCACGTGGAAAAGGCTCTGAAAAGCCTCGACTTCCTCGTTGTGCAGGACATCTTTCTTACAGAAACGGCCAGGCTGGCCGATGTGGTGCTGCCCGGCGTCTCCTTTGCCGAAAAGGAAGGGACCTTCACCAATACGGAGCGCCGGGTGCAGCTGGTGCACAAGGCCGTCGAACCCCCGGGAGAAGCCCGGCCGGATTGGCAGATCATAAAAGAGGTCATGGAGAGGTTAGGCTACCCGTCGCCCTATTCCTCGCCGGAGGACATCATGGCGGAGATAAGCGGGGTCACCCCCAGCTATGCCGGAATAACCTATGGGCGCCTTGAGGAGAAGGGCTTGCAGTGGCCCGTACCTGGTCCCGACCACCCCGGTACGCCTGTCCTGCATAAAGAAAAGTTTACCCGGGGACTGGGCCTGTTCCAGGCCGTCCACTACCTGCCGCCTGCAGAGGAGCCGGATGAAGAGTATCCCTTCGTGTTTACCACGGGCAGACTGCTCTACCATTACCATACAGTCCTATCCCGGAAGGCTAAGGGCCTGGAGGAAATTTGCTCTGAACCGGTAGTGGAAATCAACCCGGATGATGCCGAAGGGCTGGGCATAGAGGACGGGGAGACGGTAGAGATTGTGTCCCGCCGGGGTAAGGTGAAAGTTAAAGCGTGGGTTACCAACAGGGTGCCGAGGAGGGTGGTATTCATGAACTTTCACTTCTGGGAGGCTGCAGCCAACCTTCTCACCATCCCGGCCCTGGACCCGGTGGCCAAGATCCCGGAGTACAAGACCTGCGCCGTGCAGGTGAGGAAGGTACCCGCTTAAAGCCGGTAACGGCGATTGGAGGTCAACTGGTAGTTCTACTGGTAGTTCTATTAAGGAAAATCCGTATTAGCCCGGGATTTGATGGGATAAGATATTCGCAGGCGACTTAGAAGAAGGACGGGGCTGTTTTATCCAGCAGTTCCCCCTCTTTTTATTTGGCCGACCTTGACCGGGTAACGCAGAACTCTTGGGGGGATTAAACCTTGTCCGGGGAAACGCCTGTGGTAGATTACACCGTAACTGCAGTAAGCCAGGAGCGAATCTATAAGGAACGAAGCCCGGTTATCGTAGAATTTCCTCTGGAGATCGAAATGAACGGCCGGCCCCTGGTCAACCTCCTGTGTACTCCCGCACACTTAGAGGAGTTGGTGGTGGGCTTCCTTTATAATGAAGGTATGATCACCTCCGTGGAAGAGTTGCTCGAACTCAAGATAAGGGCTGGAAGAGCTGAGGTCAAAATTGCCGGGGAGGCCAAAGAGGGAGAGGGTTGGGTTCCCTGGGTGACGTCAGGGTGTGGTCGGAACATAAGCTGGCGAGGAGATAACGAAAGAAACTGTATATTTGAAGGCCGGATCAGTTCGGACATGACCGTATCCCCGACGACGGTTATCGACTTGATGGCGCAGCTTCAGAGGAGCCCGGAGCTATATCAAAAGACCCGCGGTGCCCATGGGGCAGCCCTGGCCGATGCAAAGGGCCTGATTATTTTCCGGGAGGATATCGGCCGCCATAACGCCGTGGACAAGGTGGCGGGCGCAGTGCTGTACCGGAGATTAGAAACGGCAGACAAACTCCTCCTCACTACCGGCCGGATTTCTTCAGAAATAGTTGCCAAAACAGCAAGACTGGGAACTCCTTTTCTTCTCTCCCGTTCGGTGCCCACGGATTATGCCATCCAACTAGGCCAACTGTTGGGCATCACCATAGTAGGACTGGCCCGCGGGAAAAGATTTAAAGTTTACAGCCATGATTGGAGGGTAAAATAAAAGGTGCGGCTTTAGACAGGCCGGGCGGACAGGCCCGGCCTCATATCTTTTAGTGGGAGGACTAAAATGGTGATTTAAGTCAAGGGAGAGAAGGGCTGAGTTATCCCCACTTTTTGCAGGGCAGGCCTGCTTGGGCTTGGAAGCGAGCGACTAAACCTGAGCGGTAGCCA
>JAZHPA010000009.1:0-76469 GCA_051024685.1 Moorellaceae bacterium AZ2 | reverse complement strand
TGACAGAAATACCCTCTCCTGCAGCCTAAATCATCTAAAATCAGGGTTGCGGTTTTTCATAGGTGGGGATACGTCAGACCGCAGCCAAATTGCAATCATATTTCCCTTGTGCTAAAATATATACCTAAATGGACGAAGGGGCAGGGCGAGAGGAGGGCTAACTTTTGAACCGCATTTTTAAGAACCTGGCCGTGTACCTGTTAATAGTTCTGCTAGCTGTTTCTATTTTAAGAATATCATCACCAGTAGAAAGAACCGTGGAAGAGCTGGATTTTACGCGCTTTTACCAGCTGGTGGAGCAGGGCCAGGTTCAGGAAGTAACCATTACACCGGAGAGGGACATATATAAGATAGCGGGGACTTTGAAGGACGGCACCAAGTTTACCGTGAATGCCCTGCCTTCCCAAAACCTGATCGACCTTCTGGCCAGCAAAGACGTGCCCACCAAGATGCTGCCCGCCCCCGAGGCGCCCTGGTGGACCAACCTGCTGGGTACCTTTTTACCCATTCTTTTACTGGTAGGGCTAGTATTATTTATGATGCAGCAGACCCAGGGTGGGGGTTCCCGGGTGATGCAGTTCGGCCGGAGCAGGGCCCGCCTGCACACGCCGGATGACAAGCGCAAAGTCACCTTTGCAGATGTGGCCGGGGCCGACGAGGTAAAGGAAGAGCTGGAGGAGATAGTGGAGTTCCTCAAGAACCCCCGCAAATTTAACGAGCTGGGAGCCAGGATACCCAAAGGCGTGCTCCTCTACGGCCCCCCCGGCACGGGAAAAACTCTGCTGGCCCGTGCTGTGGCGGGGGAAGCGGGAGTACCCTTTTTTAGTATCAGCGGTTCCGACTTTGTGGAAATGTTCGTGGGCGTAGGAGCCTCCAGGGTCAGAGATCTCTTCGACCAGGCCAAGAAAAACGCCCCCTGTATAGTGTTTATCGACGAGATCGACGCCGTGGGCCGCCAGCGCGGAGCCGGCCTGGGGGGCGGCCACGATGAGCGGGAGCAGACGTTAAACCAGCTCCTGGTGGAGATGGACGGCTTCAGCCCCAATGAAGGAATTATCATCATAGCGGCTACGAACCGGCCGGATATCCTGGACCCCGCCCTCTTGAGGCCGGGACGCTTTGACCGTCAGATTGTTGTTGACGTGCCGGACATCAACGGCCGGAAGGAAATCCTCAAGGTGCACGTCCGGGGCAAGCCCCTCGACGCCAATGTGGATCTGGACGTGCTGGCCCGGCGCACCCCCGGCTTTACGGGGGCCGACCTGGCCAATATGGTGAACGAGGCTGCTTTGCTGGCCGCGCGGCGGGGCAAAAAGAAGATCTCCATGCAGGAGATGGAAGAGGCCATCGAGCGGGTGATTGCCGGCCCGGAAAAGAAATCAAGGGTGATCAGCGAATTCGAAAAGCGGCTGGTGGCCTACCACGAGGCAGGCCATGCCCTGCTGGGGCACTACCTGCCCCATACGGACCCCCTCCATAAAGTTTCCATTATCCCCCGGGGCCGGGCCGGAGGATATACCCTGCTGTTGCCCAAGGAAGACCGGCGCTATATGACCAAGTCCCAGATCCTCGACCAGGTCACCATGCTCTTGGGCGGCCGGGTGGCCGAAGAGCTGGTGCTGAACGAGGTGAGCACCGGGGCCCAGAACGATCTAGAACGGGCCACCGAACTGGTGCGGAAAATGATCACCGAATTCGGGATGTCGGAGGAGCTGGGGCCCCTTACCTTCGGCCGCAAGCAGGAGACGGTCTTCTTGGGACGGGATATTGCCCGCGACCGCAATTACAGCGAAGCCGTAGCCTTCTCCATCGACAAGGAAGCCCGGCGCATTATTGATGAGTGCTACAACCGGGCGGAGCAGATGCTGAAGGACCACATGGAAGAGCTGCACCTGGTGGCTAAAGCTTTGATGGAAAAGGAAACCCTGGAAGCAGAAGAATTCACGGCTATCATCGAGGAATACAACCGCAGCCGCGAGGCCGGCGGGGAAGACGGCCGGGTTCCGGCGTCGGTGGCGCCGGTGCTCAACATCAATATTAAACCTGCCGACCCGGACCGCAGCGCTAAAGATCTGCTGCTCAAGCTCACGTACCAGCTATTCTGCTTGAAAGGGGTATGGTAGTGGAACGCACCTTCAGCATGATCAAGCCCGAGGGGGTAGCCCGCGGGCTGGTGGGAGAGATTATAAGCCGTATAGAGCGCAAGGGTTATCGTATTGTCGCCTTAAAGATGCTCCGCCTTTCGCGGGAGATGGCCGAAAAGCATTACGCCGAGCACCGGGATAAACCCTTTTACGCGGAGCTCATCGAGCATATAACTTCGGGGCCGGTGGTGGCCATGGTGCTGGAGGGCCCTAATGTAATTGCCGGGTTGCGGAAGATGATGGGGGCTACCAACCCCCAGGAGGCTGCTGCCGGGACCATCCGCGGGGATTATGCCCTGGAGACCGGGGAAAACGTCATTCACGGGGCCGATTCCCCCGCCAGCGCCGAAAGGGAGATCGCCCTCTATTTCCGGCCGGAGGAACTGGTTTAAGGCCGGATGCTTCCAGGGATGGGCTAAATGAATTGCCGGGCCGCTTCCACCGCTACGGGAGCGGCCTATTAGTTTTTGAAAGCCCCGCCTATTTGGCAGGCGGATAGGTGGTCTTCACCCTCCCCATCCGGTCAAGGTTACCACCCCTCTTCCCTCCCGTATACTTCCCCTCCGGTGTCCTGCTGCCCTACGATTTTTCCTTAAATCGGGGGAACAGGAGCTGGCCGACTTTTACGCCGACGTACTGGGTCCCTTGGAGGAATACGGCAAGCAGCATAACGCCGATCTTTATGCCGCCCTCCAAGCCAAGCCCATCCTCGACAAAATTTAGAGGCTGACGTATCCCCAGTTTTGATCCCAGGCCTGCTTGGCTTTCGCTCGCAAAGGCCTCCCTCGCGGGCCAAACTAGCGCTTGGCTAAAGGTTACGGCAGGTTCTCCGCAGAATTTAAGCATTCTGCCTCAGTTGCCGACCGCAGGTTTCTCATGGCCTCGGGCCTGCCTCCGCCTTTCGCCTTGCTAAGTTTGGCTACCGCTCAGGTTTAGTCGCTCGCTTCCAAGCCCAAGCAGGCCTGCCCTACAAAAAGTGGGGATAACTCAGATTTAGAGGCCCTGGATTTCACCGGTTGTTGGTGCTATACTTATGGTGTTTCCGACGATCGGGGGACGGGTGGAAGTATAACAATCCCGGGCAGCACGCCTGCCCGCTGGAGGAGGACTGTGAATATGGCCGCAGTAGAGAGATTGGTGCGCTTTCTCAACAAGGGCGAGATCCTGTACGGCCGGCTGGAGCAGGATACCATCGTAGCCCTCGAAGGGGATATTTTTAATGCTCCCCGTGAAACAGGGCAAACGTTCCCTTTAGACGGGGTCAAACTGCTGGCGCCCTGCCGGCCCAGTAAGGCCGTATGTGTAGGCCTGAATTACAAAAACCACGCAGCAGAAATGAAACAAGAGCTTCCTGCCGAACCGGTGATTTTCCTTAAACCCCCTACCAGCGTAATCGGACCGGGGGAATCGATCATTTACTGGCCCATGGTGGGCCGGCTGGATTATGAAGCCGAGCTGGCGGTAGTAATAGGTAAGCCCTGTCACCGTGTCAGCGAGAGGGAAGCAGAGGATTACATTTTTGGGTATACCATCGGCAATGATGTGACGGCACGGGATTTGCAGAAGAAGGACGGGCAGTGGACCAGGGCCAAATCCTTTGACACCTTTTTACCCTTAGGACCCTACATAGTCCGTGGTGTGGATCCGGCGGATCTGGCCATTCAGGCTTATCTCAACGGCGAGTTGAGGCAGGACAGCAGGACCTCTCAGCTCATCTTCCCCGTGCCCCACCTGGTGAGCTTCATATCTCAAATCATGACCTTGCTCCCGGGGGACGTCATTCTGACAGGTACCCCGGAAGGCGTAGGGAGTATGCAGGTGGGTGATGAGATTGAGATAAGGATTCAAGAATTGGGAAGCCTGGTCAACAGGGTCGCCGCTCCCTAATTGGCGGGCAAAATTTTAATAATATCTTTCTCCCCAGCAAATAATAACCAGGGAAAACTAAACGTTAAGGAGGTAAATGCCCGTGCAGCCCCTGACCTTGCTGGGGAGTCCCATTAAGATCGGCCGCCTGGAGCTTAAGAATAGAATGATTATGGCCCCCATGGTGACCAACTACGCCTACCACGACGGCTCGGTAACGGACCGGCTGGTGGCCTATCATGCGGAACGGGCCCGGGGCGGGGTAGGATTGATCATCGTGGAAGCGGCCTATGTACACCCTTCGGGGAAAGGCTTCACGAACGAACTCGGCATTTATTCCGACCGCCTTATACCCGGCCTGCGCCGGCTAGTCGACGCTGTCCGTGCCCAGGGGGCCAGGATTGCCGTCCAGTTGTACCACGGCGGCCGGCAGACCAGGTCCTCGGTGACCGGGCAGCCCCTTTTGGCCCCTTCGCCCATACCCGATCCCACGGTGGGGGAAACGCCCAAGGAGTTGACCAAGGAAGAGATAGGCAGGTTGGTGGAGGCCTTTGCGGCCGCAGCCCTGCGGGCCAAGAGGGCCGGCTTTGACGCCGTGGAGATCCACGGCGCCCATGGCTACCTCCTCAACCAATTCCTCTCGCCCTATTCCAACAAACGGGATGATGAGTACGGGGGTTCCCTGGAAAACCGCATGCGTTTTCCCCTGGAAGTGGTCCGGGCCGTACGCCGGGCGGTTGGGGTTGACTATCCCCTCTTCTACCGCCTGAGCGCCGACGAGAAGGTGCCGGGGGGTCTTACCCTGGAAGAGACCAAGATCTTTGCCCGCAGGCTGGAAGAAGAGGGAATCGCCGCCCTTCACGTTTCCGCCGGCGTGTATGAAACAGCCTCCTGGATTATCCAGCCTATGTACCTGCCGCGGGCGTGCCTGGTAGACCTGGCCCAGGGCATCAAGTCGGCGGTGAAGATTCCGGTAATAGCCGTAGGGCGCATAAACGACCCGGAAGTGGCCGAGAGTATCCTGGCGGCGGGGAAGGCAGACCTGATTTCCTTCGGCCGGGAATTGCTGACGGACCCGGAAATGCCCCGCAAGGTGGTAGAGGGCAGGCTGGACGAGGTCCGACGCTGCATTGCCTGCTGCCAGGCCTGTATTGACGAGCTTTTCCTGGACCATGCCATCGGGTGCACGGTAAACGGGCGTACAGGTTTTGAACGCGAATTCCCGCTGGATAAAGCCGCACGCCCCCGCAAGGTCCTGGTGGTGGGAGGCGGTCCGGCAGGTATGGAAGCGGCTAGGGTGGCGGCCCTGAGGGGACACCGGGTAACCCTGTGGGAGAAAGAGGGAGAGCTGGGCGGCCAGCTCGGTTTGGCCGCGGCCGCGCCCCAGAAGGGTGAAATCGCCGTATTCCGGCAACACCTGGTGGCACAAATGGCCAAACTCAACGTAAAAGTTCACCTAAACACAGAGGCGACCCTGGAGGGCATACGCCGGGAAAATCCCGAGGTAGTGGTCTTGGCCACCGGTGCCCGGCCGGCCGAGTTAAACATTCCCGGCGCCGGTGGGGAAAACGTCGTAAGTTCCTGGGATGTCCTGCGGGGAAGAGAAGGGATCGGCAAGAGGGTGACGGTGATCGGCGGAGGACTGGTGGGCTGTGAAGTGGCGGAGTACCTGGCGCAAAAGGGGCATGAAGTGACCATCCTGGAAATGCTGCCTCAGGTGGCGGCCGGTATCGGCCCCCTGGTGGCCCCCCTTCTTCTAGGACGCCTTAAGGAGTTAGGGGTGAAGACGATAATGGAAGCGGAGGCAACGGCCATCCGGGACGGCCGGGTCATATACAAGCGCGACGGCCGTGAAGAGGCCCTGGAGGCGGACACCGTAGTAGTCGCAGTGGGTTCGCAGCCTGAAGATGCCCTGGCCAGGGAAATGGAGGGCTCGGGAATAGATTACTTCGTAATCGGAGACGCCTTGAAACCCCGCAGGATTACTCAGGCCATCTATGAAGCCGTGCGCATAGCTCACCAGATATAAGCTGCAAAAGGAGGTTGCCTGTGCCAGAAAAAAAGAATTCCGGTGCCGAGCACAAGGAAGATGAACAACGGCTGGAGGCCAAACTGTACGGCGAAGAGGCGGAAAGCCGGCGGCAGGAGTTCGTACGCGGTGTCCTGCGCCGGACCGAGGGCATTTCGGCCGAACGGGAAAAATTTATCCACGACCTTAAGACCGGTTCCCCCAAAATCCCTAAATAACAGCAGGGGACCGCAAAGGCTCAGGCCGTGGGTCCTTGCAGGGCTCCGGCCGGGAAGAGACGCCCCGGGTTAACCTTGTGGGGCGTTTTTTCGTGACCCGGTCACTTAAGTAACGGTCACCTAAGTACGGGCAAAGCTTGTCGAATATTATCGCCAGAACAATATAAAGAGGAAGGTACCGCCCCTGCATAGAATATACGAAAACATTACTATGGGTAGGAAAAGGTGACGCTGAATGAAGGCCGGAAGAGTTGTCTCCTGGCAGAAGGGAAACAACAATGCGCTCATTACCTGCCAGAATTTTCAAGTCGATATCCGAATCTTTACGGACAAAATCATAAACATTAACATTCGCCTACCTGGAGACGAGGAAAAGACCTTCAGCCAGGCAGTCGTGCTGGAACCGGGGGCCCCTGAGTTTCAAGTGGTGGAGGAAAATGACGGCCTTCTTGTTGTTACCGGCTGTTTAAAAATTAGAGTGAGAAAAAGAAACTTTAACCTGGAGTTCAGCGACGGCCGCGGCTTTACCTTGCAGGGCCTGGGTTTTGTCCTTCATGAAAAACAAAAAAGGTGTTCCTTCGCCGTCCGCCGGGAGGAGCATTTTTACGGGCTGGGAGAGAAAACCGGTTTCCTGGATAAAAGGGGCAAAAGATATACCATGTGGAATGCGGACTGCTACGAGACCTATACCGAAGGGGCGGACACCATGTACGCCAGCTTCCCCTTTTACATAGGTATGGCTCCCGGCGGGGCCTACGGCATTTACCTGGATAATACCTTTCCCACCTTCTTTGATCTGGGAAAGACGGAGGCGGATAGAGTTGCCTTCGGAGGCGAAAAAGGGCCGCTGAATTTCTTTTTCCTTTACGGCCCTTCCCTTCAAGAGGTGGTGGAAGGGTACACCCAGGTGACGGGGAGGATGGAACTGCCGCCTTTATGGGCCTTGGGTTACCAGCAGAGTCGCTACAGTTACTATCCCCAGGAGAGGGTTTTGGAAATTGCGCGGGAGTTCAGGCAGAGGGACTTCCCCTGCGATGCCGTCTACCTGGATATCCATTATATGGACGGATTTCGGGTGTTTACCTTCGATCGGGAAAGGTTCCCCGATCCCCGGGGTATGGCGGAGAAACTGAAGGAGATGGGGTTTAAGGTAGTGGCCATTGTGGACCCGGGAGTGAAGGTGGATAAAGATTACAGTGTTTTCCGGGAGGGATTAGAGAGGGGCTACTTTGTCACCGATGAAAACGGCCTGGTCTACACGGGAAAGGTCTGGCCGGGCCTTACCTGTTTCCCTGATTTTGCCCAGAGCAGGGTTAAGGCCTGGTGGGCCGATTTGCACCGGGAGCTGTTAGCTTTAGGCATTGACGGCATCTGGAACGACATGAATGAGCCAACGGTTCTAGACGCCTGCTGCAAGGTCATGCCTGTTCATTTAATCCACGACCGGGACGGGGTTCCGGTGAGTCATGAGGAATTCCATAATGTGTATGCTTTAAATATGGCCATGGCTACGCGGGAAGCGTTGCTCAAGTACAGGGCCGGGGAAAGGCCCTTTATACTGAGCCGCTCGGGTTTTTCCGGCATTCAGCGCTACGCAGCCCTGTGGACGGGGGATAACCGGAGTCATTGGGAGCACCTCAAAATATCCATTCCCATGCTGTTAAACCTGGGCCTGTCCGGGATGCCCTTTACGGGTGCAGACATAGGAGGGTTTGCCGAAGATGCCGACGAGGAACTCCTGATAAGGTGGACTCAAGTGGGGGCCCTGTACCCCTTCTGCCGGAACCACAGTGAAATATATACGGCCGACCAGGAACCCTGGGCCTTTGGTGAGCGGTGTGAAGAAATATGCCGGAAATATATTAAGCTGAGGTACACCCTCCTGCCCTACATTTACAACCTCTTTTACCGAGCCGCCCGTCATGGATGGCCGGTTTTAAGGCCCCTGGTGTGGGAGTACGAAGAGGATGAAACCGTTCATGTCCTCTTTGATGAATTCCTGTTAGGGGAGAGCTTGCTGGCGGCACCGGTTTACGAGCCGGGGCGGGCGGTGCGGGCCGTGTATCTTCCCCAGGGCACATGGCTGGACTGGTGGTCGGGGCAAGTCCTGGAGGGCGGGCGATACCATCTGGTGGATGCCCCCCTGGAGAAAATGCCCTTTTTCGTCAAGGCCGGGGCTATCCTTCCTCTGGTGACCGCTCCCGTAAGCCATACGGGAGAGATCCTAGGTAAAGTGGAGTTCCATATTTTCCGGGGAGGTACCCGGGGCGAATACGTCTACTACGAAGACGACGGCCATTCCCTCGATTACCAGAAAGGCGGGTATAACTTGTATAAGTTGAGTTATGTCTTGGCAGGGGATGGCTTGCACCTGGAGTGGGAGAAACTCCACGAAGGATTTCCCCGCGGCCAGGTGGAATTCCCGGTAGTACTGAGAGACGTACGGGACGTAAAGGCCGTTTGGTTGAACGGCCGGAAGATTGAGGGGTCGTTAAAGCTGCCGGGCGGCCCGGCGGCGAAGCCATAGGGATTGGCAGGAGGATTTAGAGGGTAACGCCGGTGTTTTAGCGAATATTTCCCCTTAACACCCGGACCCTCGGCCCGCTTCCCGGCCAGGAGCCGTGGCGGCAATAGACAAGTTGGAACAGAGGGGCGAGAATAAGGAGGAAATCGGGGTGGAGGAAAAGCGCACGCCGGCTGCTGTGGGGCTGGAGCCTTTACCGGGCCGGCCCTTGCTCCACTGGCGGGGCAAGCGTCCCTTAAGGACGGTCAAATACTGTGAGGCAGAGCTTAAAGAGCAGTACGGGGTGGAAGGCAAGGACGGATGGATCAACCGCCTCTATTGGGGCGATAACCTGCAGGTTATGAGCCACCTGGTGAGGGAGTTTCGGGGGCAGATTAAGCTCATTTATATAGACCCGCCCTTTGATTCGGGAGCCAACTACTGGAAAAAGATAAAGCTTAAGGGGCAGGCCCGGGAAGGAACACCTTCGGTGGTGGAGCAAAAACAGTACAGTGACATCTGGGCCGATGATGGGTACCTGCAGTTCATCTACGAGAGGCTGCAGCTTATGCGCGAGCTTTTGTCCCCGGACGGTTCCCTTTACGTCCATATGGATTACCGGCGGGGCCACTATGTAAAAGTGATCCTGGATGAGATTTTCGGGCCGAATAATTTTCGCAATGAAATAGTGGTCCGGCGGGCGACCAAAAACCTCCAGAATCAGTTTGAGGAAGTGGCCATGCTCAACGTGGCTACGGACAGCATTTTTTGGTATTCCAGGACGCCGGAAGCCCGCTATAAAGCTCCGGTCAAGAGTAGCAGCTCCCGCCAGCGCCGGGGAAGGTGGGCGGGCTTTTTCAACGACCAGGACCGGCCCAGCATGCGTTACGAACTATTCGGCCAGCTTCCCACCCGCGGCCAGTGGAAATGGAATAAGGCCCGGGCCTACCAGGCAGCGGCCAACTACGAGGAGTATTTGAGGAACTACGCCGGTCAGATGAGTTTAGAAGAATACTGGGAAAAGACCGGCCGCAGGCTGGAGTTTTTGCGGCCGAATCCCCGGACGGGTAAGCCGGAGTACTGGGTAGAACCGAAGGAGGAGGTTCCCTGCGATACCAATTGGCTGGACATACCTGCCTATGCCCACCGTACAGGTTATCCCACAGAGAAAAGCGAAGCACTGCTGGAGCGCATCATCCGGGCGGCCACCGAACCGGGAGACCTGGTGGCCGATTTCTTCTGCGGCTCGGGAACGACTCTGTTTGTGGCCCAGAGATTGGGCCGCCGCTGGATAGGCAGCGATATTAACCTGGGGGCCATCCATACTACGGTCAAGAGGCTTCTGCCTTTGGTGGGCCAGCAGGCGCAGGACGAGCCGGGGCCGAAGGTCTATCCGGCCTTTGCCGTCTTCCGCGTCAAACATTATCATGTTGCTAAGCACGTCCCGGAGGCCAAGGAAGTAGTTATGAAACTTTACGGGATAGAACCCATCTCTGGCTCCTTTTTCGACGGTATCCTGGACGGCAAATGGGTTAAAGTGATAGACTTAAACCGGGTATGCACCAAAGAAGACGTGGAGGCGGTCTTGGCCGCAGTGCCGTCCCAGGACGGCCCGGGAATGGCCCGAGCTGGCTGCCAGGGAATTCTGCTCTTGTGCAGCGGTCATGAATACGGTCTGCGGGAATATGCCCGGAGTAGAAACGTGCTGAACATCCCCCTGGAGATCCGGGAAATATTTACGGATGGCCGGGACATCTTTTGCCGGCAGCCTCCGGAAGTGGACATTGCCTTGCGCCGCGAAGGAGACAGTGCGGTGATTGAAATTCGCCAATTCCATTCGCCCCTGGTATGGCAGAAACTCCAGAAGGAACGAGGGCCGGGGGAGGCGGTAGACTGGCGTCAGATGGTGGAGGCGGTGCTCATCGACCCGGATTACGACGGCCGGGTGCTGCGGCCCGCCCTGCAGGATGTGCCTGAGGGTCCGGAGACGGTCAAAGGAGTTTACCGGGTGAGTCCGGCCAGGCCGGGGCAAAAGATAGCCATCAAAATTGTGGATGTTCTTTCCGGGGAGTGCTTGACCGTACTGGATAGCCCGGCGTAGCGTTGCTCCTGCGGCCGCCAAGCTTAAATCCGGGCCCGGCGGCTTCCGGCCGGGCAGCCGGGAGGGTAGATCAATTGGGAAGACAAGGCAGGGGCTCCAGGGAGTTCTGGGGTTTGTTTTTGGTTTCCGTAGCAGCGGCTTCTCTTGGGGTGGAAGGGATTGCCGCCAAAACCGCCTTTGCCGGCGGGGCCAGCCCGCTGACGGTCTTGGCCCTGCGTTACTGGCCGGCGGCTCTTGTCTTTTGGGCGAGCCTGGCCGTGGCCCCGGGGCAGTGGAAGATCGGCTGGGGAACCCTGGGGCGGCTGGTGGCTCTGGCCGTAGGAGGGCATGCCACATCGGTAGCCTTGCTTTTTTATGCCTTTCAACATATACCGGCCGCCCTGGCCATCCTTTTGTTTTACGTCTACCCGGTGCTGGTCACTCTGCTAGCGGCTGCGTTTTTGCGGGAACCCCTGACCCGGGCCAAGGTAGAGGCCTTAGTTCTCGCCTCGGCCGGTTTGATCGTTACCTTGGGCGTTCCTGCGGGCGACCTGCATACGAAAGGGGCCGTGGCCGCTTTTTTGGCTGCCGTGACCAACAGTATCTTCATGGTCGGCCAGACCGGTCTGTTAAAGCGGGTAGAAACCAGGGTGTTTAACGCCTACCTCACTTTAGTCTTGGGGCTCCTCTTTCTTCCTCTTGCCGTGTTGAGCCGCGATATCGACCTTGCCTTAAAGGGCCAGGCTGTTGCGGCGGTGTTCGTCCTGGCCCTAGTATGTACCGTTCTGGCCTCGGAGGCCCTGTGCAGGGGACTGGTCTACATCGGAGCCTCCCGGGCCGCCATCATATTAACCCTGGAGCCGGTAGTTACCGCCGTCGTGGGCTACCTGATCTTGGGGGAAAGACTGCATGTGAGCCAGTTGCTTGGGGGCGCCCTCATCCTGGCAGGAGTAGCCTGGCAACAGGTGGCAGAGTATAAGTCGAGAGGTATAAACTACGGGTGGCAGGAAAGGGCTGTCGAACCCTCCGGCGATGGGAGGGGGAGGGGGTAAGTTTCTTTCCGGAAAGGATACCAATTAATGGGAGGAGGTTTGTCATGCACCAGCCCATGGCGCCCATTACCTGGCGGGACGGCCAGGTGGAGCTCATCGACCAGACGAAGCTGCCGGAAGAACTGGTCGTTATCCGGCCCCAGAACGTATACGAAATGTGGGAGGCTATTAAACAGCTAAAAGTGAGAGGCGCGCCGGCCATAGGTATTGCCGCTGCCTTCGGCCTTTACCTGGCCGTAAAAGATTCCCAAGCCCGCGATAAAGAGAGTTTCCTGGCCGAGCTGAAGCGAGCCGCCGATTATCTGGCTACTTCGCGACCGACGGCCGTGAATCTTTTCTGGGCCTTAAGAAGGGTCCAGGACAGGGTGGCGGCCTCCGGGTATGAAGGGATTGCGGAGCTAAAGGAAGTGGTTCTAAAGGAGGCTCTGGCCATACAGGAAGAGGACGAGGCCATGTGCCGGGCCATAGGGCGATACGGGGCCGGCCTTCTGCACCAGGCGGAAGCTGTGCTCACCCATTGCAATGCCGGTAGCCTGGCGACCGCCCGTTACGGTACGGCCCTGGCGCCTATTTATTACCTGGCCGGACAGGGGAAAGTCTTGCGCGTCTTTGTGGATGAAACCAGGCCCCTGCTTCAGGGGGCGCGCCTTACGGCCTGGGAACTTAAGCAGGCGGGCATACCGGTTACACTTATTACCGATAACATGGCGGCGGTGGTTATGCAGAAGGGCTGGGTTCAGGCGGTTATCGTAGGGGCCGACCGCATCGCGGCCAACGGTGATGTGGCCAACAAGATCGGCACCTACGGCGTAGCCATCCTGGCCCGCGAGCACGGTATACCCTTCTATGTGGCAGCCCCCAGTTCCACCTTTGATTTAAGTCTGTCCCAGGGTGGAGAAATACCCATTGAAGAGCGGGACCCGGAGGAAGTTAGGCGGTGGGGACAAAGGCTGACTGCTCCAGAGGGGGTCCACGTCTTTAACCCGGCCTTCGACGTAACCCCCCACACCTACATTACGGCCATAATTACGGAAAAAGGCATAATCTCGCCGCCTTATGCCATAAACATTCCGCGTGTGCTCCAAAGTAGTGGTAGAGAATAACCCTACCCCCCTAAACTTTACCCCGGCAGCGAATACATTAGTAGAAAAATTAAATTAAAGGTGCTTCCGCAGTAAGCAGGAAAATGCGGGGAGCCGGCCTAAGGCTGGTCCGGGGAAGCCCCTTGCCCAGTCGGCGAAACCGGGTCCGAAGGTGTTGTTCCAGGGGCACCAAGGGGAGGTGCCGGGGAAACGATACTTTCGGCCGGGCGCGGAAGGTGTCGCCGGCTTCGGGAACCCGGGCCCAGGGCAGGGGGGCAATAGAGCCCCGGCCGGGCCCGCAGGAACCGGCGCCCCGACCGGGGGAATACTTCGGAAGCACCAATACCACCAACACTAAGAATGGGGGGTTAGTATATGGGAAAAAGCAAGGCCTACATAGCAGTGGTGCTGGGACTGTTGTTCTCCTTATCGGCGGTCCTGCCTGCCTGGGCCACACCTTTCCCTACTGAAACAACATACCAGACTCAAGAGCAGGAACAGGAACAGGACCAGGAACAGGTGCAGGTGCAGGAGCAGGAGCAGGAACAGGAACAGGAGGGCAGAGAGGGGGGAAAAGTCCGGCACGCCAAGGAGCACCCCAAAAGCGTAACCGGCCATGTTTACCGGGGAATTGAGAATGCCCTGCAGCATGTAAAAAACCCGGTGGCCAGGGCTGCCCTGCAGGCGAAGCTGGAGGGGAAGAGTGTAGCCGAGGCGGTTTATGAGGCCAAAGCGCTCCTGGCCCAGTGGCAGGATCCCGAAGAACTGGCCAACATTACCCAAGGGTTGGAGGAGTCCCTGGATGAAGACGACAGCCTGGACGACCTCGACCGGGCAGAGGCCAAGAAGCAGCTGGTAGAGCTGTACTTTAAAGCGGGCCGGGCTAACAAGGCCAGGGAAGTGCTGGAAACCATTTTGGCACAAATTCCGGATGATGACGAGGCTTACGAGGAGCTGGACGAAGCCTGTGCCATGATGGGCGACCTGAAGGTCAAGGTATTCTTCCGCGGAAAACAGATGGTTTTTGATGTGGAACCCCGCGTGGAAAAGAATCGCGTGCTGGTACCCCTGCGCCAATTGGCCGAAAGCCTGGGGGCCCGTGTTTCCTACGATAACGGCGTGGTGACCATTGAAAATCACGGGCTTACCATCAGGCTTATGGTCGGCAGCCGGGAGGCCAACGTCAACGGAGCCCTTATTCTCCTGGATGTTCCGGCCGAGGTACGGGAAGGGCGGATGCTGGTGCCCCTGCGGTTCGTCAGTGAGAATTTGATGGCCAAGGTGCAGTATTACGGGAAAAGCAACCTGGTAGCCGTGAATTAGCGCCGTAGTTAAAAGGCTGAAGGAACGGCAAGCCCCGCTCATAACGCGGGGCTTGCTGCAGTTATAGGAGCATCGTCCGCCCGGCCGCTGGGAGCAGGGAGGGATATGTTTCCCCGGCGGAGGACCTAGAAAAAAAGTCCGGAGTCTGTTACACTTATTCCAGCCATACCGCCAATATATTGCTACGGAGGCCCGCTATGAAGGCAGCAGAAAGAAGAGAAAAAATCCTGGCCATCCTGGGCCGGGGGGAACCGGTCACCGGAGCAGACCTTGCCCGCCAATTGGGAGTGAGCCGGCAGGTGATCGTTCAGGATGTAGCTATTTTGAGGGCGCAGGGCAGCGAGGTCCTGGCTACCCCCCAGGGCTATGTTTTGCCACCCCTGGAGGAGGGATGCCGGCGCACCTTTGCCTGCCGGCACGACCTGCAGGGCCTGGAAAAGGAACTCCTCATTATTGTGGATAACGGGGGTAAGGTAGTAGATGTGGTGGTTGAGCACCCCCTTTACGGGGAGCTGCGGGGCTGCCTCATGCTTTCTTCCCGCCGGGAAGTGTATGAATTCATAAATAAACTGAAGAACAGCGGCGCCAGACCCTTATACACCTTGACGGGTAGCGGTGTGCACCTGCACACGGTGGTGGCCCCCGACGAAGCCGCCCTGGGGGCGATTGAGAAGGGACTGGCGGAAGCGGGGATCCTTTTAGCGTGAAGAAGGAAAGAAGGGAACGGTTGACGGGCTGCGGAGGCAGCTTTATAATTGGCTTAAGTATGTCAAGACACCTGTCTTGACCCAAGAGGAAGGAGAGAAGGATGGAGGAATTAGTGAAGGAAATCGAGGAGCTTAAAAGGGAGCGGGGAGCCGTAATCCTCGCCCACAATTACCAGCCGGACGCGGTGCAGGACATCGCCGATTTTGTGGGCGATTCCCTGGCGTTGAGCCGCATGGCAGCCGCCACTCCGGCCCGGGTTATCGTCCTGGCAGGGGTGCGCTTTATGGCGGAGAGCGCCAGCATCTTGGCCCCGGAGAAGACCATCTTGTTGCCGGATCTCTTTGCCGGCTGCCCCCTGGCAGACAGTATCGATGCGGACGGCTTGCGGCGCGCCAAGGCCCAGTACCCTGACGCGGCGGTGGTATGCTATGTCAATTCCCCGGCCGAGGTCAAGGCGGAGAGCTATATCTGCTGTACTTCCAGCAACGCCGTGGAGGTGGTGCAGTCCCTGCCCCACCGCCGCATCCTATTTGTTCCCGACCGCAATCTGGCCAACTATGTGTCTCGCTTTACCGACAAGGAGATTATCCCCTGGGATGGCTTCTGCCTTACCCACTGCCGGGTAACCCTGGAAGAAGTGCAGGAAGCTAAGGCGGCCCATCCCGAGGCCAAGGTCCTCGTGCATCCCGAGTGCCGGCCCGAGGTAGTGGAGGCCGCTGACTTTGTGGGGAGCACCGGGGCTATTCTCCGGTTCGCCCGCGAAAGCCGCGACCGGGAATTCCTGATCGGCACGGAAATGGGTATAATCCATCGCCTGGAGTTAGAGAATCCAGGTAAGAAGTTTTACCTCCTGTCGCCGGGGTTGATTTGCCCCAACATGAAGCTGACTAGCCTTGCCAAGATAGCCCAGTGCTTGAGGGAAATAAGGCCGGTCGTAAAGGTGCCAGAAGCAATACGTGCCCGAGCCTATGAGGCCCTGGAGCGCATGTTGAAAGTGGCGTGAATTATGCAACCGGTACCCCGCTACTTGGTAAACTTTCGTTTAACCGACCTTCCCCGCCACCAGACGGACGTTTTAATTATAGGGAGCGGCATAGCCGGCCTCTTCACCGCCCTAAAGTTGGCGGCCCGCTACCGGATTATGGTGGTCACCAAGGAACGCCCGGAAGATTGTTGCACTTATCTGGCCCAGGGCGGCATGGCTGCCGTCATGGACGAGGGGGATTCGGTTGAGCTGCACGTGCAGGATACCCTGGCGGCCGGCGCGGGCCTGGGCAACCAGGAGGCCGCCCGGGTGCTGGCGGAAGAGGGTCCGGAGCGGGTTCGGGAGCTCCTGGAGTGGGGTATAGCCTTCGACCGAGAGCAGGGCCGTCTGGCCCTGGGCAGGGAAGGGGCCCACAGCCGGCGGCGTGTCCTCCACGCCGGGGGAGATGCCACGGGTGCAGTTATCTGGCAGGGCCTGTTCACCAGGGCCAGAGCCCAAGCAGGGATCCATATCCTGCCGCGAACCATGGCCCTGGACCTCCTGGTGGAGGAGGGCCGCTGCTTCGGAGCCCTGGTATTATGGCCGGACGGGTCCCTGGGAGCCGTCCTGGCGGCCGCCACGGTGCTGGCCAGCGGTGGGGCCGGACGGCTTTATCCGGTAACCACTAATCCAGCCGGGGCCACAGGGGATGGGGTGGCCATGGCCTACAGGGCCGGAGCAGAAGTGGTGGACCTGGAATTTTACCAGTTTCATCCCACGGCCCTGGCCCACCCGAGCGCAGCCGGCTTCTTGATCACCGAGGCGGTGCGCGGCGAAGGAGCCATCTTGCGCAACGAAAAAGGGGAGCGGTTTATGCCTGCTTACCATCCCCAGGCGGAACTGGCACCCCGGGACGTAGTGGCCCGGGCAATCGTCCGGGAGATGGCCCGCACCGGAGGGGGCAGGATTTACCTGGACCTCAGCCATCTGGACCCGGTGTGGCTGGAACGCCGCTTCCCTACGGTGATAACCACGTGCCGCAGAGCAGGTCTGGACCCCGCCCGGGACTGGTTGCCGGTGGCACCGGCGGCGCATTATTTTATGGGCGGGGTGCGCACGGACCTGAACGGGCATACCAGCCTGGAAGGCCTTTATGCCTGTGGGGAGGCGGCCTGCACCGGCGTCCATGGGGCCAACCGCCTGGGAAGCAATTCTCTGCTTGAGGGTGTAGTTTTCGGGGGACGCATAGCCAGAGAACTGCTGGACCGGAAATTGACCAGCCCCACCTGCCCTCCCCTGCAGTACAAGGAGCTGCGCGAGGGAGGAACTCCCGCCAAGGATACTATGGCCGCGGAGTTGCGGGAAATTATGGCGAGGCGGGTAGGCCTCCTGCGGGAGGGCGAGGGGTTGCAGGAGGCCGCCTCTAAGCTGCAGAGGTACTGGTCCCGGCTGGCCTATGAGGTTCCTACGCGCCGGGCGGCTGAAAGCAACAATATGCTGCTGTTGGCCGGCCTGATGGTGACGGCGGCGGCCTGGCGTCGGGAGAGCCGCGGGGCCCATTACCGCACCGACTTCCCGGCTCCGGACCCTGCTTACATGAAACACCTGGTCCTGGCCCGGGAACGGGAACCCCGGGAACTCCCTGCGGGCCCGGCCGATAAGGAACGTCAAGGATTTTCCTCAGGAGGTCGGAAACCATGTTGAATATGTTGGCCGTCAAGGAGATAGTTACCAGGGCCCTGGAGGAGGATTTGGGCGCCGGAGATTTGACCAGCGCCGCCCTGTTCGACCTTGAAGACCAGGGCCGAGGAGAAATTATTGCCCGCCAGGAAGGGATCATAGCTGGGCTGCCGGTGGCCGAAGTGGTTTTCCGGATGGCCCCGCCGGGCTGTAGTCTCACCCCCCTGGTGGAAGAAGGAAGCAGGGTTGCTCCGGGACAAACCGTGGCTTGGGTAGAGGGCCCCCTGCTGAGCATCCTGGGTGGCGAGAGGGTGGCCCTCAATTTCCTGCAGCGCCTCTCAGGCATTGCCTCTTTAACGGCGCGTTATGTAGAGCGCGTGAAGCCCTATAAGGCGAGAATCTGCGACACCCGTAAAACGGTCCCCGGGCTCAGGATGCTGGATAAATATGCCGTTCGCGTGGGCGGCGGCACCAACCACCGCTTTAATCTGGGGGATGCCGTCCTTCTCAAGGAGAACCACATCCGGGGGGCAGGGGGCATTCTCCGGGCGGTGGAGAAGGCGCGCCGCTTCATACCCCTTACCGCCAAAATCGAAGTAGAAGTGGAGAACCTGGATCAGGTGGCCGAAGCCCTGGAGGCCGGGGTGGACCTCATCATGCTAGATAATATGTCGCTGCAAGCGATGCAACAGGCGGTAGACATGATCGGGGGCAGAGCACTGGTGGAAGCTTCAGGGGGTATTACCCTCGAGGAGGTGGCTGCGGTGGCTGCCACCGGTGTCGATTTCATTTCCGTAGGGGCTTTGACCCACAGCCCCCCCGCCCTGGATTTCAGTCTGGAATTAATTTGAGGTCCTACTTTAAATTTAATTTAATTTTTAGGCCCCTTATTTAAGCTTTCGGAAGGAACAAATCAAGAAATGGCGAAATAATTTCTCCAGAAGGACGGGCCTCTTATATATTTAAAAATTACATGAAAGGAGTGTTCTTACATTGTCTAATCGTATGCCGACCGATATCGAAATCGCCCAAAGGGCCAAAATGAAGCCCGTCATGGAACTGGCCAGGGATTTAGGCATTGAGGAAGACGAGGTGGAGCTATACGGCAAATACAAGGCCAAAATATCCCTTAATGTGTACCGCCGGTTGCAGGATAAGCCCGACGGCAAGCTGATCCTGGTCACGGCCATTACCCCAACTCCAGCCGGTGAAGGCAAGACTACCACCAGCGTCGGGCTGACCGACGGCCTGGCCCGGCTGGGTAAGAAGGTCATGGTCTGCCTGCGGGAGCCCTCCTTGGGCCCTAGCTTCGGCATCAAGGGAGGGGCGGCCGGTGGCGGATATGCCCAAGTGGTACCCATGGAAGACATTAACCTCCATTTTACCGGCGACATCCACGCCGTGACCTATGCCCATAATCTGCTGGCCGCGATGGTGGACAACCATCTCCAGCAGGGCAACGAACTAGGCATCGATCCCCGAACGATTACATGGCGGCGGGTTATCGACCTGAACGACCGTGCCCTGCGCTACACAGTTATCGGCTTGGGCGGCAAAGCCAACGGTGTGCCGCGGGAGACCGGCTTTGATATTTCCGTGGCTTCCGAAGTTATGGCGTGCCTGTGCCTGGCCGGTGACCTTATGGATTTGAAAGAGCGGTTCCGCCGTATAGTGGTAGGGTATACCTATGACGGCAGGCCTGTAACGGCCGGTGACCTGGAAGCCCAGGGAGCTATGGCCCTCCTCATGAAAGACGCCATCAAGCCTAATTTGGTGCAGACCCTGGAGAATACCCCAGCCTTCGTCCACGGCGGTCCCTTTGCCAACATAGCCCACGGGTGCAACAGCATCATGGCCACCAAGACAGCCCTCAAACTGGCCGATTACGTAGTAACCGAAGCAGGATTTGGTGCCGACCTGGGGGCGGAGAAGTTCTTCGACGTGAAGTGCCGCTATGCAGGCCTAAAACCCGACGTGGCGGTGATTGTGGCCACAGTCCGGGCCCTCAAAATGCACGGCGGGGTTCCGAAATCCGAACTGGCCCAAGAAAACATGGCGGCCCTGGAGGCCGGCTTTGCCAATCTGGAAAAACACATTGAGAATGTAGGGAAATTTGGTGTGCCGGTAGTGGTGGCCATTAACGCCTTCCCCACCGATACCGAGCGGGAGCTCAACCTTCTCTACGACCTTTGCGCCAAGGCCGGCGCCGAAGTGGCCCTGTCGGAAGTGTGGGCCAAAGGGGGCGCGGGCGGTATCGAACTGGCCCAGAAGGTCCTAAAGACCATCGAGACCAAACCCTCCAACTTCCGTTTCCTGTACGAACTGGAACTGCCCATTAAAGATAAGATCCACAGGATTGCCACCGAGATTTACGGCGCCGACGGTGTAAATTACACTCCCGAGGCGGAAAAGGCCATTGCCAATTTTACGGCCATGGGCTACGGCAACCTGCCGGTGGTCATGGCTAAGACCCAGTACTCCCTGTCTGATGATATGACCAAGTTGGGCCGACCGCGCAATTTCTCCATAACCGTACGGGAGGTGCGCCTGTCCGCCGGTGCCGGCTTCATCGTACCCATTACCGGCGCTATCATGACCATGCCCGGGTTGCCCAAGCGCCCGGCGGCCTGCAACATCGACATTGATGCCGACGGCGTGATTACCGGCCTGTTCTAGCCACTGCCTGATTTTGTTATCCGGAGCGGTGGCTGAGGGAAATCCTGGCCGCTGCTCCTTTTAACATAGGCTTAATCCGGCCCTAACGTATCCTTAATAAGGCTGCTCTATAATTTACAGTAGGAATATTAGGGCCGAGAATCGGGCATAGAAATATAGGGCAAGAGGTCAGGAGATTAAATTAAATGGGAAAGCCGAAGATACGGGTTAAGAATTTGAATTTTTATTACGGCAACATCAGGGCCCTGAAGGACATCAATCTGACCATTGAAGAAAACCGCATTACGGCGTTGATCGGACCTTCGGGCTGTGGTAAATCTACTTTTTTGCGCACCTTAAACAGGTTAAACGACTTGATAGACAACAGCCACCTGTCGGGGGAAGTCCTGCTGGATGAAAAGAACATTTATGATCCTGATGTGGACGTGATTTGGCTGCGCAAACGGGTGGGGATGGTTTTTCAAAGGCCGAACCCCTTCCCCATGTCCATTTATGATAATGTGGCCTACGGTCCGCGCATCCACGGCATAAAGAGGAAGAAAGACCTCGATGAAATCGTTGAGCGCAGCTTAAAAGCGGCAGCCCTGTGGGATGAAGTGGCCGACCGGTTGAAACAATCGGCCCTGAGTTTATCCGGCGGGCAGCAGCAGCGGCTGTGTATTGCCCGCTGCCTGGCGGTGGATCCGGAGGTCATCCTCATGGATGAGCCGTCCTCTGCCCTGGACCCGGTCTCGACCCTTAAGATTGAGGAACTGGTTCTTTCCCTGAAAGAGCGATATACCATCGTCATGGTCACCCACAACATGCAGCAGGCCGCCCGGGTTTCCGATACGACGGCCTTTTTCTTGAACGGGGAGATCGTGGAGTGCGATGAGACGGCTATTATTTTCACCAGGCCGCGGGACCAGCGGACGGAGGATTATATTACCGGGCGCTTCGGATAGGGAATGGCGAGTGTAAAGTATACAATATTCATAAAAGCTAAACGGTGACAACCGGGAGGGGGGTGAAATATAATGGATGGCAATAAGGGAGAAAATATAGGGGGCGAACAGTCCATGGCAGGTCTTACCCGGCAGGGTTTTCACCAGTCCTTGGAATATCTGCAACAGGAGATTTTACGCATGGGCAGCATTGTGGAACAGGTGATAGCTAAGGCAGTGGACAGTCTGGCCAAGCTGGACGCCAAAATAGCCGACGAGGTGATAGAGGGCGATAAAGTGGTTGATGACCTCGAGCTCCAGATCGAAAACCAGTGTTTAAAGCTTATCGCCACCCAGCAACCCATGGCCAAAGACCTGCGTAAAATTGCCGCGGGTTTTAAGATCATCACCGACCTAGAGCGGATTGCAGACTATTCAGTGGATATCGCCCGGGTAGCTAAGCGGATTATCGATACTGGCCACCCCCTTATCAAGCCCTTGATCGATATTCCCCGTATGGCCGAACTGGCCCAAAACATGGTCAAACAGTCTCTGGATGCTTACGTGCACGGTGATGTGGACCTGGCCTACGCCGTGGCCCAGGAGGATGACCAGGTGGATCACTTGCACAATCAGATCTTCCGGGAACTCCTGGTCTTCATGATGGAGGACCCCAAGACCATCGGCCAGGCGACCTACCTTCTGTTTGTAAGCCGCTATTTGGAGCGTATTGCCGACCACGCCACCAACATTGCAGAGGAAGCCATTTATCTGGAAACAGGGGAGCGTAAAGAATTAAACGATTGAAGGGATGTTCAGGTCGCAAGCGGGGTGAAACCCGCTTTTTTAATTTCGGGCCAGAAGCTCCGGGGGGAGCATTTTCTGGGTTCGGACGAAAAAGGCGCTCAGTAGGGCAATTCCCACCACCAGGGCTGCGGCCAGGCCGTATAGGGAGGCGGCTCCCCACCCTACGGCCATGCCGAAGGCCGGGGGACCCAAGGCCACGCCGAAAAAGCGCATGGAGCCGTACAGGCAGGTAACGCCTCCGCGCTCCGAAGCGGAAGCCGCACTGGTGATGAGGGTGTTTACCGCCGGTAGCACGGCCCCGGTGCCCAAGCCTAAGAGGATGAGGGCCCCGAATAGAATATAGACGGGCGGCCGGAAGGCCATAATAAACAGGGAGGCGGCTACCAGGGCCAGGCCGGCCACGGTGGTTACTTTGAGGAGATGGCCCGCTTTTCTCTGGAGGTAGCTGCCTGAGAGGTAAGAGGTCAGGGCCATGGCCCCCACCGGGACGGCGATGAGCAGTCCCACTTTTAAGCCGTGAAAGTTATAAGTAGCTTCCAACGAATCCGCTACCAGGCTTAAAACGCCAAATAAAATAAAGAGCACCACCATTCCGGCCAGGAAGCAGGCCAGAAGGCCCAGGCCTTTTTCCCTAAAAATTTGTTTAAGGCTTGCAAAGTAGGCTGCAAGGCTCTTGTGTTCCCCCTTCCCCTGCCGGGGCTCGCGCACCACCAGCCACACGGCTATCCCGGTGGGGATGGCCAGGAGGCCGTAGGCATAGAAAGGAGCAAACCAGACGATGAGGCCTAGAAGAGAGCCGGCTATAGGGCTGATGACTTTGCCCAGCCCGTTGGAGGCTTCCAGGGTGCCCAGAGCTTTGGCCCGCTCCTTACTCTGGAAGATGTCCCCTACCAGGGCCATGGCCAGTTGGTAGGTTCCCCCTGCCCCGATGCCCTGGAGTATTCGGCTCGCCAGGATGAGGAAGTAGGGTTGGGCGAGGAAAGTGGCGGCCAGACCGGCCAACAGCCCGCCGGCCCCGTAAAGGACGAGGGCAGGGGACATCACTATCCGGCGGCCGAAGCGGTCGGATAAAAAACCGGCAAAAGGGATGACGATCCCTGCCGGCAGGGAAAAGGCGGTAATGAAAAGGCTTACTTGAAAGAGACTTACGTTCATAGCCTCTTTCATTTCGGGCAAAAGGGGCACCAGCATAGAATTGCCCAGGACCATAATGAAAGGGACGGCGCAGAGAATAGCGAAGGGGAGCAGCATAGAAGCCTGCAACCGACATCACCTCGTTTAGTTCACTGCTTCTATTTTGTCCTAACTTTGGGGGGAACATTTACGGGATATTTTGTTATCCTTGGCCGCTCAGGGGCCTTGAGCCATCCCCCTGTGGTATTTTTTCGGCGGCCGGGGACGTCTAGTTTTTTATAGGATTCGGACCCCCTCGGTGCCTCTCACCTGTTTCCCTTTAGGCCTTCACAGAATAAAGTAACAGGGGAACTAAATACAGCACTCTTAGGGGGAGGCGACAGTCGACATGCAAAAGGGAGATTTTCGAGGGGGCAGTTGGCAGGAGGTTCTGGATTTTCCCCTCCAAGGGCGCCTGCAAAAACCGCGCCATCAAGGTTTGACTATGGTTATCGACAAGGGGATGGGGTTAAGCCAGGTCCAAGATTTGCTGGGGGTGGCAGCGCCGTACATTGATTTTATAAAGCTTGGCTTTGGCACCTCCGTGTTTTACCCGGCGGAAATCTTAAAGGAAAAGATCAGCCTGGTACGCTCTTACGGGATCGATATCTTCCCGGGCGGGACCTTTCTGGAAGTGGCTGTGCTTCAGGGGAAGCTGGAGCTTTACCTCAAGACGGCCAAGGAAATGGGATACACTTTTGTAGAGGTTTCCGACGGTACGATAACCATGAGTCCGGAGGTACGTCGGCGGGCCATTCACCGTGCCCTGGAGCTGGGTCTGGGTGTAATAAGCGAGGTGGGGAAGAAAGATCCCCGGGACCGGGTGGAGGAAACGGCCATCTTGGAGCAGATACGCCAGGATTTACGGGACGGGGCGTATAAAGTAATTGTAGAAGGCCGGGAGTCCGGCAAGGGGGTGGTTATCTACGACGACGGCGGTGGTATCAAATGGGATGAACTGGAGGCCATGGCGGCGGGCATTGAACGGCTGGAAGATATCATCTGGGAAGCGCCCTTAAAACAGCAGCAGCAGGAACTGATCCTGCGCTTTGGTCCCAATGTTAACCTGGGCAACGTTCACCCCCAGGACGTGCTGGCCCTGGAGGCCTTACGGGTGGGGCTGCGGGGTGACACTTTGCGGGCTACCTTGAGAGCGGCAATTTCCTAAGAGTTTGGCAGGAATCAAGTACGGCGGCGGAGAAATATATTACTCCTCAGGGCCTGCACCCCCCGGTGCAGGCCTGTTGAGAAGCCTGCGGGTCGTAGGAGGACATCCCGGCGCCGTACCGGCGAGGCGCAAGCCTTATTAAGGATGGTTGCGCCTTAATTTGTGGAGGGGTTTGTTTGGAAATCGATGTTTTCAGCACCATTAATAGCGCTACGGATGACGGATTAGCGGGCAAAGTGGTCCTGGTGGTGGATACTTTGCGGGCTACCACTACCATTGCCACCGCCCTGGAAGCGGGGTGCCTAGAAATCATACCTGTTCTCACCCCCGAGGAAGCCATCGAAATGCGGGAAAGGTTAGGGGACGACCGGGTGCTCCTGGGCGGCGAAAGGGGGGGAGTAAAGATCCCGGGCTTTGACCTGGGCAACTCTCCCCTGGAATATACCGCCGAAGTGGTGGGCGGAAAAAGGATTATCATGACCACCACCAACGGCACCAGGGCCATTAAAAGGGCTACACCGGCCCGTATTACCTTTTTGGCCGCTCTGGTCAACGCTCCTGCGGTAGCGGCGGCCGCCGCCGAGGCGAGGGGGGATGTGACTATCCTCTGTGCGGGTACCAAAGACCGTTTTTCGCTGGAAGATTTTTTAACCGCCGGGCTCTTAATCGACGAACTCCGGCAGAGGGGTTATTATTCCCTGCGGGATGGGGCCTGGGCGGCCCTCCAGCTTTATAGCCTCTACAAGGGCGACGTGGCCGGGACTCTAAGGAACAGCCTGCACGGGAGGCAATTGCTGGATTTAGGCTTTGAAGCGGATCTGGATTACAGCAGCCGGGTCGGGCTGCTGAACACCGTCCCCTACTACAACGGCGGCTTGATAAAAATATACCGCTGAAAGGGCACCCTTTTTCCCCGGGGACTATTCGAGCAGCAGGTGAGCATATAAATGCAGTGAAACAGATTAAAGGGGAGTTCCCATGAACTCGTCCACCCTGCTCCTGCTGCTCATCATGGTGCTCGGCATCATCGGCCGTTCAAACATTATTGCGGCCGCGTCGGCCATTTTACTGCTCTTGCAATTTACCAACTTTCAGCGCTTTTTTCCCGTTTTGGAGCGTCGGGCGCTGGAGGTCGGCCTTATCTGTCTCGTCATTTCCGTCCTCATACCCTTTAGTTCCGGTCGGGTTTCGGCGGCCGAGATATTAAAATCCTTTATAAGTTCCAACGGGATTATCGCTGTTTTGAGCGGAGTCATCGCTACGCATATGAATTATCAGGGTTTGGAGCTCCTCCAGCGGTACCCCCAAATGATGATCGGCATGGTCTTGGGCTCCATCATCGGGGTCGCTTTTTTCGGCGGCATCCCGGTAGGCCCCCTCATGGCCGGGGGCATTGCGGCCCTGCTGGTCCAGCTAGTCGCCTACTTGAAGTGAATGGGGCGGCACGCCCCGGACCTTAGAACCCGGTTCTGCGGGGTAGGCGGCTTGCGGGTTCCTATGGGCGGGTGCAGCGAAACGGTTGGCAACGAGCAGACAGGCTGCATAATTAGTGCCGGTGAGGGAATACTAGAAAAGATAAAGCCGCCGGCGTTGGCGGCGGGTCAGGGGCGACCTCAAGGGCCGCAAAGGGTTGGCCCCCGGCTTCAAGGCAAAGCCAAATATTGTGCAACATAAGGGGGTGCCTCTACTGAATAACCGGATTGACCCTCCGGAAGGGCCCCGGGAAACTCCCCAACCGGCCACTACTCCCCACCCCCGGACAGCTCCGCCAGAATTCCCCGAACAGGTGGAAGAACCAAGAGAATCCCCGCCGCGGGGATTTTCTTGTTATAATGGTGGTAGGTTAATCCAGAAAGGGGGATAAGCTGTGGCGGGCAAAAAAGTAACAGTTCTCCAGCTTAGGGAAATGAAGGCCAGAGGCGAAAAGATAACCATGCTCACGGCCTATGATTATCCCTCGGCCTTAACGGCCGACCGGGCCGGGATAGATGTCATCCTGGTGGGAGATTCCCTGGGCATGGTGGTGCTGGGTTATGAAAGCACCCTGCCGGTCACCATGGAAGATATGGTACACCATACTAAAGCCGTGGTGCGGGCCCGGCCTTCTGCCCTGGTGGTGGCCGATCTGCCTTTTCTTTCCTATCAGATCAGCGTGGCGGAAGCCGTGCGCAATGCCGGACGGCTCGTCCAGGAGGGGGGGGCAGATGCCGTAAAGCTGGAAGGAGGCCGGCCGGTGGTGGACAAGGTAAAGGCCATAGTAGAGGCAGGTATTCCGGTTATGGGCCACCTGGGCCTTACTCCCCAGGCCGCCAACCAGTTGGGGGGCTTCCGCGTCCAGGGCCGGGATGAAGAAACGGCCAAGCGCCTGCTGGAGGATGCGGAACTTTTGCAGGAGGCAGGGGCTTTCTCCCTGGTGCTGGAGTGTGTACCGGCGGCCCTGGCCCGTAGCATTACCGAGCGCCTCAACATACCCACTATCGGCATAGGCGCCGGCCCCTATTGTGACGGCCAGGTGCTGGTATATCATGATGTGCTGGGACTCTTTGACCGCTTCCAGCCGAAATTTGTAAAGCGCTACGCCCGTTTAGGCGAGGAAATTGTGCGGGCCCTACAGGAATACTGCCAAGAGGTGCGGCAGGGCATCTTTCCCGGGGAGGAACATTCTTATTGATGAATTATTTGGACTGGTTTGTGTTGCTGATTTTAGCCTGGGGTGCCTGGCAGGGATACCGCCGGGGCCTCATCAACCTGGCGGCCGGGCTCATGGGTTACATGGTCGGCGTTCTGGTGGCCTTAAACTTGGCCGGTCCCCTGGCCAGTCTGGTTGACCGACAGTGGAAGGTGACGGAAAAGGGAGGAAGCTGGCTGGCCGCCTACCTGCCCCTCCCCCGGTTTATCCTCCAGCAGGATTTTAGCGTCCAGGCTGTGCAGCAAATGGACTCCGTGGTAGGAGGTTGGCCTTTACCGTCTGTCTGGAAGGCCGGCCTCCTCAATTCCATGATCCAGTCCGGGGAAAAAGGATTGACCCTGGGCGAGGTCCTGGCCGGGCAGCTGGTGTTCGGGGTAATGAAACTCCTTGCTCTACTACTTCTGTTCTACGTAAGCCTTTGGTTGGTGCGCCGTGTGGGATATATCTTGAGCCGGGGGGTGGCCTTTACCCCCTTTGGTTTGCCGAGCCGCCTTTTGGGTTCAGCCCTGGGCCTAGGAACCCAGGCCCTTTACCTTTCCCTTTTCTTAGGTGCTGTTGAGTGGGGACTGCAGAAGGGGCTTTTAGACCGGTTTCCCTTGGGAGTGTCCCTGGCCCGGCAGTTGTATGCTTCCCAACTGGCACCGCCTTTGCTTGAGGTATTCTACTGGCTGGAAGGATTGATGCATAACCTATTTTAGGAGGCGATAGTCATGGGCGGAGAAGGCAAGCAGTTACAAGCCAAGCTGGCCCTGCCGGAAAAGAGCGCCTGGGAAAGGCTGGCTCCGGGAGAAAGGGAGGCGGTATTTAATTTCTGTGAGGGCTATAAGACTTTTTTAAGCCGGGCCAAGACCGAGCGGGAGGCTGCCCGCCTGGCCGTCCAGGCTGCCCGGGAGAAGGGATTTGTCTCCCTGGCCAGCCTTCCTACCGGCCGAGGCCTGGCGCCGGGTACCAAGTTTTTCCTGGAATGGCGGCACAAAGTGGCCGTACTGGGAATTGTGGGGCAGGCTCCCCTCGACCGGGGAGTGCGCCTAGTGGGAGCCCATATCGACGCCCCGCGACTGGATCTAAAGCCCATGCCCCTGTACGAGCAAGGCGGCCTGGCCCTGTTCAAGACCCACTATTACGGGGGCATCAAGAAATATCAGTGGACTTCCTTGCCCCTCTCCTTGCATGGGGTGGTGATCTTGCGGGACGGGAGCAGGCAGGAAATAGTCATCGGCGAAGACCCCGGGGATCCTATTTTCAGTATCAGCGACCTGTTGCCTCACCTGGCCAAAGAGCAGATGAAAAAGGCCATGGAAGAAGCCGTTGACGGCGAGGATTTGAACCTGGTGGTCGGCAATATACCCTATCCCGACGACGAGGTTAAAGAAAAGGTGCGCTTGGCCATTTTGCAACTCCTCTACGAAGGCTACGGCCTGACGGAAGAAGATTTTATTGTGGCCGAACTGGAGCTGGTGCCGGCTGGGCCGGCCCGGGATTTGGGTCTGGACCGCAGCATGATTGCGGGTTACGGCCAGGACGACCGGGTTTGCGCCTACGCCGCCCTCCAGGCGCTCATGGATCTCTCTTATCCCCAGCATACGGCTCTGGTGCTCTTGGTGGATAAAGAAGAGATCGGAAGTACCGGGAATACCGGTGCCCAGTCGCGCCTGCTGGAACACGTGGTGGCCGAGCTGGCCGCCCGGGCGGGTTACTCGGACCTTTTAAGTGTCGGGCGCATCCTGGCCGGTTCCAAGGCCATCTCGGCGGATGTGACCGCCGGCCTGGATCCTACCTATGAGAACGCCTTCGACAAGCGCAACGTTTCTCGCCTGGGTTACGGCGTGGTGCTCAATAAGTACTCCGGGTCCCGGGGTAAGTATGAGGCTAACGATGCTAACGCAGAATTCATGGCCGAACTGCGGGCTATTTTCAATAATGCCGGGGTAATCTGGCAGAGTGGCGAGCTGGGTAAGGTGGATTTGGGCGGCGGGGGCACCATCGCCAAGTACCTGGCCTATTTCGGTCTGGAAGTGGCGGACTGCGGGCCGGCCCTCTTATCTATGCATGCCCCCCTCGAAATAAGCAGCAAGGTTGATGTGTACATGGCCTATCGGGCTTACAACGCCTTCCTGCAGAGTTAGGGCAGTCAGGCAAGGCAGGTAAAAGGGCGGCCCATGTCGAACATTAAATAAACCGGATTTCGGCAATAGATTTGGAAAAGGTGGGGATGAACTTGGAGACTAAGGTGGATGCCCGCGGCCTGCCCTGTCCGCAGCCGGTTATTCACACCAAGAAGGCCTTGGAAGCACTAAAGGAAGCCGGAGAGATCGTTACCATCGTGGACAACGAGGTGGCGCGGGACAATGTGGTGAAACTGGCCCGCAGCCTGGACTGTGCTGTGGAAGTGGAGGAGCGGGGCACGGATTACTACATCCATATCCGGAAAGAAGGATTGCCTACCACCCAGCTGTGTGTAGCCCCCGGACAGGTGATCTTGATCAGCACCGATGCCCTGGGCCAGGGCTCCCAGGAGCTGGGGGAATTGCTCATGCGCAATTTCCTGTATACCCTGAGCGAAGGGGAGGTTATCCCGCGGTGCCTCCTCTTTATCAACAGCGGAGTCAAGCTGTGCTGCGAGGGCTCTCCGGCCCTGGCCAGCCTCATGGCCCTGGAACAGAGAGGCCTGGAAATATTGGTCTGCGGTACCTGCCTGGACTATTACCAGCTTAAAGAAAAGCTTTGCGTGGGCTCGGTTACCAACATGTATACCATAGTGGAACACCTCATGGCTGCCGAAAAGGTCGTCACCCTGTAGGAGGATGGGCCTTGTTCAGGGGCTGGTGGCGCAAGCGCCGGAAAGAGGACAATAGAGGACTGGTAGAAAAGCTCTGCCGCTGCAGGAAAGAAGTTCCTTCCCCTCTAAAAAAGGCCCTGCTCAAATTGGGAGCCCGGGAAGGGGCCCGGGTTATCCTGGAGTGCTGGCCCCGGCTCGGGCTGGAAGTGCGACAGGAACTTAAGGCCTTAGCCTACGGGGAGGCTTTAGTAGAGGCGTGGCTCCAAATGTTAAAGGGAGGATCGGCGCAGGAGCGGGCTCTGGCGGCGGAGATCCTGGGGGTCTTGGCGGTAGACCGCGCCGTGGCCCCCCTCCTGGAGGCCCTGGCCGATCGGGAAGAAGGGGTACAGATGGCCGCAGCTGCGGCCCTCGTTTCCCTTAAGGATCCCCGCTGTCTGGAACCTTTATCCCTGGCCCTGGCCGAACCCCGGCGCATTCCCCCCGCTCGGGTGGCCCAGATTATGGCTGCCTTTGGCCCGCAGAGTATCCCTTATTTGTTGCCGGCCGTCCGGACCGGCCCGGAGGAGGTGGCGGTGCGGGCCGTCGAGATTCTAGGTAACCTTGGCGAGGCCAGTGTCTTGCCCTTGTTGGGAGAATGCCTGCATGCATCGTCGCCTGCCCTGCGGACGGCGGCCGCCGGGGCCCTGGGAGAAACCGGGTTAAGGGACGCTGCAGGCTATCTCTTACCGGCCCTAGAGGACCCCGAGCCTAAAGTGCGATCGGCAGCAGCTCTTTCCCTGGGGCGCCTGCGGTGCGGTGAAGCCCGTTCCGCCTTGGAGAAGGCACGAGACGATCCTGCCTGGGAAGTGCGTATTTCCGCCGAGGCGGCCCTGAGGGCCTTGGACCACCATTCCGCCTAGACTCTCCACCCCAGGTGGTGATCGGCCTGGTCGGAGAACTGCGAGGACCCGCCGCAGACGGTGAGGGTGAAGGCCAATCCCACCGCGGGTAAGAAGCGGGTGGGGAGAAGCTAACAGGTCCGGCTCTTAAGGCCGGTTCGACGGCGGAAGGGGGTTCTGGGGGGAGAAGGTGCCTTAAGGAGGCTAGGAACCGGTGAAACTTCACCTGGGAGACATTGTAGAGATGCGTAAAACCCATCCTTGCGGCAGCAACCGCTGGGAGATCCTGCGGACGGGTATGGATTTCCGGCTCCGGTGCCTGGGTTGTGGCCGGCTGGTTTTACTTTCCCGGGCCAAACTAGAGAAAAGCATCAAGAAGGTGTTATTCCGGCAGGAGGGAACACAAATAACTTAGATTACCCAACTGGCGAAGACATTCCAGTACGCTGGGTATGCCGGGGAGGTGCCGCCGGACGGCGCGGCAGCTCGCGGCTTTGTCTGCGGCGATATAAGTACCCAATAATACGGGGCGCCTAAAGGACGTCTCTATTTTTTTCCCCAGTTGTACGGCCACGGGGCAGTGGCCGGCCAGGAAAAGGCAGGAAGCGAGGGCAAACACCTGGATGTTGTCCCGCTCCAGCATGTCCGCGGCCAGATCGGTTATCCGGTCCCCGGGACAGCCGGGACACGGGCGCATGCTTACAATATGCCCTTTCCGGAGCTGTCCCAGGGGACCTTTTCTTTCCAATGGGGCCAGAAAACAGAGGATATGGGACTGGAACCCCGGGCAACCGTTGTACCAGTAATGGCGGCATGCTATGATGCCTACGCGGCTCATATCGCGGATCCCCCCTTCCGTACAAAGCTGTATTCCCAGCAGCATACGCTTTCCTTGTTGATAAACGGTGCGAACAACACTAAGTAGTTTAACATAAAGAAAGCACAAAACTTGTCGGATTATGGAAGCAAGGGATAAATAATAGCAAACGCGGGAGCATGGTGACCCTCGAGGTCAAGAGTTATGCCCTACAGGGCGGCACCTTAAGGTTAAGGGAGCAGGGAATTTTCAGGGCCATCCTCCACAGTCGTTCACCTAGATAGCTTACTGCAGGCCGGCCGGACCGGAGGGCCGGCTTAAGTGTAGGTTTTACCGACCTAAAAATCCGGGCCAGGCCTTCCAAGGTACCTTCACGCTGTTCGGGTGACGTACCGGAGGTAAGCGAAGCAGGGCAATCTTCGCTTCTTCAGGGAACGTAAGTTCGACTGCTGCCTCCGCGCCTGGTAGACTCGAAGCCAGAAGGGGGGTGGCAAAATGGCAGTAGTGGTAACACCTATAAGCGCATCCCTACAGTTGCAGGTGCAGGTCGGGACCAATTCCGAGGGCGAGCCGGTTTACCGCTGGAGGACTTTCAACCGGGTAAAACCGGGGGCTGCCGACCAAGACCTTTGGGACGTGGCTCAAGCCCTGGCTGCACTGCAAACTTACCCGGTGGTCTCTGTCAGCCGCGTTCAAGAGAGCAGTTTGAGCGCCTAGAACGGGGAGGGAGGATTAAGCCATGTTGACCAGGCGGTTGGAGCTCATTTTCCAAAATGCAGCAGGTCGCCGTACCGTACTGGCCGTGCAGGAACCACGGTCCGACATCACGGCCGATGAGGTGAGGGCGGCTATGGAACTCATTGTGGCCCGCAATGTCTTCACCTCACCCGGCGGGGACCTGGTGGCCGTCGCCGGTGCCCGGCTGGTAAGCAGGGAAACTACCGACCTTATCTCGATCTAAACGGGGAGACGGCCGGGGTCCCCTCCTGGTTCCCCGGCCGTCTTGACGCACCCTGTACAGGGGAGGGAACCCATCATGGAGGACCTTTGGACCCAGGTCGGGAATGTCGGCTTTCCCATGGTCATGGCCTTTTACTTGCTGGTGCGCATGGAGCCCCTTATAAAGGAACTGCAGAAGTCAGTTACCCTACTGACGGTGGTAGTGGCCCGCCTGGGCGGCCTGGACTACCAGGAAGCTAAAGGGCTGCTGGAAGGCAAGGGTGTTGGCAAAATAGGATAATTCCCCAATCCTTGCGCCCGGGACCTGTGCCCGGTTTGAGGACCCGGCAGGGTTTACACGTTCTGTCTCCGTGGCCGGCTATGAGTATCTCCTGCTTTCCATACCACCGCCTTTCCCCTGGCCCAGGCGCGGCCACCGTCAAGGACGGTTGTTCCCCCACCGTCCTGCTCCAGAAGGGCGTTACCCTACATGCCACCGATAACCAGGCCTAACCGGCTGAGTTATCCCCACTTTTTGTGGGGCAGGCCTGTTTAGGCTTGGAAGCGAGCGACTAAACCTGAGCGGTAGCCAAACTTAGCGAGGCGAAAGGCGGAGGCAGGCCTGAGGCCATGGATGGCCGAGGCCGGCAACTGAGACAGGAGGTCGAATTTGCCGGGAAGCCTGCCGGAGCCTTGAGCCAAGCGCTAGTTTGGCCCGCGAGGGAGGCCTTTGCGAGCGAAAGCCAAGCAGGCCTAGAAGCAAAGATACGCCAAGCTAACCGGCCCTTGACTTTCTAAAGTCAGAGGGTTAATCTGGAAATGTAAAAATAGTTAAATCAATCAATTCGGCACAGGGGGTGGTGGCATGGAGGGGAGGATGGAGGTAAAAGTCAGCACTATTCTGGACCTGGCCCAGTTCCTAGGCAACCGCGAGCTTATGGTATCCGTACCCGAAAAGGCCACGGTAATGAATGTTTTAGAAGCAGTCAAAGAACTTACCGGTAAGGATATATTAGAGAAGATAACGGCGCCGGAAACGGGAGAGCTCAAAAGCTTCATACGAATATTCGTAGAAGGCCGCGATGTTCGCTTCCTGCAGGGACTTTCAACCCCGGTAAACGCAGGCGACACCGTACTCATTCTCCCACCGGCGGGAGGAGGGTAATCTCGCCCAAGTCTGAGGGGACGTGGGTTGGTGCTTGCCCCTCAGGCCCGGCAGATCGGGATTTTCATTCCGGGGCCTGACCCGTCCCGGCTCGCTCCCTGCCGCCCCGGGCACAGGACTTGGGCTAAGGCTGAACTACACCAGGGTTTCGGCGCCCATGCGGGGGAAGGCTCCTTAAGGCTTTTCAGGGGAACCGAAGTCCTTGCCCGGAGGTGCCGAGGGGGAAGGGAAAGCCAGGCAGGCCGTAGACTTGAAGCCAAGATGGGCCGCAGCTGAGCTATCCCCACTTTTCCAGGGGAGGCCTGCTTGGACTTGAAAGCGAGCGAGCAAGCCTTCGCGGCTAGCCCAGGCTTTAAGCTTTGGCCGAAAGCGGAGGCGGGGTCGAGGATAGGAGGTCCGAGACCGGCCCATCGGCAAGGACGCCGATTGGGCCGGGAACCCCGCCTTAAGCTTTGAGGCCGAGCAAAAGTCCTGCCCGCGAGGGTTTCTGGAGCGAGCGAAAGCCAAGCAGGCCTGGAATAAAAACTGGGGATCCCTCAGGGGCCGCAGTCGAAGGGGCAGTTGTCAGGGGGTGCCGGAAGAAGCGGCCTTTTTCTTTTGCTGATAAAGGGAAGCCAGCTTCTCGCCCAAGGCAGGATCTTGGCGGCCCACTTGCAGGAGGTAAGCTGCGATGCTCCCGCTGAAGCCCACATAGTCGCCGAAGAGGGCCCGTTCCATGGCACGTCGGCTGATGTTGATAACGCAGTCTTCTTCATGGTTATCCTGGCAGCTCTGGCACTGGAGAAGTACTTCGCTCAAGGTGTCCAGCAAATCTTCTTGGTAATAAAGGCGCAGATCGCCTTCGGGGATAAATTTGTGGCCCTGGGGTATGCGGCAGGTGTTTTTGGCCCGGGCGTAGTCCAGCACCGTCTGGGTGAAACCTATAAGGCAGCGGGGCTTATCGCAACTGCCGCATTCTTCCACGGTCTTACAACACTTATCCACCGCCCGGCGGATGACTTCCACATTTATACTCCTGGCCGTCACGGATCTTCACCGCCTTTACTGAGTAGTTTGGCTTAAGAAGTGGAGAAAATCGCTTTCTTCTTCCTGCTGCTGGAACGAACTAAGCATGGCAGGCGGTGGTTTAAAGGGTTCCAACCCCGTTCTCTGGATGGTATGGCAGAGCCTTTCCTTCGGCTGCGCCAGTTCGCTGTAGCGGGCCAGAACATGCTCCAGGATGGCTATAACCCCTTCCTGATTTACTTTGTCCGTCAGCAGTTGTCCGTGGAGGGGTTTCTTGCTGGCTCCGCGGCCGCCTATGTAAATACTGAAGGCCTCCTCCCCGGTAGCCACCACCCCAAAATCGGCGCAGAAGGGTTCCGTGCACCCTCGCTGGCAACCGGCCACGGAAATCTTGAAATCGTTGGGCACCGGACGATTCATAAACCGGTCCTGCAAAATGCCTGCCAGCTCAAAGACGTCGGAGAGCGAACGCTGGCATAACTCAGAGCTGCCCGCGCAGGCTTTAACGTTGCGCACGGTTTCGCCGAAAACCCCCAACTTTAAACCCAGGCCTTCTACTCCTTCCCGCAGGACCGGAAGTCTTTCCTCGGGAATAAGGAAAATCAAGGTCTGCCGGGTGGTGAGTTTGCAGAATTTACATTCCAGCTCCTGGGCCAGGCGAGCCAAGCCCATGAGCTGCTCGGGGGTAAGGACCCCGCATTGAGCTACAATGCCCACCCCTAAAATCCCTGATTTCTGTAAAAAGATGGCGTCACCCATACCGTTCCCCCTTATTAATAATGGTTCTTATTGCTATTTAAGGCTATATAATTCGCTATGCCCAGGGGAAATCCTGCCATGCACAAGAAATAATTTCTGCCCCAGATTTTCTTTCTAAGGTTCCGGTTCCGGGGCCAGATCCACAAACTTGGTAAACTCGGGCAAGAACGCCATCTCCACGGTTCCCACCGGACCGTTGCGGTGCTTGGCCACGATTACTTCGGCAATACCCTTCTTATCGGTATCGGGATCGTAATACTGGGGGCGGTAGAGGAAGATGATCACGTCGGCGTCAGCTTCAATGGCGCCGCTTTCCAGCAGGTCGGCCATAACCGGCCGCTTGTCCTGCCGCTGCTCAACGCCGCGGTTTAGCTGGGACAAGACCAGCACGGGCACGTTTAGTTCCCGGGCCAGCGCCTTGAGGGCCCGGGAAATGAGGGCGATTTCCTGCTGGCGGTTATCTACGCGGCGGTGGGCCTGCATTAGTTGGAGGTAATCGATGACTACCAGCCCCAACCCGCACTCGGCCTGCAGCCGGCGGGCCTTGGCCCGCACCTCCATGGCGGTAATGGCCGGCGTGTCGTCTATGTAAATGGGCGCCTCCGCGAGGAGGCTGGCCGCATTCACCAGGCGCGCCCAATCCTCTTCTTTCAGGAACCCGGTACGGAGACGGTGCTGTTCTACCATGGCTTCGGCGGCCAGCATGCGCTGCACCACCTGATCTCTGGACATCTCCAGACTAAAGATGGCCACCGGCACCCTCTGCTGCAGGGCCACCTTCTGGGCAATATTAAGGCAGAAGGAGGTCTTGCCCATGCCCGGGCGGGCAGCACAAATGATGAGGTCGGAGGGCTGTAGGCCGGAGAGGAGCCGGTCTAAATCGCTAAAGGTGGGTAGCCCGGTAACCTCCCCTTTGTGGGAAGCCAGCCGCTCCAGGTGTTCAAAGGTCTGTAGGAGTACCTGCTTGATGTTTACAAAGCCGTCCCGGTAACGGCCGGTGGCCACCTCCAAGATAAGCCTTTCGGCTTCATCCACGATTTCGTCTACTTCCCCGTCCTCATCGTAAGCCTTTTCGGCGATGCGGGTGGCGGCCTGGATTAGTTGCCGCAGAGCAGCCTTCTGGGACACGATGCGGGCATAATGACCGGCATTGGCCACGCTGGGAACTACGGTGGTGAGGTGGGTAAGATAGGAAGCTCCTCCCACGGCCTCCAGTTCGCCCTTACGCTTCAATTCCTCGGTTACGGTTAAAAGATCGACCACCTCGCCCCGGGATTCCAGGTCCAGGATGGTCCGGTAAATGAGGCGGTGAGCCTCGCGGTAGAAGTCTTCTACCCGGAGGATTTCTCCGGCCATGAGCAAAGCTTCCCGGTCGAGGAGGATGGCGCCCAGGACGGATTGCTCCGCCTCCAGACTGTGGGGAGGGAGGCGCTCAGGAAGCTCCTTCATAGACTTCACCGCCTCTACTCTTTTACCAATAGGTGTTCCAAAGCTTGAGCCACGGTAGCTACCGGTATTACTTCAATGCCCGGCAGGTCCCTGGGAACCTCTGCCGCGTTGGCTTCGGGCAGAATAACATAACGCATACCGGCCTGCCGTGCGCCGTAAATTTTTTCGACAATACCTCCTACGGGTTTGACCTTGCCCTGGATAGAGATTTCTCCCGTGACGGCCACATCCTGTCGCACCGGGCGGCCCTGGACGGCACTGATAAGGGCCGCACACACGGCGAGTCCCGCCGAAGGACCGTCAATGTTCCCCCCGCCTACCACGTTGACGTGCACGTCGTAATCGTTCAGATCCTCGCCGGTGAGGAGTCGAAAGACGGCCGTCGCATTGAAGACCGAGTCGCGGGCCATGCTCCCGGCAGTCTCATTAAAGCGGATATTACCCTTGCCCGGCTCGCGGGCCGGGAAGGCCACGGCCTCTATCTCCAGCACAGAACCCACAAAACCTGCTACGGCCAGGCCGAAAACGCGGCCGATTTCTGGGGTATCCTGGGCTCTGGCGGTGACAAAGGGGGTCAGGCGGGCCGTCTGGGCCACCTCTAGGATATGCTGGACCGTGATGACCCTGCGGCGCCGGCCCTTCTTTTGATACTGCTGGTAGAGGGCCAGGCCGTAGGCATCGGCCAGGAGGCTGACCGCCTTCCTGCCTTCTATGGTGTATTCGGCGATGAGGGAAGGAACCGCGGGTTCCAGTTTTACCCCCAGCCTGGCGGCTGCCTCCCGGACGATGGTTTCGATTTGCGCCGGGGTTAAGGGTTCAAAATAGACTTCAGCACAACGCGAGCGCAGGGCGGGGCTGAGCTCTTCGGGATCGCAAGTTGTGGCCCCGATGAGGACGAAATCCGCCGGTGCTCCTTCCTCGAAGAGCTTTTTTATATAGTGGGGCACGTTTTCGTCGGTGGGGTCGTAGTAAGAGGAATCAAAGGTTACCCGCTTGTCCTCCAGAACTTTGAGGAGTTTGTTTAGCAACAGGGGGTCCATTTCGCCTATTTCGTCTATGAAAAGGACCCCGCCGTGAGCTTCGGTCACCAGTCCCAGCTTGGGTTCCGGTACACCGCTCTCGGCCAGGTCCCGCCGTGCACCCTGATAAATGGGGTCATGGACCGAGCCCAGGAGGGGGTTGGTCACCTCCCGGGGGTCCCAGCGCAAGGTAGCCCCGTTGACCTCGATGAAGGGCGCGTCCGGCTTAAAAGGCGAGCCTTTGATTTTTTTAGCTTCCTCCAGCGCCAGCCGGGCGGCCGTCGTCTTACCCACTCCGGGAGGCCCGTAAATTAAAATATGCTGGGGGAAAGGGGATACCAGTTTGGCCAAGAGGGAGCGCACGGCTCGCTCCTGGCCTACAATCTCCTCCAGGCTTTGGGGCCTTAATACTTCCATGGCCGAGCGGGCCAACTTGGTCTGTTCCATCTTTTCCAGAATTGCCAGTTTCTTAAGGGTGTGGGCATTTTCCGGCCCTGCGTTTTCCCGCAGGATTTGCATACGGATTTCCTGCAGGTATTCCTCGTGGCGCTCCTGCATTCTTTCGGCCACCCTGCGTTCCAGGTTATCTTCCACTGAACGCCGGGCTATAAAGTCCGCCAGCTCTTCCTGAATTTCCTTCAGAATCTGGGGGATGGCCTCCAGCGGAGGCGCAGTATCGATAGTGGGGTCTTCATAAACCAACTTTTGCAGGGCCAGCACCCGCTCCGGCAGCTTATCCGACTGCAAGTAGTCCAGGGCCTCCAATTTACTGGCTTTGAGCACCAGTTTATCCGTTCCGTAAATATCAGCCAGAATCCCATACAGGGCGCTGACCTGCCGGGACAGAAAATCTCTTTCATCTTTGAAAAGAGCTACCTTCGCTCTTCTGGCCATTGTGCCTTAACTCCTTTCTGCTACTACCTGCACCAGTACTTTGGCCTGCACCTCGGGATGCAGCCGCAGTACCACCGGATAGGAACCGAGCATTCTGATGGGTTCCTCCAGTTCAATTTTACGCCGATCCACCTTAATATGAAAGGTGTTTTCTATCTCCTGGGCTATTTCTTTATTGGTAACCGAACCAAAAAGTTTACCCCCTTCTCCGCTCCGGGCCTTCACCGTAACCGTGGTCCCCTCAAGTTGCCTGGCCACCTTCTGGGCTTCTTCCCGTTCTTTTTGCTTTTTTCTTTCCTCCTGGGCCCTGGCCCGGGAAAGTTCCTCCAGGCGGCCCTCGGTGGCCGGGACCGCCAGATGGCGGGGGAAGAGGTAATTGCGGGCGTAACCATCCGAAACCTCTACTACGCTGCCCTTCGCGCCCAGCTTGGGTACGTCTGCCGTCAAAATAACTTTCACAGGGTCATACCCCCTTATGATAGTAATTGCCAATTTTGCCTCAAGGGCCTCCCGCCTCCCTGGGCTTGCGCCACCCTAAAAAGGGGTCGAAGAGCCCCAGGCCCAGGACCACCACCAGGCCAAGGGGTATATTGATTAAAAAGACCACGATGAGGGCCGCTTTAAGGAGCCAAGGCCACTTGAAGCGGTAGGCAAAGAAGCTCACGACCGCGAGGCCGTTGCCCAAAAGCAGGGGCAGATAGAGATAGAGAATGTTTAGGCCCACGGTTTTGAGCCACGCCATCTGCTGGTAGTCTCCCAGAAGGCTCAGCCCCAGGCCGGCGATAACCCCCCACAGGCTATACCAGGGCAGCTGCCAGTGGCGGAAGGGTGGCAACTGGTACGCCGTGAGTTTTAGCCTCCGCAAGACCATTTCGGCTACCACATAGTTGATAAAAGCCGTAAACAACGCCACGGTGGCCAGCATAGCCGGCACAAGGCGCCGCAGGTAGGTCACCAAGTTCTCCAGGTAGCGGCGAAGTTCTTCCGCTGTTACCCCCTCCCTGGACAGCTGCTCCAGGACGCCGGACCGCCGGTAGATTTCCAGGACGTGTTCCGGCATATGTTCGAGGTCGGCCGCCAGCTGTCCGGGCGACCAGCCGAGCAAATAGAAGGATAAACCCAGGGAAAGGAGCAGGGATACCAGGGCCACCAGGGTTCCGGCCATAACCATACGCCCGGGAGCCGCTTCTTGCTTAAAAAGATAGCCGTATAGGAGGCCTATACCCGCGAACTGGATGAAGAGGAAAAAAGCCCGCAGCAAGCCGCCCAGAAGCCCCACCAGCAACCCTGCGACGAGGGTGGCCATAATTCCCGTACGCAAGTTCCGGCGCACCGTTAAGACGGTGATGGGAAGCGTCCAGACCAGGTTGGTAAACAGCTGTAGGGGGGGCAAAAAAATACCCATCAAAGCCACTCCGGCCGCAAGGGCGGCCATCAAAGCTCCTTCGGCCAGGGCTGTAGTGCTTTCTCGCTGGCTCACCAATATCGCCTCGCTTCCCACCTTGGATGTCTAAACAGCCTTGGATAAGGAAAGAGGGAGCTTACTGGCTGGCCCCCTCCATCCTAACCGCGATGCTTCCGAAGCATTACCCAACTCGGGGCGCTGGCGCCGGCTCCTGATGGGCTCGCCAGCATCCCCGACATTTTCATATTTCCCTTGGAAGCACCCTAACCGCTAATCCTTTAAAGTTTCTACTTATTCCGCAGTGAAGGGCAACAGAGCTACCATACGCGCCCTCTTGATAGCCCTCGTCAACTGACGCTGGTGGCGGGCACAGTTGCCCGAAATCCTCCGGGGTATGATCTTGCCCCGCTCGCTCATGTACTTGCGTAGGCGGTTCACATCTTTGTAATCGATATAATCGACTTTATCTACACAGAAACTGCAGACGCGCTTCCGGCCGCGCTTGCGATCCCGCGCCAAATTGCTTCACTCTCCTTTTAAAAGGGAAGATCGTCTTCTCCCATTTCGATTTCCGTACCCAGCTCCCCGAGATCAGGAAAATCGCTTATTTCCTGATTGTCGGAACCGGCGGTGCGGTCTTTGGGCCAGTCTAAAAAGCGCACGTCCTCGGCCACTACCTCGGTGACCTGGCGTCTCTGGCCCTCAGGGGTATCATAAGATCTTACCTGCAGGCGTCCCTCCACGGCCACCAGCCGCCCCTTGCCCAGGTGGTTGGCACAAGTTTCCGCCAACTTACGCCACAAAGCAATGCGAATGAAATCGGTGCCCCGCTCGCCCTGCTGGTTGAGGTAGGGGCGGTCCACAGCCAGAGTGAAATTGGCTACCGGCACCCCGCTGGGGGTGTAGCGCAGCTCTGGGTCCCTCACCAGGCGGCCGATAAGTATCACCCGGTTTAACATGGCTCTCTCCCCACCTTGCAAAAATCTTTCATCCTGCAGGCCAGCTCCAACCCGGGATTAGCTTGCCTTTTCCTCCAGGCGGGTAATCAAATAGCGGATAACCTCATCGGTAATCTTGAAGACCCGTTCCAATTCCTGGGCAACGGCCGCGTGGCCCTTAAACTGTAGCAAAACATAGTAACCTTCGCGGAATTTCCGCACCTCGTAGGCCAACCGCTTCTTGCCCCATTTGTCTACCTGGATGACTTCTCCTCCGCTGTTGACAATAAGGTTGGTGAACTTATCTACCACTGCCTGGGTCTGTTCGGCGTCCAGGTCTGGCTTGATTACAAACAGGGCTTCGTAACTGCGCATACCTTGGCCACACCTCCTCCCTCTGGACTCCATCGGCCCCACCCGTACAGGTGGAGCAGGGAAGCATTTTCCGCTGTATTATAGCATACCCTCAACAAGCAGGCAAGAGTCCGTATCACTGGCGTATCCCCACTTTTTCCAGGGGAGGCCTGCTTGGACTTGAAAGCGAGCGAGCAAGCCTTCGCGGCTAGCCCAGGCTTTAAGCTTTGGCCGAAAGCGGAGGCGGGGTCGAGGATAGGAGGTCCGAGACCGGCCCATCGGCAAGGACGCCGATTTGGGCCGGGAACCCCGCCTTAAGCTTTGAGACCGAGCAAAAGTCCTGCCCGCGAGGGTTTCTGGAGCGAGCGCAAGCCGAGCAGGCCTGGAATAAAAGCTGGGGATAGCTCAGTCCGTATCAAGGAATCCGGCGTTAAGACCTCCCACATGCCGGCGGCAAGACGGGAGAGTAAAAGAAAGGCCCCTGGCCTTCAGCCGGGGCCCGAAGTTCATGGCCAGGATCCTGCAGCCAGGTATTCGAGGCTATTTCTCCCGGTTCCAGAACTCCTTAAAGAGTTCCACGGGAATAGGGAACACAACAATGTTACTTTTATCCGAAGCGATTTCCGTGAGGGTCTGCAGGTAGCGCAGTTGCAGGGAGGCCGGCTGGGAAGAGATAATCTGGGCTGCCTGGGCCAGCTTTTCGGCGGCCTGATATTCACCGTCGGCAAGGATGATTTTGGCCCGCCGGTCGCGTTCTGCTTCGGCCTGGGCGGCCATGGCCCTCTGCATGGTCTGGGGAAGCTCCACGTCTCTGATTTCCACCAGGCTCACTTTAACCCCCCAGGGCTCGGTACCCTCATCAATAATCTGCTGGAGCCGCTGGTTGATCTGCTCCCGTTTGGAAAGGAGCTCGTCAAGGTCGGACTGGCCCAGGACGCTGCGCAGGGTGGTCTGGGCTAGCTGGGAAGTGGCCATTATATGGTTTACCACTTTAATGACCGCATTGGCGGGGTCCACTACCCGGAAGTATACTACCGCATTAACCTTCACGGTAACGTTATCCCTGGTAATGGCCTCCTGGGTGGGGACGTCCATGGTCACCACCCGCAGGTCTACTTTTTGCATGCGCTCGATAAAGGGGATCAAGAAAAACAGACCCGGTCCCCTCACTCCTACATAACGCCCCAGCCGGAAAATCACACCTCGCTCATATTCCTGGACGACCCGTATGGCAGAGGACAGAATGCTGGCGATGACTACCACCAGGGCAATGAGGGTGATAAAATTCTCCACGCTTCTAACACCTCTCCTTTCGCTAAGGCTTTTTCACCTTTAGTTTTAACCCCTCTACACCGATGACCTTCACCTTCTCACCGGCTTCTACCGGCTCTATGCTTTCAGCCTTCCAGCGTTCGCCTTCTAACAGCAGGATGCCTTCGGGTTTCAAATCAGTCAAGGCCACTCCTACTGTACCTTCCAAACTTTCCCTTCCGGTCACCGCCGGACGACGCTGAGCTTTGACCACGGCACCTAAAAGAAAAGCTACGAACCCCATCATAATCAGGGCGGTAAGGGCTATCAGGCTCAAGCTTACGCGGAAGACAGGAGGACCCCCGCTAAAGAGCATAAGGGAGCCCAATATGAAGGATACCAGCCCGCCGGCCGCCAGCAGGCCGTGGCTGACCACGAAAACTTCGGCCGCGAGCAGGCCGAGGCCCAGCAGGAGTAATACGAGCCCGCTCAACTGGGCATTGAGACTGCCCAGGGCGTAAAGGCCAAGAATCAGGCTGATGCCGCCTACCACCCCGGGAAATACGGCGCCGGGGTTGTATAGTTCGGCCAAAAGCCCGATGGTGCCAATGCTCATGAGGATGTAAGCGATATTGGGATCGCTTATCCCGAACAACAGCCGCTGAACCGAGCTCATGGGTATTTCCCGGACGGGGAGGCCAACCACATTCAGCGCAACCTCGCGGCCGTCGACCATACTAACCTTGCGCCCCTGCAACTGAGCTAAAAGGTCGGCGCGGTCGGACGCCTGGAGATCCACCAGCTTGGCCTGGATGGCTTCGCTATCGCTAAAGGATCTGCTTTCCAAAACTGCCAGTTCCGCCTGGGAGGGGTCCCGTCCCCTTAATTGGGCGATACTCCGAACCCAGGCGGCTGCATCCTGTGCCATTTTCTGCTTTTGGGTCTCCGAGAGCCCGCTGTCGTTGTCTATGGCCACTGGATGGGCGGCACCGATCCTGCTGCCGGGCGCCATAGCTGCCACGTGGGCGGCAATGGTAATAAAAGTGCCAGCTGACCCCGCCCATGCCCCGGCGGGGGAAACATAGACCACCACGGGCACCGGGGAGTTCAATATACTTTCTACAATTTTCTGTGTTGTCGCGTAAAGGCCGCCGGGCGTGCTAAGCTCCAGGATGAGGCAAGCCCCGTGCTGTTCGTAGGCCGTCTGGATCCCGTACTGGATATAGTCCGCTACTACGGGGACAATGGGGCCCTCCACGCGCAAGACATAGACGGCGGGAGGACTTTCAATCCCTCGCCCGAGGGAACCGACCGCCCGCGGCGGGGACAACGTTAGGGTTAAAACAGCAGACAACAGAAGGACGGTAAAACTCCTGGTAACAAAGCGATTCATAGTTCAAATCATCCTTTGGGACCATTTTATCATGTTTCTTAGTAACATGCCAGGGCCATTTCTTAAAGAGATTTTTACCATAAGTCGTGGGCGGCGGCCGAAAAAATAAGCCCCTGTTTTATGATTAATCCATGGCAGGGCCGCAGAATGCCGGACTGCCGGAGTCTTATTTGTTACTCCTTGACATAAAGTTCACGCCGGCGTTGTCCACGTCCACGGCAGGCAAAGGGCTGTAGCTTGGAGGAACGGGTTTTTGCTCTGACGTATCCCCAGTTTTGATCCCAGGCCTGCTTGGCTTTCGCTCGCAAAGGCCTCCCTCGCGGACCAAACTAGCGCTTGGCTCAAGGCTCCGGCAGGCTTCCCGGCAAATTCGACCTCCTGTCTCAGTTGCCAGCCTCGGCCATCCATGGCCTCGGGCCTGCCTCCGCCTTTCGCCTCGCTAAGTTTGGCTACCGCTCAGGTTTAGTCGCTCGCTTCCAAGCCTAAACAGGCCTGCCCTGCAAAAAGTGGGGATAACTCAGGTTTTTGCTAACTTGCATGTTAGGTTACTATTTATGCTACCATAGAGGAAGGTTACCTTTGACTGGTTAGAGCACTTCCTTATCAATACCGGGAGGTGAAAGGGCTTTATGTTTCGCGAAGGAGACTGGGTCGTCTTCACGGATAATCGCGTTTGCTTGCTGGAGCGGCTGACTTCCGGCGGCCGCCTGCATACGCACTGGGGTTACATTGAACATGACAGAGTGTTAGGCCGGGAACCCGGTAGCATAGTGGAGACTTCAGGCGGCAGGAAGCTCTATGTATTTCCTCCCACCCTGGCCGATTATGTGCTGAACATGCCCCGCAAGAGCGGCATCATCTACCCCAAGGATACAGGCATTATTTTCCTGTGGGGAGATATTTTTCCGGGTGCCAGGGTGCTGGTAGGCGGTGTGGGCAGCGGAGGACTCCTGCTGGCCGTCTTACGGCAAGTGGGGGAAAAGGGCAGGGTAGTGGCCTATGACCTGCGCCAGGATATGTTAGACTGGGCAGCGGAAAACATAAGGGGCTACTTCGGCCACTTACCTCCCTTTCTGGAACTCCGGACGGGAGACATCTACGATCCCCAAAGTATAGACGCGGATTTTGACCGGGTTCTGCTAGATGTGCCGGAGCCCTGGCGGGCAGTAGAAACGGTTTGCCGGGCTCTCCTTCCCGGGGGCATCCTGTGTTCTTACCTTCCTTCCATACTCCAGGTGGGCCGTTTCGTCAATGTCTTGCGGGGGACAGGGTCTTTTGCCCTAATTGAAACCCTGGAGGTAATGCTCCGGGGCTGGCATATAGAAGGCCGGGCTATCAGGCCTCAACACCGCATGGTGGGTCATACGGGCTTCTTGACCTTCGCACGTCTTTTAAAGGGCGGCGGAGTCTGAACTCTCTCCACCGGCCCTACCCGATTGCCTCTCATATACTTCTTTTACCGCCTCCAGAAAGGGGTGAATTAGAGAAGGGTCGTAGTAAGTTCCGCTGCGCCTCAGCAATTCCCGGCTGGCTTGTTCAAAGGACAGGGCTTGACGGTAGGGGCGGTCGGTGGTCATGGCATCAAAGCTGTCGGCTAGGCGCACAATGCGGGCCAGAAGAGGGATTTCTTCCCCTCGTAAACCATCGGGGTAGCCGGACCCGTCGTAGTTTTCATGGTGAGAACGGAGGATCTGTGATATTTCCTGGAAAAATACTAAAGGTTTCACCATTTCTGCCCCCCATATCGTATGGTTTTTCATAGCCTCACGTTCTTCCTGGTTTAGGGGTCCTGTTTTGGTGAGAACGGAACTATCAACTTCGATCTTGCCCAGGTCGTGTAAGTAAGCCCCGTAACGCAGAGTATCCCTTTCTTCCTCGGAAAGGGGCAATTTTTCCGCCAGGGCCAGGGCATAGGACATAACCCTTTCCGAGTGGCCAAAGGTGTAGCGGTCCTTCATATTGATCAGGGCTACCAGGACTTGCAGAGTAGGGAAAGCTTCTTTCACTTTCATCGCACTGATCTCGCTAATAATAGAATGGTAAAGATAGTTTTTATCCCGGGAGTACTTGGCCCTGAACAGGTCGTTTTCCGCCGCCCGGATGAGGCCCAGCGCCTCGTCACCGTCGGCGGGATAAGTGGCCAAACCGACCGAAAGGGTAAAGGGCTTAAAAGGCGGCGTTCCTTTACTTCCCACCAAAGTGCGGGTAGCCTCCTCCGTCAGTTTTATTTTTAGGCGGCAGGCCGCCTCCGCAGCCTGGCCCTTTCCCCGGCCGGGCAAGACCAGGGCGAATTCGTCGTTGCCGTAACGGGCAGCATAAGAGGGTTCCCTCACCTCCTCTTGCAGCAACCGGCCCAAGGAAGCCAAAATTTGGTCTCCCTTGTGATAGCCGTAAACGGTGTTGAAATACTTGAACTGGTCGATGTCCAGTAAGACCAGGGATAGAGGAAGGTTATCTCTCGCCGCCTCCTGTACCCACACGGCCAGCTTTTCCTGCAAATAACGGTGGTTGTACAGGCCGGTCAATTGATCGTAATCGGCCAGCCGCAGCAGCTCCTGCTGGGTTTTCCTCTCCACCTCCATCAAGCCGCCCACCAGCCAGGCCAGCAGCAATATCACCCCGGCTAAAATACTGTCGGCCTGGAAGACCTCGGCGGGCAAGGAGCCGTAAAGTCTATAATCCAGGAAAAAGAGGAGGACGCAGGCCACGACGGCCCCCACCGTCCCGGCAACCTTTCCGAAGCTGGTGGCGGTAATAATGATGGGGACCAGGACTAGGACCTTGGCGCCGGAGAAATTATGGCTATACCCAAGAAAGGCAAAGGTTACGGGGAAAATGATGGCCAGGAGTAAGATTTCACCCACATGGGGGTGGCTCAGGAAGGTAATCGTCGGGAGAAGCCTCCCAACAGTATATCCGATGATGGCAATGGCAGATAGACTGGCAAGAAATGTTAAGAATACAGGAAAACGGAAGCCCAACGGGAGATTATAAAAGCTGAAAACAATCATTAAAAAAATCAAGAGGCTTACAATATGGGTCACCAGAATGTATTCCGATATTTCTTCAGATCTTCTCTCTTCCCATTTCCGCATCTACGATTCTCCCGTCCCTCGAGATAAGGGCCTTCACTCCTCCTCCCCTGACCGTTCATGCCCAATCCGGGGCCATGGACCCCAACTTTGGACGCCGGGGAAGGGCGGGTTCCCCGGCACCCGAACCAATCTACTTAAGCAGGGACTTGGGTACTTCGGGTTGATGCCATGCCCAAAGACAAGCCGGCTTGACTCCGATGGCTGCCGCTAAGGCCAGCAAGCTGAAGGCAGCCGGCAGCAGGCGATAAAATAACTTTTTCATCCTCTCTACCTCCTTGGTAATGAACTTAGCTTGTCTACGGAAGCGGCAAACCTGTGACCCGCCCTTGTCAACGAAAAGGTTTGCCACCATAGACCCAGGCTCAAGGCCAAGACCAGGTTGAGGGCCCCGGCTTTTAAAAGGGCGACCTGGGTAGCGGTGATAAGGAGGACGGCTGCTACTGACAGGCGGCGCATGTTCCGGCGGTAATCCGCCGAAAGGATGGGTTTAGCCGGGGAATCCACGGGGGCCAGCCGGTAAACGGTAGACAGGCACACCGCCAAACCCGCCGCCAGGACCAGATGCAGGACGGGGACCGTCGTGGCGGGTGCTGCCAGGTCGGCTATCTTACCCATGGAGGGGAAAACTGCCATACCTACCAGGGTGCAGGTGAGGGGAGAACGGCTGTGGGCACCGCCGGACCACAGGCGCAGAAAAGCAGCCCCAAAGGCGGCGACCAGGGTGGTCCCGAGGCAGCCCCAGAGCCAGCCTACCAGGATGATACCCAGAAGGCCGGTGAGGGGATAAACAATGGTTTGCAGGCCGTAAAGGGCAATTTCCTCTTGCTCGGGGGTTAGCTGGAGCTTTTCTTTCAGATAGGCGGCAGCCGGCCGCGTTAGGTTAAACTTCAGCATGTCAATCCCCTCTTGCGGTTGTAATAATTTTTGCCCAACGCCACAGCCAGCAGGACTATCATATCAGGAAGGGCGAAGGCCGCCCTTAAGAAAGGATTGGCAAATACCTCTTCATACTGCAGCCCGGTGAAGCTTAAAAGAGGCCGGACATATATCAATTCAGTGGTAACAATGAGGGCGAAGCAAACTAAAGCGGAGAGGAATATTTTGCTCAACTGGGCTCGGGTGAAAAGCCGGGTATAGATAGATATAGAGAGAAGTAAAATGACTGAATGCATGCCGAAAGCAATGGGTAGAATGCGCACCAGGTTGGTAAGGGTTTGCAGGATGCCGACGAACAGGATCCTCCTGTCCCAGATGCTCAAGTTTAAGAGGCTGAACACTACCATAGCCATGAGAAGGCTTTCGGGTAAGTCCTGGAGAAGCAAAGCGTACAAAACAGCAGGGAAGGATTCTTGGACCATGTAAGTAGTTACCTCGACAGCTGGTTATTTCTGCTTTTTTCTTACTAGAAAGTTCAATTCGACAGAAAAAAGTTTTCTCCTGCCAAATGATGCAAAGTTGCCCGACCAATATTACCGGATGGGCAATCCCCAAAACACCGACCGCTGCCGGCGAGGGCAGCGGTCGGTGGAGAACAGCTTATATAAGGACTTATATGAGGATCAGCAGGAAAGTGAGTAAAGTGCAAAAGGCAATGACTGCTATATCTGCAGGCCGGAAGTCGATAGACCGCAGGTGAGTGCGCGGGCCGCTGCCGAAGCCCCGGGTTTCCAGGGAGATGGCCAGGGTCCGGGCCCGCTGGACGGAGACGAGGAGCAGGGGAAGGGCTACCGGGGCAATGGCCTTTAATTTCTTAATAAAATTGTTCCCGTCCAGGTCGCGGCCCCGGGCGCGCTGGGCCTGGAGGATGAGCTCCAGTTGCTCCTGGAGGGTCGGGATAAAGCGCAAAGAAGTAACCAGCATGAAGGCATAAAGGTACGGCACCTTTAACTTTTCCACAAAGACCACCACCATGTCCTTGGGGTTGGTGGTGGCGAGGAGTATCGGTATGGTGGAAGTCATGGCCAGCATTCTGAGGGCCAGCACGGTACACGAGTAAAGCCCTACATCGGTTACCCGGCCGAATCCGGTGCCGGGAAGGAGGGTAAGCACCGTATCTCCTTCCTGAATGAGGAAGACCTGGAACAGGAAGAAGAGGGCGGCCAAAAAGGCCAGTCCCCGGAGGGCCGGCCACACCTTCCGGAGCACTTTTCCGGCCCAGGCCACGGCCAGGACCGAAGCCAACAGGAGGAACAGAGGGAGGGGCCCCTTCAAAAAGAAGGCGGCAGTCACCACGGCCAGGGACCAGGCCATCTTGGTTAAAGGATTAAGATCATGCAGGAAGGATACGGGCGACATGGGCCTCACCCCTCAACATAAGGGTAATTTCCCGGCAGAGATCCTCCGGAGTAAGCACGTCCCGGAAAAGCCCCGCCTCCCGGTAAGGCTTAATCAGCCTCACTATGGAAGGGGGTAAGAGACCGGCCCTGGCCAGGACGTCTTCCCGGGAGAACACTTCGGTCAATGGCCCCTCCAGTAAGAGCCTTCCTTCCCCCAAAACCAAAGCCCTTTCTGCATAGCGGGCTACTATCTCCATATCGTGGGTCACCAGTACTATGGTATGCCCCTTTCGATGCAGCCCCTTTATTATTTCCATTATTTCCCGGGCTTGGCGGTAATCCTGGCCGGTGGTGGGTTCGTCCAGGACCAGGATGTCGGGCCGCATGGCCAGGACAGAGGCCAGGGCCACCCTCTGGCGCTGTCCCTTACCCAGCTTCAAAGGGCTGGCGTCCAGGCAGTCCGTTAAACCCACCTGGGCAGCAGCTTCTTCCACCCGCGCCTCGATTTCCTTGCCCTTGAGTCCCAGGTTCTTGGGGCCAAAAGCAATTTCATCGGCTACCGTGGGCAGGAAAATCTGATGGTCGGGGTTCTGGAACAAAAAACCTACTTTGCGGGCCAGCTCGGCCACTTTGGCCCGGGCAGTGTCCAGCCCGGCGATCAAAAGCCGGCCCGACGTGGGCTTAAGGAGGCCGTTAAAGTGTTTCAGTAGGGTGGTTTTGCCGGAACCGTTACGCCCGATTAAGGCTACAAACTCTCCCTTTTTTATACGAAAAGAAATATCCTGCAGGACCTGAAGGCCATTAGGATAAGTGAAACCCAAGTTTTCGGCCCGGATCATGGTATTCTCTCCTTACTCAGGAGTTGCGCCAGTTCCCCCTGGGCTTCCTCCACGGTCAGGGGTAGGTCTTTAAAGTAGAGACCCGCTCTGCGCAACAGACGAAAAAAGGTAGTTACCGGCGGCTCCTCTACCCCCAACTCATGGAGCAATTTTTCCTGGCGAAAAATCTGGCGCGGGGCGGCGTCGGCTACTATCCGGCCTTTATGCAGGCAGACAAGCCGGGAGATGTAGGGGGCCATCGCAGCCAGTTTTTGCTCGAGGAGGACGATGGTGATATGGTGGTCCCGGTTCAGCAGACGCAGCACTTCCATGACTTCCAGGGTGCCCTGGGGGTCCAGCTCGGAAGTGGGTTCATCCAGTACCAGGACGGCAGGCCGCAGGGCTACGGCGGCGGCAATGGCCACCTTCTGCTTCTGGCCGCCCGACAGCTCCTTCAGGCTCCGGTGGCGCAATTCCCGGATGCCCACCATGGTTAGGGCTTCGTCGATGCGCCGGAGCATTTCCTCCCGGGGAAAGCCCCAGTTTTCCAGCCCGAAGGCCAGCTCTTCTTCTACCTCCGCAGCCACCAACTGGGCCTCCGGGTCTTGGAAGACGCTACCGATTACCTGGGCCAGGCGGGCGCAGGTCGTCTCCGAAGTAACCAAACCGGCCACCGTTACCTGCCCGGCCCACCGGCCCCCCTGGAAGTGGGGGATGACGCCGTTTAAGGCCAGGGCCAGGGTGGTTTTGCCCGCCCCGGTGGGGCCGGTAACCCCCAGAAACTCCCCCCGCCGGACTACCAGGTTGAGGTCCGCCAGGGCCGGTACCCGGCTTTCACCGTAGTAAAATGTAAAGTTTTCTACACAAATTATAGGATCCATCTTAAGCCCTCGCCTTCGGGGTGGCGGTTGCCTTTACATATTCTTAATAAGTTCCTTCAAGGGGAAATAAAGGATCTGGGCCAGGATGGCATTCACCACCCCGGTCACCAGGACCACCATCAAAAGGTAAGTGTAGGCCGGATTCTTAGGCAGCGCGACAAAGAGGGTGGCGGCTTTAAAAATACTGATGTAGGTAAAACCGCTGGCAAAGGTACCCAGAAAGGTTACCACTAGAGGTTTGACGGCCGACAGAAGACGGTGCTTATCAAAGGGAAGATAAAGCAACAGGGCGGTAGCCAGGGCTCCCACAGGCTCGCTGATGAAATTTAAGTAGGGCAGCAGGGATTTAGTAGTAAAGTGGCATACGGCGGCGGCCACCAGTCCTATGCCCAGGACCTGGCCCAAGCGGGGCCTGAGGAGCATGATGGCCAGGACGTACATACCGATGACCAGGTTGGGAGTGATGCCGAAAAAGGGCGGGGTAATCATGCGCAGGACAGCTCCTGCCGCCAGCAGTACGGCTATGATGACCACATCTACTGCCTGCAGACCCTGCCGGGAGACTTCCCTCAATTTTACTTCCTTAATGGACGATTCCTTCATGGGTGGAACCTCCTTGACCGTAATTTGTTTGATAAAAACAAAAACAGCCCGACGAAAACCGCCAGGCTGCTCTCCTCCACCGGCCAGCCTCGTCTCTGCTCAACTCGTCTCCTCTTATCTTCTGTCTCGGCTCAAGGACTGTGCGATTTTAGGTTTGCTTCCAGCATACTAGAGCAGGCCGGTCCTTGTCAAGAACAATTTTCATTGACTTCCCCGAGCTCCGGCGCTATAATGGGGGCAGCTTCCAGCCGGTGAGTAGGACGCCGCTGTTGTTGTAGCCCACGGACGCTACCGGCCGCTGCCGCCAGGGGGCAACTGCGTGACGGAGAATCCGGCTGGACGCTGCTGCCACAGGGTGCGGGAAGAATTCATTATGCATCACGCAGGCGGTTCTGCGGAGCCGGCCGGTTAGAAAGGAAGAGCAGGGCTCTTGCCGTGAAAGGAAGAAGGGGAAATGTTGCGGACGGGAACGGCCAGTTTGCCCCTCCACGGCGGCCACTGCCCGCCGTGGCTTTTTGAGCGCATGCGCCGCCTATCCGCGGCCATCGTAGAAGTGATTGTGCGGGAATTTGGCCCGGAGGAAGTCTTGCGGCGGTTAAGCGATCCCCATTGGTTTCAGGCCCTGGGGTGCGTGCTGGGGTTTGACTGGCACTCCTCCGGCCTCACCACCACCCTCTGCGGGGCCTTGAAGGAAGGGATAAAGGGCCGGGAGCGCGACTTGGGGCTGGTCATTGCCGGGGGCAAGGGACGAACTTCACGGCAGACACCCCAGGAAATTTTGAGAGCGGCCGAACGTTATCCTTTGGCCCTGCAGCCGGACCGGCTTATCTATGCCAGCCGCATGGCGGCCAAGGTGGATAATACCGCCGTGCAGGACGGGTATCAGCTCTACCACCACGTTTTTATCTTTACTTTCGACGGACAATGGGCTGTGGTCCAGCAGGGCATGAACGAACATACCCGCCTGGCCCGGCGCTACCACTGGCTTAGTGAGAAAGCAGGGAATTTTGTATGCGAACCCCATGCTGCCGTGTGCTGTGACCAGCGCGGCGAAGTTCTTAATATGGTGGCGGAAGAAAGCGAGGCGGCCCGCCGGGTGGTGACCGAACTGGCCCGGGAAAAACCTGAAAAGGTGGTACAGGAGTTTCGCCGCATACTGGAAACCAGCCCGCCTGGCCTGCCTAACCTGCGGCTCCCCTGGCGCCACGAGGTTCCCCGGGCCGATTACCTGAACAAGGCCCTGTTGAAAATCTATGCTTCCCCGCCTTCTGACTTCGCCGCCCTACTGGGCACGGAGGGTGTCGGTCCCAAGACCTTGCGCGCCCTGGCTATGGTGGCCGAGGTGGCCTACGGTGCTCCCGCTAGTTTCCGGGACCCGGTGAAATACAGTTTCAGCCACGGCGGTAAAGACGGCCATCCCTACCCGGTAAACCGTCGGGTTTATGACCAGTCCATCGCCGTGCTGGAAAAAGGGCTGGCCGAGGCTAAGATAGGACGAAGCGAAAAATTGCAGGCCCTCAAGCGGCTGGCCAGCCTGTACGGGGCCTAAAAATCAGGGCGTATGAAGTATGAATAAAGCCGGGCAACGCCCCTTCTTGAGGGGTGCCCGGCTCGCTTTTTCAGGTTCAACTCAGGATGGCTTTGAGGTCTTCTTCCGGAGTGGTAATGAGCTTTAAGCCGAACTTCTCCTGGAGGATTTTCAGGATGTTGGGCGAGATGAAGGCCGGCGCCGAAGGACCGATGCGGATGTCCTTCACCCCCAGGTGGAGCAGGGTAAGGAGGATGGCCACGGCCTTCTGCTCGAACCAGGACAGGATAAGGCTTAAGGGCAGCTCGTTCACACTGCAGTTAAAGGCCTCGGCCAGAGCCAGGGCCACCTGGATGGCGGAATAGGTGTTGTTGCATTGGCCCATATCCAGGAGGCGTGGGATGCCCTCGATTTCACCCAGATTCATATAGTTGAAGCGGTACTTGCCGCACCCCAGGGTGATGACTATGCAGTCTTGGGGCACCTTGCTAACCAGTTCGGTGTAGTAACTGCGGCCCGGCTTGGCCCCGTCACAACCTCCGACCAGGAAGAAGTGCCGGATTTTACCTTCTTTGACCGCTTCCACGATCTTGTCGGCCAGGCTAAAGATTGCCTTATGGTGGAAGCCGGTGACTACCGCACTTCCCTCCTTGGCCGGTAAAGGCGGCAGGGACTTGGCCTTTTCGATGACTGGGGTGAAGTCCCGGTTCTTGATGTGGGTCACCCCCGGCAGGCCGGCTATGCCGCAGGTGAACAGCCGGTCCTTATAGGATTCCTTGGGAATCAAGATGCAATTAGTGGTGCCCAGGATGGCTCCCGGAAATTCCTCAAATTCCTTGCGCTGATTTTGCCAGGCCGAACCGTAGTTGCCCACCAGGTGGGGGAATTTCTTCAGTTCGGGATAGGCGTGGGCAGGGAGCATTTCCCCATGGGTGTATACGTTAATGCCGGTTCCTGCGGTCTGTTTCAGGAGCTCGTAGAGGTCCAGCAGGTCATGGCCAGTGACCAAAATGCCTGGACCCGCCTTGGTTCCAGTGGATACCTTAGTAGGAACCGGGGCACCGAAACGCTCCACATGGGCCTTGTCCAGCAGTTCCATAACCTTAAGGTTGACGGCGCCACACCTTAAGAGGAGCTCCAGGAAACGCTCTGCATCAAAGTCTACGTTGGTCAGGGTAGAGAAAAGAGCCTCGTGCATAAAGGCATCGATTTCTTCATCGCGAGCCCCCAGCTCCCTGGCGTGGTAAGCGTAGGCAGCTACACCTTTTAGGCCGAATATAAGGGTGTCCTGCAAGCTGGCAATATCCTCGTTCTTCCCGCAGACTCCCACCTTGGTGCAGCCGGTTCCTCCGGCCGTCTGTTCACATTGATAACAGAACATATGCATCTCCTCCCCCTTTTTCACCGATGCTTCCGAAACATTCCCCAAGTCGGGGCACCGGCGCCGGTAACTTTCGGGCTCGCCAGCATCCCCGACATTTTCATGTTTCCTTCAGAAGCACCTTTCCAACTTGAAACCCAGAGGTTTCGTCGGTTTAGTATGTCCTCTGGTGTTCATATTAAGGGAAAACCGGGTAAAAGACTGTGATTTACCTCACACATGGAGAGGAACTTTTTGCTGGCCGCCGGTCATGTTATGTGTTATAATTTAACATCAGGTAATAAAATCAACTACTAGTAGGAGGCTATAAACGCTTCGATGTTTCCGGGGCTCAAGAAGACGCGCTACATCGAGCTGGATACCTCCAGGTATGCCCGAGAAAATCCCTTTGAAAAATGCCCGGAGTGCCGAGAGATTCTGGTACAGAAGCAGCTGTGGGACAACCTTAAAGTGTGTCCCCACTGCGAGTACCATTTTCGCCTGACGGCCGGCGAGCGGCTACAACAAATCGTGGATGAGGGCACCTTCCAGGAATTTGATAGTGAGCTGACATCCGGGGACCCGCTCTCCTTTCCGGGCTACCAGGAAAAACTGAAGGAAGCCCGTGAGGCTACAGGCCTGAAGGAAGCTGTAGTCACCGGCTACGGCGAAATCGAGAAACAACCCTGCGTCCTGGCCGTAATGGACAGCCACTTTATGATGGGCAGTATGGGTTTGGTGGTGGGGGAAAAGATTGCCCGGTCCATCGAGGTGGCCCTCCAGAAGAGGCTGCCCTTTATCGCCTTCTGCGCTTCCGGTGGGGCCCGCATGCAAGAAGGCATGCTCTCCCTCCTGCAGATGGCCAAAATCGCGGCCCTGCTGCAGAAATTCGGCCAGGCTGGCCTCCTCTACGTCAGCGTCTTGACGGATCCCACCACCGGCGGGGTTACAGCCAGCTTTGCCTCCTTGGGGGATATCATCATCGCAGAACCCCGGGCTCTCATATGCTTCACCGGCCCCCGGGTCATCGAACAAACCATAGGACAAAAGCTGCCGGAAGGTTTCCAGCGCGCGGAGTTTATGCTGGCTAAGGGGTTCGTAGACCTCATCGTTCCCCGCAAAAACATGAAGGCCACCTTGGCCAAAATTCTGAGAATGCACCCGCGAGGGGATATGAATGCTGCTCTATGAACGGGATTTGTCCCGGCTGTGGAAGAAGATAGATGAGCTGGAGGAATTTTGCCTGCAGCACTGTTTTGATTTGAGCTCCGAAATCGGGCTGCTGCGAGCGAGGGTGAAAATGATTGAACGGGAAATTTACGGCAACCTGAGCGCTTTTGAACGCGTTTATTTGGCCCGCATGCCGGAAAGGCCAGGGTCTATGGATTATATCCAGGCTATTTTCCCCGACTTTTTAGAACTCCACGGAGACCGCTGCTTCGGCGATGATCCCGGCATTGTAGGGGGCATTGCCACCTTAGAGGGGATGCCGGTTACCGTCATCGGCAACCGCAGGGGGACAGATGCCAAGGAGAACTTGCAATACAACTTCGGTATGGCCCATCCGGAGGGCTACCGCAAGGCGCGCCGTCTCATGCAGCAGGCTGAGAAATTCGGCCGCCCGGTCATTACCCTGGTGGATACCCCGGGAGCATATCCGGGCACCGGCGCAGAGGAAAGGGGGCAAGGAGAAGCCATCGCCCAGAACCTGTTGGTCATGAGCACCCTTAGAGTGCCCATTATTACGGTTCTCATCGGCCAGGGGGGTAGCGGTGGTGCCCTGGCCCTGGCCGTGGCCGACCGGCTTCTCATGCTGGAAAATGCCTTTTTCAGCGTGATTTCCCCGGAAGGCTGTGCCAGCATATTGTTTAAAGACGCCAGCCGGGCCCGGGAAGCGGCTGAGGCCCTGAAGCTTACCGCCCGGGATCTCTACAACCTTAAGATAATCGATGAGATTATCCCCGAACCCATGGGCGGTGCCCACCGGGATAAAATAAGCATGGCCGCCCGGATTAAAGAGAGGCTTCTTTGCCACCTCAAGGAATTGTCCGGGCTAGATGCGGAAGAACTGGTCAACGCCCGCTGGAATCGCTACCGGCGGGTGGGGACGGAATTCCTTTAAGCTCTCATGATCCTTGGCCCCGCCCGTCAGGGGTTAGAGCCCCTTTATTCACACCGGCCGGTGAGTTCCCCAACCAGGCGCTTGGCGGCAGCAGTATGGAAGGGAGGGTTCTCCCGGAAATCCTCGGTTAGGCAGGCGAGCCGGCGCGCATCCTGCACCACTCTCCAGGCGGGGAGATCCAGGGGTTTTTCGCCGGCGGCAATAACGGCGGCCACCTCTTCGATGACCTCTGGTTCCAGCCCGGGGATAGCGGCCATGATCTGGCGGGCCTGGGAAGCGCCGTCCAGCTCGTCGTCGGCAGCTTCCAGGTCGTAGAACAGGCAGGCGGCGATGGCCACCAGAGGCTCTACTCCTTCTTCCCGGGCCAGTCTTTCGGCAAAGCCTGCGGCCTTCAAGGCCGCGTTTAACAGCTCTTTGTGGCCCAGGTATCTCTTCCGGGCTTCCACTTCCAGCTTATCCCGGATGACCCGGGGCTGGCGCTGGTAAGTGAGGGCTATTTCTCCCAGGCATTTGCTGGCATAGGAACACCAGGCAGCGCACCCGGGATCAAAACGCGGATTGGTCACCCGCTGCCGGCAGTGGGGGCAGCGCAGGGTAACGTCGTCCTTCCAAAACTCTATCAGACCTCCACAATGGGGACACGGCTCTTCAAAGATATCTTCCAGCTTCCAGTAGCGTCTGTCCTGCCCGGGACAACGTCCTTCCATTTGTCTCACCCTTGAATTTTTGTGTGGCTGCTGGTCTGTCAAGTTAAAGTTTAATTTACGGGCCGATCCTTTACCATGATGGAGATCACAAGGTGTGTTTGTTTATGAGTCCAGCGGCATATCTCGCGTACTTTAACTTGGTGGAGCAGGCGGTGAAGGCCGAGGTGCCGGCCCGGTTGAAACACATCTCGGTGAGGAGGAGGTTCGGCCGGCCACCCTCCGGCCCTGGTAGCCCGGCAGGGCAGGAGCGAAGAGCAGGGGAGGCCGGTTTTCCCCTGAGGTTGGGTAATGCAGGGCAGGACGGTCGCCCGTAATCGTGCTCCCGCCGGATATTTAATACGGGATAGGTGCCAGAAAGGTAGCCGTGACTTGGCGCCGGCGGGGGCCGTCAAATTCCGCCACATAGATGCCCTGCCAGGTGCCCAGGTCCAGACGGCCTTGGGAAATAGGCACCAGAACAGACGAGCCGGTAAGGACGGCCTTGACATGGGCGTCACTGTTACCCTCACCGTGGTGGTAGTCGCCCTCCCGGGGGATTAGGCGGGAAAGGGTAGCCAGGATGTCTCGCTCTACGTCGGGGTCGGCATTTTCGTTGATGAGGATACCGGCGGTGGTGTGGGGGACGAAAAGCAGTAAGGCTCCTTCGGCTACTTTGTATCGGGTTACCAAATCCCGAACTTCGGAAGTGATATCGATTAGCTCCACCCTCTGGCGGGATTGGACCGTCAGACGCGGCAAGTGCCTCACTCCCTGTTTAGTTTCTACTACTTGATTCTACCAAATTTTTTCTTCGATACAATTACATTATGTGATTAATGAGAATTCCCTTCTAGGGTAGGAATTTTTGCTAAGTTTGTCGAATAACCGTAATTAGTCTTTCTTTTTGTAAGCTTGGGGCAGGGAGATTGTTATGCGTCAGGCACCTGAAGTTGAGGGGCTCTTGCTCCTGGATGAAGGTCCGGCCAAGCAAGTGTACCTGGAAGCCCAGGCAGTCCTGCACGAGCTCTATCGTAGCTGCCGCTTGGGCAGCAACCGCCTGGCGGTTGAAGATGTGAAAGAGGCTGTGGCAGAATTTATTGGTCGCATGCAGGATAACCGGGATGTCTTCCTGCAGATGGCCATGTTGAAAGATGTAGATCCCTATTCTGCCAGACACTCCCTTAATGTGACCTTGCTGGCCACCTATCTTGGTTCCCGCCTCAAGCTTCCAGAAAAGGAATTGATGGTATTGGGCGTAGGAGCTATGCTCCACGACATCGGAAAGTTGGAAATACCCAGCGAGATTATTGGCAAGCCCGGAAGGCTTACTCCCGAGGAGTTCGAGGTGGTCAAACGCCACCCGGAGGCAGGCTACCGGCGCCTGGAAGGGCTGGTAAGCGAGGGAGTAAGGCTGGTGGTGCGGGACCACCACGAGCGCTGTAATGGGAGCGGTTATCCCCGGGGCCTGGTGAGGGAAGAACTTACCGTGGCCGCTCGCTGTGTAGCTATTGCCGATGTTTATGATGCGGTGACTACCGACCGCTGTTACCGGCCCAAGCTTTTGCCCCATGAAGGTATGGAGCTTTTAATGGTGGAGAGCACCCGGGGCAGCCTGGACCTGGAGCTGGTCAAAATCTTTCTGCAGGAGATTGCCAGCTACCCGGTGGGTACTATTGTTCGCCTGACCAGCGGGGAAATAGCCAGGGTGGTGGCGCAGGAGCCGGGGGTTCCCCTGAGGCCCATTGTCGAAGTGATTCGGCCCAAGGAAAGGGCCGGGGAAACTATCCGGCTTCTGGCCCACCCTTCGGTCCTTATTCAGGAAATCGTGGCCTAAAGGTGGTAGCAGAAAAGGCCTTGACCCCGGGTGAGCAAGTAGGGTATCATAGCGCCAGGCCCGGGCCCCGGAAAGCCTGGAGGCAGGAGCGGAAGGATATATTCCAGGGTTTGGGTCGGCCTACGCTCGATATTCTCAGGGTTTGGGGACCATAGGAGCTTGCAACCGTGTACGGCCGGCAGATCATTGGGCATAAAGTAAAGCGCAATTACGGCAAGTGGTTTCTGACCCCCGTCAAACGGGCGGTTTATAAATATAACATGATCACCCCCGGCGACAGAATTGCGGTGGGGGCATCCGGCGGGAAGGACAGCGCCGTTCTCCTTTATGTGTTATGGCTACTGCGCAACTTTTCGTCTTTGGACTTCCACTTTGAGGCCGTTTTTGTCGACTTGGGCTGGGAGGTTGACTCCCGGTCTTTGGCCGAATTTTGCCGGGAACTCAACATCCCCTTTCATGTGGAATCTACTTCTATAGGTGCTATTGTTTTCCAATATCGGCAGGAACCCAATCCCTGCGCCCTTTGCTCCCACCTCCGGCGCGGTGCTCTGAACGAGGTGGCCCGGCGCCTGGGATGCAACAAAGTAGCCTTAGGTCATCACCTGGACGATTTGCTGGAGACGTTCTTACTCAACTGGTTTTATAACGGCCGCTTTAGCACCTTTCTGCCCGTAACCTATTTGAGCAGGAAGGGGCTCACGGTCATAAGACCCCTCATCTACCTCCCGGAAGCCACGGTAGCCGGAGTGGCCAAAGCAGAACACCTGCCCGTCCTCCCCAATCCCTGCCCGGCTGCCGGCCGGACGAAACGTCACGAGGTAAGAAAGATCGTAAACTTCCTGGCGGAGAACAATCTTTACCTCCGCCAGCGGTTTCTGGCGGCTCTGGAAGCTGCCCGGTGGTTGGGCGAAATATGATTGCTTATGGGCCCTTAAATGTGGTAAACTAAGAATGCAGGCGACACCTCAGGGCTTGCACTGCTTGAAGTTTAAAAATAGGCTCTAGTCGGCAAGAATGCTTCCGCTTGGATCCTTTATCGGGACCGAGACGGGAAAAAGAAGTTTGGAGTTTTGGCCTTCTGGACCCGTCCGGGAGGCCTTTTATTTTGGCTTCAAGGTGGCGAAAAAATATGAGGGTGGGTATTATCGGTGCCGGTGCGGTGGGCACGGGTATGGGCCTGCTCCTTAAGGAAAGGGGTTACTTTATTGCAGGGGTGGCCAGCAGAACCTTCGCTTCAGCCCGCAGGGCGGCCGACCGCTTGGGCTGCCCTGTTTTTGACCGTCCGGAGGAGGTGGCCCGGCGGTCCGACATCGTCTTTATAACTACCAGCGATCAGGCTATCGGCCCTGTGGCCCACAGGGTGGCTGAAGGGGGCGGATTTCGGGCCGGCCAGACGGTCATCCACATGAGCGGGTCCCTAACTTCCGCCGTATTGAATCCTGCACGCCAGCAGGGAGCCTGGGCCCTGTCCCTGCATCCCCTGCAGTCTTGTTCGGATGCCGACCGGGCCGTAGCCAATCTCCCGGGTTCGGTTTTCAGCATTGAAGGCGACCGGGAAGCCCATCCCCTGGCCGAACGGCTGGTGCGGGAGCTGGGGGGAGAGTTTTTTTACATCCGGCCCCAGGACAAGGCCTTGTACCACGCCGCGGCCTGTGTGGCCTCCAATTATCTTGTTTCCCTGTTGGATTTGAGCCGCCAGCTCATGGTGGCGGCTGGGATGACGCCGGAAATGGCAGCGAAGGCCCTGGAGCCACTGGTAGCGGGAACCTGGAAGAACATAGGAGAGAAAGGAATACCTGCGGCCTTGACGGGTCCCATCAGCCGGGGCGATGTAGCTACCGTGGCCGGGCACCTGACGGCCATACGGGAAAAGGCGCCTCAGCTACTGGACTTGTACGCTGCCCTGGGCCGCTATACGGTGGGGGTAGCGCGGCGCAAGGGGAGCCTGGGAGAAGCCGAGGGAGCCGCTTTTTTGAGGCTTTTCGGCGCGGTGAGGGACGGTGCTGTGCCTGGTGAGAGGGCCAGCCTGGGATAGGGTATCTCGGGCCGTCGTTGCTTACAAGGGGGGTAAACCGAACATGGAACTGCTAAAGACGGTGGCCGAAGTCCGGCGGTGGGTCCGGGAAAGGCGGGAGCAGAAACAGAGTATCGGATTGGTACCCACCATGGGCTATCTGCATGAAGGGCACCTGGCCCTGGCGCGCAGGGCCAAGGAGAGGTGCGACGCAGTGATTATGAGTATTTTTGTCAATCCTACTCAGTTTGGTCCCCAGGAGGATTTTGCGAGGTATCCCCGGGACCTGGAGCGGGACCTCAGGCTGGCCCGAGAAACGGGAGTGGATGCCGTCTTTGCCCCGGAGGTGGCGGAAATGTATCCGCCGGGTTACTCCACCTATGTGGAGGTAGAGGGCGTGACGGAAGTGTTATGCGGTGCCTCGCGACCCGGCCATTTTCGGGGTGTAGCTACGGTGGTCACCAAGCTTTTTAACATCGTCCAGCCTGATGAAGCTTTTTTCGGCCAAAAGGACTACCAGCAGTCGGTGGTCATCAGGCGCATGGTGGCGGATCTAAATATTCCGGTGGAGATCATAACCGTGCCCACGGTGAGGGAGCCGGATGGCCTGGCCTTAAGCTCCCGTAATAAGTATTTAAACGATCAGGAGCGCCGGCAAGCCCTTTGCCTATACCGGGCCCTGAAGCTAGGGGAGGAAATGATACTTTCCGGTGAGAGGCGGGCGGAGGTGGTGCGTCAGGCTATGGTGGAGGAAATCTCCCGTTACCCCCTGGCACGTATTGATTATGTAAGTGTGAACGATGCCGATAACCTCAAGCCCTTGGAGCAGATTGGGGGCCGAGTGCTGCTGGCCGTAGCGGTATGGATTGGCAAGACGAGGCTTATTGACAATCTGGTGGTGGAAGCGGAAAGGGGGAAGACTGATGTGGCGGATTATGATGAAATCTAAGATCCACCGCGCCAGGGTTACAGAGGCCAATCTAAACTATGTGGGCAGCATTACCATTGATAGAGCTCTGCTGGATGCTGCCGGTATTCTGCCCCAGGAGAAGGTGCAGGTCGTCAATAACAACAACGGGGCGCGCTTTGAAACCTATGTTATTGAGGGCGAAAGGGGCAGTGGCGTCATCTGCGTCAACGGCGCAGCCGCCCGGCTGGTGCAGCCCGGGGATATTGTGATTATCATTTCTTACGGCATCTTCACCGACGAAGAAGCCCAGAGGTTGCAGCCCAAAGTGATTCTGGTGGATGAAAATAACAGGATCCAAGCATGCCTGGGTGGAGAACAATCCTCCGCTCCGTAGGAGTATCTTTTTCAAGGTACCTACCAGGCGCATTTAAGTTTTAAACAAATTGTTAACCTAAAAAAAGTTGAGGGTTGACATATTGAGCGCGGGAGGGTAAAATGGGAACATGGATCAGCTAGGGAGCCGGCACCAGGTGCTGGCTGAGTTGCGGCGCCATCAAGGAGAATACGTCTCGGGGCAGGAATTGAGCCGCAAATTGGGCCTGTCGCGGACGTCCATCTGGAAGCATATCCAGGCTTTACGCCAGGAAGGTTACCAGATCAGCGCCTCTACCAGGCGAGGCTACATCCTTCTCAACACGCCCGACTGCTTCTACCCGGAAGAGGTTGTGGCAGGTCTCCGCACTTCCTGGTTGGGACGGCCTTTCTACTACTACGATGAGGTGGGCTCCACCAACCAGGTGGCTAAGGACCTGGCCGATGCCGGGGCACCGGAGGGTACGGTGGTGGTGGCGGAGAGCCAGAGGAGCGGCCGCGGGCGCCTGGGGAGGTCCTGGTTTTCGCCGGGGGGTAAGGGTATCTGGGTTTCCACCATTTTGCGGCCGCGGGTGGCACCCGTGCAGCTTCCCCAGCTAAGCCTTCTGGCGGCCGTAGCCTTGAGGGAGGCCATAGAGGAAACGACGGGACTGCGGCCGGGCATTAAATGGCCTAACGACCTTCTCCTTCGGGGCCGCAAGATAGCCGGGATCCTGACCGAGATGCGGGCGGAGATGGACACTACCCAGTACGTGGTCCTGGGAACCGGGGTTAATGTTAACCTGGGGCCGGACGACTTTACGCCGGAAATACAATCCCTGGCTACTTCCTTACAGCTGGAGCTGGGGCGGAAGATAGCCCGCCTGCCCCTGTTGCAGGCCCTCTTATACCACCTGGAGCGTTGGTACGAGTGCTGGCAGGAGGAAGGATTTGCCCCGGTAGGGCAAGCCTGGAGGCGGGCCAGCATTACTTTGGGCCGCCCGGTGAGGGTCATGACTCCGGAAAGGGTTTACGAGGGCCGGGCAGTAGATATTGATGAAGAAGGCGCTCTTTTAGTAAAAGACGCGGCGGGCCGCTTGCGGCGATTCAATTATGGCGAAATAAGTCTGCGCTAAAGGAGAGGTCCCAATGCAGGCCAAAGAGATAAGTTGGGTAGCCCTTTTTACTGCCTTGATGGCTGTGCTGGCCCAGGTATCCATCCCTCTGCCCTTTACTCCAGTGCCCATTACCGGACAAATCCTGGGGGTCTTCCTGGCCGGAGCGATTTTGGGGAGGAGATTAGGGACCTTGGCGGTCCTGGTCTATTTGCTGCTGGGAGCCGTCGGCCTGCCGGTCTTTGCCCGGGGCACGGCGGGGATAGCCCGCTTTCTCAGCCCTACAGGTGGCTATCTCTGGGGCTTTCTTCTGGGCGTATATTTTCTGGGCTGGATCATCGACGGCTCCTCCAAGTTGAGTTATCTCCGGGTTGCCGGAGGCATGTTCGGCTGCCTGGTGGTGGTTTACGCCCTGGGTACCGCCCAGCTGGCCTACCTAATGCAACTCACTTGGTTTAAGGCTCTGGCCATGGGGGTCCTGCCCTATGTGCCCCTGGACCTGGCCAAGCTGGCCCTGGCTGCCTTGGTGAGCGTCCGGGTGCGGCGGGCCCTGCAGGAGGCCGGCCTCTTACCGTTCCCTGCCGGACGAAAGACTCCATAAAAGGGGCCGGCGGTGGCGGCGTATTCATCTGGGAGGCCGGTGCGGCCCTGGCGGCAAAGGTAAAGGCGGCCGGGGCGGTGGATTTCAGGCCTCAATTAACTAGGAGCAACGAAGTTGCAGTAATATACGGGCAAAGGCCCGGCGGTGCTTTGCTCCCCCAATGCCGCCGGGCCTTTTGTGCTGGTAGTTGGTCGGCCAACAGGAGGAGAAGGGCAGTTGGTGTGGAATAATGGGAAGAGAAAGGGGGCAGACTATGCTGCTGGCAATTGATGTGGGCAATACGAATATCGTTTACGGTGTTTACCGGGACAGAGAACTGGTGTGCCATTGGAGGACGGCCACCGACCGGCAGAAGACGGCTGAAGAATACAGCTTGATGTGGTACCAATTCAGCCATTTTTACGGACTAAAAGTGGGGGACGTTCAGGCGGTAGCCCTGGCTTCGGTGGTTCCTCCCCTGACCCCAACCCTGACGGCGGCAGTCAGGGAGCTTTTCAAAGTAGAACCCCTGGTGGTGGGGCCGGGAGTAAAGACGGGTATGCCCATTCGTTTTGACAATCCCCGTGAGGTGGGAGCAGACCGCATCCTTAACGGGGTGGCCGCGTATGAACTTTACGGCGGCCCGGCCATTGTGGTGGATTTCGGGACGGCCACTACCTTCGACGCCATATCGGCGGCCGGAGAATATCTGGGCGGTGCCATCGCTCCGGGCATCGGCATCTCAACGGAGGCCCTTTTCTATCATGCAGCTAAACTACCCAGGGTAGAGCTGGTGCGCCCCCGATCCGTTATCGGCAAGAACACCGTGGCCTGCATGCAGGCAGGCATCATGTACGGTTTTATCGGCCAGGTAGAAGGAATTGTCAGCCGAATGAAAAGGGAGCTGGGGTCTGGGGCCGTGGTGGTGGCCACCGGGGGGCTGGCAGGACTCATGGCCCCGGAAACGGAGGCCATTGACCACCTGAACCCCTGGCTCACCCTGGAGGGGCTGCGCATCGTTTATGAACGCAACAAGTAGGAGGCCGGTGACCGGCAGGTGCAAATAGGCGACATAATTTTAGAGGCGCCGGTAGTAGCTGCGCCCATGGCCGGGGTAACGGATAAAATCTTTCGCTGTATCCTGCGGGAAGCGGGGGCGGCCCTTACCTTTACGGAAATGGTGAGCGTTAAGGGCCTTTATTACCGCAATAACGCCACCTGGGAGCTAATGGATTTGAAGGGAGAAGAGGGGCAGGTTGTGGTCCAGCTTTTTGGCCGCGAGCCCGAGATAATGGCCTGGGCGGCGAGGAAAGCGGTAAAGGCCGGAGCGGCCTGGGTGGACCTCAACATGGGCTGTCCCACGCCTAAGATTACCCGCAACGGAGAGGGAGCGGCCCTGATGCGGGATCTGCCCCGGGCCAGAGACATCGTGGCTGCTGTGGCGGAGGCAATATACCCCGTTCCCGTTACCGTGAAGATGCGGAAGGGATGGGATGAAAAGGAAGTCAATGCTGTAGAGGCGGCCTGCGCCGTGGTGGACGCCGGGGCCCGGGCGGTCACGGTCCACGGCCGCACCCGCAACCAGTTCTACAGCGGCCGGGCCGATTGGGAAATAATTCGTCGGGTAAAAGAGGCGGTCAGCGTGCCGGTCATCGGCAACGGGGACGTATGGCGGCCGGAGGATGCCCGGGCCCTTCTGGATGCTACGGGTTGTGATGCGGTCATGGTAGGCCGGGGTTTCCTCGGCAATCCCTGGATCTTTACGCAAATCCGTGCCGTGCTGGCCGGAGAAAAAGTTCCTCCGCCGCCGAGTCCGGAGGTTCGCCTGGGCATGGCCCTGCGACACCTCAGAATGGCAGTGGAGGCCAAAGGAGAAGAAAAGGGCGTGAAAGAAATGCGGAAACACATAGCCTGGTACCTTAAGGGTTTGCCCGGTGCGGCCCGGGTCCGGCAGGCCATAAACAACGAGGGCACCCTGGCGGGAGTGACATCTCTTCTGGAAAACTACCTGAAGGAAATAAGTAAGTAAGCCTATCTATTTTTGAGGTGAGGTTGATTGAAAATAGAAGAATCCCACCTCGAGCCCTGGACGGCCGGGCCTTTCGCCGGGAGGCTGTTCCGGGGCTTATTTTTTAGCTGCCTTCGCCGGCCCGGGCAGCGGCTGTCTAGCCGGGGCCAGAGGTAGCAGGGAAGAAGGTTTCCCGGGAGCAAGCTTGCTTTTCCAGGGGAGCTTTGTTATAATTTACCGTGCACATATTTGTGCACAGAGGAGAAATGGGGATGGAATTTATACGCTTGGGTGATAAACTCCTGGATCGGCGCAAAATCAATGCTACCATTGACCGGATTCTGTCTTTACGCTGTCAGGGCTATTCCCAGTCCGAAACAGCCCAGCGGGTAGGAGTGGACCGTTCCTTTGTTTCCCGGCTGGAAAGCCTCGGGGAGGTCCGGCGAGGCCGTAGAGTGGCAGTAATCGGTTTCCCTCTGGCCAATAAGGAAGAGCTGGAGAAAATGTTGGAGGAGGAAGGGGTAGAATACTTCCTTATCCTCCGTGAGGATGAGAGATGGGACTTTTTGAGGCAGAGGAGCGGCGTGGAACTCTTCAACCTCCTTATGGAAATCATCGCCCGCCTGCGGGAATTCGACGCCGTAATCATCATCGGATCAGACTACCGCATTAAACTGAGCGAGGCTTTGCTGGGGCGGGAAGTTATCGGCGTGGAAATAGGAACTTCGCCTATCCGGGAGAACAAGACCGTGGAAGTGGAAAAACTGCGCCAGCTGGTGCGGCAAGTATTACTTCCGGCAAAGGAGAGAAGGTAAAGGTGAAACGGGTGGTAAGCATTAGCCTGGGCTCTTCTAAGCGAAACCATGTGGCCCAGGCGGAATTCCTGGGGGTGCCCTTTGAACTTTCGCGCATTGGTACCGATGGCGACATGGATAAAATGATCGACCTCATCCGGGAACTGGACGGCGAGGTAGATGCTTTCGGTCTGGGGGGGATGGACCTTTACCTAAGGGTCGGTTCCCGCAAATATCTTTTGCGGGATGCAGCCCGGGTAGTGCGGGCCGCCCGGAAGACGCCCATAGTGGACGGTGGGGGCCTAAAGGACACTTTGGAACGTCGGGTCATTGCCCAGCTGGCCCGGGAAGGCTTCACCTTCCGGGGAAAAAAGGTATTAATGGTCTGTGCTGTAGACCGTTTCGGGATGGCCGAAGCCCTGGCCGAAGCCGGCGCCGATCTCACCTGTGGGGATTTAATCTTCGGCCTGGGCCTGCCCATACCCCTACGCTCCCTGCCCACTTTTCGCCGGGTGGCTTATCTGGCCGCCCCCATCGTACGGCTCCTGCCCTTTAAAATGCTCTACCCTACGGGCCGTGAACAAGATAAGATAGAGCCCCGCTACACCAGGTTCTATGAAGAAGCCGAGATCATTGCTGGGGATTTCCACTTCATCCGCCGTTATATGCCCGAAAAGATGGCCGGGAAAATCATTATCACCAATACCGTTACCCAGGCCGACATCGAAGAGCTGAAGAGTCGGGGGGCGGCGGCTCTGATCACCACCACACCCGAGATTAGCGGCCGGTCCTTCGGCACCAACGTCTTGGAAGGGGTTCTCCTGGTCTTGAGCGGCAAACGACCGGAAGAAGTGGTGCCGGAGGATTATAATGCCCTTTTAGACCGCCTGGGTCTCCAACCACGCGTCCTCCGTTTCACGGAACGGGCTTCCAAGGCGGGAAATTAAGCAAAGATAACACAGGAGGCTGAAAGAGTTGCATAAATTCGCTTTTATTATTCACCCCTTAGACGCCAGTTACGTGGCGCGCAAGTTTCCGGTAGCCAAGTACCTACCTACCTCCTTAGTGGAGAAACTTCTCCTGTGGTTGCCACCCCTCAAAACTTCCTATATTACGGGCGTGCGTTCCCCTTATGCCGAGACAGAAGGATGGTTCATTTCCTGTCCCCTGACCAGCCGCCAGATGGTTACCCTGCCGGAAAAATTGGTGCTGGACCGTATAGTCCAGGCGGGACGCCTGGCGGAAAAGCTGGGAGCCGAGATTGTGGGCCTGGGGGCCATGACTTCCGTAGTAGGAGATGCCGGCATTACCATAGCCCGCCACCTCAATATCCCTGTAACTACCGGCAACAGTTATACGGTGGCGACGGCCCTGGAAGGCACCCGGAAGGCGGCCGAGCTCATGGGCATTGATCTTTCCCAGGCGCAAACAGTGGTGGTAGGGGCCACCGGGGCCATAGGCGCCGTCTGCGCCCGCGTCCTGGCCAGGGAGTGCAGATCCCTGACTTTGGTGGCCCGGAATGAACAAAAGCTGGAGTATCTGGCCCGGCGCATTGCAAAGGACACGGGGGCGGACGTGCGGGTAAGCCGCAATATCAAAGAGGCCCTTCGTCAGGCGGACGTAGTCCTCACCGTTACTTCTGCGGCGGAGGCGGTTATCGAGCCGGAGGACCTCAAACCGGGTGCCGTAATCTGCGATGTGGCCCGGCCCCGGGATGTATCCCGCCGGGTAGCGGAAGAAAGGGATGATGTGCTGGTCATCGAGGGTGGGGTGGTAGAGGTCCCCGGGGAAGTGAACTTCCACTTTAATTTTGGCTATCCTCCCGGACTGGCCTATGCATGCATGGCGGAGACTATGATTTTGGCCCTGGAGGGGCGCTTGGAAAACTTTACCTTGGGGCGCGAGTTAACGGTGGAGCAGGTGGACGAAATCAGCCGCTTGGCCCGAAAACATGGCTTCCGCCTGGCCGGCTTGCGCAGCTTTGAACGGCCGCTGTCCGAGGAGAAAATAGAGGCCACCCGCAGACGGGCCAGGGAGAAGCTGGCTCGAGACTAGACAGCCTTTCCCAGCAGTAAACTGAGGAGCAACATGGCTAACACATAGGCACTAATTAACACATAGGGCAGATCCTTGTCCGCTATGAAGGCTACAAGAGAAGCGGCTACCCGGAAGATAGGGGTGGCGATGAGGATTAGAAGTCCGAAATCAATAACGGCAAAGGGTTTGGCCCTGAGGGCATCCTGCAGCACTTGAGAGACGGTTGTGGGATAGTAACCCGGTGGATAACCGGTGTTTCCCGTGACCAGCAGCAAAACCAGACCTAACCCAATTATACCCGTACTTACCGCCACACCCCACCGCAAGGAACGGCTTATAACTTCTTCCACTGCAATGACCGGAAGCCCCCTGGGGGATCCCCGTGGTGAGCCGGAGGCCATAAACCTCACCCTTTCAAACCCTTTATCAGCATCTCCAGGGACACATAGAGCAGCACTGGTACAAAGACCTTGCGCAAGGTAGCATTGCGGAGGCGAACCATCAGGCGGGTGCCCAGGGTGGCACCCACGACTACTCCCAGAGCAACCGGCGCGGCAATGGTGGGGCTAATATTGCCCCGGGCAAAATAGATGCCGGCGCTGGCCGCAGCGGTAACCCCGATCATGAAGTTGCTGGTGGCAGTAGAGACCTTCATGGGCAACTTCATGAACATATCCATGGCCATGACCTTAAAGAGGCCGCTGCCGATCCCCAAGAGGCCGGAGATAACCCCGGCTCCGTACATGATGGCGAAGCCTTCATAAACTCCGGAAGAAGTATAAACAACCTGCCGGGCCAGGGCGGGATCGTAATAGCTACCTTCCAAATGCAGTTTGCGGGCCAGGGGGTGGGGCGCAACATCTTCGGGCAACTCGACATGGCGCCGCTGGAACATGGCCAGGGTAGAGTAGCTTAACATTACAGCAAAGATAATATACAAAATGCGAGGGCTGATTAAACCGGCTAAATAAGCTCCGGTGAGGGCCCCGGAGGTGGTGGCCATCTCCAGGAACAAACCGATGCGGATATTGGTAAGCCGATCCCGCACGTAGGCGGCGGCTGCACCGCTGGAGGTAGCTATTACGGAAATCACGCTGGCGCCGATGGCGTAGCGAATATCAATACCGAAGCCCAGAGTCAGGGCGGGAATAATGATAATCCCCCCGCCCAGGCCCAGCAGGGCCCCGATGGTACCGGCAATAAGTGATACTAAAAAGATTGCCGCGGCGGTACTCAGGGCTACCAAAGACAAGACCTCCTCTTAATGTTGTTACTAACAGCATAAAGCTTATAGACTCATTGCGCAAGGGACAGGTTGTTGGCGCCCTGAACCTAGAGGTTGTACCTTCAGATTAACAGGGGCTCCGGTTGGATGCCCTTGCCGGACTTCCTCTGAACAAATGTACTTGAGTTGACACTAGGGGCTAATTTTGTAATTTTACCTTACCATCCAGGAAGGAAAACCGGGGTTCCCGGCGAATTTATAATTATAATCAGACCTAAGAAAGTCTGAGGACAAAGGAGGCAGGAACATTGCTAAAGAAGCTCTATCCGTTACCCCTGATCGTCGTGTTTCTGTTAGGTCTGCTGGCCTTGGGCGGATGCGGACAGCAGAAGGCTGCCGAGCAGCCTCCCCAGAAAGAGGAAAATGCCCAAAAAGAGTCCGGGGGTTCCGAGAAACTAAAAGTGGCCCTGGTACTTCCCGGTCCCATTAATGATAACGGCTGGAATGCCACAGCCTACGAAGGGCTAAAAGCCATGGAAAAAGAGCTGGGCGCCGAGGTATCCTATACGGAAAATGTCAGCCAGTCGGACCAGGAAGAGATCATGCGGGGGTATGCCGAGCAGGGATACGACATCATTATTGCCCACGGGTTTCAGTTTGAAGGTGCGGCCCAAAAAGTGGCACCCCAGTTTTCCAAGTCAATTTTCGTCATTAATAACGGCAGCGTAGCCAAGGATAACGTTTGCTCTCTGGTAGTGGACAACTATCAGATAGGCTTCCTGCAGGGAGCCATAGCTGCCATTCTGAGCCAAACCAACAAAGTAGCCGCCATCGGTGGCGAAGAAATGCCGCCCATCCGCGAGACGCTGGACGGATTTGTCGATGGGGCCAAGTACGTCAACCCCAATATCGATGTTAAAACGGCCATGACCGGGAGTTTTAGCGATGTGGCTAAGATGAAGGAAATGACTGTTAGTCTTATTGACCAGGGTTGCGACGTGGTTATGGGCGATGCCAACCAGGCCAGCTTGGGGGCTATACAGGCGGCCCAGGAGAAAAAGGTCCTGGCTATAGGGTATGGAGCCGACCTGAACAGCGTGGCACCCGACACCGTGGTTACCAGCGTGGTCCAGAGCTGGGCCCAGGCCATGGTGGCCTTTGGTAAGATTGTACAACAAGGCAAGTACGAACCCAAAATTTACTATATGGGCGTTAAAGAAGGCGCCGTATACTTAGCGCCCTTCCACGGCTTTGAAAGCAAACTGTCCGCAGAGGTGAAGGATAAGATTAATAAGGTGGTCGAGGACGTTAAGAGCGGCAAGGTGGGGATGAAGCCCAACAGATAAGGGGAGTACAGAAGGCCTGCACGGTAAAGCCCGCCTGGTGCTGGAGTTGGGAGCACCGGCGGGCTTTTCTTTTATGGGAGACGTTGCTCAAACATAAATCCTGATCTAAACTACTGAGGAGGGCAGTACGATGCTTCTCTGACCTGTGGTAAACCCCAAGCCTTAAAGGGGAGACAGTCATGGCTTACCATCCGGACAGGCCCCTGGTAGTACAGAGCGACCGCACGATTCTCTTAGAAGTGGACAACCCTCTCTACACGGAGGCGCGGGATTATCTGGTGCGCTTTGCCGAATTGGTTAAAAGCCCGGAGCACATCCATACTTATCGCCTGACCCCTCTTTCCCTGTGGAATGCGGCTGCGAGCGGCCTGGACGCAGAAACCATTATCGGAGTACTGGCAGATTTGAGCAGGTACCCGTTGCCCGGTAATGTGGTCGCCGATATACGGGAGTATGTGGGCCGCTACGGAAAGGTGAAGTTGGTGGCCCGGGGGCCGGAAATGCAATTGGTAACGGCCGACTCGGTTATTGCCGCCGAACTCCTTAATAACAAACGGGTGCAGCCGTACATTAAAGGACAGCGCGACTCCTGCACCCTCCTCATAAATCCCTGGGAACGGGGCCTCGTCAAGCAGGCCCTGATTAAGATAGGTTACCCGGTGGAAGATGTGGCCGGCTATGTGCCGGGTGCGCCTTTACAGTTTTCTTTAAGGGAGACCACCTTGCGGGGCGAGCCCTTCCGGCTGAGGGAATACCAGCGGGAAGCGGCGGAAGTCTTTTATGCCAGTGGCAGCTCCCGCGGCGGCAGCGGCGTTATTGTGCTGCCCTGCGGCGCGGGGAAGACAGTGGTGGGCCTGGCGATCATGGCCCTTGCCCGGTGCTATACCTTGATATTGGTGACCAACGTCACCGCGGTCCGGCAGTGGGTGGCAGAGATACGAGACAAGACCGACTTGCCCCCGGACATGATAGGCGAGTATACCGGGGAGAAAAAGGAAATCAAGCCGGTCACCGTGACCACCTACCAGGTTGTAACCCACCGGCGCAGGAAAGATGAAGATTACCCCCATTTCCGGCTTTTTAATCAGCAGGACTGGGGACTCATTATTTACGATGAAGTGCACCTGTTGCCGGCCCCTATTTTTCGGATAACCGCTGAACTGCAGGCTAGGAGGAGGTTGGGTCTTACGGCCACCCTGGTGCGGGAAGACGGCCGGGAAGACGATGTATTTTCTTTGATAGGGCCCAAAAAGTATGATATTCCCTGGAAGCAACTAGAGGCCCAGGGATGGATTGCCAAGGCCACGTGCTTTGAAGTTAGGCTGGACTTACCTCTTGAGGAGCGTATGCCCTACGCGGTAGCAGATGAGCGGGACAAATACCGGGTAGCCGCTACTAATCCCCATAAAGAAGCCGTGGTTGAGGCCATTGTTAGGCGCCACCAGGGGGAACAGATCCTGGTCATCGGCCAGTACCTGGACCAGCTGGAGCGGATGGCACGGCGCTTGGGAGCCCCTTTGATTACGGGTAAGACCGGCAATCGCGAGCGGGAGAAGCTTTACCGGGACTTTAGGGAAGGTAATTTGCGCTGCCTGGTGGTATCCAAGGTGGCCAACTTTGCGCTGGATCTACCGGAGGCCAGTGTCGCTATTCAGGTTTCAGGTACCTTTGGTTCGCGCCAGGAGGAAGCCCAGCGGCTGGGAAGGATCCTGCGGCCCAAGAAATCGGGTATCCCGGCCAGCTTCTATTCCCTGGTAACGCGGGACACAGTAGAGCAGGTTTTCGCCGCCCGGCGCCAGCTGTTTTTGACGGAACAGGGATACCGATATGAGATATTAGGGCCTGAGCTGGAACCGTGGAGGGGAAAGGGGTTGGCCCCGGGTGCTGTAGGGCGGCCGCAGTCGGGCCGACCAGCGGCAACGAATGTAGTGGATATGGCGGAGTGGAGGCGAAGAAGGTGAAGAATTTGGCAGGTGTAGGAAGTTACGGGGATTATATAGGGAATATGCCGCTGGATTTTTTACGGGTCCTGGCCACCAACCTGAAGCTACCCATTCCGGAGCCGGGAAGAGGGCGCGGGCAGTCCGGGTTTCTGCGGGAAAAGCTGTGTAAAGATTTGATCTCTTTTTATAACCAGCCTTCCAATCTGGAGGTGCTGTGGCAAAGGATTGAAACTGAGGGACGTTACATGCTGGAATTGGTGTTTTTTACTGCCGGACCGGAGGGGTCCCCGGCAGCAAAGGTGCACGGAAAGCTAAATAACTTATGGGGAGAAGAAGTTACCCGCCATGTACGCGATAAACTTTTGGGGCTGGGCCTCCTCTTTCTGTCCCGGGTGGCCTACCGGCAGGAGTTTTATCACGTGCCTTTTGAACTCGGCAGCTTCCTGTATCATAAAAAGATCCAGACCTTGATCGAGCCCTTAAGGCCGGATGCCGAACGAGGGGAAAATCACGGCAAATTCCTTCTCGTGGATTTCTATATATTTCTAGCCTGTGTGCTGCAGTGGAGAATAAAAGTGACCAACGCCGGTCATATTTACAAGAAGGACCGCAAGAAGATTGCCTCACTCTTGCATTATCCCGAACTCCCTGAACGCTACGAATTCCTGGAAAGCCTGGCCTGGAGATTGGGCTTTTTGGTGAAGGACCAAGAGAACAATGTTTGTTGGAGCGAAAGGGTGTGGGACTGGATAAGGCTGCATCCCCTGGAACAGTGGTACCAGTTTGTAACCTGGATAATAGAAAAGGACCTGGAGGACTCCCGGCAGTATTCATGGCTGGAGCATATTCTGAACCTAGTGCTCGCGCTGCCCCCCGGCAGATGGATGTCTCTGGCCAATCTTTATCGTCTTATTGGCGAGTATTCCCTGGGCTATTGGCGTCAATACCTAGTTCAAAGGGCAAAGGAATGCCTGGAAAAGCTACTCTGGACCGGTTTGATTGAAGTGAGGGGGGATTGGGAAAAGGGGGCCATCAAGGCTTCTCCTCTGCTGGAGTTTTACCTTCGCATGTTTAATCTCTTAAGGCACAATGAGGAAATAGAGGGGGAACATGCGGAGCTATGGCCGGAGGCCGGGGAACTTTTTCCCCAGGTGGACACTTTGGTGGTACAGCCCAATTTTGAGATCCTGGCCCCTTTAGAGGTTAGCCCTCTGTTGTTTATGCAGCTTAGCTCCTTTAGCGACCTGCAGAGCGCAGACCGCATGTTCATTTTTAAACTGAGCCACCAGTCTTTCTACCGTGGCTTCATGTCCGGATGGCTGCCGGAAGAGATGATAAAGATCCTTGTCGAACGCAGCAAGTATGAGCTGCCTCCTAATGTCAGGTCGTCCCTGGAAGAATGGTCGGGAAAGATGGGCAAAGTTTACCTGGAGAGGGGCGTGCTTGTGCGCTGCGAGGAAGGATTATCCGAGGAGGTCAAGGCATTTTTGCAACGACATGGATGGCTGGTGGAGCAGCTTGGTCCCGGCACTTACCTGGTGCCGGAGGATATAGCGCAGGTATGTCTTAATCGGCTGGAAGCGGAAGGCTTCTTCCCCCGGTCCCACATAGTGGAGCACCGCACCCGTAGTGACGAGGATGATTTTGATGAATACATTTAGGGGTCCCTGTTGGGCGGTTTACGGTGATGGAGGTACGGCGGAAAAGATAAGGGCGGGCAGCGGGTATGAACCTTTATCCGGGCTATAGGAATTACTTGGAAAAAGGGCGGTTAAAGGAACTGGCCGCCGAACTTTTGGAACGCCTTAAAGACTGTACTGTTTGTCCCCATCACTGCCACGTCAACCGGCAAAAAGGGGAACTGGGCTTTTGCCGGGCGGGCTGGGAAGTGGAGCTCGGGGGCTACGGGCCCCATTTTGGGGAAGAGCCGCCCCTGGTGGGTTGGGGAGGGTCAGGTACAATTTTCTTTAGCCACTGCAACTTGGGCTGTGTATTCTGCCAGAACTTCGACATCAGCCGGGGTAAGCGGGGCGAGAAGGTTTCCCGGGAGAAGCTGGCTCGCATTATGCTGGCCCTGCAGGAACGGGGGTGCCACAACATCAATCTGGTCACCCCTTCCCATTACGTACCCCAGATTATAGCCGCCCTGGCCCTGGCCGCCGAGCAGGGTTTACGCGTGCCGCTGGTTTATAACTGTGGCGGGTATGAAGAAAAAGCTACTCTGGAGAGCATTGACGGATTGATCGATATTTACATGCCTGATTTCAAGTATGCCGACCCGGAAGTGGGTCGGAGATTTTCCAGGGTGCCGGATTATCCCCAGGTGGCCAAAGAGGCCCTTAAGGAAATGCACCGCCAGGTAGGGGATTTAGAAATCGACCAAAACGGCATTGCCCGGCGAGGTCTTATCATCCGCCACCTTGTGCTGCCCGAGGGATTAGCCGGTACAGAAGAAGTTATGGGTTTTATTGCCCGGGAGATCTCCCCTTATTCTTACATCAACGTCATGAACCAGTACTACCCGGCCGGAGAAGCACGGCGCTACAGGGCCCTGGCACGGCGCCTGACGGTTGAAGAGTATAAGGCAGCCTTAGAGGCCGCCTACCGGGCGAGCCCCCACTTTCGTCTGGCCGAATAGATTTTTCAGCGTATCCCCGTTGTTGCTTCTAGGCCAGCCCGGCCTGCGCTCCCAAAGGCCTCCCGCGCGGGCCAAACCGTAGGATTACGCCAGGCTTTTTCCTGAGTTATCCCCACTTTTTGCAGGGCAGGCCTGCTTGGGCTTGGAAGCGAGCGACTAAACCTGAGCGGTAGCC
>JAZHPA010000008.1:0-83854 GCA_051024685.1 Moorellaceae bacterium AZ2 | reverse complement strand
TTCAGAGTAGGTTGCCGCCGGTTATTGTGTCTCCTACCTTCCTTGATACCGGAAATTTAAAACTGGGGATGCGCCAGTTATAAGCCTCTTTGCACCTAGGAACTTTTCTTCTCAACTATTTTAATACGTAGAGAGCAAAACCAACTTAAATCAAGGGGGTTAACTACTATGGAACAGAAACCTTTCTATACGAAGGACATTCATTTCGCAGCGTACTTGCTGCTAGAAGGCTATGAACCTGAAATCAGACTTCCAGAGCTTGATGCCAAACGGGTAATCTTTGAATACCCGAACGCCGACTACTCTACGCTGCGGTACCTGAGGGCTAAGTTCGAGGGTGACAAAGACCTTACTGTAAAGCTGCTCGACTACGTTCGCACCTTAAAAGACTTGAGTAGTCGCGTTAACTTCATCAAACGACAGGCTTGGAGGGAGGCTGGTCAAAATGACCATAACGAGGGAGTTGGAATGTAACGTTCAGGATAACTTGCAGCTACTTTCACCACTTTCGATGGAAGACCTGAAGCGTAGCGGACTAAATGAAGAGACCATTAAGAAGATGGGCGTTAGGGATGCTACAGATGTAGAGAGAAACTTGACTCCTTTCCCACAAAGCACCGGTTACGTCATTCCGTATTTCGATAAGGACGGAAATCCCATTTATGACAGGCTCGTTACCGGCGAAAAGGAGCAAATCCCTTTCTTTCGTATTCGCTACCATCAACCGCCTGTCAATTCCGAAGGGAAACAGGTTAAGTACGCCCAGCCAAAGGATAGCGGCGTTCACGTCTACGTTCTGCCGGAAATCTGGAAGATAGCCAAAGACACTTCTAAGCCTATCGTTATAGTGGAGGGCGAAAAGAAAGCTGCGAAAGCAGTGCAGGAAGGCATTCCCGCCATTGCCCTTGGTGGCGTCAATAACGTTAGGCACGGTAAGTACAAAATCAAGCCGAGCGAAATCGGAGAAAGCAAGAGAGGTTTTATCACTTTTACGATAAAAGATGCTGAGGCTATCCAGTTGCTGGAAGAAAACGTAGCTCCAGAACTTCTCGAATTTGACTGGAGACAACGGACAGTCTACATTGTCTTCGATAGTGATTCATCAACTGGCTTTCCAGTCAAGGAGCAAGTCCAACAAGCCGCTTTTGATTTTGCTTTCTGGTTGTTCAAACGTGGTGCTGATGTAAAGCAAGTCATTCTGCCTCCTCCGGAAAAGGAAGGAGAAAAGGTTGGACTGGATGACTTCCTGCTTACCCACACCGCTAACGATTTTTGGGAGTTGGCTAAACAAGCAAGATTCCCTATACAGCCTCAATTGCGTAGCTGGTTGCAAAGACACTTGAGAAAACGAGGGCTAAACCGGGACGATTACGAGATGGCAGCCAAGGCGATAGTAGCTGACCTCGATTTTGAGGGACAGCGCTATCGCGACGAGGCGGATAATAGAAAGTTCTACTACTTCGACGGTAAAGAGAAACTCCTTTACGAAGTAGATTGGACTGAAAATGCAAATGCTTTCCGGGTTGGAGAGTTTGCAGAGCTAATCACAACTAAATACGGTATTGGAACCGCCGATAGAGAGGTCATAAGTCGTCTGTCAACAACGTTCATCCAAGGTTGTCCTCGGGTGAGGACTCGTAAGGTGTCCTATGTGAACGAACCGCCAAAAGTACCAACGGACGTTCTATACGTTCAGCTTAGCGATTCGGCAGTTGCGAGGGTGACTAAGGATGCTATCACTTTAGAGGATAACGGCGTTGACGGAGTGCTGTTTAAGAAAGGAATCGTTAAGCCAGTTAAGATAGACTTCCAAAACCTACCCTCGCAACCGAAACGTTTATGGCGTCAAGTAGTGGACACTCTCAACCTAGACAGCCATTCCATACTTACGGATGAAGAGCAAAGAGCACTGCTTGAAGTCCTCTGCTACCTCTCTCCTCTTTTCCGGGACTGGAGAGGATTGGAGCTGCCAGTGGAAATGGCAATCGGTGAAGCTGGTTCAGGTAAATCCCGCTTTTACTACGTTCGGACAGGGGTTCTCGTTGGAGAGATAGGCGTTGGAGTCACTCCAAGGGATTTACAGGAGTTGAGAACTTTCCTTGCCAGTGCCCGTGGGATTTACGTATTTGATAACGTCAGACCAGGCAGCCTGAGAAACTACCGGGAGCAGTTTGAAGAGGAAATCGCCAGGGCTGTCACGCTAAAGAAAATTCAATACCGTCCTCTCTATTCCAACACAGACGTAACCGTTAAGACAGACTGCACTTTCGCTATTACTGCTACTCGTCTACCCATCCACGCTTCAGATTTGATGGAGCGGTCACTTGTTTTCCGTTTTAAGAAGATACCTGAGGGGCAAAAAGTAGACGACTGGGAGTGGAAGGTACTATACGACAACCCTGGTCGGGAAGCATTGCTAACTGATATGCTCGTTGCCGCTCAACACTTCTTCCAGCTTGTCGATACGAAGTTTGAAGCCTACCGGCGTAAGAGTGTACGTCTTGAGGGTTTCGAGAGGGCACTGCTACTGATGGCAGAAGCTCTTGATGACAGCGGGCAGCTACTCTCTACGATGAAGTCCGTTGTTGACAAGCTGCCGGAGGTGATACGTGAGACGCAATATCAAGCCGATAACGCTTTGATGATTCTGAGAGAGTTTGCGGCTCAAAGAAGACAGGAGGTTGAAGCAGGACTAAAGAAACCAATTTTCCAACTTAGAGAAATTACCGATTGGGTTCTGGCTAACTCCAGCGGTCCAAGCACCATTCCGTATCCTTTCCATAATCCGCAGGAACTCGCTGGTTACATTCGGGAGCAGGAGGAGCTAGTAGCTGAAGTTACTGGAATTCGAGTTCACCGAAGAGACCAAAACACCACTTACTACACGTGCTAAAAACTACCTCTCATTAAAGCTCAGCTAAGTGATAATGCTTGGCTGAGCTTTTCTGTTGGTTCCTACGCCTAGCTTTGCTAGCATCGAAGCTAGCAAAGCTAGCACGAAGCTAGCAATCGAAAATCCAATAAAATCAATAGTTTGCAGCGTTTTTGCTAGCTTTTTTAGCTTTTTTAGCATATCTCTTTATATGGGAATTTTTAAGAGAGGTGTTTATAAAAACCATATAGAGAGATATACCAAAAAACCTAAGATTGCTAGGCGCGAATCGTGAAATACTTGCAAATAGTAGATTTGCAGTTGCTAGCTTCGTGCTAGCGAGAGCTAGCCCTAAGCTAGCAAAGCTAACAAGAAGCTCCTCTGCCAAAGCAACTACTTCTCCCTCTTCCGAAGTAAAAAAGTTCCTCTCTTTAAAGTTCCTGTCAAGCCATTTATAATTTAAGCATTAACAATAAATGGTAGGAGGTTGAAAGCTTATGAGCAGCTACACTTATGAGGAATTCTTGAAGGAAATCGAGTATCAAGACCGGCGATGGAGCGACCCAAAGTACGCTATCCTCATCGAAGTCATGCCGTGGGTTACGAACTATGACCAGGAGCTTTGGGATACAATCTGTGCTTCATACTATCACGATATTGATGAACTACCGGAAGCACCGTTGGTTGTTGTCGATGGCAGAACGTATAAGTGGCACCCCGACGTAGCAGACGCTCTTGGAGATGGTTTTACTATGAAGATGTTACCAATCATGCTAGAACTAGGAGCGACAGTCCGACCAACGTACTACATCAACTCGCCAGACGAAAGAGTTCGCTACTTCTTCGACGTTATCGTCCCTCGGCACGAGAAACGAGAGTTCCTTGACAAGTTTTTCGATGCCGTCCGACGTAGAAACTTGAGGAGGTGATTAGTATGCCCTATCCGGTTCTTAAAATAAGCGACTTAGACCCTACCTCTCCGGAGAGGTTTAAGTCTTACAAACGGATGTGCTACGAACACAGTCTTCCAATGATTATCGTAGACTTCCAGACGGAGCACAACTATTGTGAAGTCACTCTTGACCTTTCTCCCACTGGTCTTAAGTTCCTTCCCTCCGAGATGAAGGCATTGGAGAGAATCAGTAAGCGTCACGGCTGGCTAGACCGATTTGACATCACTCCTACGAAAGCTCGATTTTTCTACGGTAACTGGAGTGACCCGTCAGAACAAGAAGACTATAGCTTTCTTCTGAAAGACGTTTTGAAGTGGGTGGATAAGCATATCCCACGTTCACACATTTTTGCTGTTCTGACCGCTCCGGTCTATGCTACCGTTCAAGTATCAGTTGGCTGAAAGAGGCGGTGATAATTTGAAGCTCGAGCAGGCATTGGAATTAGCGAGTAAACACATGCATGGTTGCATTTTGTGCGGTTCTGAACACGTTTCTTACATTGGGTGCTTCCTCCCGGCTCCAGAGCAATTAAATCCGACCAGCAAGTATCAGGTTACGTTCTACGGTGTATGTGGAGAATGTTTGAAAGACCGTAACGTTCAACAGCGTATCGAAGCTAAGTTGCTGGAACTCCGACCTTGTAAGTAGCTTCTTCCTCTCTCTTAATCCAATATGGCTATCTTTCAGAGAGCCTCAGAAGCAGGCTCTTTTTTCTTGTATAATTTGACAAAATTCGACAGAAATTTTTAGTGCCCCTCTTTTATTCATGACTGAACTATACTATAATATAATCATAAGTTGTTAGATTTTTCCAACAAAGAAAGGAGATGGTGCTATGACCAAACGAGAAGCACTCAAAAGAGTGCGAGACATCATCCGATGTCTGGAGCACCAACAAATGCTATCTACAGATACTTGTTCTGTGGTAGCTGCGAAGAAGCTGGAGATGCTCGTAAAAGAGGCTCCAGCTTCTCTCGTTTACGACCTTTCCTGCATTCACAACCAGCTTCTCCACTCTAGAGATGACATAGGCACTGTCCTGAACCGACTGAAGCAACTCCTACATAACGAAGAGAGGTGATTAACTGTGGCAGCAAGAGCCAAGAGCGAGCCGGTTGAACCCAAACAGTCTTTAGTAATCCCAGCGGGAAACACTCCACCGGAACTACAAGCGTTGCGGTCAAAAAGGGATGCTTTCCGTGCTAACCTTCAATACGCCATCAAGCAGGAAGAAGTCTACCGTGAGAAGTTTGAAAATGGCGACGAAATGGCGGAACTAAAGATGCTAGAGCAACGACTACGGGTTGACTGGTACTCAAAAAAGATTGCCGAAGTAGAGCAAGAAATCCAGCGATACTACCTCAAACGCAAAGCTGAGAAGAAGGAAACGGAACCTGAGCAAGAGAAGGCCAAGAAGGAAGGCGCTGCGTGAAGAAAAGCGTGGCGCCTTCTGGTTTTTCTCTCTTGCAAACCATTTATACGACTCTATGCCCCACGGAACTTTTTTCATCAATATTTTTATACTCCGGTACTAATTACAAACTTTCTTGGGAGGTGAGATTATGCTTAGAATACGTACCTGCAAGACCTGCCCTCTCTACGATAGAGAGCTTTCTCGTTGCCGGATGGGATTCGTTAACCCTCCTACCAAACGGGCTACCACGAAAGTGATGGCTACTTACGGCAGCGATTACGTCTGTCATTACAGCCGTTGGAAGAACGAGAACTCCTCCCGCTACCTCTCTGTGGGAGTGATGAGCCAGTGACCAACCGGTGGGCGATATTCGGTACCAGACCCGACGGCACTTCCTTTCTGGTAGGCTGCCGGACTTACAAGACAAAGGAAGAAGCGGAGAAGCGGTTACCTCTCTTGCAAAAGATTTTCAATGCCAGAGAGGTCACCCTCTCCATCAAGCCGTTTTAAGGAGGTGAACTGCCAATGACCGGTTGGGAACTCCTTGAGGAATTTGAAGAATTCCTAGGGCGTGACGTTGACCCTGATAGTGAAGAATTTCACGCTCTCCTAGAAGCCCTCGGCTTTGAACCTGATGAAGTGCAAGACCTAGACGACGAAATTCTTTAAGTACCGGCAAAAATTTTTCCCTGTCCTAGTGAACTTTTTACCAGGTTGTTCTCTCTTTAATAGTAGAGGGAGCTCCCAAAAGAAAGGAGGAGTGAGGGTGGATGTACCTTCCTTGATTAAACGCATCCAAGAAGGTGATTTGCACTCTTTCGAAGTGCTCGTTGAGCAGTATAGCGGAAAAGCACTACGGACGGCCTACTTTATTACTGGTCGCAAAGATATTATTGAGGATGCGGTACAGGAAGCATTTGTCCAGTGTTACCGAAAAATCAAGAGTTTGCGTGATCCGATGACATTCGAAGCGTGGTTTTACCGCATCCTGACCAGAGTGTGCTGGCGTCTTACTGCAAAGGAAAAAGGGACTGTTTCTCTCGACACCCTCAGTGAGGGTAGGCAAGAACCTGCTCTTCTCGATAACACCACAGAAGATGCTTTAGAGGCTGGGGAGACGAGATGGTTAGTACAGCAGGCAATCAGTAAGCTCAGCCCCTCACTTCGCACGACGGTTATCCTTCGCTACTACAACGACCTCTCAATTAAGGAGATAGCCAAAGTGCTCGGCTCCCGGGAGGGCACGATAAAGTCCCGTTTGCACACCGCCCTTGGACAACTGGCTGGGGAGCTTGAGCGGCTGGGTTGGAGAGTGACTTGTGAAAGCGGGACGGATGGAAAAAACATAGACCTTTTAGGAAAGGAGTGTGAAATAAGTGAGGCAAGTACATCTTGAAGAATATCTGCGCCGGGCGTTAACTAAGGAGGCTCAAAAGATTGAACCCACGCCGGAGATGATACAGAAAATCAGGACGGCAATTCTTGAGGAAAGAGAAAAAGAGAGAAAAAGAAAGAAAAAAAGGGGAATCATCGTGTTCGGAACAAAATTATTCGACCGCTTGTTTCCTGGGCAACCAGTCTGGAAAAAGGCAGTGGTGGGAACCCTTTGTGGTGGCCTACTGGTGGGTACTTTGACCTTTGGCTTTTCACCACAAGCAAGGGCCTGGGCTAAAGAATCGGTCATTGCCCCCGTAATTTCTGTTGTCTATAAGGTTGTGCGTACGGAAGATGGTTATTCGATAGTCAAGTTGCAGAAGGGCGAGGATCATTCTGGTAATGGTGGTGCCATGTTCGGCGGTCTTGAGAAGGTGGAAGTGAAAGAAGCCAAACGCTGCCCTGAGTTCTCTACGGCTACCGAGGCGCAGGCCTACGTTGGCTTCCCCGTTCACCTGCCTGCATATCTACCCGCAGGATATGAACTTGACTCCATAACTGGGGACAAATGGGAGAATGGCAAAGGATACGTTAATGCCGTCTACAGCGTTCCCGGAGGAGTCGGGAAACGTCTGCTCCTCACCATTACGAATGAGCGCAACTTCCTCCGAAGCGGCGATGCCGTGAAGGAGGTTAAGGTGCGGGGCAAGACAGCCTACTGGGCCGAGGTCCCTAGCGTGAAAATCAACGGCGAAGGTAAAGAACCTATCGTAAAGGCAGGCCACCAGCTTAAGTGGACGGATAATGGGTTCGTTTATGTATTGCATGATAGTACCGGCGAGCTCTCCTTACATGAGATGCTTAAAATTGCTGAATCGGTGCAGTAACACGTTGTCTTCATCGACAAGAGCCCCCGGCCATTTCGGCCTAAAGAATGGAGGTGAAGAGGTAGGCAGCTAGGTAAAGGTCCGAAGCTGTGGTGAAGGAATGAAATCCTGGTCAAAATGAAACTAAGCAGTGAGGAGGTAGAAAAAGAATGAAACACTTCAGAATGGGGACGTGGGCCTGGGTGTTGGCCATCATCCTGACGTTTGTTTTCACCAGTGGGATTGCTTGGGCGTCTGGTTTACCCCCTTCCCTTCTCCCTATTTCTCCTGCGATGACGCTGTCAGGTGATGAGATCCGCATAGGGGATCCCTCTGCGCCGAACGCACCTGTGTCGGTCCTTTCTTCAGAGCAAAAGAAGATTTCGCAGACAGATCTTGGTGATGTCGTCGTCCTTAAAGGCTATGGAGCCTCAGATATTCGGCCGGTTAAGGAGAATCATGAGCAGTCCGGGGTTAAAATCCAATACCGTGAAGCTAAGTTAATCGAAGACTTCTAAGTAGCACCTTTAGGGAGCAAGAAGCTTCATTTAGAAATCTAGAGATAAGTGAGGCACCGTGGCGCCTCACTTTTTTATTCAAAGCGGTGGTATAACTCGTCCACGCCGTGAATATGATGGTAATAGATATGGTATTTCTTTGCCAAAGTTAGCCGTGTCGAATCTTGTAGAAAAATTTGGAAACCCTCTTTTAAGTTGCTAGGAAGCATCTTAAAATATAAACATAAAGCTAATAAGTACGGTGTAGGAGGTGAATGCTTTGGCTAAAACTCATTTAGGTAGATGCGAGTGCTGCGGTTATGAGGTCTATATCGAAGACTTCGCCGGTCATGATAAGCCCAGGAAATTCGCCAAGGTTCCAGGACGTGGCGATGTGCTTCACGCTCGAATAGTGATGGAGAAGAAACTTGGTAGAGAACTAGACGGCTACAACGAAGCTGTTCACCACATCAACGGTGACTGTCTTGATGACCGTCCAGAAAACCTAAAAGTAATGACACGCAGGCAGCACGCTATTGAGGGTCAGAATACCTACATCGACCCACCAGGGGAAGATGAGCTAAGCACTCGACAAGCTGCAGCAATCCTTGGAATAAGTCCGAATGCAGTACTTCAAGCGGTGCATCGGAAGAAAATTCCCGCGATACGAAGAAAGACTGTTCATAGTGGAGACCAGTGGTTTATTAAACGAGATGACTTAGCTCTTTATTGCATGGCAATTTCCATGCTTAACATGCTCCAACAGAAGGCTAAAGAGCAGCCTGTGGAAGAAGGTGTCCCATTGTGACTAAGGCTGTAGGCTACATTAGAGTAAGTACAGAAGAGCAGACTCAGCACGGCTACTCTCTTGAAGCTCAGGCCCAAGCAATCAAGAAATACTGTGAGCTTCAAGGATGGGAGCTTGTAAGGATTTACCGAGATGATGGCTACAGTGGTGCTTCTATGGAGAGGCCTGAATTGCAGCAATTACTCGAAGACGTTTACTTTGGGAAGTTCGATGTCGTAGTTGTCTGGAAGCTAGATAGGTTGAGCCGCAACTTAAAAGATACCCTCTACCTCCTTGATGACGTCTTTGAGAAGAACGGGATAGGTTTCACCAGCATACAGGAACAATTTGATACTACCACTCCTATCGGTAAGGCGGTCATGCAAATCATCGCAGTGTTCGCTCAGCTGGAACGGGAAATGATTACCGAAAGGATGAAGATGGGAAAGTACCAGAAGGCACGAATGGGTCAGTTCCCGGGTGGTCACATTCTATACGGTTACCGGAAAAACCCAGTGAGCGGAGAGTTCGAGATTAACGAGGAAGAGGCAAGAATTGTCAGACTGATTTACCACTGGTACGTCTACGGTGACGAAACAGGAAAGCCACTAGGAATGGAAGCTATCGCTGATAAGTTAACGAAAATGGGTATTCTTCCTCCCTCTGCTGTCCGTGGAGTTCGTGTCGGAGTCAGAGGAAAGAGAGGCCAAAAAGGTGAATACGTCAAGCACTGGTCAAACGCTACTGTCAGACAGATTCTTACTCATCCGGCATACATAGGGAAGAATTACTTTGGCAGAAATGGTAAGAATGCCGAACCAGACAAGATTGAAGATGACTGGATTGTTATTCCCTTCCCTCCTATTGTAGATGAGTATATCTACCAGTTAGCACAGGAAAGAAGAAACAGAGCAAAGTTCTGGCAGAGAAAGCACGAAACACCGTTGCTTACTGGTATTCTTCACTGTGGAATATGCGGGTTACAGTTTAGAGGAACTTATGACCACGGAACAACGGCGGTCTACTCCTGCTACGGCAGACTTAAACGCTACCACAGAGATGGAAGTCCAACTTGCAATTCTCCAAGAATTCCTGCTGACTGGCTCGACCAACAGGTTGTGTTGAAGGTATTGGAGGCCTTGCAGCAGCCAGAACAGATGAAAGAAGCGATTATGGCTCACTTAGAAAGCTGGGAGCGAAGAAAACGGGAACTGGAGCTTCTAGTTGGGCCTTCCTTAAAGCAGATGAAGGAATTGCAGGATGAGCAAGAAAGGCTGAACTACCTGTTCCGCAAAGGAAGAATATCGGTATCAGAATACGAGAAGGAAGCTTCTACGCTGGATAAGAAGATAGCTGAACTCCGTGAACAGCATAAACACCAGACGAATGAACTACGTCACCTACAGAAGCTCGAAAGAGACTTAGACTTTATCAAGCAGGCTCTTGAGAACGGCTACTGGAAAGTAGAGTACGAAGCACTGCAAAGCGAAATTAAAATGATGTGGGACGCCGCTTTAACTATTGACAATAAAACAGGAGAGGTAGTAGTTACCACTCCCAGACAGGAAAAGAAAATCACTATCGACTTTGACGAAGCTGGTAAACAAGCGCAGGAACAGGAAGAACTTCTTACCCTTGCAATGCACGGAGGTGGTAAGATAGCGATACGTCAGCTATTTGACCGGCTCCACATTACCGTTCACGTATACCATGACCGAGTGGAGGTGAGAGGGTTAATACCAATTGGGAATATCAATATTAGTTCGTTTCAATCCCTCATAGGTAGGCTGGAAACCCCTGCCTAGCCTGCAAGGAAGCAGGCAGAGAACCAATGTTTCAATCCCTCATAGGTAGGCTGGAAACCGAAAGCTACGTACTGCTATAACACATGAATACCTTGTTTCAATCCCTCATAGGTAGGCTGGAAACACGACATTAACGATGAGCCTTGTCCGTTTTGGGAAGAGTTTCAATCCCTCATAGGTAGGCTGGAAACGTTTACGCTGTGGCCGAAGCAAGAAGAAGCGTTACAAAGTTTCAATCCCTCATAGGTAGGCTGGAAACGCATCAGAGATGCGCTAGTTATTTGGCCGCACAACGGGGTTTCAATCCCTCATAGGTAGGCTGGAAACGGCAGGACTTCGTAATACCACTTGTGCTTTTCTTTGCCGTTTCAATCCCTCATAGGTAGGCTGGAAACAAAGGCTTGCGGCTAGCTTGCAGAGGCAGAGAAGGAAGTTTCAATCCCTCATAGGTAGGCTGGAAACCGTGGACTACACAATACGCACTACACACCATTTTCGGTTTCAATCCCTCATAGGTAGGCTGGAAACCCCATTACGCGCCGCCCGCCGCCCTGGGCCTTATAAAGTTTCAATCCCTCATAGGTAGGCTGGAAACTACTGCGGGATGCATATACTGCGGAGTGTGGTAAAATGTTTCAATCCCTCATAGGTAGGCTGGAAACGTTTACGTATCCGGTTCGTGTTCACCACCCCCTCTGTCGTTTCAATCCCTCATAGGTAGGCTGGAAACTGCCAGGATCTGTGGGGCTAATTTTTCCGTTACGAGTTTCAATCCCTCATAGGTAGGCTGGAAACACGAGATAGCAGGCTATAACATACGGTATGAGTCTCGTTTCAATCCCTCATAGGTAGGCTGGAAACCAGCAACCTGCCTACCCTCCCAATCCCACGCTGGGTTAGGTTTCAATCCCTCATAGGTAGGCTGGAAACGGACACCCAGGGCGGGATCGGGATGGACCCCTGATCGTTTCAATCCCTCATAGGTAGGCTGGAAACAACCCATCCAAGTAGCAACCGCAGTTAGCCAAACAGGTTTCAATCCCTCATAGGTAGGCTGGAAACGAAGATGAAGAGGCTTTATGTAACCATCCGTAATGAGTTTCAATCCCTCATAGGTAGGCTGGAAACGGGAATACGGTACACTTTCACTATGCTGGTAAACAGCGTTTCAATCCCTCATAGGTAGGCTGGAAACGACGGGCCTGTTTAAGCCAGCTATCGTCTACCTCCGGTGTTTCAATCCCTCATAGGTAGGCTGGAAACTCACTCCAACGACAAGGCTTAATTGCGAAATTAGATAGTTTCAATCCCTCATAGGTAGGCTGGAAACTAGACATCACCAGGAGCCTCAGAAAAAGCCCATTGAGCGTTTCAATCCCTCATAGGTAGGCTGGAAACCACCTACCAACGCCTCCACCATTCCATTCCAGTTCCGTTTCAATCCCTCATAGGTAGGCTGGAAACCGCGGATGACATCGCGCCGCTCTAAGTAAACATCATGTTTCAATCCCTCATAGGTAGGCTGGAAACCGGTCATCGCGGTTCCCGGTCTGTCCGGTGAACCGCGTTTCAATCCCTCATAGGTAGGCTGGAAACGTGTCCATTTCCTTTGCCTTTTGCTCTGCCTCTTCAGCGTTTCAATCCCTCATAGGTAGGCTGGAAACCAGTTCATCCCTCTCTTGGCGCCAGCGTCTGCCAGTTTCAGGGTTTCAATCCCTCATAGGTAGGCTGGAAACGGTGATTTTGATGAGGATTAATGTTGATATTTCAGAGTTTCAATCCCTCATAGGTAGGCTGGAAACCCTTGCTCTTGCCAGTGCCGGTGGCACGGCGGGTTGGGTTTCAATCCCTCATAGGTAGGCTGGAAACATCTACTTCCGGCCATTCCAATGTGCCTTTGGTATCGTTTCAATCCCTCATAGGTAGGCTGGAAACGCCAATATCGGTCCGATATTTCGGGTATGGGATGACCTGGTTTCAATCCCTCATAGGTAGGCTGGAAACTATGGAGACTATACTCCGACACTTCTTCGGAGTATACGTTTCAATCCCTCATAGGTAGGCTGGAAACTTGTGGTGGCCTGGCCTGGTGGAGCACTGATCTTTGAGTTTCAATCCCTCATAGGTAGGCTGGAAACAAGTAATACTCAACCAACTACTATCACCACTAGCCCTGTTTCAATCCCTCATAGGTAGGCTGGAAACTGTTATTTTAATTGCTCAAACGGAAATCATGGTGGAGTTTCAATCCCTCATAGGTAGGCTGGAAACTACAGGGGGGTTTTTAACCCCCCTGTAGTGGCCTTAAGTTTCAATCCCTCATAGGTAGGCTGGAAACCGCATTAAACATTATCCCCGCTTCATCTATTATCAGGTTTCAATCCCTCATAGGTAGGCTGGAAACGCCCCTGGAACACAAAAGCCGAGGCGGTACAAACCGCGTTTCAATCCCTCATAGGTAGGCTGGAAACTTGCCGCTCATACATACTCACACTTTCCAGCTTCTTCGTTTCAATCCCTCATAGGTAGGCTGGAAACCGTGCGCGCTACGCACGTGCTAGCAATATATACCAGAGTTTCAATCCCTCATAGGTAGGCTGGAAACAGAGTTACCATGCTTTACTAAAGGGTTTGCAGAAGGGTTTCAATCCCTCATAGGTAGGCTGGAAACTTTAGCTAACCTACGCATGCCATTGTAATTCCATCTTGTTTCAATCCCTCATAGGTAGGCTGGAAACTTCGCCTCCTGTTCCAGTACCCAAAGCACCGCCATGGGTTTCAATCCCTCATAGGTAGGCTGGAAACTGAGGGGGTTGTTAGAAGAATAAACCAAAAACTTGAGTTTCAATCCCTCATAGGTAGGCTGGAAACCCATTTTGTGCGCACAAATCAAGGAAACTGCTTCGCGCTCCATCGTGGGGTTCTCTTCCGTGTTCCAGGGACCGAGGCCCTTCATCCCGCGCCAAGTGCGGATTTTTTCTTCTGGCAGGTTGTCGTCGATCCCTGGGCTTTTTTGCTTTATTAGACATCGACGACATTTTCCTGCCGGAGTTCGAAATTTTGCACGGCGCACAGCCCTTACACCATGTCCAGTGCTTACTTACGAAGAACTGTTGCGGCTGCGCCTTTTCCACGCCTTCCACCGGAACACCACGTCCAGTAGTTACTTACGAAAATTACGAAAAAGCCGGGGAAAGCGCCCGGCTCCTGCTTAGAAAATCCACTCCTCGCCGCCCTTACGAACGCCCATAAGTTCTCTTTTGGCATACTTTTCGTTGCCCAGAATGTAAAAAAGCACAGAATCCTCCTTGGGGTTAATCACTCGGGCAAGATCGCTTCGCAGAGCGCGAAGGGTGGCTTCGGTTAGTTCGCCTTCGAGCACGGAGTTTTGCACCCAGGTGAGATACCGCCGGGCAGTTTTCAACACTTTACCCACGCGGGAAACGTTAACGTCGTACACAAGAATAACGTACATAATGTCACCACCGGCTTACCACCGGCTGACAAAGGGTTCATAGGGCTGTTCACCCATAAGGTGCTTCTCCACCTTGTAAAGTTCCATTCGTAAGAGAGTTTGGTAGCTTACGTTGCGTCTCAGCCATCGATGGTGAAAGGTGGCCTGAAGCTTCTCTTCAAGCTCTTGAACGTAAAGGCGCCGGCCCCGTTCTTTCAGGAGGTAGGCACCTCCGCGGCGCTCAAAGTCCTCAGGCCCCAACATTTTCTTCCCCACCAGGGTCAAAAGTACACGGTCGGCAAGGATGGGTTTAAAGATTTCCGCCACGTCGAGGTTGAGGGTAAACTTCCGGAAATTAGTTGCGTGTAGGTATCCGATCCGCGGGTCTAGATGGGTCTTGTAAATTTCTGTTAAGATCTTGGCGTAGATGATGGAGTTGCCGAAGCTTATAAGGGCGTTCAAGGGATCGGCAGGGGGGCGTTTACTCCGGCCGCTAATGGTAAAGGGCGAACCCTCCAGGATAGTGTTAAAGCTTTCGTAATAGTACCCGCGGGCGTTCCCCTCAATGGCCATCAGCTCTTCCACACTGCCGCAGGCGGGTAGGCTTTCCTCTGCAAGGCGGGTAATCGGTTCGACATAGGGCTTCAGTTCTTTGCCCCGGTTCTGGTAATAGCGCAAGACTTGTAAGATGTTGGCCAGCGCACCTTCCACGAACTTCCGGGCCAGCTCCAGGCGACGCTCGGGATCCAGGTAGTGCTCCGCCTGCCGGAGTATTACGTATCCGGAATTGTAATGTTCCCTCGGGTAGAAGCTTCCCACGTAATTGCCGTAGTAGCCGAAAAAGTGGAGTATAATCTCGTTCTCCTCCAGAAACTCGAGAAGTTTCTTGTTCAGATCAACTTCGCCGAAAACGAAAATATCCCGGAGATTTATTACGGGGAAGTATTTTGTCCCCTCTTCGCTATCTACGCAGATGGTATTATCCTTACGCCGGAGCCGGCCGCTTGCGAAGAGATACAGTGTTTTTTGCACGGTTCAGCCTCCCTTTGCCGCTTTCTAAGCCCAGCAAAATTCGGCGTAGGCGCACTTGCCGCAAAACCGGATTTTCTCCGGGGGAGGGGGCTGGTCACGGTAGATCAGCGCTAGAACGCGAGCCTTCAATTCTTCCACCTGCCGCGCCAGGCTATCGTCAAGAATCAAGCGCTCCCGCCGTCTCTCTTCGGGAAAAAGTAATTCGCCCTCCGCTTCGATTCCCATCTCCCGCAGTTCGTAGAGATAAAAAGCAAGCTGCATGCGCGCGGCTTCCCGGGCGCGCGACGATTTCTTCACCTCGCCTACAACAAAATCACGGCCCCCTCGCCGCACGAGGTCGATGCTCAGGTGTTCGAGACGCACCTCTTTACGCTCGCGCCCGTAGGCCTGGGCACCAATAAGGCGGCCCAGCTCAAGGTAGACATTATCCTCGTCAGGACAAATCTGCCGCGACATAAGCCACACCTGCCGCGGGCAGATAAGATAAGCCTGAACATAGCTACCGACCACGCGCACTTCCGCACCCATAGTGTCTTCACCGCTACCGCAATTAATAGATCAGCGCTCCCTCGTGCTCGATCCGCCTGAAGCCCGTTTCCTCATCGTAAAATTCGTGGAGAAGGTATCTGGGAATCACAGGCAGATGCGAGTCGCCCGGCAGCCGGTGGAGCAATAGCTCGGCCGGAACAGACAGGAGGTAGCGCCGGAAATCCCGCTTGAGCTCGAGAAAAGCCGCCCATCGCCGGCGGAGGTCCCGCTCCCGGGCTACGGTAGCCTGGTACTGGTTCCAGACCTTTTCGGCGCGAGCATCGGTACATACAAAAACCTCGACGTAGCGTGGCAGTTCGCGGATAAGGGCAAAATCGCTGACGCTTTTAAGATCCTCATCGCCCCCCCTCTTCGTGAAGCGAAGAGCGGCCATAGCCTGCAAGATAGCCTCGCCCTCGGCCGACGATTTGCTCTGGCGCACAGCGCGGAAATAGTCAGCCACCACCTCGAAGAACTCGGGTTCGGCAAGGCACGGCCGGCTCGCAAAAAGGCGCTGTGCCGTCACGGCGTGAATCTTGCCATAAACGTACGAGGCCAGAGAGCGCCCCCCTTGTTTGTCCTCCTCCACCAAATGCAGGAGTTGCACGTGGCCTTGTTCCCGGCGGAAATGCCGGTTGCAACGCCCGGCAACCTGCACGACGGCGTCGACCGGGCCGAGGTCGCGCCATACCGCGTCAAAGTCCAGGTCCACGCCCGCCTCCACCACCTGCGTGGACACCAAGACGGGCTTTTCGCCCCGCATTAAGCGTTCCCGGATTTCGGCCAGGCGGCGTTCCCGCTCTGCCGGGACGATGTTGGTGGAAAGGTAGTAAAGGGCCGGCCCGTGCCCGTGCCACGCATCCCGAAGTATGCTGTAGAAGGCAATTGAACTCCTGATCGTATTTAGTACCACGAGGTACGACAGTCCCTCATTATATTGGTCAAGGAAAGCGGCTGCCGCCTCTTCAACAGTGCGCGGCGTAGTGTCGGCCGTAAGTCTGACCCGGTTTAGGGCCGCAAACTGCCGCCGCACGGTTTCGGCGTCTCCCGCCAGTTCCAGAGCCTCGCCCGGACTAAACCACTCCGGGCGTGTGGCGGTCATCAAAACAACCCGTAAATCGAGGTGAGCGCAGGCCTGGCGCAGGCTCTCTTCAACAAGCGGCCAGTACTCTACCGGGATATTCTGCACTTCGTCCAGAATGACTACGGCCCCGCCCAAACGGTGAAATTTTTTTAGCATCCGGTTCTCGTACCCCACCAGCGTGCAAAAAAGCTGCACAAAGGTAGTGACCACGACCTCGCTCTGCCAGGACTCTATGAGTAAGAGTGCTTCATCCACCGGGCGTTCCGCTTCACGGTCTCCGGCTTCCCGATAAATCGGATCGGCGAGGTGGTGGTGTTTCAGGAGCCAGGGGGTGGGAATATGACCCGCCGGTATGGAAAGCGCCACCCGCAGGACTTCCTCTCCCACGGCGAAGGTCTGGTCGACAATACTGGTGAAGGGCAGGGCGTAGATAATGCGGGGCGGGATGCCCCGCCTCTCGGCCAGACGCTCCCGCAGGCAGAAGGCAGCGGCCAGCCCGGCAAGGGTCTTGCCCGCGCCTGTGGGCGCGGTAAGGGTGAAAAGCTTCTGTTCGAGGGGCGCCCGGCGTATCCTTTCCATGACCCGCCGGTAGAGGTCCTCTCGCAGAACGTCCATGGCCGTGCCCGGCCGCCGGTAACGCACAGCCCGGTAGCGATCTATAGCGTCGCGGGGTATGGGCACCCGAGCGACCTCCCCAACCCGCGCGGCATGGATTTTGTCCGCATCGATGAGGGCGGAAAAGAGGGTCAACAGGTCAAAGTAAACCGAAAGGTCGGTACCGACCGCGTGCTGCGGCCCTGCAGGCCCTGCCTCCCGCTTGTGGCGGCGCCAGATGGAATAGAGCGCTGCATAGGCGTCCTTCCAGTTATCAAGAAATTCCGCGAGGATTCCAGCCCAGTCGCCCCGCAGCCACGCGTAAACGGGCAGCCCCCGCGAGGCGAGTAAGCTGGCTGCACGGCGGGCGGCAGTTCTTAAGGATGCGGCCACCGCGGCGGCCCGGCTTTGCAGGTCGGCCACCTGGGCGGCAGTCACCCGCAGCCGCTCGCGGGTGTTAAAATCCAGTTCCGCCCAGTCGCCCGCCAGGTCCCGCCGGGGAACGAGATACTCTTCTGGGTCGGTCAGGTCCTGGTGATGACGCGCTACCGCCAGAAAAAGGGATAATTGCTGCTCCGGCGGCAGGGCCAGCCTCCGGGCCAGGTAGGCAGCCCACAGGCCGGAGAGCAAGGCGTGTTGCTTCTCGGGACCTCCCTGGCCCGTCCGCAGATACTCCTGAAAGTAGCCGCTATACTTGCCGAAGTCGTGGGCCAGCCCGGCCACCAGCGCGGCGGGAAAGAGTTCTTCTTTTTGGGGTAACTCCGCAACCCGCCCGGCCGCCCCTACCGCTACTCCGGCCAGGTGGGCGCTCAGCAGGTAATAACGCTGCCCAAACCGGTGGGCGTAAAAGGGCATGTCTATCCCTCCAGGAAGGCCACCGTTTCCTCCCCTCCGGGAGGAGGAAGGGGAAAGCGGTAAGCCGCGATGCGCAGCCGGACCGGAAGGGGCCTCCCACCAGCCTCATAAACGACCGCGATAGGAGGCCGCAGCGCCCGGCCGGGGCCGAAGGCATAGGGGGCTCGCTCTCGCACCAGGCGGGCCGTCTCTGCAGCTGGCAGGTCGACCATGTCGAGATGAGCCGCGTTCAGAACGGAGGTGAGGGCAACCGTAGTGCCGGGCGGTACCGTCTGATATTCCCGTACCCCGAAGAGATTTATATACCACGCGGTGGCCAAACACTCGGTGAGGCCGAGATAAAGGGGGAAACAGGGCCGCCCCTCCTTCAGCCGCCTGGCGGCCTCCCGCAGCAAGGCAGCGTCAGAGTGAGCGAAGAAGACGCGGAACCGCAGGAGGCGGTGCTCCCCGCCCGGTAGCAGGAACTCCAGCGGTGTCTGGGTCCCGGGTACCCGCCCCAGCCGCCGCAGCAGCGGCAGATCTTCCTTTTTAGTGCGGACATAGTTTACTGTCTGTATAAGCCGCCGGGTAGGAGCTTTTACGGCGACGGCGAAGCGGCCGCGGTCGAGCTCTTGGTAATAGGTATCCCGCTCGTAGCCCAGGACGGCGGCCACAATGCCCATCAGCGCAGTCCGCGGCGGGAAACCGTAGGTCAAAGCCGAAGTGTTGGTGTAGTATTTGCGAAAATGGGCCATGGGCCCGGTCAGGTCGAAAACCAGTACTTCGTTCAAATTTATCAGGTCCTTTCCAGGATTTTCACCTTATCCGCCCCTAATAGCTCCGCAAGCCAGGCGGCCGCCGGAACCTCCCGTCCCGCCGCTTTAGTGCGGAGGTCCGCGTCCTGGAATACGAGCACTTGCGCGACCCGCTCCTTGAACCGCGCCAGCCGTTCGCCCAGGGCCGTGAGATCAAGGGTCAGCTCCTTAACCGAGCGCAGGTCCCGGTCGGGATCCACCACAAGGTCCTCCCGCGGGTCGCCCATGAAGGTTTCTCCGTCCGTGAAGACCACGCGCAGGTAAAGTCGCGGGTACTGACCGATTTTCGAACGGGTAGCCGCGAGGGGGATGGCGTGCACCATCGCCTCGTCCAATAGCTTAAGGTCTTCCTCGCCGGTGGCGGTCCCGTTTCCACCGGCCCGATCCAGCATCGCACGGGCGCGCCGGGCGCTAACTACGCCGTGGAAGCCGATGAGGGCGTAGTAAACCCGGTAGTCCTTGCCAAAGGTCCCCTGCCCGGCCTGTTCTCTGGTGGCAAATTGGGACGAAATGGTGACCGAATCGACCATCTGGACGCGATTAAGGGAATAACCCCAGGCGAATTGCACGGGACCCGTTAAATTGACCGCTTCGCCCTCCCCTTTTTTGGCCCCCTTGATGGGCATCGTCGCCCCGAAGAGGCGCACGTCGATCAATTTCTCCAGCAGGGCCGGCAGGTCGGCACCGCTCACATCTTCTTTTCCCAGCACCTGTTTTATCCGGTCGGTGGCCTGGACCACCCCTTCCGCCTTGGTGACGTAGATGGCATAGCCCTTCTCCTCCAGGTAGTCGCGGATGTAACGCTTCAGGCGAACGTCCGAAACCAGGCAGCGCTCCCGGTCGGGGTCGAAGCGCGGCCGGTTCTCGTCGTCCGGGTCTCCGTTGGGATTGCACATCTTGGCATCGTAAAGGAAAAGGATTTCGCTGTTTTTGTCCACAACACTCACTTGTCGGCGCCTCCTTCTTGAACATCCTGTTTTTTAGCGTTCTGCTTTTCGGCCCAGGCTTTAAAAGCTATGCGCGTTCCGTAGGCGTAGCCCGAAAGGATGTAAAATACGTTTTCCTCGGGCGAAAGCGGCCAGTCGCGCCGGTGGGCACCGGGCCGGTGGGCGTCAAAAAGTTTCTTCATGACTGCAAAGAGCCCTTCGTAGTACCTCAGGATGTCGTGCTGCCGGAGCTGGTCCACCAGGATGTTTGCCAGCCGCACCACCTTCGCCCAGGGCATACCGGCGTAGTTCACTTTCTCCAGCACCGGCTTATTTTCGTAACCGCGGTCCCGCTGTTTTTGCCCCACCTGGTTCAAAAGGTAGCCAAGCAGAAAAAGCGCCGTCTCCGGACCGTCGTAGGCCATGGCCTTAAGATAATCTCGCATCTCCTCCGGCAGCAGTTCCGCATCCAGTTCCGTCGGGGTGCTCAAGGACCTCCCTCCTCGCAACAGGTTTTCTTCTTGTAAAAACTTCAGGAAAAGGTTCGCCTGCAGCAGCCGGCGCGTCCACTCCCACTCCTCGGCGTCCACTTTGGGCTCCGGCACGTTGGTGCCTGCGTAGTTGCCGGTGTGGTAAACTTTGGCCAGGGCCACAAACTCCCGGATGAGAAAGGCACGGTCGAGGGGCGCGCCCGTCAAAAGGCCGTGGTAAATGTGGAGCAGCTTTTTGTACTCCGCCCCACGCGGCCCTTCGCTTAAGGGGATGAGCCGGTAGATGGCGGTGAGGTCGAGCCACCACCGGTCGGGGCCTAAAAGCGCCGCGGCCCGGTCGGCAAGCTTATGGCTGCGGCGTAGAAGCTGAGCGATCCGGCTCGGGGCCACGTCTTTGATCAGGGAAAGCACCCTGAACTCGCTCCGGCCCCCCTGGTAGTGGTAGAAGAGAAAGTTTAAAAGCGCAGCGTTCTCGTACGGCATATCCTCTAACAGGTCCCGAAGCTCGTCATCCAGCCCCTTGAGTCCGGTCAGACTCTCGATCCAGCCGGAGGTATTACTCAGCACCTCCACGCGGGCCTTGAGCTTCTCCACCCAGAACTCCAGGTCCTTCCGGGAAAGGTCTGGTTCCCGCAAGAAGGCCGGCAGGACCAGGAAGGATAGCCGACCCACCCGGAGGCCTAAGCGGTCCTGGACGAATCTTTCGGCCAGCAAGAGCCCCCGGAAGCAATCCCTGCACGCCTGGAAGTTGCGCGCGAACCCCTCCTCCGCTACACCCGAGGCCGCTCCGAGCTTGTCGTTGATGTAGTATTTAAGAAAACTGAGCCGCGTAAAATCCGGCGTTACGGGCCGGTCTTCCGCACCGCAGACCGAGCAGACACCCGGCTCACCCTTATCCACCGCTGCTTCCTTGCCGCGGAGCAGAACGCGGGCGTAGTCTAGATCGGCGACCAAAGGGACATCATCGACCAGCACCGTCCACAGGGCCGCCTCCACCGCTTTCAGCTCAAGCTGCTCCAGGACCCACTTTTTCAAGACCTCGGTCACGGCCGCGACCACCGCCTTCGCCCGCTCCTGCGGCTTCCCGGTGCTTTCCTCCCAGGCGGCAGCCAGAACGTCTTCTGTTGCCAACCCCAGCCGCTGCGGGTCAAGCACGCGGCTCCCGCCCGGCAGCTCGCGAAAGAACGACCTTACGAGGGCCGACAGCCGCCGGTAGAGGCTGCCGTTTTCAAGCCCGGCTTCCTCGAGCCGCGCTAAAAGATTCACCGGCGCCTGCCCCACCAGGTACTTGAGCTGGTCGGTGGTCAGGTAAAACTGGGGCCGGCTGCCCTTTTCATTTCCCACCCAGCGGTAGCGGGTAAGCGCGGTCTCATCGATCTCTTGCATGTCCACCATCAGCGGCTCGCCAGCGCCCATCCGAAAATTCAGCTTAACGAGGTAAATGGTCTCCACTTTAGGCGGCTTGCGCGGTGGGGGGTTGATGAGATCGGCTACCGGATCCTCACCGCCTCCGGCCAGAGTTCGGCCGATCAAAGCTACAGCTTCGAGCAGGGGAATCACCTCCTTCATCCATCATTCATTACCTGCAACACCTCATCTCCATTTAATGGGGTTAATGGGGCAACGTAATTTATACCTTAGCGGATAACAGAGCTGCTGCCGAGACCTGGTATTAACATTCTGAGTGGTAGCCGATTACTATTTGTGAACTGAGACCTTGCCCACTGGAGCTATTCCGCCGGGGTGCAACAGCCATAGCCCTGGGAGTTTTTGGCTCCCAGGCCGGCGTCGAGGGCCACCTGCAAGAGATCGGGGTCGCCGCGAAGCTCATATTGACCCATCCACCCTTTGACAACGGTTTCTTTATAGTAAGTGACCTTTAGATCCCGGTCCCCCACCCGCACCGGCCGGATGGCAAATCCATCCGTTGAAGCCTGACGGCCGTGGACCAGAAGGTATTTTTTTGCCAGGTTATTGGCCACCAGCTCGGTGAAGCGCGGCTCAAAGGGCGAATAATAATACGTGTAGGTACGGCCGTCGCCGCTGGAAAGGGTGCTGTAAACAACCAATGGGGAGAGCATTTGCACCCGAAGAATCCCCTGCATTACCCTTGGGGCTGCCGTGGCCATTTCCTTTACCTCCAGGCGGGCCTCTCCCAGCCGCACCTGCCCCTGCCGGAGAAAACCGGTCCCCAGCTCCTGGAGGATGAAAGGGATGGGGGAACAGATCACCAGTCGCAACGGCGGCGTGAGCACCAGCCGCCCAGCCGCCTGGTCGTAGGTCACCGTCTGTCCCATCAAGCGAGAAAAGGTGAAAAGCTTAAATCGGCGCTTTTTCAGGGCAAAGCCGTGCTCGTGCAGGTAGCTCCTGAGCACGGGATTATCCATCTGGCGGTAGATCAGCCCCTGAAGCAAATGGCCGTACTGAACGGGAACGGCCACCGGGCCCGGGGCGGTAAAAAAGATGGTGAGCTGCATGGAAAACCTCCCCAGAAAATTTTTACGGACTATTATTGACGTAATCATGGGGTCCTACATGACGAAGAAATAAAATCCCACTATCTTCCTTACAAGATATTCGCCAGTCCTGATCTAAGCGGAAATGACCTATTTTCCTTTCTTTCAACCCTTGATAATCACTATACTGCAATCCAGGGTGGGCCCGTAATCCAGCTAAACCTTTTTCTTGATATATCACAGCCACCTGGGCAAGGGTGGAAATTATATCCGCCCTCCGGGTTTTGTCCAATTCCTCAAAGTCTTTTTCAAAACTCCTTTCATATTTAAGTCCTCTAAAATTAAACTCCTGCAAAGGTAACGAACCTAGTACGTCTTTTTTGTTCTCGTTCCAGATGAGAAGCCCCCACTCACTTAAGGTAGTAAAACCTTGCTCGTCCATGTCTAAATATATTTCCGGAATACCCGTCACCTCATCTCGTGGGGCAATATAACCTTCAGCCATTAAAGCGAAAACCTTCGCTTTTTCTTTAAGAACCGGCTGAAGTTCCATCCTTATTGGAAGCCGGGGTATGCGAACAAGATCAGCCGTTTTAGCCTCAAAAATGTAAATGATTTCGTCAGCATAAAACATACCCAGGGTATTCATAAATCCCTGCAGGCTTTTGAAACTGCCCACGAGATTAAAAACAACGTAATAACCTTGCCTCCTGTATTCAGCTATCACTTCATGACACCACTTAACAATCTGCTTTATGCCTTTGGAAAAGCTCTGGGTGTCAGCAGTACTCAACCCTGGTGGTGTAAATACGTCCAAGACGGTAAATTCCTTGCCTCTTAAATATTCTTTCAGTAATTCAGCTGCAAGCCTCCCTTGAAAAGTGTCGGTGGAAATAAGATAGTGAATGTCTTTTGCTCTACCTTCCCTCAAGGTAATAAGGTCATAATACCCCCAGATGCCGTTTAATTCGGCGCTCAGTCGTCGCGCCTCATGCGGGCTGGAACTCTCAAGTTTTTTTGAAGCCTCTTGGGCCAATTGTAGAATTACCGCTTTTTGCTCTTCTTTGATTTCGTTGTCTTTTAAATTCGCAGTATCACGAAGGAGGTGTTCGGTCTCCGTACCTTTTCCTCTGGCCACATTGCTAAGCAAACTGGTACCGACTGTAGAAACTATAAGACGGGGCATCGCCAACCCTCCTCATACGGCCTCACCAAACCCGGCCAAAAAACTTTTATTCTCCAAGCACTTTTTTAATCAATGCTATCTTCTCTTTATTTTTCTTATTAGGCCTCTTCCATTGCTCTTCCCTGTATGTCAGGTACCACCGCTTTAACAGTAAGGCGATTTCCTGTTTTTCTTCCACGGGAGCCTGTTCGTCCGCTAGTTTTTTCAGCCATTTCTCTCCCATTGCTCTCATAAAGGCCTCTTGGTCTTCGTCATAACCGTCCCGCATCATTTCTTGTCGTATAGGACTCATGGTTTCCTCTCTTCTTTGTGCCGCGGCTTGTTGAGCCTTCTGTACGGTTTCCAGCCATTTGTTGATTTCTGCTTCCTCGCTTTCCTGCCTTTCAAAACGCCCGTAACCGGCAGCTGTCTTGGCCCCGGCACCAATGTTAGTCAGGGCTTCTGTAAGCCATTCCAAAGCTTTAAGAAAATCGTCCCGGTCTTGCGCCACCGTGCTACGGCGGGGTGCCACAGCAAAGAGGAAAGTTTGTTTAGGTGCCACGGTGAGAAAGGGTATGGGTACGGGATCGTACCAGTCACCCGGTGCAAGTTGGGGTTGCTCCTGCTGATAATAGTCCTGGTAATGCGGCGTCATTACGTCAGCTTCAAGCTGCACAGGTCGTATGGGCAAGGCGTCGAAAAAGATTACACTACCAACATGCTTTTCCGTCTTTCCGTCCTCCGGACCGAATATTCGTTCAACCTCACATGCGGACACGTGAGCCCAGTTTTCTGCCCAGGAGCGCACTATACCTTTTACCGAGCTGCCCGGAAGATAGGGTACCCCCAGCGTATGGTGCCAGGCAAAGCCATTTTCTACCGGGTGGTAGCGTCCTAAACCGGTGACAAACCGCCAGCTGGTGGTAAAACAGCGGTATTCACCGGCAAGAGCACTAACAAGGCTCATCTGCCGCAGGATAGCTTCTTTCAAAAGGGTTTCGTCCCCTACTGGATTAGCAACCACCTCTTCTATCCACTTCTTTTTCCCTCTCTCGCTAATAGACCAGTCAGAAGACCACTCCTGAAAAAACTTATCGTACCACAAGCCTGTGTTGTAACTCCTGCTATACCCTCGTGGGGCGCCATGGCCCATATACAAAGGTAAAACCATATCTTCCTAATCCCCCTCCTAACCGCCAGACCCGATTTCTTGCTTTTTGAAAAAGGCCACTGCAAACTTTTTCAGCCATTCCAGCCAGGCCAGCGCTTCTGCCTGGGCGCGCAGGTAGGCCGTCCGGTCGTAACTAACTATAGCCGCCATAAGATCGGTCTCGCCCCTATAAGGAGCCCAGCCCTCAGGATCGTCCCGGCAAAGCCAATCTTGCAGGTCTTGGTACAAAATGTAATGGGCATCTCGCTCATTGCCTTTTGCCTGCGCTAACAGGGTTGCTGCAGCCTGCCCTAAACCGTTAGTCAAAATAGCAGCTGGCAGGCTCTCAACGTAGGAAACAAATTTCTGCTGTATATCCTCAGGATAATTCCTTTGAATGTTACGTATTTTGTTCAGGGCATCTCGTGCCCTTATTTGCTCAAGAGTTTGCCTCATTTCCCTTCACCTCCAGCTACAATCCAGCTAACCGCACACCAACCCTGTCCGATTGTTTCATTGCCCCCCACCTGCAGATAGGGACGGTCGTGGAAAATAGCCTTAACCTCATCCAAATCGCTCCCTTCTTTGTCCCTGGCAAAAAGAAGGGCGTAAAACAGGGTGTCCGGGGGGATGGTCTCTTCATACCAAAGGTTTTGGCTGGTTTTGGTCTCGTTATCTAGGACGTTACGGGCATTTACCGCCAGGCCGTAGCGAGCAAAGTAGGCAAACTCATCGTCGCTAATGATTGCAAGCCCTGCGGGAAGGCGGTCTCTAACGGCATCGTGTCGAATAAATTGCTTCAAAGTATTTATTAAGACAGAAAGCTCGTTGCCGCCTGTCCTCACCCTGAAGGAAAGTTCTTCTAGAAAAAGGAATCCTTGACCCCGACTGGTAACAGCTTCCCCATTTTCAGGGCGGGGTATGGTAAAACTCTTCGGCATCCCTGCCAATTGAAGATCCCGTTGTAAGCGCTCTAAAAGATACGGGCAGGTAACCCATTTATAATGGCCCTGTAAAGAGCGGACAGGCAACAGCAAGAGCCGAGCATCAGTCACCAGAACAGAACCGGCGTTATCAGGCCCGCCAAAGATACGCACTATCCTTTTATCTTCTACACCCCATAGCTGCTCTGCCCGGTCCCTCAAAGAACCCTTTAGGCTGGAACCTACGATAACAGGATAGCTAGTCGGCCTTTCCCGGGCTACTGGAAGGTCAACAGCTCCTACTACCTGCCCGACACCGGGGTGCAAGCTGGTTTCAGCAAGAAGGCCCAAAACAGCGCTTTTCATCACTTTTTCTCCTCCCATCTACCAATGATAATTTGACCAAAACCGTAGTCACCTTTGGGACTTATACACTGGCCATGCAAGCCGGCCACCTGAGCGGCCTCTTGCGCATCTGCCTCGTAGAACCAAAGACTTCCCGGAGGTAAAACGGATATCAGGGGTCTGGGTTGCCGGTTGAGCATGTCCCATCCCCCTACCTGCATAATTTTGCCGATGCAAGCTGCCACGCAGCGACCGGGTATGCCTGGAGGCCCCTCGCGGATAACCCTTTTTAAGCCTTCCCCTTCACCGTACCATCCAGGTGTAACCAGGATTGCCGTAAAACGGATCTTCCCGTCCTTCCCCGGGACTAAAGATGGCACTGGCGGCAAAATCTCTGAAGGATTGCCTTGCTTAATCTCTACGCTGGCCAGCCGTGCTTCTCCTCCTAGTGGTACAGTCCGCCGGTCGGCAACCCGCCAGGCTGAGGGGATACCCGAAACATATACCGCAAGGGTAGTTTCCCGTTTCGGTCGAACGTGAACGCTGTTGTAGAGATGCCCTTCCTTGGCAGTACGGGTGTTATTTGACCGCTCGAGCCCCACCCGGATTTCTTCGACATAGAAATCTTCTCGCTTTTTTATTTCACTTTGAGAAGGTATTCCGCCCTCCAAAACCTGCTTAAGACCCTGTTTAGAAAGGTAGACCCCTTCTATAAGCTTAGCGCCCTCGATATTTTGCACGGGCACAGGCAGCCTGACACAGCCTAAATCGCATTCCACTGGATCTCCAGGAAAAAGTCTGGTACAGGTGCTTTCTCTTCCCAGAAGCAACAGGGGTATGGGGAAGTAAGGCTCATCCCGGCAAAGCAGATAGGGCCCGCGTAGCCGCAAGTTGCCTAAATCGTCCGGCCCGCCCAATTCCCCTGGCCATTTTGCCATGTCTCCCGGGCGCCATCCCCGCTCCAGGGCCAGACTTGTACGGATTGCTCCCTGTAAAGTTGGAATGGAAGGAGGGAATATACTCCTTACCCTTGTGTATCCTCCTTCACCGGCGTGAAAGGGTGCGGCATCACGAAAGAAGCAGGTATCGAGAAAGCGGAAAACCCATCGTTGCCAGCTCACAGCTCCACCCCCTTCTGCACCAAAAATTTAATCAACATGACCCCATCGAGGACAAAAGATCTTTCTGCTATTTGTACCTCGCCTTTCTCATCCCATCTATAGCGGCGGCAGATCTTCACCAAACGTTCCATCCTCTGCTGTGCCGTGGCCCAATCCACCTCACGCTCCCTGTTTCGTCGGTACTCAGCCGCCAGAACATCAATTAATTCCTTCTCAGTCCAATCTAGTGGAATATTTCCTTCTTCATCGGTTAAAACCGCCAAACGTTGGCGCAGGTTATAAAAAAACGTGAAATTATACTCTTTCTCTTTGGCATCAGAGGAGGAGAAAGAGTTAAGCAACTCACTAATAAGGTTGTTTCGGCCCGTTCCGATAATTTGCCAGGGAACCGCCCAGGTTAATATACGTCCGGCACCTTTCCAAACGGTTACAGCCAGGCTGTTCCTTCCCGTTTGTTCTTTAGCTACACGGTCAAGTAAGTGGTGCGCTTCCCTGATCACTCCTGTCAATGGAGTGTTATAATGGGCATAAATCAGAGCTCCGGAAATTGTAGCTCGCTCTGCCGGTATCTGCGTGGTACGAAAACTCGCTGCATAAATCTCGCGAAGAGCCAGGGCCAGATCCATAGCGGTTTCCAACGGTGCCAGGGCCAGCACATCATCGCCTCCGGCATAAACTAATACGCCGTCATGTCGGCGAACGATTTCCGGTACTTGAGAGCTAAAAAGGTTCAAAGCCATGCTAACCCTCTCAGGCTCGTGCCGGCGCAAAAGTGCCCCCATGCGGTCGCCGTCCATGAGGAGGAGGGCAAAGAAAGGGGTAGGGGGTTCTCCCGTTTTTCTGGCGAAGTTACGCAGCTTTTCTCTCAATTCCTGGCGCAGTTTTTCGCTGGCTTCGGCAGGGTTTTCATTATCCCGCCAGAGGTTAGGGTTAGCCAGCGAAGCGTCAAAGAAGCAATTACCATTTAGCGAAGCAAACTCTCTAGCTGCCGGGTACTGTTCCAGAGTGCTTTGTATAGACTGAAAACGATCCGGATCCTCCCGGTATTTCACCTTAGGCAGGCGGGCAGCACGGGCGGCGTAATGCCGCACTTCCTCCGGACAGGTTCTAATAACCCTGGAAAGCCACGTAACAGCAGCAAGATAGGGCGTCGAAGGGTAGCGTTGGGCTTCTCCTTGAACGCTCCACCCTATGGCTTCCTGAGCCACAAGGGGGAAAAGGCGTTTAATGAGGGCCACGGCTGAAAGGCGTTCCCCTTCCTCCAGCTCATGCCCGCCTACTTTTTCCCGTAGCGCCGACCAAAATGCATCCTGTTTCTCTCTTTCTTTCGACCTGATAAACCCGGAGAGTTCTTGCAGGTTCCCCATTAGCGAGCATTTATCGCCGGGTTCCACCGGAAGCACTCGGCTGCGCCAGTTCTTGCGGTAATCCAGCAAAGCCATGTCTTCACCCACTGCCCAGGTGATCTCCCAGAAATCATTTACCTGCCGTTCCCAAATTTCCGAGGTGCCTTGGCCGTAGGCGGCAATTGGGGCGACGTAATTATGCCAGACCGCGTCGGCAATTTTTCTCCAGCTTTTCTCTACTTCCTCAACACACAGTCTGGGATCAAATCCGGCCGGGACCCTGGCTATGAACCGGTTGGGCAGGGTAGGAACTGTCGGTCCATCCGTTACTTTATTTCCGTTGCTGATCTTTTGCAGGGCGATCAGAAGACGATCAGTGATATTCTCGTCAGTTTCAACCTGCGGCACGACCGGCCGGCCTTTGTTCTTTATGACTTCCAGTATGGCTTTTCCCGACAGATAAGAGAGGATGAAAGACCCCGCCCAGAAATCCCGTGTTTTTCGCGCTTGGGCCACAAAGTCCTGTACCGGGCCTATGGAAAAATGTAAAAGTTTGTCCTTCATCAAGGCCACACCACCTTGGAGCTGAGTCCCGGGCGGTTGAGAAAGGTTTCAATAACACCGAAATCAACCCCGGGAGGCACGGTTTGCCGTCGCCCTCTCCCGCTGATGGCTATGTTTTTCCCTTCCGGCAAAAACACAGCCGGCATGAAGGTCAGAACCGCTGCATGTTGTCCATTGTCAAGGGCATGGACGTGTATGAAAAGGGGACTGGCCCGTCTTTTGTCCTCGTGACCCGCCGGTTCTACTGTAACTTTCTGCCTTGTGCTTTTGAAGAAATAATTATGAGGTAACCCGAATACGGCCCGACGAGGCGGGCGGCCTATTCGCGAGCCATTCAGAAACTCTAAGATGAGGTCATGATCATCGGCAAAGTTCTGCTCGGCAGGCTCTCCCCAAGGAAGAACGTGCTTGCTCCCACTCTCCCGGCCGTAACTGCGATAGCGCAACAGTTCCCTGCCGATATCATCTAAAAGCGCAAGGGGATCAGTGCCGCCTTCTACGACGTAAACTTTCGCTCTTGTGCTAAAGGCCGTGTAGGGTGGTAACGGTGATGTCTCAACAGGGGTTTTCTTAAGCCCCAAAGAGGTTAAGAAATCTTTTATGTTTTCCTGTAACTCTTTTATAGTAGCTGGTGGTGACCACTCTTTTTTCCCATCCAGCTTAAGGGAAACCAAAGAAAGGGAACCGAAACCCTTCCGGGACCGGGCGCCGGCACCACCGAAAAGTCCCAAAGCCTTTAGCGATTTAACAAGAAACTCGACCTCCTTATCTGAGATATCTTTCTTTAGAGTCAACGCTACTGTAAAATGGCCCCCCTGCTTCAAATACGGCCGGACCGTTTCACCCCTGTCTACCGCGCCATACCCCAGATAAGCGAGCCCGTGTCTTTCCCACTTCTCTCCGCTGGCTACTTGAACCAACCCTTGACATTCTGTAATGGAAAGAAGAAATTTACCCTGTGCTTTTGTGCTGCCAAATAGGTTTTGCTCTTCCCTCCATACTCCCTCCACGGAACCAAGCCGGGGCCACATGATGTTCCGAAACCAAAAGCGCAAAAGACCTTTTAGACTTGGAGGACGGACTTCGGCCTTCGCTCTGTTATCCGCACCCCCTGAGAACAGCGGGGTAGTGACATAATAGGTAGCTTCGATCCTCCTCACTTAACTGCAATCCTCCCTTCAACAGTTTTTTAAGCGGTCCGGGCGAAGTACCCGTTCTAACGTTCTCCTGATCGGCCGTGCCGTCTCAAGCGCGCCTCCTCTCGCACCGCCTGCAGGTTCACTATCTCCGCCACCTCAAACCGTGGCGGTACGCTGTTGGCCACCGGGCGCAGGCGTACCACCGCCGGAAAATAGCCGCACCTTCCGTGCAGCTCGGCCAGGAGGGTCACCGCGCTGAAGTTCAGAGACGGCGGGTTAATAAGAATGGGCAACGTCTGCCACTCCTCCGGCGTGAGACCGGCCCGGTCGACCATAGCCGCTACCTGGGGAACTAAGGGCTGCTGGGGATCGATCTGGGCGTCGATTTCGATCACCCGGTCTATCCTTTTTTGGGTAAGGTCCTCCAATTGCCGCAACTGCTCCGCGGTAAAGGGATGGGAAAAGTTGAGGAGAATCAAGTTTTTAGCCTCCCAGTTCTGTTTTCACCGTCTGTATCAGCTTTTCCGTGTCTTCTTCCGACAACTCTCCTTTTTGCGCCGAGGGAAGTTCGATTACCGTGATCCCATGCGCCCTGGCCAGCTCGAGGTTGTTGGACCCATATTCACGGTCCAAAATGAGAAACTTTTTGGTATAGGTTCCCAGGAAACGAGGCTCGGCGGCAGTGTTTAGCTGGTCAATGCCTTCCTTACTTAGAGCCTTGTTCCCACTTTTCACTTCGGCGATGCCCACACGGTTACCGCAGCGCAGCACGAGATCAATTTCAAGTGCGTTCGTGGGTTTCACGGAGGTCTTTATTTGGTCAAGCTTTTGGTGCAATACCCCGGCCACCATTTTTTCAAAATCATTCTTGAATTCACCTTCTGTATATTCTCCAAGGTGTACTCTCAAGTAAAGGTCAATGTTAAGCACCGGCGGTACCTCGTCCACCCTTTCGAGCACCGGAGCACCATCAAAAAAGCGGTAATGGTATACTACGCTTTTCTTCCCCTCGCTCTGCACGTAAAGAAAAGGGCTAGAAAACTGCTCCGCCAAGCGGTAAGCCGCCAAGGCCATGGGCTTAGTGCCACCTGTAAGGTTGAAAACAATTTTATCCGGAGGCCAGTTTTTCTCCCTGATAACCCTCTTGAGCTTGCTCTCGACATCTGCCATATCGTAGGGGGCAACGTATACAGGCTCATCCTCAACCGAAATACCGCTTTCTTGGCTACGCTTTTTGAGGACCGAGCGCAATCGTTCACTAACACCTTTAGTGCGCTCTGTACAAACCAAAACTACATGCTCGGGCCTTGCGTGCAGCACTGCCAGCAGGTTCGGCACCGGCTGTTCACCGACAAGAGAAATCATCACTGTTCCGCGCACGGCATCTCTTCCTCCCTGCATTTTCTCTCCTTGTCAATCTCCGCCTGCGAAATTGCCAAAGTTTAAACTCCCACCTCACCCTTCCAATTCCGTCAGAGCGAAATAGGGCGCAAATTCGGCGATCAGCACGTTGCGGTCCACGTTGCCCTCCGGGTAGTCAAGCCACTCCCTGAGCTTTTCATAAACGTTTCGGAGCTGGTTGGCTACGGTCTGTTCGCTCTTGCCCAGGGCTTTAGCGATACTGGCGTTATCAAGGCCCCGGCAGGCCAACCGGACCACTTCCCGCTCCGCACCGGTCAGCCAGTGCCGGATAAACTCCCGCTGTCGCCTGCGCCGCGCATTCCGGTTTAACCTTTCGTACCAGGCCACCACTTCTTCCGGATCATCTAACTCTGCCACCGTGCGCACCAGGGTGCCTGCCTCGGCCCAGCGCAGCACCGGTACCGGAACCAGCCAAACCTTGTCGCCAGGCGAAAGGTGCAACCTGCGGTCCGCACCCGGATACCATCCCTCGGTAACCAGGTGCCAAGCGCAGTCTTCAGGGCCAAACAGCAGCTGGGCCACCACCATGGCCATAATACCCATTACCTTACGGCCGCCGGAAAGGCACAGGTGGACAACCCGGTCCTCCTGTCTGGTACGGCGCACGACACTATAAAGGGTCCGTAAAAGGGAGCGCAAGTCATCCGGGCCATAGAAATCCTCCGTCCGCCCTTTAGGCGAAGTTACGGGAACAGGTAGGAGTTCGATGCCCGGGTAGAAGTTACTCGCAAACTCGCAGGCTATGATGTCTAGGGCCTGGCGCACCCCAGGATTCTCGGTATATACTACTATAACTTCGTCAACCGGCCTGCCCCTAGCCAACAGGCAATCCAAGGTGATAGTGACCACCTGGGGTTCCAAACCCAGGGTAGCAATAAGGCTGTCACGGTTTCGTCCTTGTCTTGGTGGTAATGTTTGTATTTTCATTTTCTTTTCATTGTGCATCGCTAAATTAGGCTATACAAGAATTCTGCCTACCAAATATTTTGAGTAATATATTACTATTGTTGGGATAACACCGGACTGCAATCCACCGGTGAATGGCGTAAATGCGCGCCAAGGAATTGCGGCCTACTGCTGGCCCAGGGGTTTCCTTTTCCGTCCGGGATCGGAGGACATCTTTAACTTCCTCTCCAAATTCCTCCAGGAGAGGATTTCGACAAGTTACTCCCTTTTTCCTCCTCCCGAGGTAAAATATTTCCAACAATCCCCGTATCCGAGTAGGAGGGAGCCGAGTAGCCCCCATACTCAGTCACCTGGAAATGGTATGCACGGCAGCAGCGCCTCCGGCCAGGTGTGGACCGCATCTTACATTGAAGCCACCGGTGACCTGCCGGCGGACCTGCTTTCCAACATCGCCGCCGAACAACGCGCCAAGGTTGTGTATGAATATCTGCACCGGCAAATCGCGGACCGGTATGTGCGGCAGATGATCGATTTCCTGCGGAACAGAGAAGAAGCGCTCAATACCATGTTCCGGGAATGCTTCCAGAAAGTCCAGGGCACCGGTTCCACCCAGGACTGGGGGGTGGACAAGGACGCCCGGCTCTTTTTTAACCTCTTCACCGTTATGGTGCTTTACATATCCTTCTCTTCGCAGGCCAGACCCTCGCTCCCGGCTTTCCCTTAATACAAACAACCCCTGAAAGCACCATAAAGGCGGCCATCAACATAAGATGATCCTAAAGAGAACCCGGAGGTAGTCTTCCGATGAATAATGGTTCTAAGGCGTCGAACTCGTTATTGACGGTTAGGGTAAAAGAAGCGGGCACGGGCTTACCTATTCCCAACTTCAAGTTCATTGTCAACGAGGATAATGTGGGCAATCCCCTGGATCCTGACCCGGCCAACTGGCCTTCCCTTAGGGCGGGACCCAGCCACAGCCCGGTGGTGGCCACCGGAGACCATTCAAACCCCACAGTAAGAGTACCTGACGGAAAATACCTGGTATCCGTACTGGCGCCGGGCCACAAGATGGGTGGTAACTGGATAACGGTAAACGGTGATACTGAAGTCACGGTGGAGTTGGTGTCCCATCCTCTGCCGCTATCTAAAATCCGCGTCCACGTTTTCCACGACAACCAGCCGGTCAACGGCGAACTTGACATCCCGGTGGAAGCCGGGCTGGCCGGATTTCGCATCGTAATACACGATACGGTTGGTGAAGTTCAGGTCGATTATTTCGGCAACCCCCTAGGCACCCTGTACCGGCGGGACCAACAGGGGAATTTCCTTCTCGACGCCGAGGGCAACCCCATTCCGGTCCCGGGAACCGGCGGGGTGATCCTTACCGACGCCAACGGCGACGCCGTCATTGAAAACCTGCCGCCGGGAAAGTACGCGGTTCAGGCCATCCCGCCTGACGGCACCGACTGGATCCAGACTACCACCATTGAAGGCACTCCGGTCATAGACGCCTGGATTGAAGAGGGCAACGACGGCTACAGCGCCGAAGAGGGCTTCCGTTTACCCCTGGTATGGATCGGGTTCGTCAGGCCCATGGATTGGGGCGAGGTTAAGGAACCGGGGACGGGCACCATCAGGGGGACCATAAGGAGTATCTTGGAGGGGCAACCACAGGGCCCGCCGGTAGACCGGCCCTGGATCGCCTTGACCGACATAGGCGGCAACGACCAGCAGGTCTGGACGGGCAGGGGCAACCCGGACGGCACCTTCGTAATCAACAATGTGCCCGCCGGCGTGTACCAGATGGCCATCTGGGATGAGCCCCTGGACCACATCATATCCTTCCGCACGGTGCGTATCTCGGGCGGGGCGCTGGTCGATATGGGTGACATCCACATCCCCAGGTGGTTCGGCCGGATCGAGGGAGCGGTCTTCCGGGATGCCAACGAAAACGGCATCCGTGACCCCGGCGAAGAGGGTATCCCCAACGTAGAGGTGGGAACCCGCTTCAAGGACGGCAGCATCCAGTATAGAACTGTCACCGACATGGACGGTAATTACTCCCTGGAGGAAGTATTCGAACTGGAGCGTTTTGCCGTAGCCCAGGTCGCCTTCACCCGCTGGGGGCAGACCGTGGCGGCAGCCGTACCCCACCCCGGTTTGCCGTTCCCGCCCGCTATTGTTCCCGGCGGCTTGACCATTGCCGAGATGACCGGCGCCGGCATGACCACCAGAATCGATTGGGGTAAAAAAGAATACCCTCTGGCGGACGGCACGAGCAACGGCGGCATTTCCGGCATGGTATACTATGCCACTATGCGCAACGAAATAGACCCGCGCTACGCGGCGGCGGAAGACTACGAGCCAGGGATCCCTAAGGTAACCATCAATCTTTATACCACCACCGTTGACCAGAACGGGAACCTCGTCCAGGGCGCCAAGATTAACTCGGTGACCACCGGTGCCTGGGAGCATCCTAAACGTCCTGACGGTACAATCGTTACAGAAGTTCCCTTGAACAGCGGCTACGTCGCGCCGGGGGTCTACGACGGCGGATTTTCCTTTACCACCTATTTTGAACCCTACTACGGCGCGCCGAACGCCGTGGAAAAACCTCTTCCGGCCGGCACCTACATTGTGGAGGTGGTCCCCCCGGAGGGTTACCGGGCAGTAGACGAGAACTCCGTAAACACGGATCAGGGCGACGAGTACGTCATTGCGCGCAATGCTTCGGTCCAGAAAAAGGGTAAGCCGAATACCGGCAGGGCGGGCGCCGAACAGGTCTCCATCAACGTGGTACCTCCCGGCTATTACGGAGACTCCCGTACTAAAAAGGTGGTTACCCTCCAGAATGGCCAAAACGCGGCAGTAGACTTTTTCCTGTACACCGACGTCCCCATCCCCGGCCGCATCGTAGGAGGGATGTGGGATGACCTCAACCTGGAGACCAACCCCACCTCCCCCTTCTACCGTGAAAAACGGGGCATAGCCCATACCCCGGTGGGCATCCGCGACTACCAGGGAAGGCTTCTGACCACCGTCTATACCGACCAGTACGGCATTTTCGAGGTACTGCTTCCCTCCACCTATACGGCCAATGTGCCCGCACCCTCCGGCGTGGCTCCGGCCATGTACCAGGTTATAGGCAATGACCCGGGAGATCCGGAAAGACCCAATGCCAACTACAACCCCGACTACCAGACCTTGAAACTGGTGTTTGACGTCTGGCCGGGGAAAACCACTTACGCGGACGTGGCCCTTTTCCCGGTTTCGAACCTTGTGGAAACCCCGAACGGGGATTTGGTCCCGCCCTACGACGTGGCACCGGGCACCCCTCTTATTTACCAGGTAGACCGGGTTTACGTAACGCTTCGGGGTATAAGAACCATCAAGATCACCGGGGTTAATTTTGGGGATACTCGAGGGCAGGTAACGTTGGGCGGGAAGCCTATCTGGGTGCTCACCTGGACCGATACGGTCATCAGAGTGAGGGTACCTTTATATTTCAGCCCGGGCCCCGCGCAGTTGCTGGTAAGAAAAAGGGATGGTAAGGTAAGCCCTACGGGGATCACGATCCATGTGTTAGGCAGCACCTATAACCCTACTGTAGTCACTTTAACCCCCGGCACCTCCATCCAGCAGGCCATCGATGCGGCAGACGCCAACACCCTCATTATCGTTCCACCCGGTACCTACTACGAAAGCCCCATCCTTTATAAAAATGTAAAGCTGCAGGGAATGGGGCCCAAAGCTACGGTGATTGACGGGCGTTTCTTCGCCTCTTACCGGCAGGAATGGCTGGAAAAAATCAACTCCCTCGATTTTGACGGGCCTCAAAACATTTCCCAGGGGCAGGCCCTGACGGTGGTGGCCAAGGCCGGCGCCTTTAACTCCGCCTTCAATCCGCAAATCGATGGGTTTACCATTACCGGGGCCCGGGGTAGCGAAGCGGGGGGCATACTGGTACACGCCTTCGCCTGCTACCTGGAGATTAGCAACAACGTCATCGAAGGAAACGGCGGCGGGTTCGGGGGCGGCATCACCATTGGTAAACCCTATGCCGGCGACCTCCATAACGAGTTAATCCACATCCACCACAACCGAATTATTAGAAACGGCGGGGTGAGCCTGGCCGGCGGGATCGGCATCTTTAACGGTGCTCATTACTACAACATCCACCACAATGAGATTATCGGCAACTATTCCGCCGAGTACGGAGGTGGCTTGTCCCATTTCGGTTTGAGCCACGGAGGGCAAATCCACCACAACCGGGTGCTGTTTAACTCCTCCTTTGACGAGGGGGGCGGGATTTTGGTCGGGGGCGAGCAACCAATACCGCCGCAAACCTTTTCCGCCGGCTCCGGCGAGGTAGACATCTTTAACAACCTGATCCAGGGAAATCTGGCCAACGATGACGGCGGCGGCATCCGCCTGCTGCAGCCGGGAACCTACCGCATCAGGATCTACAATAACATAATAGTAAACAACGTATCCACCGACCTGGGGGGCGGTATCGCCCTGGACGATGCCTCCAATGTAATCATCTGCAATAACACCATTGCCAAGAACGCCACAACCGCCACCGCCGAGGACAGCGACGGCCAGCCCCACGGGGCCGGACTGGTGAGCGAGGCGCACAGTGCGGCCTTCCAGGCCCTGCTACCGCCCGGCTCGCCCAATTTCAGCGACCCGGTACTGTTCAATAACATCTTCTGGGATAACCGGGCCTATCACTTCGACCCGGTGGCGGGTAAACTGGCGGAAGACTACTTGCTTATGGATATGGAAGTGTTCGGTACCCCCGAGCCGAAGTACTTTCACCCCTACTACTGTAGCCTTTCAACACCATACGGCCCACCCCATCCCACCAACCTTATCACCGATCCCGCCTTTGTCCTGGAATACGATACCAAGATCAGGGTGGGGACGTTGCGGGGCCAGCCGGATTTCAAGAGCACCAAGATCGTTATCCCTGCGCCGGGCGTGGAAGGAAACTACCACCTGAAGCCTCGTTCCCCAGTAGTGAATAGGGGCACGGTGGGATTAACCTTGAACGGGATCTATTACCCGGCTCCCCTTACCGACTACGACGATCAGCCTCGTCGCCGGTGGCCAGGCGTGGACATTGGAGCCGATGAGGTTGGTTGACGGCACAATCTCCTTGAATTGAGTCACCCCGCGCGGAGCGCACCGTGATAAATAAAATAAAAATTATTTCCGAGGAGTAAGCGCCATGGGACAAAGAAGAGAGTTCCATTTAGGAGCCACCGACGGATGGATTAAAATGCCCGACGGTACCACCCACTATATTTTTGGTTTTGCGGATATTACCGGGGTGCCCGCCGAACAGATCTTCACCTACCGGGGGAAGGCCCAACTACCGGCACCCCTGATTGAATTATACGAAGACGACGAGCTGTACCTCACCCTGACCAACCTGGGAATGCCCCAGCGTCCCGACCTGGATGACCCCCACACCGTCCACTGGCACGGGTTTCCCAACCAGATCCCGATCTACGACGGCGTGCCGGAGGTGTCGATTATGGTTCCCGTGGGACGGGATTTTACCTACTACTACCGTCCCCTGCACCCTGGGACCTACATGTACCACTGCCACGTGGAGCCGGTCGAGCACATCCAGATGGGCATGGTGGGCCCCCTCATAGTGCGGCCGCGGTTAGAGAAAGATCCGGACTACGAGGGACGGAAGTTCGCTTACAACGATCCGTCAACGGAGTTTGACCGCGAATACCTTATCTTCCTTGCAGAATTGGACGCTACCGCCCACCACATGATAGCCACTGTCCAGGTATTCGACTGGACGGAGTACCGGCCTGCCTACTGGCTGCTCAACGGGCGTTCCTATCCCGACACCCTCGACTTAAACGGCGGTGAGGAGTTTCCCTTCCAGCCTTATGCAGCTTTAATCAGGGCCAATGAGGGCGAAAGGGTCCTGCTCCGGTTTATTAATCTGGGGTATCAGGAGCACTCCCTGCAGATTCTGGGTATTCCCCTCAAGGTGGTGGGCCAGGACGCGAGGCAGCTCCGAGGGCTTAACGGGGAAGACCTTTCCTACTGGAAGAATGCTCTTTACTTCGCGCCCGGGCAGACGGTAGACGCCATCTTTACGGCACCGGCACCGGGTATCTATCCCCTGTTTAACCGTAATTACTACAAAAACACCAATGCCGGTGCAACGCCCGGGGGCATGGTCTCCGAAGTGCAGATATTCCCCGCCGGCACTCTGCCGCCCCAAACGGCCCCCAACCGCTAGAAGGGTATGAGGAGAGGAAAATTATGCCGTCTAACATGCCTGCCATTAACCAGACGCGCACCATTAATCTGTGGGCCACCGAAGGCCATATATCTATGCCGGATGGCAATAGCATCTACATCTGGGGGTTCACCGCCAAAGAGGGCGCTTCCGCCCAACTCCCCGGGCCTCACCTGGTGGTTAGCCAGGGAGAAACCGTCGTCATTAACTTAACCAACACCCTGGAGGAAAATGTCTCCATCCGCTTCCCCGGCGTGGAAAAGTTCATGGTGGTCCACCCGGATGGTTCGGAATCTCCAGCCCAGCCCCAGTACGAGGGGGGAAAGCTGGTGTCCCTGGTGGATTCTGTACCGCCGGGAGAGACGATAACCTACAAGTTCGTAGCCGACCACCCGGGGACCTATCTTTACGAGAGCGGTACTAACCCCACCAAGCAGGTGCCCATGGGGTTGTACGGCGCCATGGTGGTCCGCCCGGCGGATTACCACCCGGTAACCAACAAGACTGCCTACGGAGCCGGTACCGGTACAGAGTTTGACCGGGAATACCTGCTGATAATCGGGGAGATCGACCCCGCTCTCCACTACGCAGTGGAAAGGGGCCGGCCCTACAACCCTCGGGATCGCAAGCCCAGGTACTGGACCATCAACGGCCGGGCCGCCCTGGACACCATGCTGCCGGACCGGGCGGGTTACCTTCCTGCCCAGCCCTATGGGTGCCTGATTATGGCCGAGCCGGGGGAAAGGGTGCTGCTCCGGTACGCAGGGGCCGGGGTAGATAATCACCCCCTCCACCCTCACGGTAATCATACGCGGGTGGTGGCGGTGGACGGACGCTTGTTGAGAAATGGACCGGTAGACCTTTCCTTCGAGAGGTTCACGGTACTCGTAGGGCCCGGGCAGACGTACGACCAGATCTTTACGTGGGTGGGGCTGGGCTTTACCCCGGAAAACCCTATCCCCACTACCCTGCCTAACCTGCGCAACCTGGCCGTGGGCCACTTCGGCTGGACCATGTGGAGCGGCAGCCCGTACCTGGGGAAAAAGGGGGACATCCCCGTCGGCACTACTTCCTTTAACCGGGTGGGCGAGTACTACTTTATGCTCCACTCCCATGAAGAGCCCCAGATGACCAACTGGGGAAAATTCCCCGGAGGCATTATGACCATGATAGCTATTTATCCTGAAGGTGCTCTGGGCCCGGATGTAGGGGTCCTGGAATAATTGGCAAACTTTTGAGATAGGGAGTTAGAAACTATGATTATCAAAGAATTATGGGCCAAGGCAGGAACGGTGACGATGGTGGGTCCGGAGGGACCGATCGAGATCCCCTTTTGGGGCTTTACCGATTCCGCAACCGGCACGCCCCAACTCCCCGGCCCGCTGATCGAAGCCACCGCGGGAGAGGTCATTAAGATCGTCCTGTATAACACTTTAGACGAGCCGGTCTGCCTGATGTTTCCCGGTCAGGACAGGACCCCCCGTCCGGTCAAGGACGAAAGCGGCCGCTTCATATCTTATGACACGCCGGCGGGGCCCAATGGGGGAACGGCGACTTACACCTTTACCGCCTCCCGCCCGGGAACCTACCTTTACGAGAGCGGCTGCCAGCCGGAGAAACAAGTGCCGGTGGGCCTGTACGGGGCGATGATCATTCGCCCGGTTGATTATGATCCGGAAGATCCCTTCAGGAAAACCGCGTACGGGGCGGGTACCGGTACGGAGTTTGACGTGGAACAGGTCCTGGTGCTGGGAGAGATAGATAGCGGGATGAACCGCCACCTAGCGGCGGGATTGCCTATTGATATGTCCAAGTATAGTCCTGACTATTGGCTCATCAACGGGCGGGCCTTTCCCGCTACCATTGCCCCGGATACCTTTACCAGCCAGCCTTACGGGTCCAGGTTGAGCGCTGCCGTGGGCCAACGGGTGCTGATCCGGTGCCTTAATGCGGGGTGCCTGAACCACTCCCTGCACTTAAGCGGCGGTCTATTCCGGGTGCTGGCCGGCGACGCCAGGCCGCTTAAGACACAGGCACTGGATGCCACTTACCAGAGGCACACCCTTATTATAGGGTCCGGCCAAACCTATGATTTGCTTTTCATCGGTACTTCTCCCGGACAATATTACCTGTTTGACCGGGAACTGCACCACCTGGTGAGCCAGGGCCAGTTTCCGGCAGGAATGATGACCAGAATTGATGTCTTCCCGGCCGTACCTACCGCTCCCCCGCCGGCTCCCCCGGATTTAACCGGCGTAGCAGTTACACCCACCAGGGTGGCACTGGCTTGGACGGACCCGGATACCGGTAAGGACGGTCTCACAATAGAGCGCAAAACAGGCGTTAACGGGCGCTATGTGGAAATTGCAGTCCTGCTGGGCACCCAGGTAAACAGTTACGTCGATGAGACCGTATCCCCTGAAACTACCTACGCCTACAGGGTGCGCGCCTTTAACGCCGCCGGTTTTTCCGCCTACTCCAATGAAGCAGTAGTCACCACACCGTAAGAGTTCGCGTTGTTTCTGCCCAGTCAGCCGCGTTCTGAGCCACCGGGGGCCCCTAACCTTTAAAAACGTCGCATAACCCGGCTATAACTGCTGGAGGTCCCGTCGTTCGATTTACAAAGTCCATTAACACGTCCAGGCCCTCTATACTAGTAGTACGCCTGGCCCAGTCTGGCTTCCGCTTCCCGCTTAAAACGATTTACCATCGTTTTCCAGTACAGTTCCTTCTTTTTTACTTTAAAGCTGTCGGCCAAGCGGCAGGCAGCTTCTATCGCCGACCTGCCTAAAATGCGCGGCACGCGCATATCAGCTTTATCGCCAACCGCAGGTACGTTGCAGTCGAACAGCAGCAATCCGGCAAAGGGTCTGAGAAGGTCGGCCGGTAAATCGTCCACATAAATGTGGTCTCTGTCCTCAAAAAGCGAAGCAACTTCCCGCTGGACTGACCAAAAAAGATGCACCCTCCCCGGCAAACCGCCCCCTGAGGTCCAGGAGGCTTCGGATCACAAGGAAATTTAGAGCCTCGTGAACTCGCGCAGCGCGCACGTTTTCGCGTTCGATCCGGGGTATGGTAGCATAATGTTCGAACTCTTTGTCGGCCAGGTGCTGGAGTTGTTGCTCAAGGATTTCAACTTCCGCCTCGGTAAGGGGCTCGTCCTCAGCCAGGCTTAAGCTTTCCAGGTCGCTCACCCGCGGATAGCCGCACTTCCCGCAGGCCATCCTCCCTGCGGGAGGCCACCGCATAACCCACCACTTTTACGCGGTCCATGTTCGGAGGGGTAGTACAGTCTTGTATAAATACTCGCCACGGCGGTCTGCAGCATTACGCGCATACCCGTGAAGGGCCAACCTTAAAAAGTGGCTGGAACACTGAAAGCGTTTCTATCGGCTCTTTCACGACCATCGGATCTCCGAGGGCCGTCCTTCGGCTGGCGCGGATGAGCTACCAACTATTCCCCTCAGTAAACCTATAGAGCGTTTTTCGGTTCCGGCTGCGCTCCCATCTTTCTTAGTTTTGTTATCACTTTCTAACAATGAGCCACAACCCGCCCTCAGTACATATCTGGCAGCAATCCGATAATTCAGCAGCTAGTACTATACTTTTTACTTCTTCCACCGCCATTCATCTTTTACCCAGCCGGTAATTAAGCTGGCGAGATTCATCGGCAAGATGCAAGCGATTTAAAAGTCCCCGTCCGAAGACGTCATCATTGCTGCGGCAACCATGCAAAAATGCGCTTCAACCTCGACTTTGAAAACGAAGAAGTACCCTGTTATTCGCCTACCCACACTATTTCCGTTCCCAGGCTCTCGGCTATATCCTGAATCTCGGGATCGCCAGTAACTACAGGCGCCTTCAGCTCCAGAGCCAGCCCTAAGACAAAAGCATCAGCGTACGAAAGCCTACCCTTAGCCTTAATGCGGGCTGCCTCCCGGGCCCTCGGCCAGGAAACTTCGACTATAGCCACCGTCTCCTCGTCCATAACGCCACGCACAACTTCCTCAGCCGCCCGCTCACCCCGCTCCCGAGAAATAATGTAGTAAACCTCCCCCAAATTGACCACGCTGAGGTACAACTCGGTACCCTCTTCAGAAAGAATGTCCGCCACTACCTGCGCACCCGGCTCATCCTCTACCAGTGCGAGAATAGCGTAGCTGTCTAAAACAAATTTTTTGCGGCTCAAGTCTACTCCCTCTCCCTATCCGCGGCACGTTCCTTAAGGAGAAGCTCCGTAAGTTTTTCCCCTTCTCTCCCTTTTAAGCTACCTCTAAGGGCCAACAAAGGGTGTCGCGGCAAAGGACGGAGAATGATGGCCCCTTCGACCTCTTCAAGGACTAGTTTATCTCCTTTTTTCAACCCATACTGCCTTCGTAAGGCAACAGGAATGGAGATTTGACCTTTTTCTGAAATGGTAACTTTATGCATAGAAACTTACCTCCGATGTGCATCTTACTTTAAACAAAATATACTATAAAGAACTCGAAGTAGTAAAGCTATTTCTAGTAAGAGGAATTTACAATAGCTGGAAAATAGCTCCCAAAAGGGTATATTACTCCCTTTATCCTCCTAGCTTTAAGCTGCCTTTACTAAACTGCGTAGGTTTACTCCTTTCTTTTCTCGTAGCCTCCTTAACGCCATGGCCAGCATCACCGCTAGCGCTAGGGCACATCTTAAGGTCATCTTCTTTAATCTTCTTTAATCTTCTTTAATCTTCTTTAATCCCCGAATAAAGTGTTGCTCAAACCCTCCCGGGTCTTGCTAGATTTGTCGCCCCTGCAATCCATCATGCTCTCCCTCCCCGGTTACGGGTTTATTCTACTGTAAAACGATTACCACACAGTTAAAGGCAAGTTAACCCGGGTTAAAAGAAGAGTAAAGTTTGTGTAAATACCTGCTAAATTCTGGATCCTATAAACGCAACCGGGGAAATCGCTTTTACAGCAACTTCCCCGACCTAGTCAGTTATTTTTCCAGATTTCCCTTTTCCCTCCTACAGTTAAGTCCCTAACGCATTCCGGCCATCACTTCAAAGAATGCACGCGCATGGTCTCATGCCGGGCGTACTTCGGGGACTACCTTGGCCTCGTGAATGTACCGGTAATTACGGCATCTCCAGGTATCTCTCCCTCGCGCTGGACAGACCGTCCTTTTTTCGAGTTGGCGAGTAGGGCTCGCCTCCTCCGCCTTTCAGGAATTTGAATACCCGTTTGGCATATTCCTTTTCCTGGCCCGCTGTTTCTAAAACCTCACCCCTAAAGGCCTATAGCAATCCCCGAGAAGACGTCGGATCACCTCTAAAAAACTTTTCCGTATCTTTTACAGGTGCTATTTAATAAAAGGTGTGCCCTGGTAATTAATTTGTTTAATTTTCTCCTCTGCTTTCTTAACTACATTCTCGGGCAGGGGGGCATATAAAAGGTCCTTGGCGTATTTTTCACCATCATGTATGGCCCACCAGAGAAACTCGGCCAAGGCTTCTCCTTTGACCTTATCCTTCTGGTCCTTGTAGACCAGTATATACGTGTAGCCCGCTATGGAGTAGGCGTTTTCCCCTGGAGGATCAGTAATGGATACGCGCATATCCTCGGGCATAGTGGCCGCTGCTCCTGCCGCAGCCGCTGTAGCAGGTGGCACCCGCAATAGTAATTTTAAAATCTTTTTATTAATGCTTAATTACGATCGTGTAAATATTAACTTAAAATAATTTAAATTCTACTTATGCCCCCTTTAAAGATATTATTCTATTCCCACCAACAACCGATATCCTGCCTGGCGGACAGTTTCTATACGGGCAGGTAAGGAAGGATCAAGTGCGATCTTTTGTCTTAAATGGTAAACGTGAACATCCAACGTCCTTGTATCCACAGCCTCATTATATCCCCATATCTGTTGCAATAAAACCTCCCGGCGAACCAACTTGCCTGCATTTAGCAAAAGACAACGCATAAGTTCAAATTCCTTGGGGGCTAATTCAATTGATCTGTTGCCCACATAAAAACGGCGTTCCCGTAGGTCCATTGAGAATGGACCCACCTGGATAATTTGGCGCAGGTTCAAAGATGAGGATAACTCCCAAGACTAAAGCCCCGGAAGTTCCGGGGCTTTACCTTAAATCTCGGCTCCATGATCGGCATATACGATTTTTACGTTGGCCTTAAACTCCGTAAGTTTACCGTTCTTAACGTTGGCGGTAAGATTACATATTTCCACGCCGGAAATGTTCGGTATCTCCTTGGCAGCTTCCGCCACCGCCGCCTGAACCGCATCCTTCCAGTTGGCCGGCGATTGTCCTACCAGTTCTGCTACCTTTACGTGCATGGCTTTCCCCCTCTCTTCTGGTTCATTCTATTTTTATTATTTCCTTACCCTGTCGCAAGTATGTTTTAACCAGCTTGGGCGAGGGGGAAAGTATTGCCCATTTAAATATCCCGTTGGTTAAAGAGGTAGATTGCGGCTGCCAGGAGTCCGGCGATATACACCAGGATATAGAGCAACATCCAGTTGCTGGGTGTCGGCAGGCTGCCAAAGGCTCCCAGTATATTTTGCAAATTCGGTCTACCAGGGTGTGCACCAGCCGGCGGTAGACGGCATCCGCCGGCAAAAGAAGGCTGCTGATCACGCCTATATAGATGGAAGTGGGACTTTGATGGAAGTGGGACTTTCCAACATGACGCCAATTTGCTCTATCATGCCCCCCACCACGGATAGGGCGGGCTTCCCTGCCCTCCACGCCGGCCAGGAGGGCATGGAAAATGAGTAGTTCCTCGCCCCGCAGCCAGCCATACAAACGAAAGTTTTCGGGCAGAAAGCCTACCTCCCGCCGGCCCCGATGGTTCAGGGGAGAATAGCCGGCCACCCGGGCCTGGCCCCCGGTAGGATGGACCAGGCCCACCAGCATTTTGACCAGGTTGCTCTTACCGGCCCCATTGGGTCCCAAATACCTTCAGGGCTTCTTACCGGAGCAGGTCCGCCAGAGCCCACCACCTGTTGGCCTGTCGCGGAAGAGGCCGTTTTACTTATTGGAGAAAAAGCCCGGGCTCAAGGTGAGCGCAGCAGCTCACGCAAACGTGCCAGGGCTTGACGCTCGATGCGGGAGATCTGCACTTGGGATAAACCTAGCCTCTCGGCCACCTCGGTTTGGGTCTTATCCTGGAAAAAGCGCATTACGATGACCTTGCGGTGCTTTTCGGGTAATTTCATCAGCACCTCCTTGAGGGCTATTTTATCCAGCCACACTGGCTCCTGTTCGTTCTCATCGCTGAGCTGATCCAATACGTAAATAGGGTCTCCATCGTCCTGGTAAACCGTGTCGTGGATAGAGCCGGGGGACTGGATGGCCTCCAGCGCAGCCACAATTTCTTCCCGGGAAAGATTCAAGGCTTGGGCAATTTCGCCGATACCCGGCTCCCGCCCCAATTTCTTGGTCAGTTCGTCCCGTATGCGGTTGACCTTGAAGGCGGTTTCTTTCAGGGAACGGCTGACCTTGACCGAGCTGTCATCCCTTAAAAACCGCTTAATCTCCCCCAAGATCATGGGCACCGCATAGGTGGAAAATTTGACTTTGTAGCTAAGATCAAATTTGTCAATAGCTTTAATTAAACCGATGGTACCGATTTGAAAAAGGTCCTCTAATTCGTACCCCCTGTTTTCGAAGCGCTGGACAATGTTAAAGACTAACTTCAGATTGCAGTTGATCAAGCGTTCCCGAGCGGCCCGGTCGCCCGCCTTGGCCCGCTGCAGGAGCTCCACAGCCTCTTCTTCTGATAACAGGGGAAAGCGAGGTAAATTCATTTCCGAAAGGCGCAATTCCCCCGCCTCCCGCCCTTAAGATGCCGTAGTGGACGAACTGAGCTTCCTGCGCATAATTACCCTTGTACCCCGACCTTCTTCGGAAACAACTTCTACCTCGTCCATGAAAGACTGCATGAAGGCGAAGCCCAGGCCCATCCTTTCGGGATCGCTGGAATAAGCCGGCTGCATGGCCAGGGCCACATCGGCTATGCCCTTACCGTCGTCCTCTACGATTATCTCCAGGTCTTCCCGCGTCCGGTTCACCTTCACCCGTACCCAGCCCTGAGGTCCTCCGCCGTAACCGTGGATCACCGCGTTGGCCACGGCCTCCGAAACGGCCACTTTAATCTCTTCCAGTTCATTCAGGGTTAAGTCCGTCTGGGCTACAAAAGCCGCCACGGCCACCCGGGCCAATCCGACGTTCTCCGGGAGGCTTAGGAATTCCAGGCACATGCTGTTGGCCACCTCGCCGTTACCTGGGGCCACTTTAGAGCACCTCCCTGCCGGGAGACCTATCGGGGTCCTCGGATACTATCTCGATTAGTTTATTAATCCCGGAAAGCTCCAAAAGCCGCCGTACCTGGGGCTGAGGTCGGCATATGATGACCTTGCCGCCCTGACGCGCCAGGCGGCGGTAACGTCCCAAAATTACTCCCAGCCCGGAACTGTCCATGAAGGAAACCCCCTCTAGGTCCAGGTACAGAATCCGGGGGCGGGCGTGGTCTATGCTGGTCTCTAGTTCATGCCGCAATCTGTCGGCCGTTCCCAAATCTAACTCCCCTTTAATCCTGGCGATCAAAGCCGCGCCGTCTTGGCTGAAAAACACCTGCAAAAGAAAAAACCCCCCTGATTTTTTAGTGTTCCAGAAGGGTTATTTTCGCTATAGGAAGGCAATTTTCCTGCAAAAATATGGTAAATTAATGTCGAACAGTAAAAACTGCCCGGATTGCGCGCTGTATTACTTGTCTTAAAGTTGCCCGGGCCACACTTTTCTCGCCCAGCAAATCCGTCCGGCCGATCTCCTGTCCCCCCTCCAGGATGATAATTTCTCCCACCTTCTGGCCTTGGGTCACGGGGGTATTGATCACCGGGGGAAGCACCAGCCGGGTGGTAATAAGGTCGGCCTGTTTCAGCTTACTCCGGGGCACGACTCCCCCTACCTTGTCGGCCGCTATAACTCTTATTTTCTCTTCTTGCCCCTTATTGGTCGCTACTTCGGCCACCACCTCACCGGGATTATAGATTTTTTTCCAGGCCCACTGGCGAAAGGCCCAGTTATAAAGCTTCATGGATTCCGTAAAATGACCCTGGGGAGTTTCCACACCCATCACTACGGCGATGAGGCGCAAGCCGTCCCTCTCGACCGTGGAAACCAGATTGAGGCCGGCAGCTTCGGTGTAGCCTGTCTTGAACCCATCGGTTCCCGGGTACCAGTAGAGCATCTTATTGGTGGTATCCAGTATAGTTAAGGGGTCCTGGCGAAAGGTGTAACGTTTGATAGAAGTCCACTCGAGAATTTTAGGATACTTCAGCGCATAGCGGGCGATGAGGGCCGTGTCATAGGGGGTCGTATAGTGGTCGGGATCGTGAAGGCCGTGGCAGTTGGTGAAATGGGTATTCTTTAGACCCAGTTCCTGCGCCTTGGCATTCATCAATTCTACAAAGGCTTCTTCCGAGCCGGCTATATGCTCGGCAACTGCGACGCTCGCATCGTTAGCCGAAGCCACGGCAATGGCGATAAGCATCTTCTCCAGGGAAACTGTTTCTCCCTGTTCCAGGAAGACCTCCGCCCCACCAAAGCTTTCGGCCCTTTCGCTCGTTTGCACGGGATCGTCCAGGCTGGCCTCGCCCCGGGCCACGGCATCCATGGTAACCACCATGGTCATCAATTTGGTCATGCTGGCGGGATATCCCTTGTAATGGGGATTCTGTTCCCACAGGATCTTGCCCGACTGTGGGTCCATCAAGACGGCACCTTTAACGTTGAGCTTAAGGCCGGCTGCCCCTTCGGTAGCCGCAGTGTCCGTTTCCACCTCATTTTCGACAGGGGCTGCCCATGAGAAGGCGGATTGCCAGCTAAATAAGAAAATAAGGAGTAAGGTCCACGCAAATAGTTTATGCACGATATCCCCCCTTACCGGCCTTCCTCCTTTAAATTAGATATTCAAGCCCGGGGGTGAGTATGATTATAGATTTCTCTAATTTTTTTCTGCGTAAGGTGGGTATAAATCTGGGTCGTACTTATGTCAGCATGGCCCAGCAGCTCCTGCACCGAACGCAGGTCAGCCCCGTTTTCCAGTAAGTGGGTGGCAAAGGAATGTCGCAAAGTATGAGGTGTAATATTGCGCGGGAGTCCGGCCGCCCGGGCATAGGCTTTAATAATCTTCCAGCAGCCCTGGCGGGATAACCTCTTGCCCTGTTGATTGATAAATAGGGCGGGCTCTTTTCTGCCCCTTAGCAGCTGACCCCTGCCCTGCTCCAGGTATGCTTTGAGGTAAAAGCAAGCCACTGGTCCAATAGGCACCACCCGTTCCCGGGAGCCCTTGCCTACACAGCGGACGTAGGCCTCCTGCAGGTTGACCTGCTCCACGTTCAACGCCACCAATTCCGAAACCCTCAGACCACTAGCATAAAGCAATTCCAGCATGGCTTTATCCCGCAACCCGGCGGGGGTCCTGGGCCGGGGTTGGTTCAGCAGCAGTTCAACCTCTTCCACCGTCAGTACCCGGGGCAACTTCCTGGTCTGGCGGGGAGACTCCATGGTAGCGGTAGGGTCGCTGGGCAAAACTCCTTCGCGCACTAAAAACTGGTAAAAAGACCGCAAGGCAGCTAGGTGCCGACAGATGGTGGCAGGGGAACGACCTTGCTGTTGCAGGTGGACCAAGTAAGCCACGATCAGGCCTCGGCTGGTATCCTGTAATGAAGTTATCTTGGCTTCGGCCAGATAATTAAAGTATTGCTCCAAATCGCTATGATAAGAAGCCAGCGTATTCTCGGCCAACCCGCGCTCTACGGCCAGATAATAAAGAAAATCGTCCAGCAGTTGCTGCAAAGGTCATCACCCGCTTCCTTGGCTTTTACCATTTAATTTCCACATTTCCTGGCAAACTCCTCCATCCACGCCATCATTAACAAAAAAAGCGGGTTGAGTACCCGCTCGAGTTACTCTCCTTGATAATACTGCCGCAGCTTTGTTAGTAGTCTCTCCATAATTCCCTGCTTCAGGGTACCGCTTTTCTCCCCGGCCATCTCTTGTTTCACGTCGGCGCTCGCGGGCAGGCTTGGGGCGGTGTGTTCCAAGGATGATTGCCCTAGCAATAAGGCCATTCCTACTAACAAAGCTGCCAGGAGCCAGACCAGTTTTCTTCGCCAGTTAGTAATAGTGACGACCAGCATTTTTGTTGCCTCCCTTCGTCTAAAGATACTGCAAGACGATTCGGGCTAAAGGAGGTGCCAAGTACGCCTCAATTAACCCGCTTCCCATGATTACCAGGGCCAGGAAACCCATCACTAATGAATACATCACGAGCTGACCTAGGAAACCGCCGCCCTTAAGGCCTAGGCTACCCTTTGCCAGGCTCCAAGAAAAGGAAAGGGCCAAAACCGCGCCCGCGAGCAGAGCAGGAAGGCGGATTATGTTGAAAGGCAGTACGGATAAAAGAGACAGGGCCACTCCCTGCAGGGATTTTTCCTGCACCAAGAAAGCCACGGTAAACCCCAGGACAAAACCCTTGCTCAGGACGGAGGCCACAATTAAAGGTGATCCTATGACGGTTAAACCTAAAATCCAAAAAAAACCTATTTCCTTTATCCCTTTTAAAGCCGCCTGTACGGTAACGGCCCCGGCCAGGGGCTCGGCTACGACGAGTCGCTGCAAAAGGTTATCCAGGTGAGCAGTCAGCTCCACCTGGTGGCCTTCCCCTAACAGCAGGACCACTACGGCACCCAACAGTATGCCTCCGACAAAAACGCAACCCACCAGCAGGTAAAGAACGATGTTCTGTTGCAAATGCCGTGCCAGGGCCCGATCCATTTATGTCGTCTCCTTGCACCGTCTCGTATTTGTCCCTGCTTTATTCCTTATAAAATGAATATGCTTGGCCGGTTACTTTATACCTCAGAGCCAGTAATCCGATTATGGTTTTGGCATCCATAATTTCCCCTTCCCGGATCTTAAGCAGGGCCTCTTCCAGGGGCAAAGAGAGGATTTCCAGAAACTCATCTTCATCCGGCTGGGCCTTCTCCCTGGAAAGGTCCCGGGCCAGAAAGAGGTACATGATTTCATCGGAAAAACCAGGAGTACTGTAAAAAGTCAGGAGGTGCTGCCAATTTTCGGCTACGAGGCCCACTTCTTCCCTCAACTCCCGCCGGGCGCAGGCTTCGGGATTCTCCCCGGGGTCGAGCTTCCCCGCCGGGATTTCCAAGGTAACTTTCCCAATGGGGTAACGATACTGTCTTACCAAGTAAACCCTCTCCTCATGGTCCAGCGCCACCACGGCTACAGCCCCTGTATGCTCGACGACCTCCCGGCTGGCCTCCCGGCCGTCGGGCAGCGCTACCCTGTCCTTACGGAGGTTAAGGATTTTACCGGTATAAATTCTTTCGGATTTTAAACATCTCTCTCTAAACCTATTCTCCTCTATCACTGCTTAAAACCTCCCCAAAATTTAAGAACACCCTGCAAGGGTGCCCTTTTTATTAATTAATTTTAGCCCCAATTCGGAGCTTGTCGGCCACCATGGCGATAAACTCCGAGTTGGTCGGCTTTCCTCGCTCCATATTGATAGTGTAGCCAAAGAACTTGTTCATCATATCCACATTGCCCCGGTCCCAGGCCAGCTCGATGGCATGGCGAATAGCCCTCTCTACACGGCTGGGAGTGGTCATGTACTTGCGGGCAATCATGGGGTAAAGCTCCTTGGTGACTGCTCCCAGCAGGTTTACGTCTTCGATGACCAGAAGGATGGCTTCCCGTAAATACTGGTAACCCTTAATATGGGCCGGAACCCCCATTTGGTGAATGATTTTGGTAACTTCGATGTCCATATTGCGATTGCGGGCAATCGGGGCCGAAGGTGGAAGAGGCTGCCCGTTGGCGAGTTGCCGCAGGCGATTGCCCAATACCTCCAGATCGAAGGGCTTGAGTATGTAGTAGTCAGCTCCCAACTCTAGGGTTCGAATGGTCATAGCCTCCTGACCCAGGGCCGTTAAGACCACTACCTTGGGCCGGGGATCATATTCCATCAGCCGTTCCAGTACTCCGATGCCGTCCAGATGAGGCATTATAATATCCAAGACTACAATATCCGGTTCGCATTCGCGAATTAATTGGAGCGTTTCGTGTCCGTTATGGGCAATCCCCGTTAAAATAAGGTCCGGTTGCTCGTTAAAGTACTCCTCCAGCACCTCACAGAATTCTTTGTTATCATCGGCCACCAGCACTTTTATGGGTTGGGTCATCTATCCATCCCGCCTCCTGTATTTTCCTGCTATTTTCCGGGCAATAATTTCGACGCAGGAGAGGGATAATCCTTCCAGCCGCAAAACTTTTGGTTGTACGCCACCAGGTCCGTTTTTCATCTAAATAAAAAACAAACTACCAGGAAGTTCGACAAGGAGCTTCCCGGTAGTCTCTTGTGCCGATTCATCCTCCCAGAGCCCGCTTTCCTTTAGCATCCATTCTGCCAGCACACCGTAACCTCTGGTGGGATCGTTTACAAATACGTGGGTAACTGCTCCCACCAGCTTCCCGTCCTGCAAAATAGGACTGCCGCTCATGCCCTGGATAATACCCCCCGTCAAGCTCAGCAACCTGGGATCGGTGATGCGGATAATCAGGCCCTTACCGTTAGAGTATTGCTGGGGCAAAACTCTTTCGATATAGGCCTCGAAGGCTTCTACTTGTTCACCGGATACTACGGTCAAGATTTCCGCCCTCCCGGTACGCACCTGGTTGTTTAACGCTACCGGTACCGGGTTTCCATAAGGGCCGGGTAAAGGTCGGCCGGACAATACACCGAATATACCAAATGGTGTATTTTTTTGGATAATACCGCTAAAACTTGGGTTATCCAAAAATAAGCCTATCTTTTCACCTGGCTGTCCCTTCCTGGCCTGCTGAATGCCCTGCACCGCAGCGGCTATGATCTTCCCTCCTGTGATTTCTAAAGCATGGGAACAGTATTCCGGCATTACCTTATGCCCTAGGGCTCCATAAATCCCACGGGTGGGATGATAGAAAGTAAGGGTGCCTACTCCCGCAGTGCTATCCCTCACATAAAGCCCTATGCGATAGCGTCCGGTTTCCCGGCAGTATTCCGGCTGGATATTCACCGTAAATTCCCGTTCCCCCCTCCGAACCAGCAGCTCAACTTTTTTCCCCGCTTTACCTGCACTGTGAACAAGGCTGGCTAAGTCTTCCTCACTTTTCACCTCCTGACCGTTGACGGCCAGAATAACATCTCCTACCTCTAACCCGGCCCGCCTGGCCGGGTATCTTTTTTCTCCCTGGGGGGTTTCCACCCCTGCTTCGCCTACCACCAGCACCCCGTGGGTATGCAGAAGGATGCCGATGGAATGACCGCCCGGAACCACGGCAACGGGCTTTACTACTTGAATATTAATATTTTTTAGGGGAATAATACCAAAGAGCTTCAACTGCAGGTGCAGATCACCTGCCTCGGTGGTGCTAAAACCACCGCTCGCCCGGGCTATTCTACTGCTGCCTTGGGAGTCGTAAATAATCCAGGCGATTTGTCTTTCCCAAGAAGGTGGTAACTGCCAGCTTAGTTGGATTTTTTCACCCAGGACCACCTGTTGTTCTGCAGGTAGGTCGAAAAAAGTGCGCACCGGAGGAGCCAGAGCGCCAACCAAGACCAGCAGGGCCAAAAGTATTCCTAAAATTTTCCTTCTCCGGTCTTTCAAAACTTCACCTCGCTTTTTATAACTCGTTTCTAAGAATAAATTAACCCCGCCCGGCCGCTTTTATGCTGTAAAAAACGGCCTATTAGCGAGGTTTGGCCTGGTAGAAGGTGAAATATACTGCTAAAATGCTTTAATTACGTTTAATTGCTTTTGCCTGGTCTAAGAGCTCACCAGCGTGCTTCAAAGCTGTTGGGCTTACCTCACCGGAAAGCAGCCGGGCCAGTTCTTCCAGCCGGTCTTGGCCTCTTAGTTCTTTTACTTGGGTAAAGGTTCTCCCACCATCTATTACCTTATTTACATTAAAATGGCAGTCAGCTAAGCTGGCTAATTGGGCGGAATGCGTCACACAGAGAACCTGATGGCGCTTTCCAATGTGGGCCAGGTGTAAGGCAACGGCGCGCGCAGCATGACCGCCCACGCCGGCATCAACTTCATCAAAAATGAGGGTGGGAATCTCATCCACACTCGCCAGGATGCTTTTTAAAGCCAGCATAACCCTGGCCATTTCTCCCCCCGAAGCTATCTGGGCCAGGGGGTAGCTCCCTTCTCCCGGGTTGGGCTGAAAAAAGAATTCTACCGCGTCCCATCCCTGGGGCCCGGGAACTTCCTTCTGACGGCAGGCAATGGTTACCCTGGCCGTCGGCAGGGCCAAATCGTGCAGGGCATTCTCTATTTCTTTTTCCAACCGCCGGGCCGCCTGGAGGCGCAACTTCCGGAGCTGGCCCGCCTTTTCCCGGTAAAGGTCCTCTAAACGATTGAGCTCTTCCTCCAATAATTTAGCATTCTCCTCCCTCTGTTCGAATCTGGACAGGGCACAAGCGGCTTCCTGGCGAAAACGCAAAATTTCTTCCACTGTTTCCCCGTATTTACGCCGCAAACGGCGCAGCGTTTCTAGGCGTTCTTCGATCTGCTGGATACGTGCGGGGTCAAACTCCAGCCCTTCACCGTAGGATCTCACGGCCCTGGCTACTTCCTCTACCTGCACCCTGGCTTCTTCGAGAAGGTCCACCCATTTGCCGAGTTCCGGATTAATGCTGGCCATGGCTTTCAAGCGTTCCTCGGCTTGGGCGAGGAGATCGTAGGCTGCTTCACTTCGCACGTCCTGCCCTCCAAAGAGGAGGTTATATACAGCCCGCGCCTCCCGGGTTAACTCTTCAGTGTTATTTAAAACCTGGAGCTCTTGCCGCAGTTCTTCTTCTTCCCCTACCCGCAGGGCAGCCCTGTCGATTTCTTCTACCTGAAAGCGCAACAAATCCTTTTGTCTTTCCCTTTCCTCAGGGTTGCCGTAAAGATCCGCCAGTTCTTCTTGCGTGGACCGCCACTTAGCGTATATATCCGCTACTTCCCGGCGTAAGGCTTCAAGACCGGCAAAACTGTCCAGCAACTGTAACTGGTAGCTCGGCTTAAGGAGGGACTGGTAAGCATGCTGCCCGTGTAAATCTACCAGTTGTTGACCAACCCGCTGGTACATGGAAAGGGTGACACTGCGCCCGTTGATGCGACAAGTATGACGACCGCTGCTGCTGAGCTCCCGGCTTAGGAGAAGGCTTCCATCTTCTTCCATAGGAATACCCAGCTCTCCGAGGGCTTCTTCCACGCCGGTTATTCCTCGGCAATTAAAAAGGCCGCTGACCCGCGCCCTTGGGCTGCCTTCCCGGAGATAATCTCCGGAAGCCCTCGCCCCCACCAGTAATCCGATGGCATCGATAATAATGGACTTGCCAGCTCCCGTTTCTCCAGTCAAAACGTTTAAACCGGGCCCCAGTTCGAGGTCCAGTTTTTCAATCAAGGCAAAATTCTCTATTTGTAGGAGCTGTAGCATACGCTTCCTCCTACGACAGCAAGGTTATGAAGCGATGGAAAATGTTAGGCACGGCGTCCTTGGGCTTGATAATGACTAAAATGGTATCATCCCCGGCCACGGTACCGATAATTTCCGGCCATTCAATTTGGTCGATACAGGACGCCACGGCATGGGCGGTGCCGGGGAGGGTTCGGATAAGAATAAGATTTTCACTGAAATCAACTTTGACCACCGAATCCTGAAACAACCGCTGCAAACGCAGATAGGGATTCGGCCGCCGCTCTTCCGGCGGAGGAGCGTAGCGATAGCTGTTCTCCCCGGCCGGCACCTTTATCAGGCCCAATTCCTTGATGTCCCTGGATATGGTGGCTTGGGTTACCTCTAATCCCCGGGCCCGGAGTTCCTGGATTAGCTGCAACTGAGTCTCAATAGGCTTTTCCCCAATGATGGATAATATGAGCTGTTGGCGCTTGGCTTTTTTCATCCCTCCTCGCCAGGCTCTTCAAGGCTATGGCGGTTACCTCCTTCCCGCAGTTTTTCCCGTACCAAGCTGTAAAATGAACGCCCCTGCAGACGTATGAGGCGGGCGGGCACCCCCGCTTTAGAGGTGATCACTTCGTCGCCGTGGTTTAAGTGTACCCCTTGCTGGCCGTCAACGGTTAGCATCACTTCGGCTCCTGCGGCATAGACCTTGACGCGAATTTCCCGGTCTCCCCGTACTACCAGGGGACGGGCGTAAAGGGTGTGGGGACAGATAGGGGTTATAATCATTACCTGCAGCTCCGGTGACACCAAAGGCCCCCCCGCCGAAAGGGAGTAGGCCGTAGATCCGGTAGGAGAAGACACAATCAGCCCGTCCGCCGGATAGGTATCGAGATAGGCCTCGCCTACATATACTTCCAATCTGAGCATGCGGGAAAAGGCACCTTTGGTAATAACCACATCGTTTAGGGCTGTAAAAAAGGCCTTTCTCCCGTCTCGCCACAGGCAGGTGGACAGCATCATCCGCTCTTCGATGCTGAAATCGCCGCCCAGAAGCCTCTCCAGGGAAGGAAAGAGTTCACTTAGTTCGATTTCCGTCAAAAACCCCAAGTGGCCCAAATTGACCCCTAAAATGGGTATCCCCATTTCTGCTACCAGCCTGGCTGCCTGCAAAAGCGTGCCGTCTCCCCCCAATGACAACACACAGTCCGCCTTCACCAGTTCTTCGGCCGGAATACCTCGCCCGGGACAACCAAGCTTTTCGGCCGTGCTGGACAGCACCAGGGGCTCAACGCCCCGTTTTTCCAGCCAGTCCATCAGGTTAAGGGCTACACCGTATACTTGCGGTTTGCTATGATTTGCTATTAAAGCTATTCTCTGCAAAGGCGTCCCTCATTTCCCCAACCCATTGGCCAAACCTAACCAGGTGATTAAGGCTCCCAAGGACCCCGCAAGGGCGTATCTCCATATATCTGGGAGCCCCTGTAATTTATTATACCAATTGCCACCGAGGCGGAAAGATATGCGGTGCATTTTTCGCCCCTGCATGTCTAATAACAGCAACTCATGAGGCCGGTACACTAAAAAATATTCCAGCAGTTGCCTTCGAGTGGCCGCCTTTCCTGGCTCTTCGCCCTGGCGCCCGCTTTTAACTTCCACAACATAGGTCTTGCCACCTTTACGGGCGACAATGTCGGCCCGCACAGAGCCTTTATATTCCCGCCCGTCTACCACCATGACTACCGGTATCTGGCGCTGGACATCAATCACCTGGTAGCCTTTCTCGGTCAAAAAACGTATGGCCTCTTTTTCCGCCTTCTGGGCCCGCCGGATCCGGGCGGCCAATCTTTGAGCTTGCCGTCGCTTGAGCCACCACGCAGCTATAAAACCACCGATTAGAAGCCCCAGAAGAAATAAATCGCCGGCAACCAAGGCTTCACTCCTTTCCACCTTTTACTTCTTTATGGGCCCTGGACACCACTTCAGGAACAAGGGCTTCCACCTCCCGCCACGTCAGCCCGGGAGCACTTAAGCCCAGCCAGAGGAAGAATTCCCTGTTTCCCTCCGGGCCTAAAAGGGGGGAATAAGAAAGCCCCCAAAGGGAAAATCCCTGGGCCTGGGCTCCCGCACACACTTCCAGAAGCACCTGGCAGTGAACCTCAGGGTCGCGCACTACACCCTTTTTCCCCACCCTTTCCGGCCCTGCTTCAAACTGGGGCTTAACCAGAGCTATTACTTCGCCCTGGGGAAGAAGACACTTCAGAACGGCCGACCACACCTTGCTTAAAGAAATAAAAGAAAGATCTAGCGTAGCTAGATCTACTCTTTCGCCCAGAATCTCCGGGGTTAAATACCGTAAGTTTACCCTTTCATGAACAACGACCCGCGGGTCCTGGCGCAGGCGCCAGTCGAGCTGTCCATACCCAACGTCTACCGCGTGTACCCGTCGGGCGCCGTGCTTCAGGAGGCAGTCGGTAAACCCCCCGGTGGAAGCTCCGGCGTCCAAGGCCACCCTCCCGGAGGGATCAACGCCAAAAACTTGTAAGGCCCGCTCCAGCTTCAAACCCCCGCGGCTGACGTAGCGGGGCGAGGAATTTAAAACCTCGATTTCCGCTTCAGCAGCCACCTGGCTCCCGGGCTTGCAGAGGGCTCGTCCGTTGACCAGCACCTCTCCCGCCATAATGGCCGTTCGGGCCCGCTCACGGCTGGGGAACAATCCTCTTTCTACCAAGAGAACATCCAATCGTTTCCTGGTGCTACCCATCGAACAACTCCTTTACTTCGCCCGCACCGGGAGCTGCAGATTCACCCTTGAGCATTCTCTCCACCTCGTCCGCTATAGCAGAAGGTACAAGCCCCAAACGCTCCCGTAAAACCCGGGGCTGGCCGTGGGGCACAAATACATCCCGGACGCCCAGACAGCGAACCTCAACTCCTGCACACCCTGCCGCCGCCAGCGCTTCTAAAACGGCACTGCCGAACCCTCCGGCCACCACATGTTCTTCTAAGGTGACAACATGCCCCGTATGCCGCGCCCAGTGGATAATTAAATCCATATCCAGGGGTTTCACGAAGCGGGCGTTGATGACCGTGGCTTCTATGCCCCGCCCGGCCAGTTCCTCGGCAGCCTCTAGGGCCGAATAGGCCAAAGGGCCCAGGGCTATCACCGCCACCTGGTTTCCTTCCCGCAAAACCTCACCTTTGCCCACCGGCAGTGGCCGGGCGTCTCCTTCGAGGGGTACTCCCATCCCCTGTCCCCGTGGATACCGGATAACCGCCGGGCCGTCAACTCTCAGGGCCGTAGCCACCATATGACGGAGTTCCTGCTCGTCTTTGGGGGCCATAAAAACAATGCCCGGTATACACCTCAACAAGGCAATGTCGAAAAGGCCCTGGTGGGTTTCCCCATCTTCACCCACCAGGCCGGCCCGGTCCAGCACCAGGGTAACCGGTAACCGCATCAGGGCTACGTCATGGATGATTTGATCCACTGCCCGCTGGATGAAGGTAGAATAAATGGCCACCACAGGCCTTAAACCCATGGCTGCCAGGCCGGCTGCCAGGGTTACCGCGTGCTGTTCGGCAATACCCACATCGAAAAATCGTTGGGGGAACCGCCGTGAAAAGGGAATGAGGCCGGTGCCGTCGGGCATGGCTGCCGTAATGGCTACAATGCGCTCGTCTTCCTCGGCCTGACGCACCAGCTCGGCACCGAAAACGGCCGTGAAGGTCGGCGGGCCACCACGGTCTATGATTTCTCCCTTCTGGGGATCGAAAGGACCGACTCCATGAAAAACTTCAGGCCGGGCCTCGGCCGGAGGATAACCCTTTCCTTTTCGGGTGAGCACATGGACCAGGACGGGCCCCCGGGTGCGTCGGGCCTGTTGCAATATTTCCCTCAGTTGGCCGATATTATGCCCGTCAATGGGTCCCAGATAAGTAAAACCCAGTTCCTCAAAAAGCATGCCGGGTATTACCAAGTACTTGAGGCTGTCCTTTAAACGCTCCATTAAGTTTAAAAATTTGGGGCCGACACGGGGCAGGCGCTTCAATATCATTTCTAATTCTTCTTTGCTCCGGGAATAGCGGGGGTCTGTACGCAGGCGGGACAGATAGGACGCCATGGCGCCTACCGGCCCGGCAATGGACATCTCGTTGTCGTTTAAAACAACAATCAGGTCGGTCCGAAGGTGTCCCGCGTGGTTCATAGCCTCAAAGGCCATGCCCCCCGTCAAGGCCCCGTCGCCGATTACTGCTACTACGTGAAATTTCTCCCCCGCCAGGTCGCGGGCCAAGGCCATACCCAAGGCGGCCGAAATAGAAGTGCTGCTGTGGCCCGTGTTAAATACGTCATGGGGGCTTTCACTCCTTTTCGGGAAACCGCTTAATCCCCCAAATTGGCGCAAGGTGGCAAACCGTGAACGACGACCGGTCAGGATTTTGTGCACATAACACTGGTGCCCCACGTCCCAGATGATCTTATCCCGGGGAGAATCAAAGGTGGTATGGAGGGCCAGGGTCAGCTCTACCACCCCGAGGTTGGGTGCCAGGTGCCCCCCGTTTTGGGCCACGACCCTTACCAGCTCCTCGCGTATTTCTCCGGCCAGTGCTTCCAGTTGCGGTAAGGTTAAAGACTTTAAGTCCTCCGGTGAAGCAATCCGGTCCAGCAGTTTCATTTCAGCTTACCCTTCTGCAACCTGTCATTTACCAGCTGTTTTCCGGTGAGCCCTTCTACCACTGCTATTACTCGCCCCACCCAAAACACGATCTCCTCTGCCTCGCGTATGGCCATCCTTTTACCCGCGGCTTTCCCGCCTACGGTAAAGGCGGCTATAAGGGCCGTCATGGTGGTGCCCAGCAGCACGCTTTCCGCCGCTGCCCCTGCCAGGCGGAAAAGAATACCGGCTCCGATAGCCCCGCTCAAGGTTCCGCAAACGTCACCCACTACGTCGTTGGCAAAGCTGGCCACCCGATCCGCATTACGCAACAACCATATAGCCTGTTTGGCACCCGGGATCTTCCTGGCCGCCTTAGCATGGAAGGGAGGTTCGACGGCAGCTGCCACCGCTGTACCCAAAACATCAAAAACAATACCGGTAAGAATTATGACTATTAAAAGGGAGAAGGACACAATGAGGGACCCCATGCGACCCATAAAGGTCTGGGAGACGTAGCCTATTATCAGTGTTAAAAAAAAAGTGGTTGAGCCTACGCTCAAGGCATTGCGCCAGGGGCGCCGCCCCTTGTTACCTCCCAAGTGTCCCTGCTTCCTTTCCCGCTATGTACGCTCCATGGACAAGTGGGTGGCAACCTGCCAGGTAAAGGCTGCGGCTTAGGTCCAGTAGGATTTCCCGGCAACCTACCGCACGTCGCCGTAGCGGCGGTTTCCCTTTAAAGGTCGCCCTGTAACGTCGCCGTATACAGGACTGGATTACCACTTAGCACACACTTCAATCCCTGGCAGGTCTTACCAAGGCGTAAACAGCCTAGGAGTTTTCCTCCACAGCACCGTCCATTCCCTAGCCTCTTTTGCAGTTGTGGTTTCAACTGGACTGCCTGGACTCCGGGCAGCGAAGTCGGGCAGCAACCCGTGTTCGACCGGGCCGGTTTCCACCACAACCGCTCAAGGCAGGCTACGCTGCAGCCAGCACCCTTTTGTACCGACTGCAGGTTTCTACCCCAAGCCATAGTACTCGTTCCTGCCGGGACTTTCCCACGCACTTGGGTCTCCGCGGAAGAAGGGTCCACGCCTACATGCCATTGTAGATCGCCCTCCTTCCTTAACTCCCAGCACCAACCCCCGACTGGGCGTCGGCAGCCAGCACCAGGAACTTCATCGGTGTGCCCTCGACGGATTTTTAGGCCCGTCTTCAGGAATGGCGGTACTGACTAGGATACTGCGCCACCCACTGAGCTGGTAGGCCATCCCTTGATAAAGACACTATGGAAAAGTAAGTCGTGCAATAGTATGCATGTTAGATTATACGTCATATTAATACCCGCAGCAAGCCGGGAAAACCGGGGTCAATCCAGCCCTATACTTGACTTAGGGGTCTCACCGCACGGAAAACCTGACATCCACTATGTACTTAACTAAAGCGTCCCCTTGCGCCGTGTAGCTAACTCTGGCGTTCGACGACGTAGCGGGCTAAGGCGGCCAGAGGCCAGGCCCTCTCCCCCAGTTCTTCTGCCGTCCTTCTCGCCCGATCGGCCAGTTCCCAGGCTTTACGACGAGACTCTTCTATACCAAAACAGGCCGGGTACGTGACCTTCTTCTTTTTTAAGTCACTGCCAACGGGCTTCCCCGTTTGCGCAAAATCCCCCAGGATGTCCAGAAGATCGTCAACAATTTGAAAGGCCAGCCCTATGTCTTCGCCGTAGCTGGTCAACTTTTCCATCTGTTCGGCTGTAGCTCCGCCCAGGATTCCTCCCAATCGCAGGCAGGCCCGAATGAGGCTGCCGGTCTTGTGGCGGTGGATGTAATCCACCAGCTGGGGATCGGGCTTACCCTCTTCTGCCATCAAGTCTACCACCTGGCCACCCACCAGACCCCGGGTACCGGCTGCCAGGGCCAACTCCTGAACGGCGGCTACCGTCGCCTCCGGAGTGCTACCCGCTTCCACCTGCCTGGCCAGCAACCCGAAGGCTTCCGTTAGAAGGGCGTCTCCGGCCAGAATGGCTATGGCTTCACCGTAGACTTTATGGCAGGTCAAGCGTCCGCGCCGGTAGTCGTCGTTGTCCATGGAAGGCAAGTCGTCATGGATAAGGGAATAGGTATGCAGGAATTCCACAGCGCAGGCCGCCGGCAGCAGACCCTCAGCAGGATAACCCACCGCCTCTCCCGCCGCCAGCACCAAAATGGGCCGCAGCCTCTTCCCTCCCGCCAGCAGGCTGTAGTGCATGGCCTGGTGAATCAGAGGGGGGTAGGATTGGGGACCGGGTAAGTTGGCCTTCAGGGCTTCTTCGATAAGCTGCCGGCGTTGGGATAAATATACTTCCAAATTCATCTTTCCCCTGCCCCCGATAAATCGAGTTCCCGGGCCGCGAGCTCACCGTCCTCTTCGGCTACCAGTATCTGGAGCTTGTTTTCAAACCGATTGAGTTCTTGGCGGCAAAAGCGAACCAACCGGATACCTTCCTGGTAGTACTCCAGCGCCTGTTCCAGCTTTAAGTCCCCACCTTCCAGAGACTGGACTACGGCCTCCAGACGGGCCAGAGCCTCCTCAAAGGTTAGTTTGTCTTCTCCTGCCAACTCAGCTCCCCCTCCACTTCTTGTACCAAACACTGTAGGGCACCTCTCTGCAAGATTACCTCGACCTTCTCCCCCGCCTGTACTTCCCGGCCGGAGCGTATCACGGTCCCGCCGGACGCGCGCCGGCACACAGCGTAGCCCCTTCGCAGGATCGTTAGGGGGCTGGCCGCCTCCAGGCGCGTTATCAGTAGTTTCAAGTGTTGCACCTTTTCCTGCCAGTTGCCCTGCCACGCCTTGGCAAGGCGCTGTTCGAGGCCGTCAACATACTGCTGGCGCCAGTAAATTTCATGCTGCGGCCGGGCCAGGCCGCGGCTCCGGGCCAAGTGCTCCACCTTTTCTTTTAACCAGCTCACCCGTTGGAACATGCTGCGCCGGAGGCGACCGTGGAGGCCCAGGATCTCCCGCTCCAGCTCCATGCGCACCGGTACGGCCATCTCGGCTGCAGCCGAAGGGGTGGGAGCCCTGCGGTCGGCCACCAGGTCCGCTATAGTATAATCTGTTTCGTGTCCGACGGCGGCAATAACCGGGATGCGGGAGGCGTAAATGGCCCGGGCCACTGCTTCCGTGTTGAAGGCAGATAGGTCTTCGGCCGAGCCGCCGCCCCGCCCAACTATAATAACATCCACCTGCCCCCACCGGTTTAAGTTTTCCAGGGCGGCCACAATCTCCGCTACCGCCGTCTCACCCTGTACCGATGCCGGGGCCAGGACAATACCCATCCCGGGATAACGACGCCGGATTACGGTCACAATATCCCGCCAGGCCGCACCGTTCAGCGAGGTTACCACCCCTACCCGGCGGGGAAGCCTGGGAATGGGCCGCTTGCGGCTTTCGTCAAAGAGTCCTTCCTTTTCCAGGCGTTTTTTCAATTCCTGGAGGGCGATTTCCAGTAATCCCATCCCCGCCGGAAAGAGGTCCTGGACGTAGAGCTGGTAGAGGCCGTCCCGCTCGTAAACGGAGATGTAACCTCGGGCAATGGCCTGGCTGCCGTTTTCGGGCCTGAACCTAAGAGTACGACAGCGGCCCTGGAACATCACGCACCGCAGGGTCGCTACCTTATCCTTGAGGCTGAAGTAGAGGTGGCCGGATGAATGCCACTTAAGGTTGGAGATCTCGCCTTTGACCCACACGTTGGCCAGCGATCCATCGCTATCCAAGATTCCCTTTATATGGGAAGTGAGTTCGCTGACGCTTAAAACACGCTGCCGGCTTATCACGCCCGCCTGGCGGCCTCCACCGTATTCTTGAGAAGCATGGCAATGGTCATGGGGCCTACACCGCCGGGAACGGGGGTAATCCAGGAGGCTTTCTGGCTGGCACTCTCAAAGTGCACGTCGCCCACCAGCTTGCCGTCCGGCATGCGGTTAATACCTACGTCGATAACCACGGCACCCTCCTTAATCATGTCCCCCGTTATCAGCTCAGGTTTGCCCACCGCGGCCACCAGAATGTCCGCCTGCCGGCACTCCGCAGCTAGGTCAGAGGTGCGGGAGTGGCAGACGGTGACCGTGGCGTGCCGGGCCAAAAGCATCATGGCCATGGGTTTGCCCACAATGTTGCTGCGCCCTACCACCACAGCTTTCTTACCGCGGGGATCAACCCCAATTTTATCTAAGAGAACCATGCAGCCATGGGGAGTGCAGGGGTAAAAGCACTCATCCCCGATGACCAGATTGCCCACGTTTGCCGGGCTAAAGCCGTCCACATCTTTATTGAGGGCAATGGCGTCGATGACCTTTTTCTCGTCTATGTGGTCGGGCAAAGGCAACTGAACCAGAATACCATGGATCTTTGGATCGTTGTTCAGCTCGGCTATGAGCTTAAGGAGCTCCTCCTGGCTGGTCCCAGCGGCCAGGCGGTGAACCTCCGAATAAATGCCTACTTCTTCGCAGGCACGGTGCTTGTTGCGCACATACACCTGGGAGGCCGGGTCATCGCCCACCAGGACCACAGCCAACCCCGGAGTAACCCCCCTTGCCTTTAACTCGGCCACCTCCTGTTTGACCTCTTCTCGCACTTCCGCAGCTATTCTTTTACCATCGATAATATTAGCCATTCTTTTTCTCCCCCTTTTTCCGCAGATAAGCATCAATGGCCCGGGCCGCCTTCTTGCCGGCCCCCATGGCCAGGATAACCGTTGCCGCCCCGGTCACAATATCACCGCCGGCAAAAACGCCTTCGCGGGAGGTGGCACCTGTTTCTTCGTCAGCAGCAATGGTCCCCTTCTTGGTGAGTTCCAGACCAGGCGTCGTCTGCAAAACGAGAGGATTGGGCCCCTGACCGATGGCTATCACTACGGTGTCCACTTCCATACGGTATTCGGAACCCGGAAGGGCCACCGGGCGCCTCCTGCCGCTGGCATCAGGCTCCCCTAGCTCGTAGCGGATGCAGGTCATACCCGTTACCCATCCTTCTTCATTGCCATGAATCTCCACCGGACTCGTTAAGAGGTGGAACTCTACCCCTTCCTCCTTCGCATGCTCCACTTCTTCTTTCCGGGCGGGCATTTCCTCTGCTGAGCGGCGGTAGACGATCATGGATTTTTTTGCGCCCAAACGCAGGGCCGTGCGCGCCGCGTCCATGGCCACGTTGCCCGCGCCGATGACCGCCACCCGCTTGCCTACTTTAATGGGAGTCAAGTATTCCGGGAAGAGGTAGGCCTTCATGAGGTTGGTCCGGGTAAGAAATTCGTTGGCCGAATATACCCCCAGGAGATTTTCGCCCGGGATCCCCATAAAGTGGGGCAACCCGGCACCGGTTCCGATGAAAACAGCATCATAGCCATTCTCCAGCAGTTCATCCACGGTGACCATCTTGCCCACTACTGCATTAGTACGGATCTCTACTCCCAGGCGCCGTATATACTCGATCTCCCTTTGTACGATCTTTTTAGGCAGGCGGAACTCCGGAATACCGTACATCAACACCCCACCCGGCACATGGAGGGCTTCAAAAACAGTCACCTGGTGACCCATGCGGGCCAGGTCGGCCGCCGCCGTCAGCCCGGCCGGCCCCGAGCCGATGACCGCCACCTTAAAGCCGGTGGGAGCCACTTGGGGGGGAGGTGCGAGCTCGCCCTGGCTTAGCTGGTAATCCGCCACAAAACGCTCCAGCCGACCAATACCTACCGGATCGCCTTTCTTGGCCAGGGTGCAGTACTTTTCGCACTGGTTTTCCTGGGGACAGACGCGGCCGCAGATGGCCGGCAGGTTGTTCTTTTCTTTGATCTTGTCAATGGCACCGGCAAAATCCCCTTCCTTGATGCGGCCGATAAAGGCGGGGATATCGATTTCTACGGGACACCCCTGACGGCAAGGAGCTTTTTTACATTGTAAACACCGTTCCGCTTCCTGCATGGCCATTTCCTTAGTGTAGCCCAAAGCCACTTCCGCGAAGTTGCGGATGCGTTCCTCAGGGGACTGGGAAGGCATGGGAGTCTTTTGGGTGCTTACCGGCATTGACAACCACCTCTTTTCTCCTGCTGAGAGGCTAAAGCCCTGGCTTCCTCTTCCCTGTACATACGGAGTCGGCGCAGAGCCAAATCCCAATCTACCTGGTGTCCGTCAAATTCCGGGCCGTCTACACAGCCGAACTTAGTTTCTCCCCCCACGCTTACCCGGCAAGCCCCGCACATACCGGTACCGTCCACCATAATGGGGTTCATGCTTACAATGGTAGGTACATTAAAGGGCCGCGTGGCCTCCGAAACGGCCTTCATCATGATTACCGGTCCGATACCCCAGACCCGGTCCACCTTCTTCTCCTGCAGCACCTTGACCAGGAGGTCGGTCACGAAGCCCTTGTGCCCGTACGAACCGTCGTCTGTGGATACCAGGAGTTCATCCGATACACTTCTCATTTCTTGCTCTAGAATCAAGAGTTCTCGGGAACGGGCGCCTATTATGGAGATGACCTCGTTGCCCGCTTCCTTAAGGGCCCGGGCTATGGGATAAATCGGGGCTACGCCCACGCCGCCCCCCACGCATACTACCCGTCCGTAATTCTCGATTTCCGTGGGACGGCCCAGGGGACCCACAAAGTCGGCCAGGGAATCCCCTTCCTCCAGCTGGCCCAGTTGCTGGGTCGTATAACCCACTTCCTGGAAAATAGTGGTAATAGTACCTCCCTCTCGATCAAAATCAGCAATTGTCAAGGGAATGCGCTCGCCCGGCTCATCGATGCGCAAGATAATGAACTGGCCTGCCTGAGCCTTGCGCGCTACGTCTGGAGCCTTGACCTCCAATAGCTTAATGCTTGGAGCCAGTATCCTTTTCTTGACGATTGGGTACATGTTCTCTCCCTTCCCTCCCCAAGTTAAGTAAAACTTTTTCTGGCTCAATTTTTTATAATTCTACTTAAAACGTCATATTCCTGCTATGGGCTTCCCGGCAATTCTGACGTATCCCCAGTTTTGATGCCAGGCCTGCTTGGCTTTCGCTCGCTTATGGCTTCCCTCGCGGGCCAAACTAGCGCTTGGCTCAAGGCTCCGGCAGGCTTCCCGGCAAATTCGACCTCCTGTCTCAGTTGCCGGCCTCGGCCATCCATGGCCTCGGGCCTGCCTCCGCCTTTCGCCTCACTAAGTTTGGCTACCGCTCAGGTTTAGTAGCTCGCTTCCAAGCCCAAGCAGGCCTGCCCTGCAAAAAGTGGGGATAACTCAGCCGGCAATTCCCTTGACCTGTTTAGAGATTAAGATTAATATTAGGTGAAGATTGGAGGTCGGCTTTATGAACAAAAACAAAAGATTCCTCTACCTTCTTAGCCTAGGCCATCTAATGACCGATGTCAACCAAGGTTTATTGCCCATTTTCCTACCTATCTACAAAGAACTGCTGGGCCTGTCCTTCACAGCCGCCGGCCTGGTTTCCTTAATGTCCTTTGTCAGCTCCTCTATTATCCAGCCTCTGTTCGGGTTCTGGTCCGACCGCCGGGCCAGCCGCTGGCTTATTCCTGCGGGGTGCTGGGTAGCTGCCCTGGGAATGGCTTTGGCCGGTTGGGCGCCTACTTATCTAGCCCTAGTGACTGCCGTGTTTCTGAGCGGCCTGGGGGTGGCTGCCTATCATCCGGAAGCCTCCAAGGCAGCCCACTATTTGAGCGACCAGCATCAGGCTAGCTCCATGGCCGTCTTTTCGGTAGGCGGCAACTTAGGGTTTGCCCTGGGGCCGGTGGTAGCAGCTTGGCTCCTGGCCCATGGAGGGCTCAAATCCTCTCCCCTGCTGTTGATACCGGCAGGAATACTTTCCCTCCTGCTGTGGCGCCAGCTCCCGTCCTTGAACCGGGCCGTAGCCGAACCTTATTCCCGGGAAAAAAAAGCAGGGTTTCCCGACCAGCGCTCCGCGTCAAGTGCCCACAACTTTAAGGCCCTGCTCTTATTACTGGTGATAGTGGTTATACGCTCTTGGCTTCAAGCCGGCCTGACGAACTACATTCCCTTTTATTATATAAATTACTTGCAGGGCGATCCGTCCTTCTCCAGCATGCTTTTAACCGTGTTTCTGGTAGCTGGTGCAGTTGGTACCCTGGTGGGCGGCAGAATAGCCGATCGATGGGGATGCAAGAATATGATTCTGGCGTCCCTGTCCATCATGGTGCCCATAGTTCTTCTCTTCCCCCATACCAGGGGTCCATGGCTGTTCGTCCTCCTAGCTTTAGGAGGTTTCACTCTGATCTCTACCTTTGCTCCGGCCATCGTTCTAGCTCAAAACCTCATGCCGGGCCACGTCGGCATGGCTTCAGGCTTAATGATGGGCTTTGCCATCGGAACGGGCGGTATAGGCCTGGTTATCATGGGAACCGTAGCGGACGCCTTTGGGGTACCTACGGCTCTGACCTCTATGGCTTTAATACCCGCCCTGGGCTTCGTGCTGACGCTGTTTCTGCCGGATGATGCCCGTCAGAAGAGGCTAACTCAAGCCCTCTAGACCTAAGAGGGCCACTCCTACGGCGTTATCCGTACTGTATTCTGCAACAGCAAAATGTAGCCTGCTCCCCACGGCCCTGTGTTCCAGGCGGTGGCGCAGCCGCTCCCTTAAGAACTGGTTGGCAGCTACTCCTCCGACAATTAAAATATCCCGGCAGCCGGTTTCTTCTACCAGGGGCCTCAACACTTTCTCCAAGGTATTGGCAATGCACCTTTCCACAGCCCGGGCCACGGATGCTGGCGGCGCTCCCTGCCGGACGAGGCGTTCCGCATGGGAAGCAGGCCCGGAAAAGCTGAAATCATATCCCTTTACCGCGGAAGGCAGGTTAACGGTCTTATCGTCCGGCCCGGCCTCCCGGGCCAGGCGTTCCAGGTGGGGACCGGCAGGAAAGGGTAAGCCCAGCATTACGCCTACCCGATCCACCAACTGGCCGGCATGCAGGTCGGTGGTACCGCCCACCCGTTCAATGGCAAAGGCCCCCTTCTGGGGGGTCACCAGTAAGACTTCCGAGGTGCCGCCGGACAGGTGGACGGCAATGAAGGGGCCCTGGGGATTCCAGCCGGCGGACCAGAGACCTGCCCGCAGATGGCCTTCCTGGTGGCTGGTGGGCCAAAAGGGCACGCCCAGACCGGCAGCCAGAACCCGGCCCTGACCGGAAGCGACTACGAACACGGGCATATAGGACCCGGCCACCGGCCGCGGTTTAGCTGTAGCAGCCACTCCCTTGATGCGGCCGGGCGGTACGGCTTTAAAGGCTCGTTCTATGATTGCCGGCAAGTTGTTTATATGCTGAAACACCGCCATGGACTGTTGCAGGCCGCATTCCCCCTCGGGTACCCGTAACAGCTGGCGGTGTTCAAACAGCAGTTTCTTTTTTTCATCCACCAAAGCCACAGAAGTGGTATAGCAGCTTGTATCTATCCCCAATACGGCCATTAAAGCTATCCCCCAGTGGCTTCGTCGTCTACCTTCCCTGTGTCCAAATCCCGGCGGATGCTGTCGAGCACACCGTTAATAAAGGGTCCGGCCTCTTCATCGCTAAAGGCTTTAGCCAGCTCGATGGCTTCGTTAATGGACACCGAAGCCGGGATCTCTTCGCGCAAATAGAGAAGTTCATACAGTCCCAGGCGAAGAATATTCCGGTCCACCGCAGGCATACGCTCAACTTCCCACCCAATAGCGTATTTCGCCAGGAGATTATCCAGCTGTTTCCGGTTTTGCAACACTCCGGAGACCAAGGCCCGGGTGAAGGCCGCATCGGAAGGCGGCAATTCATTCTCTTCCATAACGTGGCTGAGGGCCATCTCTTCCGGAGTACGGCCCACATCAAGGGCAAACAGCACCTGCAAAGCAGCCGTCCTCGCCTTTCTTCTGCTCACTTGGGGCCTCCTCCCCATCTACCAGCGCCTGCCAAAGAAGCGTTCCCACCAGTCGGCCAAATCTTCACCCTTATCAATGCGGCGGCCGATAAAATAACCAAGGGCTATACATAAGGCAATAAAAAGGGTTCTCCCCACGCCCAGTAACGCTACGCTCAGCCCGAAGAGCAAGCCCAGCGCGACGCCCCAGACCTTGCCGCGGTGTTGGTGGTACATTCTCAACAACGACTCCCTATCCAATCCGGCTCCACCCCGCTACTCCACCCGCCTAATGCCTTCCTGCCAGACCCCGTTAATTAAGATGCGCACTTCCGGACTCTCCAAGCCGGTTACATCCGTTATATAGTTCCGCACCGTTTCCTGCAGGTTCTGGGCCATGTTGGGCAGGTTCTGGTCAGGGAGGACATGCACTTCCAACGTCACCGTAACACCTTCAGGCAAAATTTTAAGGCGCGGCTTTACCTCCCGGATACCTTTTACCTGGCGCGCCGCACGGACTACCAAATTTTCCAAAGCAGGCAGGGAAATTGTTACTTCCCCAGCCTCACCCTGGTGAATTAGAGCCTGTTCTATTTTAGGCGTCTTCGTCTGCAGGCTGACCACAAAAAACCGCAACGAAAGGAAAAACATGACTGCCGCGGCTACACCGCCGACCACGCGGTAGTCCAGCCTTGTGAGACTAAGCTCATATAAATCAAGGGGCATACTCCAACCTGCGCTGATGCCTACCAGGGCGAGGGTTAAGGCAGCGATTATCAAAGAGTAAAGGGCGAGAAGCACCCGTTCGTACAATGGCACTAGCCCAACCGCCTCCTTAACGCACCCGCCCCGGCTCTTCTTCCGCAGCCTTCTCCTGCTGGAAGGCTACTCCCTGGACGTGCACATTGACCTCTACTACCTTCAAGCCCGTCATACTTTCGATGGCTCGCTTAACCTTATCCTGGATTTCCACGGCTACCTCCGGGATGCGCACCCCGTACTCGACAATTACGAAAATATCTACCGCCGCTTCCTTTTCTCCTACTTCTACCTTGACGCCTTTCGAGAGGTTCTTACGGCCCAGCATTTCAGCTATTCCGCCGGCTATACCGCCGCTCATGCCGGCTACGCCCTCTACCTCGGTCGCCGCCAGCCCGGCGATGATGGCCACCACTTCATCGGCAATCCTGATGGATCCCAGTTCCGTCGCTACCTCGGGAGCTGCCAGGGGCTTTGTTTCCATATTACGCTACACCTCGCCTTCGCCTGTTTTCTATATTATACCAAAGGGCCCAACCCTCCACAACGATTTTCAGCCCTGAGTTGTCCCCTGTTTTGAGCCCAAGCCTGTTCGGCCTGCGCTCAGGAAACTCGCGCCGGACAAGATCGTACCGTCCCGCTTCTCAAGGGATAGAGGCCATCTGCCGGCACACCGGTCCACTCCCTAGCCACCGAGAAGACGGCGCTGAATGAAGTTAGTGTAGACTTCCCCGCGCCGGAAGAAGGCGTTGTCCATAATTTTTAGGTGAAAGGGAATAGTGGTCGTGACCCCTTCGATGACCATCTCCTGCAAGGCGCCGCGCATCCTCGCAATAGCTTCGGCCCGGCTGGGCGCCCAAGCAATCACCTTGGCTATGAGGGAATCATAATACGGCGGTATCTCATACCCGGGGTACAGGGCGGTGTCCACTCTTACCCCGAATCCTCCCGGCGGGTGAAACCTCTGGACACGGCCGGGGGTGGGTCGGAAATTATGGGCCGGGTCTTCGGCATTAATACGGCACTCCAGGGCATGGCCCCGTATTTGAATATCCGCCTGCCGGTACGATAGCTTTTCCCCCGCGGCAATGAGAATCTGTTCCTTCACTAGATCTATTCCCGTAACTTGCTCCGTAACAGGGTGTTCCACCTGAATGCGGGTGTTCATTTCAATGAAATAGTAGTTGCCGTATTTGTCCAGAAGGAATTCAACCGTACCGGCACTAAAGTATTCCACTGCGGCTGCGGCCTTGATGGCTACCTCACCCATTTCCCGACGCAACTCGGGAGTCAGGGCAGTGGAAGGCGCTTCTTCCAGGACCTTCTGGTGCCGGCGTTGGAGGGAACAATCCCTTTCCCCCAGGTGGATGATATGGCCGTGGGTGTCGCCCAAAACCTGGAATTCAATATGCCGGGGTTCTTCAATGTACTTTTCCAGGTAAATTTGAGCGTTGCCGAAGGCTGCCTCCGCTTCCTGGCGGGCCATCTGTACTGCCTGGCGCAATTCGGCCGGGTTCTGGGCCACCCGCATGCCCCGGCCGCCGCCCCCTGCCGCCGCCTTCACCAGAACAGGATAGCCGATCTCCCTGGCTACGGCCAAGGCATGCTCTACATCTTCGACCACCCCTTCGGACCCCGGCACTACCGGTACACCAGCCTCGAGCATCGTGCTCCTGGCCTTTGCCTTATCCCCCATAAGCTGGATGGCCCGTGGCGAAGGCCCTATGAAGGTTAAACCGGAAGTGGCGCACATTTCGGCAAAGTAGGCGTTCTCCGCCAGAAAGCCATAACCGGGGTGGATGGCGTCTACCTCCGTTACCTGGGCAGCGGCGATGATATTGGGGATATTTAGGTAGCTGCGACCGGCCGGCGGGGGGCCAATGCAGACGGCTTCGTCTGCCAACTTAACGTGAAGGGAGTCTCTATCGGCTTCCGAAAAGACGGCGACCGTCTCTATTTCTAGCTCCCGGCAGGCGCGGATAATACGGACTGCGATTTCCCCCCGGTTAGCAATTAAAACCTTCTTAAACACCGGCAACTACTCCTTTGCCAAACGGAAAAGAATCTGCCCGTATTCCACCGGCTGTCCGTTTTCCACCAGTATTTCTATCACCCGGCCCGGAGCATCCGCCGTAATTTCATTCATTAGTTTCATGGCCTCGATAATACATAGGGTCTGGCCCGGCTTGACTCGGGTACCTATCTCCACAAAGGGCGGCGCATCCGGGGCCGGCGCCCGATAAAAGGTGCCTACCATAGGCGCCCGCACCTCGATAACTTCAGCAACAGGCGCTTTATCTTCTTTCGGGGGTGAAGAAGTAGTCTCCGGCGTCGGAGGGGAGACAGCCTCTACTCCTGACTGCCAGCTCACCATACCTCTCTTTATGCTGACCTTAACTCCTTCGCTTTCCAAGTTGAGCTCGGTCACCCCGGTTTCTTCCAGGGCCTTAATAAGCTGGGTAATCTCCTTTAAGTCCATGCCGGCTTTCACCTCCTTTTTGGCCTTAACCCCTTGGAGCGACGTACGTCGTCCAGGGTTAAGCTTCCCTGCCCGCCTGTTCTCCAAAAACTTGCGGGCCACCTGAGGAAACAGGGCATAAGAAATTACATCTTCTTCGCTCTTGGCCAGATCCCCAATTTCCCGGCGCGCCTCTTCCATGCGAGGTTCCAGGTAATCTGCAGGCCGGCCCTTCACAGGTTCTTCCTCGCCGATGACTTGGCGCTTTATCTCCTCACTGATGGGCGCCGGCGGGCGGCCGTAGAGACCCCTTACATAATTCTTAACCTCTTCAGGTACCACTTTATACCTCTGGCCCAGCAGTACGTTCAGCACTGCCTGGATGCCCACAATCTGGCTGGTGGGAGTGACTAGAGGAGGGTATCCCAGTTCGGCCCGGACCCGGGGTATCTCCTCCAACACCTCATTGATCCGGTGGGCTGCCTTCTGTTCCTTGAGCTGGTTTACTAGGTTAGATATCATCCCCCCGGGTACCTGGTGTTCAAAAACCCACATATCGGTTATACGGGTTACTCCCCGCTCATAGCCCAGCTCCCGGCGTAAGTCATCAAAGTACTTGGCTATCTCAAAAAGTAGGTGGAGGTCCAGGCCGGTATCATAGGGTGTTCCGGCCAGAGCCCTGACGATGGTCTCCACCGGCGGCTGGGAAGCACCGAAGGCCAGGGGTACCGAGGCCGTATCCACTACGTCCACCCCGGCCCGCGCCGCCTCCAAATAAGCGCCCAAGGCCAAGCCACCAATATAATGGCTGTGGAGCTGGACGGGCACCTTTAGGTTTTCCTTGAACAACTTCACCAACTCGTAGGCCGCAAAGGGCGTCAGCAGCCCGGCCATATCTTTTATGCATATGGAGTCTACCCCCATGCCTTCCAGATCCCGGGCCACCTGCAAGTAATGTTCTGTAGTGTGAACGGGGCTAATGGTGTACACCACCGTGCCCTGGACGTGGGCACCTTCCTTCTTGGCCACTCGAATAGGTATTTCCATGTTGCGCAGGTCATTCAGGGCGTCAAAAATGCGGATGATATCTATTCCATTGGCCACCGCCCGGCCGATAAAGGCGGCCACCACATCGTCCGGATAATGCTGGTAGCCCACCAGGGATTGACCCCGGAGGAGCATCTGGAGAGGAGTACGCTTGACATACTTTTTTATGGTACGCAGGCGCTCCCACGGATCTTCATCCAAATAACGCAGGCAGACATCGAAGGTAGCCCCGCCCCATACCTCCAGGGAATGGTAGCCTACGCTGTCTAGCTTTTCCAGGACGGGCAACATATCCTGGAGGGACATGCGCGTAGCCCACAAGCTCTGATGCCCGTCGCGGAGCGTAGTATCGGTAATCCTCACTCCGGCCAACCCGGTTCCCCCCTCCTTTTTTCAAAATTTCTTTTCACCTCAACCACAAGGCCCGCCGATTAGCGCGTACACTATGCCTTATTATATAGAACCGTAATTTGAAGAAGCAATATGTCCAGGAGATGTATACATTATATTTGTTAGTCGACCATATCTTTGCTCACCATTTTCCTCTTTGCCCCGCGCCTTTAGGTGTTGGACGAGCTGACCGTTATCGGTCCTTGGTCGGGATGGCGCCAAAGCCCGTTGGCCAAAGCAGCAAAGGTTCGTAGTCTTTGGCTATGGCCGGGTAAATAGGTAGACCGCCATTATATCCTTAAGCCCGGCAGGGCAAGAAACGGGTACTGTGAACTGTGGCGTGTGGTCCAAGGTACAGATTAAAGGCTTGGCGAGGTGGGAAGTCATACTCTCCTCAGATTCGGAGAGTCAATTGAGTGTTGTTTTCTTTAAAAGAAACCTGGCTCTTCAGCGCGCACAATTTTTTCTGGGCAGAACTAAAGGATGGTCCTCTGAGATCATGCGGCAGAAAATTTCCTGGCCGAAAAAGTTCGTCTGCTGGTCCCGGCGGCCAAGCAAGCGCGGCTATCTCCTTCGAGCAGAGTGTCATTTGTTATTTGGCCGTGGTCCCTATCCAATCCCTATTGGGTATGATGACTTTTTCAGAGACCTCCTGAACCTAAATTTGACAGTTGCTGGGCAGAAATGACTGTTTTTGGAGATCAAGGGGCCTTATAAATCAAGGGTTTACGGTTTCTGGTTAGGTGTAAAATAACCCCCCACCTATCATCTGAGGTGGGGGTTATTTTACGCTTACGGGGGAACTAACTATTGTTGGGGTATAATGCTGATCTGCTCCCGCGGCCGTCCCGTGGAGCGGGAAACCAGATCGCCTATTTTGTTAGCATCCTCCTCGGCGAACTGGTCCGCCATGACAATAACATTGACTGCGTTGGGTTGAATAAAAACGGCTGCCTCCTTGTAACCCTTCGCTACAATTAGTTTTTCCAACTGAAGTTCCAGATCCATCTGCTGGGTTAAGTCCACCAGGCGTTTTTGGGCTTCTTGCTTGCCTTCTCCGGTCGCGTTGGGATTATCTATAATTTGCTTCAAGAGTTCGATTTGTTGGCTGCGGCGGCGGTCTCGCTCCAGGCGATACTCTACAAAGAAAGCCGCGTCTCCCTTTCCGGCCTTGTTGGCAGCGTCTCGCAGGATTTCTTCCGCCTTTATGTTCAAATCCTGCGAGGAAGAAGAGGAGCTGACCTCTCCGGTGGCGCTTACGGTGGACTCCTGGGGCGTCTGTTGCGCCGGCCCCTCGACAGGAAGCCCCGTTCCTCCGGGGTCGGCCTGTTCACCCTGCACCAGGTAAGCCAGGACCCCGAAGGTTAATACTAATGCAATCAGAACCCGTATTTTATCGTTTATTCTAATCTTTTTTAACATCCTTCCCTTCACCCTCCCTGTAGTTATGGTATTTTGTCTTGCTAATTCTGCATGGGTAAAACCTCAACCTGGTGGGGAGCCAAAGCCCACAGCGTCCTGACAGCCTCCATCAGCCGAAGCCGCACATAAGGGTCGTTTCCCCCTTCGGCCACCACTACTACGCCCTGGATCTCCGGCTTAGACTCCCGCACCACTACAGGTTCTTCGCCCTGTAAAGTACTGGTCCGGGCCAGGACGAGCTGCCCGTCTTCATCGGTTTCGGTAGTCACCCTGGTACCTCCCGATTGGTCCTTTTCTTCCGTACTGCGCTTAACCTCCCGTGTATTGGTGGCATATTCTTTGACAGGAGTAGCTGCCAGGGCCACGCTTACCTTAACCCGGCCCGCCCCTTCCACCTGTTCCAGTACCGCTTCCAGTTCAGCTTCCAAGGCCCGGGCAGTGGTAAAGAGTTCGTTACCTCGGGCATCTTCCTGCCCGGCTGCCCCCGGGGTGGGAGATGGCGCACTCCCTTTCCGGTCGCCCGGAGTCGACATATCGCTGATGGTGATAAAAAGGGTCCCCAAAACCAGTACCCCCACGCCCAGCCACAGATACCAGGGGGGCTTGCCCGGCAGCCGCAATCCCTTCCAAAAGTCTTCCTTACCCAAAGCCGTCACCTCCCTCGTACTGTTATTACTCCGGCGTCCAGCCCGTAAAAGAAAGCCAGGGTCTGTTTAATCCGGGCCGCAAGTTCCTCTTCGGTGGCAGGAGCACCGGGTAGGCCGGGCACCTTAAACTCCTCCTCGCCCGCCCCTGTACCCAGTTTTCCCCCCTCTGGTTGCGCAGCACCCGCCCATTCTACCGTGACCGCCACGCTACTTATCCTGGCCCTCTGCAAGTTATCAGGTGCTCCCTGTACCTCCACCTGTACCTCGGCGTTTCTTACACCGGGGATGAGAGCGATCAGGGTCCGCATCTGGCTTCCCAGCCTCTCGCGAAAGATTTCCATGGCCGCATCGCCGGTGGCAGTTTGCCAGTTGGAAGGCGGGACAAGGGTCTCTAGCTTCTCCTCCATACTGCGGGGACGGAAATCCCAAGCCATGACTTCTAAAGCCTGTCCCCGGCTGAACCTTTCCGCCAGCGGAGAAAGTATGGCTACGAGGACAAAAAGCCCGAGCACCAGGCGTACATACCTGTTCATGGTTTGCTGGGGAAGCATCATTTCCAGAAGGCCGGCGAGAATGGCTATGAGGGCCACCTGCCTCACTATTTCCCCGATAATCTGCAGCAAACACCTCACCTACCCCCTCAGGGCTACTACCACATTGCCCAAAACGACCACTACTCCAATGGCCAGGTAAAACATCAGAGCGACGGCTATCAGACAGGCAAAGATCAGGAGTAAAGCTCCGCCCATGCCTTCCAAAGCATCGGATAACTGGTCTTCCCCGAAGGGCTGGACCAGAGCGGCCGCCACCCTGTAGATTATGGCCAGGGACACAATTTTAATCATGGGAAAGGCGGCCAGAAAGAAAACCACTATCACCCCGCTCAGGCCCACAGCGCTCTTTAAGAGGAGGGTGGTCCCGGCCACCGTGGTTACTGCATCGGAGAGTATCTTGCCCACCACCGGAACAAAAGCGGAGGTCGCAAATTCTGCTGCCTTTAGACCTACACCGTCCGCTACCGAACCGGCAATACCGTAGACCGAAAGTACCCCCGTGAACACGGTCAGCATGAGGCTCAGAAGGGCCAGGGAAAACTGCCGCAGGAGCCCGGCCAGCCTGCCTATATGAAAACGGTCGGAAATCTGGCCGACGACCCCCAGAACGGCCCCACAATAAATCAGAGGAAAAATGGTGTTGCGGGTCAAAGTGTTGGCTATAGTAAGGCTGTAGAGGAGCACCGGGTGGAGCAAGCTTGAACTGGTCAGTCCTCCACTGGCCGCCAGTAGGGTTACCAGCACAGGTAAAAGGGACTGGAAAAAACTAACCATGCGGTCGATGGCCTGGCTGGCCGACTGGAGGGCCAAGGTAAAGGAGGCCAGGGCCATTCCGGCCAGGGCCAAAAACACAATGCCGTGGGCGAGCCTTCCCGCGGTGCCCTCCCCCAGAGAAGCCTGCAAATTTTGCAGCACAGCAGCAGCGACGGCCAAGATCACCAGCTGGCTGAGGAGTTTTACACCGGCCCAGAGCTCACGAAAAAAATATCTTCCCAAGCCTTCTATGAGTTCCACCGGGTCAACCGGCAGTTCCCCCTTGCGCAGGTTTTCCCATATGTGGCTCCAGCTCAAAGAAGGCATATAGGACCCCACTTCCTGTTCGAGCTCCCTCAGGTACCGGTCCAGGCTCTCTATGTTTAATACCCGCATCTGTTCTTCCAGGTACTTGTCCAGCGCAGAAGCAACCCGGCTTTCTTCCCCCTGGAGCACCGGGATTATTTCCTCCGCTCCTACGGGAAGAGGGTATATAGTAAGAAAAGCTATAAAAAGGACGACGACCGGCAGTCTCCAGGTTTTCACCGTTTCACCTCTCCCGTCCTCAGGGCAGCAGTTTCACGATGCTTTCCAAGATGGCTACAATAATAGGTATGGCCAGGACCATGATGAGAACCTTGGCCGCCATCTCCACCTTGCTGGCCACTGCGTTTTCCCCCGCGTCTCGGCAAACCTGGGCCCCAAATTCACCTACATAAGCGATACCGATGATTTTTAACACGGTGGTGAGATAAAAGCGGTTGATACCTGCGCGGTCAGAAAGGTCGGTGAGAACCTGAATAACCGCTCCAATACGGTCCACCAGCAGGAGGAAAATGACCGCGCCTACTACCAGGCTTATTAGAAGTGCTGTTTCCCGGGCATGAGCCTGGCGGATTACTACAATGATCAGAGTGGCGGTCAGTCCCAGGCCTACGATTTGAAAAATCTCCATACCTGCTAGCTCCTCGGATGGGGTTACCACTGGTCTTGTCCGCTGGCTTACTCAAGTCCTGAGCCACTTCTGTTAGTAAAGCTGAAACACGGCCCTTACAGCATTAAACAGTTCCATAATGACCGGTATAACCCAAAGGAGGGCAATGGCTAAGCCTGCCAGCAAGGTCATATAGGCATATTCGTCTCTTCCCGCCTGTTTTAAGAAGGTATAAAAAATGGTTATTATAATTGCCAAGGCCGCCAAGCGAAAAATTAAGCTAACATCTACGCCCAACATGCCCTTCTCTCCCTTCAATACATTAACAACGCCACAGTTGCACCCAGCAGGAAGCCCAGAGTACGCCACATTTTCCCCTGGCGGTTGGCATCTTCTTCCGCAGCCGCCAGCTGGCGGTGCAGGTGCTGGCGCGCCAATTCTAAATTCTTCGCCTGGTCTTCCCGGCCGGAGGCTCCCAACCCTTGCCCGAGAACACGCAAAATATCCAGATCAGCGGGGGTGAGGGAGCTTCTTTCGCGTAAGACCTCTAAGCCTTGTTCCCAGGCTTCGGCTGCCGGGAGGCCGCGTTCCTCTTGCAGAAGCCGGGCGGTTACCCGGAAAAGAAGGGCCACGGGCTCTTCCAGCCGCTCGCTTATCCTGGCCAGGGCCAAGGGAAGGGGTGTAGCCGTGAACACAATCTCCGTCTCCAGCATCTTCAAACCGGCACTTAGGGTGCGCAGTTCCCTAGGGCGTGTGAAATAGGCTTGCGAGAGGCCCAGGCCCAAAAAGCCGCAACTTAAGATTACCAATCCTGCGCCGGCAAGTTTCAGCACATCCTCTTCCCCCCAACGGTAACCGCAGCCGGGGCCGGCCTTAAGGGGCCCACCAAAACAGGCCTGCCGTCCTTTCCCGCCAGGACGGCTTCTACTGTACCGGGGCCCAGACTGCGGCCCAGGACGACCAGACGCTCCCATATTCCCTGTTCCAAGAGAGCAGGCCAACCCGGCCGACCTTTTAACTCTTCTAAGCTGGAAGCATGCACACTGGCCAGCAGAGTGACACCGCTGTGTAAGACTTCCTGCAGGGCTTCCAGTTCTGCCGGCCTGCCCACCTCATCGGTGGCCACCACGTCCGGTCCCATGGAACGAACCAGCATAAGGAGCCCGCTTACCTTGGGGCAGCGGTCCAGCACGTCCGTCCGGGGACCCACATCGAGCTGGGGTACCCCCTGATAACAGCCGGCTATTTCCGACCGCTCGTCCACCACTCCGATATTTAGGCCCGGCAGTCCCATCTCGGGTACGCCGGTGCTAAAGGAGCGTACCAGGTCCCGGAGGAGGGTGGTTTTCCCGCAGCGGGGCGGAGATAGCAACAAAATATGATAAGGGCGACCGTTTTCCTTTATAAGATAGGGCAGCAGCGCCCGCGAGCACCCTACGACGCTGCGGGCCAAGCGGATATTCAGGGCGCCGATATTCTTAAGGGTGCGCACTTCGCCCTTTTCCACTACCGCCTCGCCTACCAGGCCTACCCGGTGCCCTCCCTTAACCGTCACGTACCCCGAACGCAGCTCGTTTTCCCAAGCGTAAAGGGAGTTATCCGTCAGGGCTTGTACCGTGTGCTGCAAGTCCTTGGGCTTTACCTGGTAAGCTTCGCCCGCCAGGGCTGTGGGTTTCCCTTGGGCGCTGACCCATCCTTCCCCTCCTAACCAGCGCAAGTGAAGTGGCTGGTTGCAGCGCAAACGTATTTCTTCCAGACTCTCTTGCAAGGCCCAGGGCAGCTTAAAGAGAATCTCCTTCAGTTGAGGAGGTAAAAGGTTTAGCACTTCGGCTACCCCGGTAAGGGGAGGAAGGGCTGGGGACCGCGGGGGTCGGCAAGTAGCCAAATTTTCTTACCTCCCTGCAATAATGCTTATTACCCCCATGGCAATTTTATGCAAAAAAATAACCCCGGTCCGCCGGGGACCGGGGTCGCCTCGCCTGGCAATCATTAAATATCTTCGGTATCACCCTGCTTATCCGTTTCCCGATCAGCAGGGGCTTCTCCGCCGCCCTCATTTACAAAAACAACGGCATTACAATTAGGGCAGGTGACTTCTACCACATCCTCATCATCGAGGACGTCGGCATCAAAACAGACGATCTCATGGCATTTGGGACACTCAACTTCTACGTAGTCGCCTTCCTCCTCTTCCTCTTCTTCGTCTTCTTCGGCTTCTTCGCCTTCTTCGCCCTCCAGGTCATAGAGGTCTTCGTCAATATCCTCCAGGTACTCTTCCAGCTCCTCGTAATCCTCGTGCAGGTCATGGATGGCCTCGGCCACGTCCTCTAGTAAAGCTACAATTTCCTTCAGCACACGTCCTTCTTTGGTGTCCTCCAGTTCGAGCCCGGCCAACAAGCCCTGAATATAAGCCACACGTTTGCGCAAATCCTTCACTGCAAGGCACCCCTTCCTCTTTTTATTATTAATTTACCTTTCCCTACACCCTCTCAATATATGCTCCGGTCCGGGTATCGATCCTTATCACATCGCCCACTTCAACGAAGAGGGGCACCTGAACTACAGCTCCCGTTTCCACCACTGCCGTTTTGGAGCCGCCGGAGGCAGTATCGCCTTTAATCCCGGGCTCGGTTTCTACTACTTTAAGCTCTACAAAGTTGGGCAACTCGATTCCCAAGGTCTCGCCCTGGTAGAAGAGTACGTCAATAACCATATCGTCCTTGAGATACTTGGTTGTTTCATCCAGCTGTTCCCGGGGCAAAGAGAACTGTTCAAAGGTCTCGGTGTCCATAAAGTAATAGGTATCGCCGTCATTATACAAATACTGCATCTTACGGCGCTCCACATGGGCACGGTTCACCTTTTCCCCTGCCCGAAAGGTCCGCTCGATTACGGCACCGGTACGGCGGTTTTTCAGCTTGGTACGTACAAAGGCCGCCCCTTTACCCGGCTTCACGTGCATAAATTCGAGAACCGTATAGACTTCACCGTCCACTTCAATGGTTAAACCGGTACGAAAATCATTGGTGGAAATCAAACCTGTCCAACCTCCTACAATACCATAAATTCCTTGCTGGCCCGGGACAAGACTTGACATCCTCCCCGCCGGACCAGGGCCACATCTTCGATGCGCACCCCGCCCCAGCCGGCTATGTAAACGCCCGGTTCCACTGTCACCACCATACCGGCCTCCAGGAGTTCTTCCTCCCGGGGACTCAGGCTGGGGCCTTCGTGGACTTCAAGTCCCACCCCATGTCCCAGACCATGAGAAAAATTATCTTTGAACCCTGCTCCCTCTAAATAAACCCGAGCAAGGGCATCTATTTCCCGTCCCGGTATCCCTGCCCTTAACCCCTCTAAGGCCAGACTTTGGGCAGTTCTAACCGTTTCATAGACTTTGCGTTGTTCCGGAGAGGCCGGCCCAAGGACTACCGTCCGGGTTAAATCCGAGTGATAGCCCCTATAAACGGCCCCGAAGTCAAGCACCACCAGGTCCCCGGGAGCCAGCCGACGCTCGCCGGCCACCCCGTGGGGCAGGGCCGAACGCGGGCCGCTCGCTACGATGGTGGGAAAAGAGGCGGCACTTGCTCCCTCGCGCCGCATAAAATACTCCAGCTCTAAAGCAATTTCCCTTTCCTCCACACCCGGTCTGAGGTAAGGCAGGATGTGGTCAAAAGCTCGGTCGGCTATGTTTATGGCCTGCCGGAGAAGTTCTATTTCTGCATCTTCTTTAGTGAGGCGCAACTTTTCGACCACGCCCCGAGCCCGCTTTAAGACCACCTTGCGGGGCCAGCCGCCTACCGATTCCTTGAGACGGCGGTAGGCGGCCATGGTCAGATGCTCTTCCTCCAAATAAAGCTCGTCAATACCCGCCTGGGCAACAACTTCTCCCATTGTTTTCAAGGGGTCCTGCCCCAACCGGACAACCTCAAAGGCCGGCGCTTCCTTCCGGCCCTGCTCCACAAAACGGCCGTCGGTAAGAAGCCAGCTGCCGGTCCGCGTTATCAAAAGGTAACCGCTGTCGCCGGTAAACCCGCTTAAGTAAAACCGATTGGCCGGGTTGCTTACCAGCAGCGCCGGTATATTCTGCTGATCCATGGTTAACCGCAGTCGTTCCAAGCGTGTCAAATGCGAGGCGCCTTCTTTCTCTCCCGGGCCAGTTCCAGGGCAGCTATAAAGCCCAAACGGTAGCTCAGCGGGCCGAAGCCGGTGATTTGCCCCTGAACCACCCCGGCCGTCACCGTATGATGCCGAAATTCTTCCCGGCTGTAGATGTTGGACAGGTGGACTTCCACCACCGGGTAGTCCACGGCCGCCAGAGCATCGCGCAAAGCTATACTGTAGTGTCCCAGTGCCCCGGGGTTTAGAACAACAGCATCTACAGCTCCCCTGGCCTCCTGCACCCTGTCGATGATAGCCCCTTCGTGGTTGGACTGGAAGAAGTCGATCTCCACCCCCGCCTGGTCCGCCATATCCTTAAGAAGGGCGTTGATTTCTTCCAGGGTCGTACGCCCGTAAATTTCCGGCTCCCGGGTGCCCAGAAGATTTAGGTTGGGACCGTGTATCACCAAGATCTTCATGGGCAGCATTTTACCATATAATTGCCTTTTTGGGTAGGCCTAAGTCCCGCTGACATATCCTCAGTTTTGATCCCAGGCCTGCTTGGCTTTCGCTCGCAAAGGCCTCCCTCGCGGACCAAACTAGCGCTTGGCTCAAGG
>JAZHPA010000007.1:0-89753 GCA_051024685.1 Moorellaceae bacterium AZ2 | reverse complement strand
GGCTACCGCTCAGGTTTAGTCGCTCGCTTCCAAGCCCAAGCAGGCCTGCCCTGCAAAAAGTGGGGATAACTCAGCCTGTGCAATCCTTGACAGATTTTTGATCAATTATTTTACTGTCACGCTATTTTTAGGGAGTTAAGATTGGTTTATAATGTTGTTTGAATGTTGCCTTAAAGGCTGCATCTCGGCTGAGAAAGGGGGCATCCCTGATGACACCGCGCGAAACTTCCTGGTCACCCGAACCGAGCCGCAAGGCAGAACTGGTCCTTAAATTCTCCGAATTTGAGATACCGCCGACGCAAGATATTCTCCTAGTGGGCAGAAGGGCGCCCATTGGTCCTGAAGCCGCCCGGCGCATGGTCGATGCCGTATCCCCAGAACAATACGAAATCATCTCCCTCGACCATGAGATTTTTGAAGCTATAGTTGTAAAAAAATCCTTGCTCACTCTTCTTCCCAAGGAGAAACTCCTCCCGGTAGTGGTCGAAGAAGGGAACCGCATCGCCGATGCCAATATGGTTATCAAGGCCCAGGTGAATATCTCTATTCAAGTTTCCCGGACGGTGGACCTCTAGTGCCCACGGTGGAAGGCCTTTTGAGCCAGACCCTTTATACCATCGAGCCCTGGGCCAGCGTGCGGCGGGCGGCCACCTTTATGGAATACCACGGCATAGGCTGTTTGCCGGTCATTGACGATGAAGGAAAGCTGGTGGGGATAATAACCTCCAGGGATATCAAAAGCTCCCACCCCAATCGGCTGGTAGCCGATGCCATGAGCCGGGAAGTCATCACCATAAACCCTTCCACTTCCCTTTGGGAAGCGCATCATTTGATGGCCACCTATAAGCTGGAGAGATTAGTGGTAGTCGACGATCAACGGATTATAGGTATTATCACCAGCGCCCAGGTCATGTCTGAGCTGGGCAAATATGTGGATGTTCTCACCGGTTTACATAAAGCAGAAATCCTCTATGAGCGAGCCGTACAGTTATTAGCGGAGGGGCACGAAATATCCATTATCTTCCTGGACCTGGACAACTTCGGCCGCCTCAATAAGCAGTACGGCCATGTCTATGGCGATCATATCCTGTGCCAGACTGCGCAAGTTTTAAAGGGCCTTATGAAGGACTCCCGGGATACTTTATGCCGCTACGGCGGGGACGAGTTTGCCGTCCTGACTGTTCAATCCCTGAACGGGGCAGAAAGACTAGTCCAGGAAATTATCAAAGCTGTCCAAGAGGAAAAATGGCCCTTTAATATAAAAGTTACCTTTTCAGCCGGTATAGCAGGAGGCCGCTGGGAGGGAAGCCGCGATTCGAATCAAGATCCCAAGTACACTGCCAAGAACTTAGTGAACCTAGCCAGTTTAGCTTCTACCAAAGCCAAAAAGCTGAAAGTACCAGTAATTGTCGCCGATGCCCTGGAGTTCAAAAAAAAGCCGTTAACCGCCGGCAGGTATAGCCTCGTACGGGGGAAAAAAGATGAGCGCCGTTATTGAGGTGTACGAGCTAAGGAAAGTTTTTCATTCCGTAGTAGCCGTAGATAACATATCCTTTGAGGTAAGGGAAGGAGAAATCTTCGGCTTTTTGGGGCCCAACGGTGCGGGCAAGTCTACCACCATCAAAATCCTCTGTACCCTCCTGCGGCCTACCGGCGGCCAGGCCCGACTGGCGGGTTTCGACGTGGTACGGGAGCCCGATGCCGTCCGCCGCTCCATCGGTATAGTCTTCCAGGAAAACTCCCTGGACGACCGCCTGACAGCCGCGGAAAATTTATACCTGCACGGCCTTCTCTACGGCCTTCCTCGTTCCCTTTTAAAACAGCGCATGAAGGAAGTGCTGGAGACGGTGGACCTGGCCGGTCGGCAGAAGGACCTCGTCCGTAATTTTTCCGGGGGTATGCGGCGGCGGCTGGAAATTGCCCGGGGTCTTCTTCACCATCCCCGGATCCTTTTTCTGGACGAGCCCACCATCGGCCTGGACCCCCAGACCCGCAAGGCCATCTGGGAACACATTCACGGCCTGCGGGAGGAGAAAAATATAACCATCTTTATGACCACCCACTATATGGATGAAGCCGAAAACTGCGACCGGATCGCCATCATCGACCACGGCCGCATCCAGGCCCTGGATACGCCCTCCAATTTAAAGCAGCAGCTCGGTGGAGATATCTTGATAATTACACCCCTGGACGGCGTGGACCTCGCCCCTCTGATAGCCAGGCGTTACGGTATTCAGCCTCAAGCCGGTGACGAAGGGCTGCGCTTACGGGTAAATGACGGTGCCGCTTTCATACCGCAACTGGCTGCCGATTTGCGCGGCCAGATAAAAAGCATCAACCTGCGCCGTCCCACCTTAGACGACGTTTTCTTAAGTCTTACCGGCCGCGCCATCCGGGAAGAAAAAGTGTCGGCCGCAGATCGCATGCACTTGAGCCCCCGTGGGCATCTGCGTCGTCGGCGTTAAAACTGTCGGTAGAGAGGAGTATCGCTGCCTATGGAGGCCGCCCTTCGGGCTATCTACACCATATGGTACCGCGAGGCCCTACGTCTGGTGCGGGAGCGAAGCCGCCTCATCGGGATGATAGGCCAGCCTCTCCTGTATCTCCTCGTTGTGGGCCAGGGCATCTCGTCCGCCATGGGGTTCCGCGGGGCACCGGCCGGGCTCCCCCTTAATTACGTCCAGTTTATGTATCCCGGCATCCTGGCCATGTCCGTCCTCTTCACTTCCGTCTTTTCCGGCATCTCCATCATCTGGGATCGCGAATTCGGCTTTTTAAAAGAAGTCCTGGTGGCCCCTGTACCCCGCTGGGCCACTGCCGTGGGTAAAGTTCTAGGTGGCAGCACCGTAGCCATGGCCCAGGCGTGTATCCTCCTCTTCCTGGCACCCTTAGCCCAGGTTTCCCTCAACTTTATCGTGATCGTTGAACTCCTGGCCATCCTATTTCTCATCTCCCTGGCCTTGACCTCTTTCGGAGTGGCCATAGCCAGTCACATGCAAACTATGGAAGGTTTCCAGATGATCATGAACTTCCTGGTTATGCCCCTCTATTTCCTAAGTGGGGCCATGTTCCCTATGCAGAGCGTGCCCCAATGGATGGCTTTGCTCATGCGCCTGGATCCCCTGACCTACGGCGTTGACGCTTTGAGGCGCATCATCTACACCGGTGCCGATCCCCAGGTAATAACCTTCCTCGTTCGGTATGACCTCAAGACCGACCTCTCCGTACTCCTCATCATGACCATAGCTCTGGGAATTCTAGGTGCCTGGTCATTCAGCCGGCAGGATTAAGAACGGTTCTTCAGTCCCCACAGCCCCTGGCCCTTCTCTTGGGCCTCCCGCTGGAATTTGACAAAGAGGGAGGCGTATTTTACGTTGGGGGGTACCGTCATGACCTGGGCATAACCTGCCAGCAAGAGTTCCGCGTTGAACATCTTGCACCTGACTTCATCCTCCGAGGCATCCCTCGGCGGCTCCAGCCAAACGTAAGCAAGAAGGCGCCCGTATTTATCCCGCTCCCCTGCATCCAGCTCCAGATAGACAGTTCGACCTCGCAACCGTTTCTCCGTGTAGGCTGCTGCTTCCTTGCCGTAGGGTTCAACCTTTCCCTGGCTTTCGGGAGTATTTACGCCGATGAAACGGACCTTTTCCTCTCTACCGCCGGGCAGGTCAACGTAAATGGTATCACCGTCAACCACTTGCCGTACCCGGGCCGTGAGGAAATCCATCTCTGATCCGCTTCCGGGGGAAAAAGTGATGTAACCGGCCAGGCTTAGGAGCGCCATAACCGCCAAAGTAAGAACTCTTTTGTTTAACTTCTTGCTCTTTGTTTTCTTGCTCCTCCGGTAACCCATTAAACAGTTTCCTTTCTCTATTTGCCCTTCCTCATGGATCGGCAAAAACCCCCGTAGACGCTCCGCACTTCGTTAATAACCATAAAGGCCTGGGGGTCCCATTCCCTTACCTGCTCCTGTACCTCGGTCAAACGTCTCCGGGGGAGGCTGAGATTTAGAATAAGGTGAACGCCTTCCCGGCCGTATCCTTCCGTTACTGTTACCCCGTAGCCGGTGGCTCGAAAATTTTCAGCCAGTTCCAGGGGATGGCGCAAAGTAATGACTTGCACCGTTACCTGGCCCAAGGCCACCTTTTCCTCGATCATACTGCCCACGACATTGCCGGTAGCAAAACCCAGGGCATAAAAAACCAGGCTCACAGGGTCGTTTAAGCGCTCCATAACGTATTTTAGAGCTATTATATAGATAGAAACCTCAAACAGCCCAATGCCGGCCGCGTAAAAACGCTTCCCCCTGACGAGGAATAATAGCCGCAGGGTAGCCAAACTAACGTCAGTTACCCTGGCCAGAAACATAAGCAAATAGCCGCCCAGCGCCGCCCACACCTGCCATCCCCCCTTTGTACCCTCTGATGCTTCGACATCCTCTCTCCGTGGCCGGCCTCGGGCATTCATGCCCTGAGCCCGCCTCCGGGCTCGGTCTCGCCAGCGGCTCGCAAGGCTCGCCCAAAGTCGCCTTGCACCGGCATCCTCGACTTTTCCTTCGGATGCACCTAACCTCTTATATCGTCCTCGGCCGTCGCCCTAATGCAACCCGGCAGCACCGCTATACAGGCGACGTAGCCTCCTTCCTCGCCGGGTTTCGAGGTAGGCATAAAATTAAACCCTCCCAGCGACTGTGCGCTCTCCTGGGAGGGTTAGCCCATAAAAGGCTAAATTTTTTAAGGTGGAGCGGAAAACGGGATTCGAACCCGCGACCCTCGGCTTGGGAAGCCGATGCTCTACCACTGAGCTACTTCCGCCCGTACAATTTTATTTTATCCTCTCCTTCAGTTTCTGTCAAGAGCCCCTGCGGCTGGCGCATCCCCAGTTTTGATCCCAGGCCTGCTTGGCTTTCGCTCGCTCCAGAAACCCTCGCGGGCCAAACTAGCGCTCGGCCTCAAGCTCCAGCGGGGTTCCCGACCCAATCGGCGTCCTTGCCGATGGGCCGGTCTCGGACCTCCTATCCTCGACCCCGCCTCCGCTTTCGGCCAAAGCTCAAGTTTGGCTACCGCTCAGGTTTAGTCGCTCGCTTTCAAGCCAAGGCAGGCCTCTCCCGCAAAAAAGTGGGATAACTCAGCCCCTTGCGGCTTATTCTTCGTAGGTATATTAAGATTAAGGAGCATCCCTGGGGACTCCAACAGACCAGCAGAGATAGGCCGCTACGAATTCCTTTCGCTGGAGGTAAACCCCCTCCGGGGAACGAGCGTTTACATAATCTCTTATAGCCTGCCGTACGGTCCCCGTCAGCTCCGTGTAAGGATAAAAGAAATTCTGAAGCTCCTCAATGGCCTCCTCCGCCTGCACCTCCCGCCTGCTGGGCCAGCTCTCCAGCTCTAGAGAGGGTAAGTACCCCCAGGAATAAAGCAAGGCAAAAACATACAGCACATCGCCCGGTAAAGGGGGCAGCGGGCTCCCCATCAGCTTTTGCCACAGTTCCCGCCGTGCCTCGTCCTCCTGACGCAAGTGGCCTCCGAGAAGGCATATTCCCGAGGAAGCAGCTATCATTTTCTTTAAGGTAGGAACATCGTGAATCCCCGGAGTCATTAGAGCCAGCACCGCTTGGAAACGCCGGCGCCAGCCCAACTTATCCAGATCCACTTCTTCCCAAGCGAGCTGCACCGGCTCAATATTGCGGATACCCTCTTCCTCCATTCTTGCCTGCAGAATTGACAGCATAGCAGGGGAGGGATCCAGGGCCACCACCTTTTTGACGCGGCGGGCCAGGGCCAGGGCATAATTCCCCGGCCCGCAACCTATATCCAGCACTTCAGCTTCCGGCCCCAGACCGTCGTGGTGCCCCAGCAAATGTAAAACCTTGGCCACCCGGTTCCGGGCTTCGCTGCTCTTGCCGTGAGCGGCGAACCCGGCCGCCCGGCGATCCCACCAAGCGCTCCCCTCCCTTCCCGGGAGGGCGCGTCCGTAAAGGGACTGCCGGCGTGCTTCCTGCCAGGCCTCTTCCCAAAAGGTGCTTTGGCGAAAAATATCCATCGGTAACTTCATTACCTCTCCTTACGCAGCTCCCGGACTACAAAATGAAGGTGCTGGCTCATGGCCCGCCGGGCTGCCCGGCTGTTACGGGAAGCGATGGCCTGGTAGATGAGTTTGTGCTGTTCCAAAAGCTTTTCCGAATTGCCGGGAGCCTCATATAGACGCCGACGGCTGTCCCGTAGGACCTGGCGCATGGTTTCGGAAACCGTATACATCAAACGGGCCAGCACACCGTTATGGGCGGCTTCCGCAATGGCCAGGTGAAACCGCACGTCAGTCTCTTCCCCCAGCAAGCTATTCTCCAGCTCCCTCTCCATTTCCTTTATTATTTCCCCCAGCTTTTCTATATCTTCCGCACTGGCACGGCGGGCAGCTAAAGCCGCGGCCTCGCTTTCCAGCGCTTCCCGAGCCTCGAGGAGCTCCACTGCAGCCTGGCGGTCCATCAGCAAGGCCATGGCCAGGGGTTCCACAATGGCGCCGTTCCGAACCGTCTGGACAAAAGTCCCTTCTCCTGGCCGGATAGAAATTACACCCATGGCCGCCAAGGCGCTCAAGGCTTCCCGCACCGAAGCCCGGCTAACGCCCAACCTCTCCGCCAACTCCCGCTCCGACGGCAGCCTGTCTCCCGGTTTCAGGTTTCCGTCACCGATAAGTTCCTTAATCTGCCGCACGATTTCTTCATAGATCTTTTTGGTTCGAATAGGCTTTAATTCCAAGCCCGCTCCCTGCCTTATAGTACAAGTGATCTAATTATTCGACTTTCTTTGCCTCAAATCCTGCCTGGCCCAAGATTTCGGCTGTGTGCATCACCCTGATGGAAACTCCCTTCTGGTCTAGGCCACCGCGCAAATGGATGAGGCAACCAGGGCAATCCGTGGCCACAACCTCAGCCCCGCTCTCCTGTATACGCCGGAGCTTGCGTTCCAGGAGGGCAAGGCTGATTTCCGGGTACTTAAGGCTATAAGAACCCCCGAAACCGCAACACCGGTCGCTCTCGGCCATCTCCACCAGTTCCACCCCCGGCTTTTGTCCCAGGACCTCCCGGGCCACCTGATCCAGGTGGAGGTGGCGCTTGTAGTGGCAGGAGTCATGATAGGTAACTTTTATCATGGTTTCTGGCTCCCACTGTTGCCGGGGGATGGCCCCCAACTCCTTAACCAGCTGGGTAAAATCCTTGACCTTGGCTGCCATAGCTTGAGCACGCCGGTACCATACCTCATCCCGTGCCAGGAGCCGGGGATAATCGTACTTTAGAGCCACGGCGCAAGTAGGACAGGCGGTCACCACCACGTCGGCTTCCGCCTCTTCCAAAGATGCAATGTTCAGGCGGGCAAGCTGTAAGGTTGTACCCGGGTCGCCGGCGTAAGAGGCCGGTGCTCCGCAGCAACCCTGACCACCGGGAAAAACTACCTCCACCCCGGCCTGCTGCAGGAGATTAAAAATTCCTTCACCTATCTCCGGGTACACAAAATCGATTACGCAGCCGCTGTAAAGGGCGGCCCGCAGGCGTGGCCGTCCCGGTGGTCGCCCCAGGCGCCCGGCCCGTTCCCGCAGGGGTTCCCGGGCCAGGGCCGGCAGGCTCCTCCCCCGGGTGAAGGAGCTGAAAAGGGGCAAACGGCGGATAAAGGGCTGGCCGCGTGTCAGGGGGGCCTGCAGGCGGGAGCCCGCTTTGATTAAAGTATACATGCGCTGCGGACGCGACACCACTCCGTGCAGGGCCAGGCGGTAAGATACAGGCAGGCCCTGTTCCTGCACCACCCTTTCTCGCAGCCTCAGCACCAGATCGGGAATATTAATCTGCGCCGGGCAGACCTCCGCGCACCGGCGGCAGCCTATGCAGAGGCTTTGAGGCTCGGCTGCGTCGGCCAGGGAATTAAAGAAGGCCGTCAGGATGCTGCCGATTCCCCCGGAATAAATAAAGCCGTACACCTGACCGCTCACCAGCTGGAAGACAGGGCACACGTTGGTACAGGCCGCACAGCGGATGCACTGCAGCGCCTCTTTAAACACCGGGTCTGCCGCCATCTTCAACCTGCCGTTGTCCAGCAGAACCACGTGAAATTCCTTAGGGCCTTCCCCGCCGCCCCGTTCTACCGGCACCGGGCCGGTTATCATGGTGATATAGCTGGTGATGAGCTGGGCCGTGCCGCTCCGGGGAAGGGCCTCCAGGATGGGCACCACATCCATCATACGCGGCACCAGCTTCTCGTACCCGAAAACCGCGATGTGGACGGGCGGAACGGTGGTGGCCAGACGAGCGTTGCCCTCATTGGTACAAATGACCACCGTACCCGTCTCCGCCACCGCGATGTTGGCCCCGCTTATGCCCAGGCCCGCCTTAAGGAATTTCTCCCTCAGTTCCCGGCGGGCAATGCGCACCATATTCTTGATGTCCGGTTCCACGGGTTTCCGGAGGTAATTGCTGAAGACCCGGGCCACTTCTTCCTTAGGCAGGTGGATGGCCGGCATGACCATGTGGGAAGGGCGCTCCCCCGGCATGAGCTGCAGTATCCACTCGGCCAGGTCGGTCTCAAAACAGCGGATACCGTGCTTTTCCAAGTACTCGTTCAGGTGAATTTCTTCGGTCGCAAAGGACTTGGATTTCACCAGCTCGGTGACACCGTGTTCCCGGGCCACCTTTAAAATATAATCCCTGGCCGCTGCCGCATCAGACGCAAAGAAAACTCTACCGCCCCGGTCCGTAACCTGCCGGGCAAACTCCCGGGCCAGCTCTTCATACCGGCCGGCGGCGTCCGCCTTGATGGCCGCGATCCGCTCCCTCAAGGCCTGAAAATCATGGCCGGCAAAGACCTGTTCCCGGGAAACCACATAAGAGTCGGCAAAACGCTCCAGGGCACTGCGCAGGCCAGGATTCTGGAGGGCCTTTTGGAGCCTCCGTTGAAAACCTTTACTTGCCATTATTCCACCTCCGCTGGCCAAACAAGACAATAAGTAATCGTTCGGGTCCGTGGACGCCGATGGTGAGGCTACGCTCGATGTCCGCCGTGCGGCTGGGTCCGGTCACCATGGCCAAATATCCCGGCCAGGTGCCGCGGCGCAGATAAAAGGCGAGGGCTTCCGTCATATTCGCCACCACTTGTCCGGCGGACAAAAGAGCCAGACAATTTAAGGGAAGCATGGAAGCAAGGCGCTTTTTCAAGTCAGTGGCATCCTGCACTAAAGTCCCCGTTTCTGCAATACCAAGATCAAATTCTACTATTCCAATGTCGGCGTGGCGGGCAAAGTCCGGCCCTTCCTTTTCCACCTGGAAGCCTGCCCCTTGAAGAGCGTTCTCCAGGGCCATTTCCTCCACCAAAGGCGAGTTTACCAGGGCCACTCTGCTGCCCAGCGTACGCAGAAAGGTAATAATTTGATCGGCCGCATTCTCCCGATCGGCTACATGCAGGGTCTGGGCACCCATGGCTTCCGCCTGGCGACAAAAAGTTGCCACCAAATCCGAACCCATCAACTACCATCCCTCCTCCCGGCATAGTTTAGAAAGATCTGTTAATTTTGTCTGGCCTGACCACCTAATGCTTTAATTATATCCTGTATCCGGAACTAATTCAATCTGCGTTCCCCAAAACCGTGGCCCCCACCGTCCCATAAAGTTGTTGCCCCAAGGGCTCCCCATCCTGAGTTATCCCCGCCTTCTACTGACAAGGCCTGTTTAGGCTTGGCAGCAAGCGACTAAACCCGAGCGGTATAGCCAAACTCAGCGAAGCGAAAGGCGGAGGCAGGCAGGCCCGATGCCCTGGACGTCCGAGGCCGGCAACTGAGACAGGATGCTTAAATTCTGCCGGGAAGCCTGCCGGAGCCTTGAGCCAAGCGCTAGTTTGGCCCGCGAGGGTTTCTAGAGCGAACGCAAGCCAAGCAGGCCTAAGATCAAAAGGAAGGATGTGCTAGGCCAATACGGTTGACAAAGGCCGCCACGAAATATATGATTATCCCGAACACGCCCGGCCGCCGGTACTTCTGGGATAATATAGGCACGCGGTGAGAAAATTAGCCACGAACAAGGAGCTTACCGGCGGTGGTAAAAGTATAATTCCCGTCGCGGCGTTGAGAAACAGCCCCGGGGGAGGGCAGGAAAGGCCATGGAAACCATTCTTACAGCCCGCGGCCTCACCAAGCACTATCAAATGGGGGAAGTAAGGGTTGAGGCTTTAAAAGGTGTGAGTTTTGACATTTTTCCGGGAGAATTTATTGTAGTGCTGGGACCCAGCGGTTCCGGGAAAAGTACCCTGCTCAACCTCATCGGCGGCATGGATGTAGCAACTTCAGGTGAGATTTATTACCGGGGCATGCCTCTCCACCGTGCCTCGGAAAAAGCCCTCACCGAATACCGGCGCGATGCCGTGGGGTTCGTGTTTCAATTCTACAACCTCATACCCAACCTCACTGCTTACGAAAATGTCCTCCTTGCGGTGGAGATAGCCAAAAACCCCTTACCGGTAAAGGACGTGCTGGAACAAGTGGGGCTTGCCGACCGGGCGGACCACTTTCCAGCACAGTTGTCGGGAGGAGAACAACAGAGGGTGGCCATTGCCAGGGCCGTAGCCAAGAACCCGGAAATACTGCTGTGCGACGAGCCCACAGGAGCCCTGGATTCCGCTACAGGCATCCAGGTGTTGAAAGTTCTTAAGGATTTCAACCGGCAATATAAAAAGACCGTGATCGTTATCACCCATAACGTGGCCATCGCCCAAATTGCCGACCGGGTCTTTTACCTCAAAGACGGCAGGTTGGACCGCATTGAAAAAGTAGCCGTTCCCGTATCGCCGGAAGAGGTGTCATGGTGATGTTGATAAGGAAAATGCTGCGGGACATCGCCAGCAATAAAATGGCCTATCTCGCCTGCACCATGGTGATAATGATAGGATTAATTACCTATACCGCCATTCAAATGGCCAGGGACAACTTGTTCACAGCGCGAGATGAGTTTTATGAGGAATTTCACCTAGCCGAGGGTTTTGCCAGGGTAAAGGCCATGCCGTACCACGAGGTTGAAAAATTGAGGGAAATCCCGGGAATCGAGGTGGTCCAGGGGCGGCTGGTAAAAGACGTCCGAGTTCTGGGCCTTGCTCAAGACAAAAACATATATTTAAGGCTTATATCCCTTAACGATCAGCGGCCATACCCTCTAAACGGGGTAAAATTGTTGCGGGGCTCCTTTCCCGGGGAGAAGGACCGCGGAATACTGCTGGCCGACAAATTCTTTACCGCCCACGGGCTTAACCTGGGCGAAACCGTCACCGTAATCATTGAAGGCAGAAAAGTAGATTTAACCATTACCGGCACCGGTCAAAGCCCCGAATATGTTTATGCGATTAGGGATAGCGGCAATATCTTCCCGGACCCCCAGGCCTTTGAAGTGGCGTACATGCCCTATGTTGTGATGGAAAACCTCTTTAACCAGAAGGGAATGATCAACGACATAACTTTTACCCTCCAACCGGGGTATAAATTCGAAGACGTAGAGCAGGAGCTGAAAACCGACCTTGAAAAGTACGGTCTGGAAAGTCTTATCTCCAGGAAAGACCAGCCCAGCAATGCCATGCTGGAGGAAGAATTAAAAGGGTTGGCCAAAACCTCTACTAGTGTGCCGCTCCTGTTCTTAAGTATTGCCGCCATTATCTTATACATTATGCTGAAAAGGCTGGTAGAATCCCAGCGCGGACAGATAGGGACTCTCAAGGCCTTCGGCTACCGTCCCGGGGAAATCCTCCGGCACTACCTTTCTTACGGGCTCCTGGTTGGCCTTGTAGGAGGCATCCTAGGGGGTCTCCTCGGTGCCGGCCTTTCAATGTTTATGACCAAAATATACCAGGAATATTTCAGCTTACCGGATCTTACCGGTAAATTCTCCGTAAAGTACTTTTTTAGCGGCATATCGCTGTCGGTAGTTTTCAGCCTGGCAGCGGCTTTCCAGGGAGCCAAGTCCATTCTTAAATTAAGCCCGGTGGAAGCCCTGCGCCCCCCCGTGCCCGCCTTTAGCAGGAAATCATGGCTGGAACGGATTCCCGGGTTCTGGGCAGCTTTTACAGTCCCGGGGCGGATGGCCGTAAGGAACATGGTGAGAAATAAAGGGCGAAGTTTTTTTACTTTCGTCGGTATTGTATTTACTTTTAGCTTAATGGCGGCAATATGGTCCATGTACGGTCTGATGGACATGATGGTCCTGGACCAATTCACCAAAGTACAAAAATATGATCTTAAGATCACTTTCACCCATCCCCTGCCTCTCGATGAAGTGGCGCGGGAGCTGGAACGAGCCGAGGGCGTTAAACGCGTTGAACCTGTGCTGGAAGTGCCGGTGACCTTGCAAAACCAGTACCGGAAAACGAAGGTTATCGCTCTGGGCTTGATGCCGGGTGGCGAGCTTTATACCCCTGTTGACAAGCGCGGTAACCGGATACAAATACCCGGGGACGGCTTGCTGCTCTCCGAACAGGTGGCCCGCAAATTAAAGGCCGGGGTGGGCGATAACTTGAGCCTTACCAGCATGTGGGCGAGGGAATCACCTGTCCATGTGCAAGTGATGGGAGTTATCCCCCAGTACCTGGGCGCCAATGTCTATATGAACCGGGAAGCACTGCTGAAGTTGCTTAACCAGGACTCCATAGCCACCGCGGCCCTGGTCTCCATGGACAAAGAACAAATCCCGGCCTTAAAGGAAAAGTATAGTACTTCAAAGTATATAAACACCCTGGAAGAAAGGCAGCAGACCATCGATCTCTATGAAAAACTCATGGCTACCTCGAAATATACTATAGGGATCATGGCCTTACTGGCAGTATTCACTGGTTTTGCTATTGTCTACAATTCCAGCATCATAACCCTTGCGGAACGGAAAAGAGAGCTGGCTTCCCTGCGCGTGCTGGGAATGCGCCCGGGGGAAGTGCTGGAGGTGATATCCGTCGAGCAGTGGGTTATAGGAATATGTGGTATACTGGCAGGCATACCCCTGGCATATGCCATGAATAAGGGGATAGCCAGCAGTATGGGCAGCGACCTTTATACCCTTCCTGCGGTAACCACTCCTGAAGCCCTTATCCTGGCTTTTTTAGGGACGACTCTCTCCATATGGCTGGCCCAGCGGTGGGTAGCCCGGAAGGTCGAAAGCCTTGACCTCGTCGAAGTATTGAAAGAAAGGGAGTAACTTTGAAGGAGTGAAGATTCGTGAAGAAATCCGTAAAGGTGGCGGGGATAATTGCTGCTTTAGCACTTATTATTGCCTACGGCATATTTTATGCTACCAGGCCCCTTAAAGCGGAACTTATAGAAGTAAAGCCCCAAAGGGTAGCCCAAAAAATCAAAGAAGAAGGTATCGTCGAAGCGGCCTCGGAACGGCCTGTATACAGCCTGGTAAGCGGCGAAATCGTAACCCTCGCGGTCAGGGAAGGCCAGCAGGTATCTCCAGGAGACCTGCTGGTACAAATCAACACCCGGGAGCTGGAGTTTCAACTGGCCCAATTAAAGGCCCAGCGCAAGAGCCTGGCAGGGGAGGAGCAAAAATCCTTCCAGGAAATCGAAGAGCAAATAAGAGAGCAACGGCTGGCCATAGAAGCCATAAAACGAGAGCTCATAAAAAGCGAAGCCGACTATAATAGGCTTAAGTCTTTATACGAGGCCGGTGCAGCCGCCAGGACGGAGCTCGAAGCCGCAGAAAATGCCCTGGAAAATCTGAAAAACGAACTCGCCCGCCAGCAATCGCGGCTCCAATTCCTTGAGGAACAGGCCGGGACCCAGGAAGCCGCCTTTCCCGGGGGCGCCGCCACAGGGCAATATTTCCAGGGCTTAATAGAAGCGGTGGACGCGCAAATAAAACATCTGGAATACCAGATTGAGAAAAGCCGCATAGTTGCCCCCGTTGATGGCGTGGTGCAGGAAATCAATGTCCGGGAGGGAATGATGGTTTCACCACAGGTGCCGCTGATGAAGCTTGTGGCACCAGGAGACTATGAGATAAACGCCTACCTGCTGGCCGAAGATGTCCTCGCCGTCAAGACGGGAATGAAAGTCACCCTTATTCAAAAGAGGAGGGACCGGGACTACACTTTCCAGGGCACAGTAAAATCCATCGCCCCGGCCGCGGTGGAAAGGGTGTCTCCCCTGGGGCTTGGGGAACGCAGAGTAAAAGTCACCATCCGACCGGAAGGTGAGGTGCCCGAGCTCCGGCCGGGATACTCCCTGGACGTTGAATTTTCGGTGATGGAGCAGGAAGGAAAGCTGGCGGTGCCCAAAACATGCCTCTTTCCTTACGAAGGCGGGGATGCCCTGTGGGTTGTGCGAGACGGCAGGGCCCATATCCAGAAAGTAGAAAAGGGAATGGAAACCGACGAGTTGGTCGTCATCGAAGACGGCCTCAAGCCGGGGGACATAGTTATTAAGAATCCCCAGCTTGAAGGCCTAAAACCCGGGAAGAGGGTCAGCTCTTAAGGTGCTTCACTGGGGTAAGTTAACAGGGGTCCCGCCGTCATACCGGTGACCCCAGCATTCCCCAAGTCGGGGCGCAGGCGCCAGTATCTTTCGGGCTCGCCAGCATCCCCGACATTTCATAATTTCTTTCGTAATTTCTTTCGGAAGTACTTTTTTATTCCCGGCTGAAAACGTCACGCACCGCAACAGTCTGGTCGCGCCGGGGCCCGACGGCGATCATGTCTGCCGGTACCCCTACCAGCTCCTCCACCCGTCTAATATAGGCCTGGCAGCCCGGCGGCAGCTCGGCCAAGGAGCGGGCGCCCGTAATATCCTCCTGCCAGCCGGGGACCTCTTCATAGATGGGCTCGCATTCCTGCAAAACTTTAAGGCTGGCAGGAAAATCCCTTAAGACCTCGCCTTTATAGCGGTAGCCGGTGCAAATACGCAAAGTATCCAACCCCGTGAGCACATCTACCTTGGTGAGGGCCATGCCGGTCAGGCCGTTCACCTCTACTGCATGGCGCAGGATAACCACATCCAGCCAGCCACAGCGCCGGGGCCGGCCCGTCGTGGTGCCGAATTCCGTCCCCCGCTGGCGCAGATATTCGCCTGCAGCGTCCCTGGCCTCCGAGGGAAAAGGCCCTTCTCCCACGCGAGTGGTATAGGCCTTGACTACCCCTATCACTGTATCGATGGACGTAGGCCCCACTCCGGCCCCAATGCAGGCCCCCCCTGCCACGGGATAAGAAGAGGTTACATAGGGATAAGTCCCCTGGTCCAAGTCCAGCAGGGTCCCCTGGGCCCCCTCGAAAAGCACCTTTTTCCCCGCCTTAAGGGCCTCGTTCACCAACCGCCCGGTATCAGCCACCAGGGAGCGAAGCTTTTGGGCGTAAACCAGGTATTCTTCCCAGATTTCCTCCAGAGAATAGCCCGGGTGGCCGTAAACCCTGGTCAGTATCTCATTTTTCTCCTTTAGATTATAGGCCAGCTTTTCCCGGAATTCTTCCGGGTCCAACAGGTCGCAAACCCTGATGCCCGTACGAGCCACTTTATCTACGTATGCCGGCCCAATCCCCCTCCGGGTTGTACCCAGCCGGCCGGCTCCGCGCCGCTCCTCCTCTACTTCATCCAGGCCCTTATGGTAGGGCAAAATCAGGTGGGCGCGGAGGCTTAACCGGAGGCCCGAGGTATCTATACCCCGCTGCTGCAACTCCTCCAATTCCTTAACCAGTACCTGGGGATCAACTACTACTCCATTGCCGATAATACAGGTTTTCCCGGGGTATAAAATACCGGAGGGCACGAGATGCAGCTTAAACTCCTCCTCGCCTACCTTAACCGTGTGCCCGGCATTATTCCCCCCCTGGTAGCGCACCACCAGATCAGCTTGTTCGGCCAGATAATCGGTAATCTTGCCCTTTCCTTCGTCACCCCATTGGGCCCCCACCAGGACCACTGCCGGCATATGAGCCACCACCTTTCCGAGCTTTATCGTGGTTCGGTTTTAATAGATTTCCCTTTGCCCGCCTTAGCCATAATGTCCCGGGCGGCGATAACCCCCGCCGCCGAAGCCTGGGCCAGACCCCGGGTAACCCCGGCACCGTCTCCTGCCGCGTATAGCCCCTGTACCTGGGTCATAAGCCCTGAATCTAGTCTTAAGCGGGAAGAATAAAATTTGACCTCCACCCCGTAAAGAAGGGTATGGCGGGAAAAAACCCCCGGTGCTATTTTGTCCATAGCCTCCAGCATTTCTACAATAGCCGTGAGATGGCGGTAGGGGAAAACCAGGGACAGGTCCCCGGGCGTAGCCTCCTCCAGGGTGGGCGTCACCAGCCCCTTCTGGAGCCGGTCGGCGGTCGTCCGCCTGCCGGCCAGAAGATCGCCCAACCTCTGGACGAGCACTCCTCCCCCCAGAAGATTGGCCAGCCCTGCTATATAGCGCCCGTAAGCAATGGGCTCCCTGAAGGGTTCGGTAAAGGTTTTGCTCACCAGCAGGGCAAAATTGGTATTGTCCGTCCTTTTATCGGCATAGGAATGGCCGTTGACCGTTACCACGCCCTCATTATTTTCCAGAACAACTTCACCATAGGGGTTCATACAAAAAGTGCGCACCCGGTCATCGAACTTTCGGGAATAGAAAATAAATTTTGATTCGTAGATGACGCTGGTAAGGTGTTCCATGACCACCGCCGGCACTTCGACCCGCACACCCACGTCCACCGGGTTGACGGCCAGGTCCAGGCCTGCCTTGCCGGCCACTTGCCGCAACCAGTCCGCTCCCTGGCGTCCGGGGGCCAGGACAACATAAGAGGCCGGTATCTCCTCGCCGGCCTTGGTAACCACTCCCGCAACGCGCCCCTCCCGGATCAGGATCTCCTCTACGGGTGTATCGGTCCTTACTTCCACACCCTTTTCCTGAAGGTAATCCTTCATGGCCCGGAGTATCTCCTGCGTCCGGCCGGTACCCAAGTGGCGGATGGGAGCCGGTATGAGCTTGAGATCGGCCAGGATAGCCCGGCGCTGGATGTCGGCGATCCGCTCATCCTCGGGCCCGCCGTATACTTTTTCCGGCGCCCCAAAGGAGCGGTAAATCTCATCTACATAGGCGATCAATCTTTCCACCTCTCGCTCCGGCACATACTCGCTCAGCCAGCCCCCGACCTCGGGCGACAGGGTAAGCTTGCCGTCGCTGAAGGCCCCGGCCCCACCCCAGCCGGAAACCACCGAACAGGGCGAGCAATTCCGGCAAGCACAGCCTGTTTCTTTCGACGGGCAGACGCGCCTATCTAAATCGTGGCCCTTTTCTAAGAGCAACACCTTAAGGCCGCTTCCCTGCCGGACCATCTCCAGGGCCGCAAAAATCCCTGCCGGCCCGGCTCCTACAATAATCACGTCGTATTTGGCCGCCACCCTTCACCCTCCTTCGAAGCTCCAAGGCTCAAAAATAACGAACTCCACTCCAAGAACCCGGGCAAAAAAATAACCCCTTCACGGGTTGGGCAGCCTTCCTTGCAGCCAAGTACTATTGTAACAAAAGGGCCAAGGATAATCAAGGCTTACTTGCACCGCCGGCGGCCGCCGCAAGGTGCTTTCCCCTTTATGCAACCTTCCCCTGCACCCCCGGCAAAGGAGACTTTGCCACACCTTGATCGCCGAGAGGCCGGTCAAATTGCCGGTCACATTATTTATTATCGACTTAACCCCGGCTAACCAGCCCTTGCCAGGGCGCATAAGATAAAGCAAGGTGATCCCTATGGTCAATAAACATCGGCTTGAGAACTCCCCTGAGTCCGCCTGCAACCAGGACGAGATAGAAATCCATATCAACGGTGCAGTGATGCGGGTGGTACGGCGCAGCAGCCTCCCCTGGCCCCACGAAGTTTCTGCCTTCATCCCGAGGGCCGAACTCCGCCGGCGCTGCTACCAGGGTGGCCAGCTGGTGTGGGAGGAGGAAACCCTTCTTAACAGCATAACTATTGTCCATTCCCCATTACACCCACCGGCCGGTGAACGACCACCGGCTCCAGGCCCCGGCCCGCCGGAACATTATCCTCCTTCGCCCACCGGGCCACCCGACCTCAGTCCCCGGCTTCCGGGCCGGCCCGGCCCACCTCTGCCCCCCTCGGGGATAGCGCCAGCTGAACCGGACATGACAGAACCCCCTCCAACAGCTCCTGTCCCGGAAGACCGTCAAGAATGCAACCGCCCTGCTGCCCCTCGGATTAAAATAAGTTTCCGCCCGAGGCCGGCCTGCAGCCGACGGTGGAACCGGGGTTGAGGTGGACGAAGGCCGTCACCTCAAGGGTAACTCCACCCGGGCCAGGGTTTTGCCATTGCCCAAAGCTTTCAGGCTCACCGTCTGCCCCTGTATCAGACCCACCGTAGGTCCCTCTTTGCCTTTGGGTAGGGCCGGGCTTCCCGGGTTGAGGAGGAGAATACCTTCCACTTCCTCCAGCACCGGCACATGGGTATGGCCAAAAACCAAGACATCTGTCCGATATCGCCTGGCCAGCTCAGTCATTCCTGCTTTATCCATCCCGTGGCCGTGGACGGCTACGAGGCGCAAATAGGGTGTTTGCACCAGCACCATAGGGCTCTGCAGAGGCCATTCCAGCACCAGTTGATCGACCTCGGCGTCACAATTGCCCCGGGCGATAAGTACGGGTACAGGAGAGGCGTTAATCCGCTTGGCCAATTCCGGCGGGTGATACCCTTGGACTAGAGGATTGCGCGGGCCGTGATAAAGAACGTCCCCTGCGTGAACAATTAAGTCCACCGGGCCAAAAACCTCCAGGGCTTTTTCCCAGGCTGACACATCTCCATGGGTATCGCTTATCACCCCGATCGGGCTAAGGTTTTGCAAAATCATGCCACCCCTTTCCCAAGCTGCGGACCCCGGTTTTCGCCGGGGTCCGCGGAGCAATACCTGAGTTATCCCCACTTTTTGCAGGGCAGGCCTGCTTGGGCTTGGAAGCGAGCGACTAAACCTGAGCGGTAGCCAAACTTAGCGAGGCGAAAGGCGGAGGCAGGCCCGAGGCCATGAGAAACCTGCGGCCGGCAACTGAGGCAGAATGCTTAAATTCTGCGGAGAACCTGCCGTAACCTTTAGCCAAGCGCTAGTTTGGCCCGCGAGGGAAGCCATAAGCGAACGAAAGCCAAGCAGGCCTGGGATCAAAATTGTGGGGATACGTCAGGAGCAATACCCCTTGAACTCTAATTAACTGCGAATCTCTTCCAGCACCAGCGGTGGGGGAGTGACCGGCGTGGAAGACAGCACAATGCAGCTTTTCAGTTCCACCAGGGCCTTCTTCAGCCTGGCCGGATCATTGGCGAGGATAATGGCCACAGGCTGCCCCTTCCTTATAAGGTCCCCCACCTTACCCCCCAATACGATACCCACGGCAGGATCGATGGGATCTTCTTTTTTCTCCCGGCCAGCCCCCAGCTTCATAGCAATCTCCCCCAGTCTTTCGGCCGGAAGAGCGGCCAGGTAAACATCTTTTTCGGCCACCCAGGCTTCCTGATACCTGGCCCGGGGCAAAAGACTTAAGTCATCCACAACCCGCCCGTCTCCTCCCTGGGCTACAATCAGCTCCCGGAATTTCTCCAATGCTGCGCCGCTGTACAATGCATCCTTTAGCTTTTGCCTGGCCTCCTCTTTATCTTTTGCTTTTCGGCCTAGGATCAGCATGGCACTGCCCAACTCCAGGCATAAGGCCACCAGATCCCTGGACCCACCCCCTTTTAACACCTGGATGGCTTCTGCCACCTCCAAACTGTTTCCGATAGCCAGGCCCAGGGGTTGGTCCATACCGGTGATATAGGCCACAGTTTCCCGGCCGGCCGCCGATCCTATCTCAACCATGGTCCGCGCCAGTTCCCGGGCGCCGGCCAAATCCTTCATAAAAGCGCCGCGCCCCACTTTCACATCCAGCACAATGGCGTCTGCACCGGCGGCAATCTTCTTGCTCATCACCGAGCTGGCGATAAGGGGTATAGAATCCACCGTCGCCGTTACGTCCCGCAGGGCATACAACTTTTTGTCGGCAGGGGTAATTCCCGCCGACTGGGCGGCGACAGCTATCCCGTGCTGCTTAAGTATCTCCACAAACTCTTCCCTGGAAAGTTCGGTCCGAAAGCCCGGGACAGCCTCCAGCTTATCCACCGTACCGCCCGTATGCCCCAAGCCCCTGCCGGACAGTTTGGCCACCGGTACTCCGCAGGAGGCCACCAGGGGCGCCAGGACCAAAGTAGTAGTATCGGCCACGCCGCCGGTACTGTGCTTATCCACCTTTATCCCGGGCACGGCCGAAAGGTCCAGCATCTCCCCCGAAGCGGCCATGGCCAAGGTTAGATTCAGGGTTTCCTCCCGGTCCATCCCTCGAAAATATACGGCCATGGCCAAAGCCGCCATTTGATAATCGGGGATTTGCCCCGAGGTAAAGCCCTCTACGATGAATTCGATCTCGGCTTTGGTGAGGGACTGGCCGTCCCGTTTCTTTTTAATCAGGTCATACATTCTCATAATTTAGTCAGCCACCCGGCACTTCCGATTAATCCTCGGCGGTAAAACTTTGTTTCTAAGTTTTCCCTTAAATTTTAACACAGACCCCGAGCTACGGCCACCAGCAAATCTGCATCAGCGGCCCGAAAAAACAGGCCTGCCGGGGAGGCAGGCCGGAAGTGTTGTTTCCGCTCACGGTAGCCTTAAAACGATGAAGGCCAGCCAGCTCACTACGGCTCCGGCCACCGACATGGATAAGCCCCAGATAAGCATATCCCGGAACAGCTTCTGCTTATCGGTTCTCTCCCCGGCATTGGCATAGAAAAGGGCGCCAGTGGTGGAAAGTGGGCTCCAATCGGTGAGGAAGCCGCACACTACAATAGTGGAAAGCAAAGGTATGAGATCTGTAGGTGGTGCCCCGACCTTCTGTAGTAACGTTGGAGCCATAGGGATAAAGGCCGGTAAAATGACTCCTATAGTGGACTCCTATATGCTGGCATAAGCGGAGATCAGCGCGGCCAGGAACCCGGTCACCAGAGGCGGTCACACCCCGGCTTACCAGTACCTGGCAGCCCCTTTGAGCTGCTTCATGGGCCACCCTAACCCCTTCTTCCATGCGTGCCACGTAGATCTCCATCTCCATCCTCAGCTCCTGGCTCACCTGACGGGCAACATGGGCTAAATCTTCATAGGGCGCAATAAAGGCGATCTCGGCCATGGATAGCCCCTCCGTAGCAGCGCCTGCGTTGTATTTGTGAAACATTGTTCTTGTTTCACCGTTTCAGGCAGCAGAGGGATGCCGGTTTTTGAGCAAATGAACCGCAGTACGCAGCTGTTCCTCCGGGTCACTCACGTCCAAGTCCGGCTCAAGCCCCTCCCCGTCAATCTTGCGGCCGGCCGGGGTAAGATAATAGCCCGTAGTGAGCTTGAGGGCGCCGCCGTTGCTCAGGGGCAAAAGGCTCTGGATGCTGCCCTTGCCAAAGGTACGGGTGCCTACCACCAGGGCCGCTCCCGTATCCTGCAGGGCGCCCGCCAGCAGCTCCGCGGCGCTGGCGGTTTCATGATCCACCAGGACCACCACCGGCCAGTCAAGCCCCGGCCCTTCCGAGCGCAAAACCTCCACCCTTCCCTCTTTATCCACCACCTGTACTACCGGCGTGCCCTCAAGCAAGAAAAGGGACGCCACCTCTACCGCGGCCCCAAGGTAGCCGCCGGAATTCCCCCGCAGGTCCAGGATCAGGCCGCGGGCTCCTGCCTCCTCCAGCTGTTCCAGGCCCCGGGCTACCTCGTCAGGGGTCCGTGCAGCAAAGGACCTAACGCCTAGATATCCGACGTCTCCTTCCAAAAGGGCCACTTCCACTACCGGCTGGCGGATTAGTTCACGCACCAAAGTAAAGCTACGGGGTTGAGACTCCCACGGCCACGCTATTTCCACGATCACCTGGGTGCCCGGCTCCCCGCGGAGGAGCGAAACTATCTCTTCCAAGGACAGCCCCTTTAAGGACTTTCCATCCACCCTTAACAGCACGCCCCCCGGCCGGATGCCCTGACGGGCTGCCGGAGAAGATGCCAGGACAGCTTGGATGACAAAGACTCCATTCTCCTCGGCGACAACCATGCCGGTACCCGAATATTCGCCTTCTAGTACCTGGTGAAAGGCTTCTACCTCCTGGGGGGAAAGGTAGTCGCTGTAGGGGTCTCCCAGGGCCTGGATCATACCCCGGATGGCCCCCTGTTCAAGGGAATACGGGTCTATCTCACCGGCATAATTCTTTTCGATCAAGTCGCGCACTTCTGTCAGCAGGGGCCAGAAAGAGGTAGTGTCCCTCTCCTCCCCTGCCAGTGCCGCAGGCGGAACAATAAACCACCATAAGGCCAGGATTACATAAATCAGCACGCGGCCCCTTAGACGCCGCCCCAACTGCAACATGAAAAAAGCCCCCTTGCCGTTTCATGCTAAAAGGTATTCGGCAAAAGGGAGCCTTTTCCTGCTGAACCGGTGGGTCTTAAGTTAAATGCTAGGGATTGAACACTCCAATCAGGAGCATTTTGGAGGGTTTGCGGGCATAAAGGGCATGGGGAATACCCGCCGGCATGACTATCACCTCGCCCGCCTTAACCTCCATCTTCTGCTCACCGATGGTGATTTCCGCCTCCCCGTCCCCAGTACTTGTACCAGGGCATCCCCGGGGAGGTATGGGCGCTGATCTCCTCTCCCGCTGCAAAGGCAAAAAGAGTGAGACTCAAGTTTTTGCCTTGAACCAGGGTCCTACTCACTATGGTGCTTTTCTGGTACTCCACCAGTTCCGCCAGAGAGCTCTATGTTGCGAAATCTCTGGCTTTGCTCCATGGATACCCTCCTCGATGTTTTTTGGCAGGGGCTAAGCCTTTTCCATACATGTAACGCCACCCGGCTGCCCGTTCCGACGGGTAAGGCATAATTTTCCGCCGGGAGAAGGGGGTTCCCCTATCCGCGTCGAGGTGGAAGCCGACCCATGCGGAGGCCGCCCCAAAGTCTGGCAAGCCCTTCCGCCGGAGGCCGGGTAAATAGCCGGGGTGGGAAATTCCAACAACACAAGTTTGAGCCCTCCCCGGGCCTGCTGGAAAACATGCAGTCTCGAACATTTCGCCGTTATTCAAACCTTAAGGACTCGATGGGGTTAGAAGAAGCCGCTCTCTTAGCCGGATAATACCCAAAAAATATTCCTACCGCTGCAGCAAACCCTAGGGCCAGAAGTACTACCGGAGGCGAGAGGTACATCTTCCATCCCGCAAAGTGGCTGAAGACCCTGGTAGTAATCCAGCCCAGGAAAACTCCTATAAGCCCCCCGCTTACGCTGAGGACAAAAGACTCTACCAAAAACTGAACAAGGATATCGGAAGGTGTAGCCCCGACTGCCATGCGGATACCTATTTCCCGCGTGCGTTCGGTCACCGAAACTAGCATGATGTTCATGATACCTATACCCCCTACCACCAGGGACACCGCTGCTATACCCCCCAAGAGCAGGGTCATGATGCGCGTGGTGTCCTCTACAGCCGAAAGGAGGTCCGCCATATTCCGGATGTTAAAATCGTTGTCTGCGTTTTCGCTCAGATGGTGCCGTGCCCTCAGCAGGGTAGTTACGGCCTCCTGCAGGGCATCGAGTGCTTCAGCCGTCTCTACCTGTACGCTTATCTGCCTGACATACTTAGTGCCTAAGAGCCTCTGCTGGGCGGTGGTCAGAGGTATATAGATGGTGTTATCCTGGTCTATGCCACCCATGCTGGCACCTTTGGAAGTCAGGACACCTATCACTGTAAAGCTCAGCCCGTTGAGCTGTATACGGTTTCCTACAGGATTTACCGCCGGAGAAAACAGATTCTCGGCAACCGTATATCCCAGGACAGCTACCATGGATCCGGCTGTTACGTCTTCTTCGGTAAAGAAGTTACCCGCCTCCAGGGTCCAGTCTCTTATTCTTTGCAAATCCGGAGTGGTGCCGCTGACCGTAGCCGTCCAAGTCTGGTTACCATAAGTTACCGTAGCTTCAGTAGACACTTCCGGGGCCACATTTTTCACCAGCGGAAGGCGGGCTATGGCCCGGGCGTCTTCGTAAGTTAGCCGGTTGGTGACCGCCGCACCCCTAACCGGCCCCTGGCCAAAGCCGGGAGTGATGACCAGAAGATTAGAACCCATGCTGGCTATCCGCTCTGTAACCTGCGCCCTGGCCCCCTGGCTTAAGGCCACCATGACAATAACCGCCATGACCCCGATTATTATTCCCAGCATGGTGAGGCCGGAACGGAGCTTGTTGGCCCTTATACTGCGTAAAGCCATCTGCAGGGCGGTCAGCAGGACCACGAGCCGTTCACCTCCCGGGATAACACATCCATGGACGGCCGGGCGACGGTGGGAGTCTCCACCTTCTCATCACCCACCAGCATCCCGTCCCTTATCCTTAAGACTCTCTGGCAGTGGGCGGCTATGTCCGGCTCATGGGTCACGATCACTATAGTCAGGCCCCTCTCCCGGTGCAGGGTCTGAAGAAGGTACATTATGTCCGCGCTCGATTTGGAGTCAAGCTGGCCCGTGGGCTCGTCGGCCAGCAAGAGCTCGGGATTATTTATCAGGGCCCGGCCGATGGCGACCCTCTGCTGCTGACCGCCGGAGAGCTGGGTGGGAAGGTGGTGCTCCCGTCCGGCTAGCCCAAGTGTCTCCAGTACCTTCCTTGCCCGCCTTTCCCGCTCTTTGGCCCCCACCCGGGCGTATACCAGGGGCAGGGCCACGTTTTCCAGGGCCGTGGCCCTGCTCAGGAGGTTGAAGTTCTGGAATACAAAGCCTATATAGCGGTTGCGGATGGCAGCCAGCTCAAAAGTGTCCAGGGCGGTCATGTCCCTGCCGGCCAGAAAATAGCGGCCCCGGTCGGGCTTATCCAGGCAACCCAGGATATGCATTAAGGTAGACTTCCCCGAACCCGAGGGCCCCATGATGGCTACCATCTCCCCGCGGTTTACAGTGAAGGACACATCCTTTAAGGCCACCACCCCGTGGTTCCCGGTCTGCCGGTATACTTTAGAAATGCCTTCCACCTTGATCAAATCCTCTGCCATATCAGTTAGGGCCACCTCCTTACAGCGGCGGTCCCGGTGGCATGGGGCCACCCGGCATGCCTGGTGTTCGCTGGTTTACGGATCTCTGATTGTTTGATGAGCTTGAGCCCTGCTGCGTACGCGTGGTGGAGGAAGAGCTTCGGGCATTGATCACGCCGATGACCACCCTTTCACCTTCACTCAGGCCCTCCAGGACCTCCGTGTACTCTCCATCGCTCAAGCCCACCTTTATCCGCCGGGGTAGGGGCTCACCGTTCTGCAGCACCAGGACTACCCTGGTATCCTCCGACTGGGCGGTTGCTGCCATGGACTGTTTTCCCTTACCCTCCTGCCCCTCCCGGACCTGGCCGCCTTGAGCGGAAGGAGCAGAGCCCGGCTGCGCCCCTGCACCAGCCCTGCCCGCATTGGCCTTCAGGTAGCTTTCTGCATAGCTTATGGCCATGGCGGGGACAGCAAGGGTGTCCTCCTTACGGGCCAGTATGATGTTGGCCGTGGCCGTCATGCCGGACTTAAGCTGGTGGTTCGGGTCTTCCACGGAAATGACCACCTCGAATACCGCCACGTTCGACTGGGTGCTCGCCTGCGGGGCAATGCTGGCCACTTTTCCTTTAAATGTAGTGGTGCCGTAGGCGGACACGGTGAACTCCACGTCCTGGCCCTCCTGCACCTTGCCTATGTCAGCCTCGTTGACCAGAGCCTTGAGCTGGAGTTCCTCACTCACCAGGGTGATGACCCCTCCCGTTTCACCGCCGTTGCCCGTACCCCCAGCCCTTTGGCCCACCTCGCCGTTCACTTCCGTAACGATGCCGTCGAAAGGCGCTGTAATCTTGGCCCCCTCGAGGTTTAGCTGCGCCATCTCTACGTCAATGCGGGTAGCCTCCACCGCAGCCTGCGCCGCAGCGATCTCTTCCTGCGAGCTACCCTCCTGGAGGAGCTTGAGGGCCAGCTCGGACTGCTGCAGCTTGGCCTTGGCGTTCACTACCGCCTTCTCCGCAGACTCAACATCGGCAGCAGAAGCAGCACCGGCTTCGTAAAGCTTTTTCTGCCTTTCCAGGTCCTTCTGGGCTGCCTCGTACTCCAGGCGGTTGACCTCTACTTCCGACTGCTTCTGCGCGATTTCCTCCTCCTTGGGCCCGGAAAGCAGGTTCTTAAGCTCTACCTCGGACTTCTTGAGGCTGCTCTCTGCCTTCCGCAGTTCTCCTTCCAGCTCCTGAGTATCCTGTTCGGCCAGAAGCTGGCCTTTCTTCACCCGGTCACCGACCTTAACGTATACGGCTTTGATCAGACCGGCGCTCTTGAAATTTAGACTGGCCGTGCGTACCGGTTCCAAAGTACCGGTGGCCTGCACAACGTTCTGGATGGTAACCTTGCCGACGGGCACGCTGAGGTAGGCCGGCTTGGCGCTACCTTTTAAGTGGCGGTAGCCAAAGTATCCCCCCATGCCAACCAGGAGCACCAAGAGGATTAGGGGCCACTTGAACCGCCTGATCTTCCTACCCAGTCTCACCGCCAGGGTTTCTCTTTCCTCCTGCACTTCTCCCCCTCCTTGACTCCGATGTACCGGTCTCCCAACGACGTAGCCTCGGAAAAATCAGGTTGCAACTTGTTTCCTGCCGTAGGTGTTCTTCTGCAGCTTTATCTTTTCATTGAGCTGCCACACGTCCGGGCTAGCTTCCACTATCCTAGTGATCTCAGCCTGCACATCCGCGACTTCTAGGGGCACAAACTCCGGCTCACCAGCCAGCACCGGCCTGGCATCCAGGGAAAGCCTTAAGAGCTGGTTCAGCCCCCTATAGGCCTCTTCCAGCGACTCCTGGGCCTGCGCCAACTCCGCCCGGGCAGAAACAAGGTCATAACGCTTTTGTACGACGTTTATATAGCTTTCCAGCCCCACCCGGTATCTTGCCTCAGCCTTATGGCCCACGGAATGCCGCAGAGGTGCCTCATTTCCTGCCGCCAGCAGCCGGGTCAAGCAAATGCCGGCATGAGCTAACCTTTAGCTATGAAGCAGCCCCAACCTTCTTCATCCCTCCGCTTCGCTTCGCAATATATCCTGCCTGCCCCGGCTGTGGCGGCTGTAACCTGATGCTCCGGGAATAATTATATGCTTCTTTGTCACGGGTTTCCTGAAAATAAGGTAAAAGTTTCCTCAGAAAATACATCACTAAATTAATAAGGCCGGGCAGCATAACTCTGCCCGGTCCCGGGTTCAATGAGCACTTCTCAATCCACCTAAAATGGCAGCAGCTATCTTTTCCTACCTTAAGGCATTGCTTGCTCTCGCAGGCCTCGGTAGCCGCCTTCCGCAAAAATAAATAGTTGTAGCTTATTCCAGGTTTTTGCGGAATTTCAGGGCACTTATTATAATGATGACCACCCCAAATACCAGAAGATAAATTACCTGGAACCAGAGATAAGACAACCCCACACCCTTTAAGATTATGGCCCGCAAGATTTGTATAAAATAGGTTAGAGGGATGACTTCGCCTATTCTTTGCATTACCCTTGGCATGGCATCCTGGGGGAACATAAAGCCGGACAACAGTATGTTAGGCAAAACCAAGAACATAGTAAGCTGCATAGCCTGAAGCTGGGTACGGGAAACAGTGGAAATGAGAAGGCCGATACCTAAGGCGCCCACCAAGAACACAAAGGAAAGGGCCAGAAGAAGAAGGAGGCTCCCATGTACAGGTACACCGAACAACCAGGTGCCTACAGCCATGGCCAAGAGTAGGTCGGCAAAACCGATGACGATATAGGGGATAACCTTCCCCCACATAAGCTCTACGGGCTTGATTGGCGTTACTATAAGCTGCTCTAAAGTGCCATTTTCCCGCTCCCTTACTATGGCAAAAGCCGTAAGCATCATGGTGATATTCTGAAGTATCACACCGATAAGCCCGGGAATATTGAAGTTAACACTTTTCATCTCCGGGTTATACCATACCCAGGGCCGCAAATCTATCTTGGCCAGGGAGGCCCTGTTGCTTTCTACACCTCGCCGGCGCAAAGCGTCACCCATCCATTCGGAGGACTTGGCCTGGGCAATGGCCCCGGCCGCAGATAACACAGTGCTGGCCGTCATAGGATCCGAACCGTCCACCAGCACCTGCACCGGAGCCGCCTCTCCTCGGTCCATCCGGCGGGAAAAATCCGCCGGAATAACAAAACCCACCCGGGCCTTACCTCTATCCACCCACTCCCGTATAGCATCATGGTTCTCCACATAGGCCACAACATCAAAATAATGGGATTGTACCAAGGCCTGGACCAATTCACGGCTTCTCTGATCTCGGGCCTGGTCCCAAACTACCGCCTTTATATGCTCTACATTAGTAGAGACGGCATAACCAAAAATGAACATCTGCATTACCGGCATAAGCAGGATTAAGGCAATAGTTCGGGGGTCCCTTCTTATGTGAATAAATTCCTTTCTTACAATGGCCCAGATACGTTTGAAGTTCACCCTTCACCGACTCCCCTCTCCACGAAACTGACATCCGTACCCTTTCTATCCGGCTTATCTCCCATCCATATCCGGCCTCGACCATCATGCCATCATTCTGGCGCATCCTTCTTTTTGTCGGTGCCTTAAACCGAACCCCCCTCCGGGTGAGAACTACCTTCTACTAAAGACACAAAAACATCTTCTAAACCCGGTTCCACCGGGAGGATAGATCTCACCTCCACTCCCGCCCTTTCTAAGGCCTGGCGAACATAAGGGGTATCCCGAATCACATCTCCCACTACGGCATGAAGGCCGGCCCCATACATGGCCGCCTCTTTCACTCCAGGAACATCGGCTAAGGCCTCCAAAGCAGGCATAAGGGGCGAACATTTTATTTCCAAGATTCGACCCTGCATTTTGGTCATCTTAAGTTGATCAGGAGTTCCAAAGGCTACAAGTTTTCCGTTATAAATAAAGCCGATAGTATGGCAATGCTCAGCTTCGTCCATGTAATGGGTGGTGACCAGGACGGTAACACCGGCGTGGGAAAGATCGTAGATAAGGTCCCAAAAATTCCGGCGGGCCACAGGATCAACTCCGCTAGTAGGTTCATCCAAAAGTACAAGCTCCGGTTCGTGGAGCAAGGCACATCCCAAGGCCAGTTTCTGTTTCCAGCCGATCGAAAGATTCCCGGTAAGGATGCGTTCTTTATCGGACAAACCGATAAGATTCAAAATCTCCTTTTTACGCGGCCTAAAACGCTCAGGCGACAGTTGATAAACTCCGGCGTAAAATTCCAGGTTTTCTCCTACCGTAAGGTCTTCGTAGAGGCTAAACTTTTGCGACATATACCCTATCTTGCGGCGAATAACTTCGGATTCTCGCACAATATCATGTCCCAAGACGGTAGCCCGGCCGCTGGTAGGGACCAGAAGACCACACAGCATGCGGATAGTAGTGGATTTTCCCGAGCCGTTGGGGCCAAGAAACCCGAAGATTTCCCCCCGTCGCACCTTAAAGGAGACATTGTTTACGGCTGTAAAACTGCCGAAACGTTTGGTCAAGCCTTCCACAACGATGGCCCATCCGCTCTCAAGCATCATACCTTTCCCCAACCCTTTCCCCATGTTTCACCAGGAAGGCAAAGGCATCCTCCAGGGAAGGGGCAATAGGTTTAAGCTCGACCACCCTCACCCCTTCCCGCCTCAATATTTCCAGCACCAACTTGCTGGCCCGCTCCTTATCCCGAGCAGTGAGGTGGAGCGAATTGCCATAGATTAATACCTCGTCTAACCAGGGCTCCTGCCGCAAGCGCTCTTTAGCTACATGGAGCATTTCAATATTTTCCGTTAACAGAAGCAGGATATGACCCTGGAAAAGATTTTTGATGGACTGCGGCGTAGCGCAGGCTAAAATCCGGCCATTATGTATAAAGGCAATGCGGTCACAGCGTTCAGCCTCATCCATGTAAGGCGTGCTCACCAAAATGGTAGTCCCCTGTTCCCGTAATCTAAAAAGAAGGCGCCAGAACTCCCGCCGGGCTACGGGATCTACGCCGGTACTGGGCTCATCCAGGAAAAGAATAGCGGGTTCATGGATGAGATTACAGGCCAGGGCCAGCTTCTGTTTCATTCCTCCTGAAAGCTGGTCGGCCAGCTTATAGCTATGGGACTTGAGGCCGGCCCAACTCAGAAGTTCCTGTTTTCGTTTTTCTCGCAGGTGGACAGGTACTTCACGGATTTCGGCATAAAAGTCCAGGTTTTCCTCTACGGTCAGATCCCCGTAAAGGCTGAAGCGCTGGGGCATATAACCTATATAGGGTTTAATAGTTTCAGCTTCCGCCGGAACCTCCCGCCCCAAAACAGAAATTTTCCCCTCGTCCGGCCAAAGTATGGCCACCAGCATCCTCAGGGTTGTAGTCTTCCCTGCTCCATCGGGACCCACCAGGCCGAAGATTTCCCCTTCCCTTACTTCTAGATTTAAATGGTCTACGGCCTGAACCCGATCAAACCGTTTACATAGCCCTTCCGTCATTATAATTGACCCAGTACGGCTGCCCCGCATTGACCTTCATTTTGCCTCCTGGCTATCCAAATAAACCACGGCGTCGGCCGGTACCCCCGGTTTTAGCAAACCTTCTTCATTGGGTAGGGATATCTTTACCCTAAAGACTAGGTCTACCCTCTCTTCTTTGGTCTGAATATTTTTGGGTGTAAACTCGGCCTGGGTAGCAATCTCGCTTACCTTACCTTTAAAAGTCTTGCCCGGGAAGGAATCCACCGTAACCAAAGCCTCCTGGCCTATCTTTACATATCCAATGGCCGGTTCCGGCACATAGATAACGAGCCACATATCATTGGGATCCAGCAAGGTGAGAATTGGCACCCCCGGGTTAACTACTTCTCCTGGGCTAAAGTTGGTCCTAAGTACAATTCCGTTTACACCGGACCGTATTACAGTTTTGTCCAATTGTTCTTGAGCCATTTTCCAGTTGGCATTAGCTTTCTCCACGGCTAAAGTAGCCGCCTCTACTTCTTTAGCCCGCAACTCCACTTGATACCAGCCGGCCAGGGCTATCTCATAATTGGCTCGCGCCGCAGCTATATCCTCCTCCCGCGCTCCAGCAAGCAACAAAGATAGCCTCTCTTGGGCAGCTTCCACCTTGGCTTGGGCCACCTCATAATTGGTCTGAGCTTCTTGCAACTGCTGTTGGGCAATGGCACCTTGTTGGTACAATACTTCCATTCTGTGCAGCTGTTCTTCAGCATTCTTGGACACAGCTTGAGCCTGGACCAGATTCTTCTGCGCTTCATTAATTTCTTGGGGCCGTGCCCCGTTCTCCAGCTTTTGTAGATTGGCCAGGGCACTCTTAATATTCCCCTCCACTCTGGCCCGTTCCATCTCTAAATTGGCCTTGGCCTGGGCCAGTCGCGCCTCGGCCTCTGCCACCGCTGTTTGGGCCTGGGCCACCTGTTCCTTAAGGATACCGTCCTCCAGTACAGCCACTACCTCCCCGGCTTCCACCCATTCCCCTTCCTGGACAAATATCTGCTTAATCCGGCCCAAAATTTCCGGTGCCACCCCTATTTCCGTCCCTTCAATGGTGCCCGAAGCCTGAAGCACCCTGACACCGTTTTGTATGCTTACAGTAGTATGCTGGTTATCTCTCGTAGCTATGAGGATAAACCCCAGGGCTGCCACCACGGCTAGGGGTATAAACCCTTTCCTGACCTTGGCCAAAACAGCCTGCACTTCCATCTCTTCCCCTCCCTGCCATGGTTCGGTGGTCGTAGGATAAGTTAGGGCTCAGTTACTTGTATTTCCTCGTTGCTTTCATTTGGGATCTTACCCTCCATAAAACTCCCGGTTGGCGTGGGTAAAAAGGTTCAGCACCTCTTCAAAATCAAGGTGGTGCGCGCCTTCAAGGCCCGCTACCGTGGCGGCCGCCTCCCGGGGATCGGCGTGTTCCACAGGAGCATCGGAGCCGGCCAGGAGGCGTATACCCTTATCCCTCATCAACCCCCAGGCATAGGCCGTCTTCATCCGCTCCGGGCCCAGCCGGTGCCGCGCCCAGGACATTTCCCGGGAAAAGATGGGCTGAATGCATACGGGGATCTCGAGCTCCGCCAGGGCTTCCAGCTGCTCTTCCCTGGCATACTGGACGTGTTCCAGACGGTCCTTGGGGTGGCGGCTCTGCCTCACAACGCGCAAGAATTGATCCACGGCCCGATCCCCGATAGCGTGGGCGGCTATAGGTTTATCCTTGCGGTGTGCCCTTTCCACCAGGGCCATAAGGGCCCGGTCGCTGAAATTGAGCACGCCGTAGTTGCCGGGATCGTCGGCGTACTCCTCGGTGAGGGCCGCGGTGCGGGCGCCCAGGCCCCCGTCCAGGAAGATCTTAAAGCCCAGGGCTTCATCCAGCAGCTCAAAATCCACCGTATAAAAATCTACCTGCACCCCCTCACCGAGGCCGTCAAAGAGGGGACGCTTGTGGCGGTCCATCCCCATATCGATGACCCTTGCCGCCCCCATTTTCTTAAGCTCCTTCAAGCCCTCAATGAGGATTTCCCGGTGTTTCAGGTCGAGGCCGGCTACCAGGGTCCGAAGAAGTTGAGATACCGCAGCCTCCCGGAAGATCCCGTCCCTGGCAAAAACTCCCAACCTCTCCATAGCGGCGGTGTTGGCTGCGGCCAGGTGCAGACAGGTCCGCACTATTACTACCGGAGTCGGGCCGAAGGCGCGATCCAGGAACGAGCGATCGGGTACTATTTTTTCTGCCAGCCTTTCCTGGTTAAAGCGTACCCCGATGGCCCATCCTTGTATCAAATGCGACTTTAGGGTTTCCACGAGTTCCTCGAGGTTTGAGCATTTTTCCAGGCTGGTGAAGTGATTAAAGAGAGCGAATTCCCATACGTGTATGTGGGCATCCACGTATCCCTGCCGGCTGATGGCTTCACTGCTCATGTTGATCCCTCCACCCCTAGCTTAACCCCGGGACCCGGTTTATACAAGGGGATTTTCTCTACTTAAGGCATCGAGGCCAGAAGTGGAGGTATGGAGGGCCTACATTATATCGCTGTCAATATGTAATAGCTTAATACAGGGAACGCTCCGTCGGCCCTCCAGGTGGAGTTACCCTGTCCGATAAGGGTAGTCTGCAAAATCTTGGAAGACATCTGGAAGGCTCGTTAAGAGGGGTCAATGAAAATTTTGGTTGTACACCGGGATATATTTTAATAAAATCAGCGACCTGGTGGCAGAGTTACAGCAGCAATTAAGACGGCGTGTGGACATAGTAGTCTTCAACGAAGCACCTCTGGTCCTCCGTTTCCATATTTTGCAAGACGGTAAATTGCTTTTTTGCCGCGAACCTTTAGCTCGTATACGTTTTCACGAAAAGACCGTACGTGAATTTCTTGATTTCCCACCCATACTTAAGATGCAGGCCCAATACTTGCGCCAGCGCCTTGAGAACGGAACCTTTGGAGGTGCCCAAAGTGGTTGACCCGCATGTCGTGGAGCAAAAGCTCCGCGATTTGGAGCGGTATCTTAAACATTTGGAAAAGTACAGAGGTACAGCTGCGCAAGAACTCGAGAACGACTTAGACCTGGCTTGGATTATAGAACATGGCTTACAACTCTGTATTCAAATTGTGCTGGATATTGGTGGCCATATTCTAGCGGAGGAAGGAATCATGGTAGATGAGTACAGCGATATATTTGCTGAACTGGCGAAACTGAACGTACTACTAGCAAAATTTGCCCGGGATATTTCTGGTATGGCAGGTTTCCGAAAGATCCTCGTCCATGAGTATACTAGAGTAAATAAGGCCAAAGTTACGGAAGTATTAAACCACCGGCTGGGGGATTTCCGGGAGTTTGCCCGTTATGTAGTTAAGTACCTAGACCGCTGCTGAAAGATTATTCACCGGTATAGCTTCCCGCATACGATCCAGGAATACCTGCAGGTCGCGGTGAACCAGTCTTTCCAACCGTTCGGCCACCGGGTTAAAACCGTAAATTACGAAAAACATGGCGGAAGCCGCGGTATTCGTCCAGCAAGGCAGGCTGTTGTTTCTTTCTGGATCACATAGGGGCGCAGTTCCGGCAAGTCAAGGGTCATTTGTACCAACAGTCCGTGCCCCGCCCGCACAAAACGAAAGCGCGGGTGTTTCTCCCCCGCGCTTCTCTACGCCGTTAAATGGCATGGTCTCTTACGGGCCCGGTTTCCGCGACGCCCAGCTCCTGCTTCTTCTCCTCCCAGAGCTTCCGGCCCATGGAAGTTACCCAAACAGCCTCTCCTATGGCTCTGCCCAATCCCCTGACGGTGGCCATGCCCACTTCGTCCGCGGCAGCCCCCTGGGCTTTGCCGTCTCTGGTCCACACGGTGCCGCCGCTGTAGCAGCCGCCGATGCCGCCGCAAACCAGGATTTCGTGCATGAGATAGAAATTGATGATGGCCTGCAGCGCCGTCTCCTGGCCACCGTGGCGCGTGCCCCCCAGAGCGATGGCGCCTCCCACTTTGTTACGCAGTTTACCCGGATGCACCAAGAAGATGGGGCGTAAGCGGTTGAAGCAGGCGGCCAGTTGGGCGGTAATATTCATGTCGTATACCGGCGAACCGATGATAAAGCCGTCGGCTTCCAAAATGAGCTCTTCCAGCTCCTTTATATCGTCCTGGATGTGGCACATGGTCTTCTCCCGTATGCACCGGTCACAATGGGTACAAAAGCTAATTTTTTTACCCCTTACGGTCCAGTAGCGGGTGGTAATACCGGGAAACTGAGATGCCTCTTCCAAGGCCACCTGAACCGCATAGTCGGTAGCCCCTTTGCGGGGGCTGCCGCTTATACCGAGAATGACGGGCATAATTTTCCTCCTTCCCCTGGCGTTTTACTTTGCGGCCTCCCCGGGCTGGCAACCTTAATGTGTTCCTAGGCGTCCGGGCCGACCCTGCGGCCGTCTAGCCCTCCGGGCCTTCCTGCAGCCTGGCCAGTATCCTTTTGGGCGTCACCGGTAGTTCGTCAAAATCCACCCCCAGGGCGTCGGCTACGGCGTTAACCACCGCCGGCGCCACGGGTACCGTGGACGCCTCACCGATGCTTTTGGCCCCAAAGGGTCCCGGAGGTTCTCCCTCCTCTATCAGCAAAACGTCAATCTCCGGCATGTCCTTGGCCCGGAACACCCGGTAGCGCTTTAGATTGGCATTGAGCACTTTGCCGCTGGTCGGATCAATAATAAGCTCCTCGGTGAGCCCGTAGCCCAGGCCCATCTGGATGCCGCCTTCGATCTGCCCTTCCACATACATGGGGTTGATGGCCCGTCCCACATCATGGGCCGCCACATATTTTAGCACTTTAACTTCTCCGGTCAAAGTATCCACTTCTACCTCCGCAAAATGTACCCCATATGAGTTGGGGCCGGCGATGGAGGCGAAGCTCTCGTAAGCCTTGATCTCCCGGCCGCCCTCCTTGCTCAGCTGGGCCGCCGCCACGATGTCCCCCAAGGGGACTTTCTTGTCCGGGCAGTGACGGCAGTAGGCGAAGCCACCCCCCAGTTCAAGTTCCTCCTCCTTTACCCCTAACACGGAAGCGGCCACTTCCAGAAGTTGACGGCGTATGCTCTGGGCGGCTTTCAGCGCCGCATTGCCGCCCACCCATACCCCGCGGCTGGCGTAGGTGCCCAGATCCCAGGGCGTTAGTTCCGTGTCCGCCTCGACAACCTCAATCTGCTCGGGCGACAGGCCTAACACTTGGGCAACCACCATGCACATCATGGAGGTGCCGCCCTGGCCCAGATCTTGAGTACCGGTGAACATAGTCACTGTACCGTCTTCATTCATCTTCAGGGCTACGGTGGTCATGTCCACGTGTACGCCGAAGGTGCCGTTGCCGTGATTGCCCGCCGCCACGCCTATACCCCGGCGGAAACGCCCTTCCCCCTTAGGCTGCCGGGCCTTCGCGTCCCAGTTGAAGCTTTGAGCGCCCTTTTCCAGACAGTCCAGGACGCGGCAATTGCCTAGAGGAGTCCCGAAGCGCGGGTTGATATCTCCCGGCCTGACTAGGTTCCGCCGCCGGAATTCAACCGGGTCGAAGCCCAGCTTTTTGGCTATCTTGTTCAGGTGGATCTCCCGAGCGGCCACGAGCTGGGGGGACCCGTATCCCCGCATGGCGCCTCCCACGGGGCAGTTGGTATATACGGAGTAAACCGTTACGCGCAAGTCGGGAATGCGGTAGAGGCGGAAGGCCTTGTCTATCATAGCGCCCGTAACGTTGAGGGCGCTGCTGGCATAGGCTCCGGTGTTGAAGTAGGCGGTGATGTCCTGGCCGACGATGGTGCCGTCCTTCTTTACCCCGGTCCTCAAATAGTATACGGCCGAGTGGCGCGTGCGGGTGGAGACCATGACCTCCCGCCGGTTCATTTCCACCAGGACCGGCCGCCCGCTCTTCATGGATAACAGGGCGGCTACCGGCTCCAGGACCGCCTCCAGTTTGCCGCCGAAGGCCCCGCCCACCGGGGGTTTGATAACGCGAACTTTGTTCACCGGGAGACCGAATACCTCCGAAAGGATGATCCGCGTGGCGAAAATGTTTTGGTTCGCGCTCCATACGGTCAGCTTACCGGCCGTACGGTCAAAATGGGCCAGGCTGGCGTGGGGCTCCAGAGCTACGTGGGTCACTATGGGAAGCTTTATGCGATCGGTGAACACATAATCCGCCCCGTCTAAGGCCTTTTCCACGTCGCCGGCAGCGGCCTCCAGTTTCTTTACCAGGTTGCCGCCCTCGTGGACCTCCGGGGCCCCCGGCTTCAGGGCTTCCTCCGGGTCGAAGACCGCCGGCAGTTCCTCGTATTCTACCTCAATGAGCCTTAGAGCCCTTTCCGCGGTCTCCGGATCGTCGGCAGCTACGGCGGCCACCCGGTCCCCCACGTACCTCACGGTGTCGGTCAGGATATATTCATCCCGGGGAATATCGTGGCCCTTAAAGCGCATGGCGCTGTTGTAGGCCACGGGCGGTACATCCTTGTAGGTGACCACCACCCTAACTCCGGGCAGGGCCTGCGCCTTGCTCACATCTATCCGCTTAATGCGGCCGTGGGCCACCGGGCTGAAGAGGACCCGGCCGTAGAGCATGCCCGGAAGGCGCATATCCCCCACATATACCGTCCGGCCCGTAACTTTAGCCACGGCATCACGAGGAGGGAGCCTCCGGCCGATAATCTGCCCGGATTCACCGGAGGGGGCATCTTCAATTTCTTTCTTCTCTCCCCGGAGCCGGGCGGCGGCCAGTTCCACGGCCTGGATAATCTTGACATAACCGGTGCAGCGGCACAAGTTATCATCTAGAGCCGCACGTATTTCTTCCCGTGTGGGATTGGGATTTTTGTCCAGCAGCGCCTTGGCGGCGATTATCATTCCGGGGGTGCAGAATCCGCACTGAACGGCGCCGGTGGCTATAAAGGCCTCCTGCAGCGGGTGGAGGGAGCCGCCCTGGCTTAAGCCTTCTATCGTGACAATTTTCTTGTTTTGAGCCCTGCGGGCCGGCACGGTGCAAGACTTGACGGCCTCCCCATCCACCAGCACTTTACACGTACCGCAGTCGCCGGTGGCGCACCCGCACTTGGTACCCGTCAGGCCCAAGACATCCCGGAGCACCTTCAGCAGGGTCCAGTTGGGCTTTACGTCCACTTCGTAGTGCTTCCCGTTGATGTTAAGCTGGATGCGTTCCACGTTTTACCACCTCCCCCGGCAAAGAACAGGGGGGACTCTAGGAGCCCCCCACCAAAGAACTCTAGCTCATCAGGCCCTGCTCCCGGGCCATTTTTTCTAGATCCAGTTTCTTGCTCTTGAGGTCCTCTATCACCTGCTGAACCTTGTCCTTGGTCCCCGGAGGAAGCTTGCTTTCATATTGGGAGTTCCAGATAATGCCGGTGGCTCCTTCACTGGCACCCATGCCGTAGAACTTGGGTTCAAACTTGCCGTCTTTTATAATTTTGATCAAGTAATCGATGGCCATGGGGTAGCTCTGGATGCTGGTACCCGCAATGGTGTCTGGGGCCGCCGAGCTCTGGTCATGGTCGTAGCCCACGGCGGTCACACCCTTTTCCGCTGCGGCCTGGATCACGCCCAGGCCGGCCTGATCGGCGTTGCCCAGGACCACGTCGGCCCCCTGTTCGATGAAGGCCCTCGCCTGCTCCTTGGCCTTAGCTACGTCCTCAAAACTCCCCGTCATGGTTTTAAGCACCTTGACGTTGGGATTGGCCATCTTGGCCCCCAGTTCAAAGCCTATCATGGCATTGCGGATGGGCGGTATGTCCATTCCGCCGACATAGGCCACCACGCCGCTCTTGGTGAGCAGCCCTGCCAGGTAGCCGCCCAGGAAGCCTGCTTCGATATTCATAACCTGCAGGGAAGCCACGTTGGGCTGCTGGCTAATGGTGCTGCTGGTAACCACGAACTTTACGTTGGGGAAGTCCTTGGCCACCTTTTGGGCTGCATCGCCGAACTCGAAGCCGTGCCCGATGATTACGTCAAATCCCTGAGAGGCAAAGGCCCGGAAGGCCTCTTCCATTTCCGACTGGGAAACCCTCTCCCGGTAGACGCCTTCAATACCGTGGTCCTTCTCAGCTTGTTTCAAACCTTCATAAGCCGAGGCATTCCAGCCCATATCATTGATGGGGCCGGGCAGGAGCAGGGCCACCTTCAGCTTTTTCTCGGCCTGTTGACCCTGGGACTGGCTTTGCTCCTGGCCCTGGGGCTGGCTCTCTTGTTTCTGTCCTCCGCCGCAGGCGGCGACTCCAAAAAGCAGAAACAGGGCAGCTAAGACGGCCAGAATCTTTTTCATCCTGATTACCCCCTTAATTCTTGGTGATGCTTCCGAAGAATTCCCCCAAGTTCGGGGTGCCGGTACCGGCTCCTGATGGGCTCGCCGGCATCCCCAACATTTTCATATTCCCCTCGGAAGCACCTTCTTGGTTGGTTGTGAACCTGCTGGCAAGGATCACCTGAGGCACCTCAATCCTCCCTATGCAGGCGGCTCACCTCCTCGATGGCTTCTATAATCTGCTGGTAACCCGTGCAGCGGCACAGGTTGCCAGAGATGGCCTCTTTTATTTCCTCCCGCGTGGGATGGGGATTCTTGTCCAGCAGGGCCTTGGCGCTCATAATCATGCCGGGGGTGCAGAAGCCGCACTGGAGGGCGTTGTGGCGCATGAAGGCCTCCTGCAGGGGGTGGAGCTTACCGTCCTGCTCAAGTCCTTCAATGGTGTATATTTCCTTTCCCTCGGCCGAAGCTGCCAGCACCAGGCAGGCATTGACCGCCCGGCCGTCCATGATAACGGTGCAGGCCCCGCACTCCCCAATACCGCACCCTTCCTTGGTGCCTGTCAAATGCAGGTCGTCCCGCAGGACGTCCAGCAGGCGCTTGTGGGGTTTTACCCTGACCTGGTACTCCTTGCCGTTGACTTTAAGCTTCAGATCCAGCAGTGACATCCTCAAGCCCCCCAGCTGTTAGGATAGCCCTCCTGGTAAGGGCGGCTATGACCGGCATCTTGTAAGGCGTCGACCACCTCTGCCCGGTGATGCGCACCATCTCCTGGGAGAGTTTCTCCCCAGCCTCCCGGGCCAGTTCCCTGGTCAGCTTCTTTCCCCGGACGACCTCTTCGGCCGCCGTCACCCTGGCCGGGACCGGCAGGGCCGCCCCCGGTACCAGCCGCACCTCCTCCACCAGCCCGCCGTCGCCCATCTTCAAAAGGGCGGCAATGCTAAGGCGGGCAATGCTCATGGCCTTGCGCCGGCCCAATTTGATAAAAGAGCTCCCGCTCCGGGGATGGGGCCGGTCAAAGCGGATCTCGGTCACCACTTCTCCTGGTTGGAGGTCGGTTTTGTGCGGTCCCTTGAGGAAACGGCTCACCGGTACCTTCCGCTCTCCCGCAAGGCTCCGGATGACAACCTCGGCCTCCAGGGCCACTAAGACGGGCAGGGTGTCGGCGGCGGGGGAGGCGTTGCACAGGTTTCCTCCCACCGTGCCCCTGTTGCGTATCTGGGGCGACCCTACCTGGGAGCAGGCTGCCGCCAGGAAGGGTACGGCTTCCCGTATAAGGGGGGAGGCCGCAACGGCGGCATGGGTGGTAAGGGCTCCCAACGCTATAGTTTCGGCCTCCTCCCTAATGTAGGCCAGCTCGGTGAGATCGCCGATATCGACGACCAGCTCGATATGCCTGATGCGGGCGTCTTCAGCCCGGAAGCCCACCAGGAGGTCCGTCCCTCCCGCCAGCACACACGCCTTCTCGCCCCCCTGGTAAAGGGCTGTTAGGGCCTCCTCCAACGAACGGGCCTTCACATAGTCGAACTTATGCACGATCGCACCTCCTAGGACCTGGAAAGGGCCTTGCCTAACAGGACTTTCTCGAGATTGGCAGGGAGGCTACGCACCCGTCTGCCCGTCGCATGGGCAATGGCGTTGGTAATGGCCGCGGCCACACATTCCATAGCCGGCTCGCCCAGGCTCTTGGCGTGAAAGGGGCCTACCGGGTCCTCGCTTTCCAGGAGCAAGGGCTTCATTTCCGGCACATCCAGGGAGGTGGGTACTGTGTAGTTATCGAAATTGGGGTTCAGGATAACGCCCTTCTGCAGTTCCACTTCTTCCATGAGGGCCATCCCCAGGCCCATAGTAATGCCTCCGTAAATCTGTCCCCTGGCCAGAGCCGGATTTATGGCCCGGCCCACATCGTGGCCCGAGGTTACCCGCAATACCTCTACCTGCCCCGTCTCCGTATCCACTTCCACTTCGGCCACCACGCAGCTGTACATGTAGGTGGGAAAGGCCTTGCCCTGCCCGGTAGGCCGGTCCCACGGCAGCTCCGGGGGTATGACCCACCCCAGCTGGGTCAGATTCTCTCCCCGAAACAAGCAGTGGCGCACGGCTTCCTCAAAGGACACTTTCCTGGACGGATCGGACGGGCAGAAAATCAGTCCGTCCGAGCTCTTCAATTCCTCCGGGCTGCAGCCCAGGAGCTCCGCCGCCCCCCGGAAGATTATCTCCTTCACCTTCCGCGCGGCCAGAAGCATGGCCCGCCCGCCCGTGTAGGTGCCCCTGGAGGCCACGGTCATGCCCCCGTCGGGCATAGTGGAGGTGTCCACCCGCTGGTAGATGATCTTACTCAGCGGAATACCCAGCTCTTCGGCCACTATCTGGGCGTGGGAGGTGGACAGTCCCTGTCCGTTATCGGTCAGGCCCGAGCGAATGATTACGCTGCCGTCGTCCTGCACCGAAACGAACCCGCCGGTGGCGTCGGCGGTTTCGGCTCCGAGGCCGCAGCCGCGGTAGCTCACCGCCATGCCGATGCCCCGGCGCCGGGGGCCGCCCTTTTCCCTTTGGCGGGTATATTCCTCCCGCCTGTTGAAATAATCGGCTTCCGCCAGCACCCTTTCCATCACCTGCAGGACGTTCACCGGCTGGTCGTCCAGCTTCTGGCCGGTGATGGTAACCGAGCCGAAGCGCAGGGCGTTCTTACGCCTTAACTCCACCGGGTCCATGCCCAGGGCCTCGGCCAGCTCATCCATCAGGGACTCCTGACCGAAAATGACCTGGGGGGAACTGTACCCGCGCATGGCGCCGCCGTACACGTTGTTGGTATGCACGGCATAGACGTCCACTTTCACATGGGGGATCTCGTAGCAACCGGCCGCGTGTACGCAGGCCCGCCAGTTCATAAACTGGGCCTGGGAGTTGTAAGCCCCGCCCTCGTCTACCAGCTCGGCCTCCAAGGCCATAATCTTCCCCTCGCGGGTGGCGCCGATCTTGTATCGCAGGCGGAAGGGGTGGCGCTTAGCGCTCTCCAGGAAGGATTCCTCCCGCGTGTTCACCATCTTCACCGGCCGGCCGGTCTTCATCGCCATGACGGCCGCCCGGCCGCACATCAACCCCATGACCTCTTCCTTGCCCCCGAAGGACCCTCCCAGGGTCTGCTGGATAATGCGCACCTTACCCAGGGAAGTGCCCAGGGCGGCGGCCACATACCGCCGGGTCATATAAGGGTTCTGAACGGAGCCGTACACCGTAATGGAACCATCTACGGGGTCGGGTACTGCCACCGCCGCCTCCGGTTCGATATAGGCATGTTCGATAAAGGGGGTGCGGTATTCCCGCTCAATGATCACGTCGCTCCGGGCAAACCCCTCCTCTACGTTGCCCCGGCGTACGGGCCAGTGGCTGTTCTGGACGATATTGCCCGGCGCGTAGTCCTGGACCTGGGGTGCCCCAGGCTCCAGGGCCTCCTCTATGGTAAAGACCCCCGGAAGCGGCTCGTAGACCACTACGATGGCCTTGAGGGCAGCCTCGGCCGCGTCCGGGTCTTCCGCCGCTACCATGGCCACGGCGTCGCCCGTATATCTCACTTCATCCCCGGCCAGGAAGAGGTAGGTAAACCAGGACCGGGCGGCCGGCAGATCGGCGGCCGTGAGCACGCAGTGGACCCCCGGTACCTCCCTGGCCCGGGAAACGTCAATGCTCACGATGCGGGCATGGGCGTGGGGGCTGCGCAGGACTTTGCCGTAGAGCATCCCGGGAAAATAAAGGTCGGCGGCGAATTTGGCCCGGCCCGTTACTTTTTCATAAGCATCCACCCGGGGAACCGGGCGACTCAATATGCCCATAACCTCACCTACACCTCCGCTCCCTTGAAGGCCCACAGTTTGAGGGCAGCAGCCCTTACCTCCGACCGGACCTGCTCCTCATTAAGGGATAGCACCCGGCCGCCCGCCACCACGAGGCGGCCCCCCACCATGACGGCCCGGACGTTTTCCGGGTTGCGGTACAGAATAAGCTGGTCGAAAATGTTCTTTTCGTTCACCGGAGTGGGGGTGTCCGCCGCAACGGCCACCAAGTCGGCCTTGCAGCCCGGCTCCAGGCGTCCCAGATCCGGCCGACCCAGGGCCCGGGCCCCCATTTCGGTGGCCATGGCCCAAACAGTGGAAGCCGGCATTATTCCCGGGTTTTTCTGGGCCGCCTTATGCAAGAGGAAGGCCCCCCGCATCACTTCAAAAAAGTTATTGATATATCCGTCGGTCCCCAGTCCTACCGTCACCCCGTGCTCCAGGAGCTGGTGTACGGGAGCTATTCCTCCTCCCACCTCGCAGTTGGAAAGGGGCATGTGAACCAGCTTCACCTGATGCCGGCTTAAAATCTCGATTTCCGCCGGGGTCAGGTCCACTCCCTGGGAGGCCAGCACATGAGGCCCCAGGATACCGAGGTCCCGGTAGACTTCTACCGGCCGCCGGCCGTAGGTCTTCAGGCAGTACTGGGGTTCGTAGCTGCTCTCCGAAAGGTGCATGTGGAACTGGGCCCCCAGGCTGCGGGCCATCTCATCGGCCTTCTGCAGGAAGGAGGGCGAACACGTGAAGGTAGTGTGGACGCTCATAAGACCTCTCACGAGGTCGCTTGATCCCTCCCTTATCAGGCGGGCATTCTCTTCCAATCCTAACTGCCCGTTCTCCGGGCTCACCCGCTCGCAGGCCTCGAAGGAGAGAATCCCTCGCAGCCCTGCCCTTTCCACCACTTCCTTTTCCACCATGAGGGCCCCGGGAATAGCGTAAGGTGCCTCGAGAATATCGCAAAAAGTGGTAATCCCCGAGCGCAGCATTTCCAGGCAGGCCCAGGCGGTGGAGGCCCTGATCATCTCGTGATCCAGCCGGTTTTCGACCAGGGGCCACCAGAAATCGTCCAGAAAACTTTGGAATCCCGTCAGGGCCGCCGGCACTTCTATACCGTGGGAAAGTACTCCGTACATATGCATGTGGCCGTTTATAAACCCCGGGGTGAGGATACAGTCGCGGAAATCATATATCTCCTCCCCTCCCGGGTTGCGCAAGAGTTCCTCGTTGGGCGCGATCTCCAGAACAGCGTCGCCCCTTATGCGCAGACCCCAATCCCGCAGGGGCCCTCGCACTACCGAAGGGACAAGGTAACCACCCAGAACAACCGCCATTAACACTTTCCTCCTGCCAGCTCTTTTAAGATGTATGCGCATCCTATCTTCCGCAGGATGCCGGTGCAGCCGGCTTGGTAGCTCCACTGCCGGCCCCCGAGAGCCCGGTGCTCCCCCCGGCCCCCTCCCTGACGGCCTGCGGCCCGGCACCGTCGTTCCGTACCGCCCTGCACCTGGATCCCCGGCATGGCCGTACTTCTCGGCAAGGCTCCCGGGCCTGCTTTGAGGCCGGCCCGGGACGGCCCACCTTTCGCTGCAGCCTGCTTTACTTGTACTGCTGGATATCCAGCTTGCCCTCTTCTAGATCCTTCAGGATACCCGCCACACGGTCCTTGACGTCCTGGGGTATCTTGTCCTCAAATCCGTGCCAGGGGGAGAGGTAGACCGCCCCTTCTTTAACCCCCAGGTTGTAGAACTTGGCCTCAAACTCATTGTTGTATATGAGGTCTACAACGTAGGAGATAAGTACCGGGACGCTCTTGATGACGCTCACCACGACCGTGTCCGGAGCGATGGGATTTTGGTCCATATTGCTGCCGATGGCCAGGACCTTTTTCTCCTGGCAGGCCTGAATGGAGCCTAACCCGGCCTGGTTGGCGTTGGCCATAATAATGTCGGCCCCTTGGGCTATCATGGCCAAGGCCGTTTCCTTGGCTTTGTTCACGTCGTTAAAGTTCCCCGTATAAGCCGTAAGAACCTTGATATTGGGGTTGATGTATTTTGCCCCCTTCTCAAATCCCTCGACGGAGCCCACGATGGGCGGTATCTGCTCCCCGCCTATGGCGCCCACGGTGCCCGACTTCGTCAGCAAGGCCGCCACGGCTCCCATTACGAAGCCCTGCATTTCGTTGTCAATGTTTACGGACGCCACATTCGGCGCCTGAGAGATGTTGCTGCTGGTTACTACGAACTTCACGTTGGGAAATTGGGAGGCTACCTTCATGGCCGCATCCCCGAACTGAAAGCCGTGGCCGATGATGAGGTCATATCCCTGCAAGGCAAAGCCGCGAAAGTTTTCTTCCATGTCGGACTGGGCCACGTTTTCCACGTAAGCCACCGAAGCGCCGTATTTCTCCTCAGCCTGCTTTAATCCCTCATAGGCCGAGGCATTCCAGCCCATGTCGTTGATGGGACCCGGCAGAAGCAAGGCGATCTTTAGCTGCTTTTTCTCTTCGGAAGCTTCGCCGGTAGAGGGCGCCTGACTTCCGGTGCTGCTGTTGGACCCGGAATTGGAGCCGCACCCTGCCGACAACACGGCCAGCAGGGCCGCCGCCACTAAAATGATCATCCACTTCTTCATAGGCCTACTTGCCTCCTTAATTGGGCTATCCTTTTTTGGGCCTTGGCCCTAATCTCCTCCTCATCCACCAGGGTAGAGCGTCCCTGGTGCACTACCACCCGACCGTCCACCAGAACGGTATCCACATCACCTCCATTGGCATTATATACCAGGGCGGAATCAATCCTGTGCACCGGCGCAATATGCATGCGGTCCAGACGCACAGTTATCACGTCAGCCTTAGCCCCTTCCTCCAGCACTCCCAGGTCTTTTCTCCCCAGGGCCCGGGCCCCTCCCAAGGTAGCCATGTCCAGGACCTGACCGCAGGAAAGGGCTGCTGCATCCATGGTCCGGAGCTTCTGGAGGCAGGCGGTAAATTTGAGGACCTCCAGCATATCCTGGCTATTGTTGCTGCCCGGCCCGTCGGTAGCCAGGGCCACATTGAGACCCTTAGCCAGCCAGTCGGTAACCCTGGCGGTCCCTGAGGCCAGGTACATATTGGCAATGGGACAGTGGACCAGGGATACCCCGTGCTGCTGCAGGACCTCCAGCTCGTCGTCCTCCAGGCAGACTCCGTGTACGTACTGGACGTTTTCTCCCAGACAACCCTGCTCTTTCAGCCAGTCCACGTTGCGCAGCCCGTACGCCTTGAGGGTCTTCTCCACTACCGCATCGCTTTCGGCCACATGGATTTGAACCCGGAGGCCGTTCCCCCGGGCGTAATCCACGGCCTCCCTGACCAGCCCTGCCGAGCAGGCCCAGGGATTGAGCAGGCCCAGGACCAGGTTAAGCCTCCCTCCGGCCCCTCCGTGCCACCTGCGCAGGAGCCGGTCCATCTCCCGGAAGACCGTGTCCTTATCCTCCATGAGAGGCGGATGGTAATTCTGGTCTGCCGAGGTCCGGCAGAGATAACCCCGTATCCCCGCGTCCTGCATGGCTTGCAGGACCATATCGGAGCTGACCTTGGTGGTATGCACGTAATGCATATCTATGACGGCGGTGGCTCCGCCTTTCAGGTTTTCCAGGCATCCTATAAGGGCCGCCAGGTAGAAGTCCTCTTCCTCCATGCAGGTGGCCAGGGGCCAGACGGCGGACCGGAGCCATTCCATAAGGGGCTTATCATCCCCCAGCCCCCGGATGAAGGTCTGGAAGAGGTGAGAATGGGCGTTTACCAACCCGGGCAGTACGGCGCAGTCGCGGGCATTGATGACCACCGCGCATTGCTGCTCGAGGGCCTTCTGACGTTCGTCGTCTGATCTTACTTCCCGGATACGGTCCCCTTCAATCCAGACGTATCCCCGTTTAAACTCCTGCCGTCCCCCCTGCCGGCTCAGAACCCAGCCGTCCTTAATAAGAATGCCCATGATCTTTCACGCTCCCTTGCCCGTAGTTCGGCGGGGCCTGCTCCCACGGCCCCAGACCGCGCCCCCATCCCCGGAGGTGAGAGGGCCCTGCTAGCGCTCCCTTACTTTGTTCAACACGGTTTCCAGGGTAGCGGGTATCTCGTACAACCGGCTGCCGATGGCCTGGCATATGGCGTTGACGATGGCCGGCGCCACAATCTGGGTGGCGGGCTCGCCCAGGCCCCTGGCCCCCAGGGGACCGAACCGGCAGGGTTCCTCCACGACCAGGGGGATCAGGGTGCCCACGTCCAGGCAGGTGGGCAGCAGGTAGCGATCATAATTGGTGTTCCGCACCTCTCCCCCGGCCAGTCCTACATCCTCCATTAAAGCGTAGCCAATCCCCATGGCGGCGCCGCCGCATATCTGGCCTTCCACCTCGGCCGGGTTCAGGGCCTTACCCACATCGTGGGCCGCATAGTAACGCAGCACCTCCACCTGGCCGGTTTCCAGATCTACTTCCACCTCGGCCACACTGGCGGCATAGACGTAGCCGAAGTAGGCCTCGCCCTGCCCCCGGGACCGGTCCCAGAGCAGGTCCGGCGCCTTGTACCACCCAAAGCCGTACAGGCTAACCCCTCGGCGGTAGCATTCGCCAGCCACCTCCTCGAAGGCCAGGGCCTTACCCCGGTCCCGGGCCGCAACCTGCCCGGCGCGGAAGGTCACTTCCCCGCGGGAACACCCCAGCAGCTCGGCAGCCACCCCCTCCATGGCCCGGCGCACCTGCTCGGCGGCGCGCAGGACGGCATTGCCGCCGATGACCGTGCCCCGGGAGGCTACCGTGGGACCGCTGTCGGGTACGCGGGCGGTGTCCAGGGCATTGACGTGGATCCTGTCCAGAGGAAGGCCCAGGACCTCCTCCACAATGCGGGCAAAGACGGTGCGGGACCCCTGCCCCACTTCCACAATACCGCAGGAAAGGTCGGCCGTGCCGTCCCGGTGGACCAGGAGGGCGGCCCCGGCAGCATCCAGGCCCTCGCCCCCGGCACCGAAGCAGGAACCGCGAAAGCTGCAGGCCAGGCCGATTCCCCGCCGCCGGTACCCGTTCTCCCGGCCGTAGGCCTGCCGCTTTTCGGCCCAGCCTGCGGCCTCGGTCACCCGCTTGAGGCAGGTCGATAGGCTCACGTCCCGCATGACCTGCCCGGTGGGCCCGGTGTCCCCCTCCCTGAGGGCATTTCTCAATCTCAGCTCCAGGGGGTCCAGCTCCAGGATTCCCGCCAGTTCGTCCATGAGTAGTTCCACGGCAAAGTTTACCTGTGGGGAACCGAACCCGCGCAGCGCATCGGAATATACGTTATTGGTAAACACGCCGTAGATGTCCACCTGGACGTGGGGGATGCGGTAAGGCCCCGTAGCCTCCACGGCCGAACGCCATGTCACCAGGGGGGTCTTGGAAACATACGCTCCCCCGTCGGCGACGCCGTACACTTCCATGGCGCAGAGGGTACCGTCCTTCCTGGCCCCCACTTTATACTTCAGTACATAGGGATGGCGTTTGGTACCCTCAATGGTGGACTCCTCGCGGGTGAGGCTTATGCGGGCCGGCCTTCCCAAACGGTAGGCCGCCAGGGCCGCCCGGGCGGCCAGCACCCCCATATCGTAATCCTTGCCCCCAAAGGAGCCCCCGATGGTAGTCTCCCGTACGATTACCCGGTTGAGGGGCCAGCCCAGGGCTTCGGCCACCATGCGCCGGGCGTTGAAGGGGCTCTTGCCCGGACAATAGACGACCATGTGATCCCCTTCCGGGACGGCCACGGCCGTCTCCAGCTCCAGGGCCGCATGCTGGACTCGGTGGGTCCGATAGGTCCGCTCTAGGATAACCTCCGCCTCGGCAAAACCCTGTTGGAGGTGGCCGTGCCGGACCACGTGGTGGCAGATAACGTTGCTCTCCTCGTGCACCCTAGGGGCGTCCGGCTCCAGGGCCTCCAACGGGTCCAGCACCGCCGGCAGTGGCTCGTATTCCACCTTAACCCGGCGGGCACCCTCCTCCGCCGCTTCCTCGTTTTCCGCCACCACCATGGCCACTCCTTCTCCTACATAGCGCACCCGCTCCCGGGCCAGGACCGGCCGTTCCCTTTCCTGGGCCACTTTCCCCGGAAAATCCGCCCCCGTGAACACGGCCAGCACGCCCTCCACCGCCAGGGCCTCGGCGGCGTCTATCTTCTTAATTAGGGCGTGGGGAACCGGGCTGCGCACCACCTTCAGGTACACCATCTCGGGGAAGAACAGGTCGGCGGCATACTTGGCCCGGCCGGTAACCTTGGCTTCGGCATCAAGGCGCACGGCGCACAAGGCTTCTCACCTCACTCCTTTACATAAGGCTTGCCCGAAGAGGCGGGTGGTACGGCTCGACCCACAAAGCCTGCCAGGGCACCTATGGTGAGCAGGTAGGGTATCATGAGGAGTATCTGATAAGGAATATTCGCACCGGTAGCCTGGAGGCGGTACTGGAGAGCCTCCCCTGCTCCAAATATTAGTGCCGCCCCCAGGACGCCGAAGGGATTCCACTTGCCGAAGATCACCGTGGCCAGGGCGATAAACCCCTTGCCGGCGGTCATATTTTCGGTGAAGAAGTTCAAAAGGCTCAAGGATAAGTAGGCGCCGCCGAGGCCGCAGAATAGGCCGCACACCATGCTGGCGCCGTAGCGAATGCGGTAGACGTTTATGCCCACCGTATCGGCCGCCCGGGGGTACTCGCCCACCGCCCGCACCTTGAGGCCCAGGGTGGTTTTAAACAGGACGAAGTAAGCTACGGGCACCAGCACCAGGGCCAAGTAGGTGAGCTCCGACTGCTGAAAGATTACTTCTCCCAGGACCGGGATCCGGGAGAGCCCCGGTACGGCTACCGGTTTAAAGGCGTCGATGGGCGGCGGAGAGGTATTAACGCCGAAGATGACCCGGGCGAGGGACGTAGTCAGCCCCAGGCCCAGGATGTTGAAGGCCGCCCCGATGACCACCTGGTCGGCCCGGGCCGTCACCACCAAGAAGGCGAACAGCAGTCCCAAAAGGGCGCCCACCAGCGCCGCGAGGAGGGCCCCCATCCAGGCGTCGCCTAGGAAGTAAGACCCCACAACCCCGGCCAGGGCCCCAATAAGCATCATGCCCTCGGCACCTATATTCACGATCCCCGAGCGCTCACTGAAAATCAGCCCCGTGGCGGCCAGGAGCAGGGGAACGGCGGTGCGGACGTCGGCCGCCAGGAAATTGGTTAGTTCCTTCAGGAAATCAGTCATGGCTCTCCTTCACCTCCCCCGGTTGCGGGGACAGCAGCGTTGATAAATTAAGCCGGGCCCGACCCTTGTTCTTCTGCCAGCGCCGGAACAGTTCCTCGCAGGCCACAAAGATGATGACCACCGCCTGAATTACGTATACGATGGCTACCGGAACCTTGGCCACCATCTGCATCATGTTCCCGCCGCTCCGCAGGACGCCGAAGAGGAGGGAAGAGAGCAGGATGCCCAGGGGCGTGTTATAGCCCAGTAAGGCCACTGCTATGCCATCGAAGCCGTAGCCCGGGGAAAAGCTCTGGAATAGGCGGTGCTGCACGCCGAGGAGCTCGCTGGCCCCGGCCAGTCCGCCCATCCCCCCCGCCAGAAACATGATGAGCAGGGTGTTGCGCGCCGCATTAATACCGGCATAACCGGCCGCGCGCGGATTGAATCCCGTCACCCGTGCCTCGTAGCCCACCGTCGTATGCCAGAGAAAGACATAGTAGAAGAGCACCATCAGCAGGGCCACACCAAAGCCCAGGTGGAGCCTAGTTCCCGGTACGATAATGGGCAGTCGTGCACTCTCCAAGGCCGGAGGGCTCTGGGGGAAGTTGCCGGGAGGCTCGATCATGGGGCCGGTCACCATCAGGCTTATGAGATAGATGGCCACATAATTTAGCATCACCGTAGTAATGATCTCGCTGGCCCCGAAGCGCACCTTGAGCGCGCCGGCAATCAACCCCCAGAGGCCGCCGCCCACAAAGCCCGCTAGGAGGGCCAGGGGCAGGTGCACGACCAGGGGCAAACCCTTAAGATAAATACCTACTACGATGCTCGTAAGGCCTCCAATATAGAGCTGGCCCTCGGCCCCGATGTTAAGCAGCCCCGCCATGCGGGCTATGGCAAAGCTCAGGCCTGTAAATATGAGAGGCGTGGCCTTGACCACCGTTTCGGCTAGTCCGTTTTTGGAGCCCAGGGCCCCCTTCAGGAGATTGCGGTAAGCTACTGCCGGGTCCAGGCCCATAAGGAAAATCACCACGGCACCCACCGCAAGCCCTATAATTACGGCCACAATTGGAGTGACGAGCCGCTTCATGACTTCTTCCTCAACTCCTTAAGGCGATTAAGTGCCAGCATGCATTAAAAGGCCAGGGAACGCCACCCGCGTTCGGCCAAAAACCGCCCGGTTCCCGCCCGTTCGGCCAGTTTCACGGCCGCCCGGTGGGCCTCGGGCAGCACCCTTTCCTCGTCAATCGTCTGTACCTTGCCCTCGGACAACACCATCCTGCCGTTCACCATTACCATCTCTACGTTGGCCTGGGAGGAGGAATAAACCAGGGTGGAAACAGGGTGGTGCATGGGGACGGCCTTAGCCCCTTTAAAGGGATTGAATACAAACAGGTCCGCTTTCTTCCCCGGCTCCAGGGACCCGATCTCCGCTTCCAGCCCGATGGCCCTGGCCGCATCTATGGTGGCCAGCTCCAGTACCTTCTCGGCCGTAATCACCGTGGGATCGAGGTGATGCACCTTCTGGAGCAGGGCGGCCAGCTTTAGCGTTTCCAGCATATCATTGCTGTTGTTGCTGCCGGCCCCGTCGGTGCCGAGGCCCACCGTTACTCCCGCTTCTACCAGCCGGGGTATGGGGGCCACGCCGGAACAGAGATACATATTGCTGGTAGGATTATAGGATACGCGGGCATCGAAATACCGGATGGTGCGAATATCCCGCGGGGTCAGGTGCACGCAGTGGACCATGAGCAAGTTGGGGCCCATCAGACCCAGCTCCGCCATAAGATCCACGTCGGGAACGCCGTGCCGGTCTTCGGTAGCCCAGCGGTCAAAGGGTGTCTCCGAAATATGAACCGCAACGCCGGTTTGAAATTCCCGGGCCAGGTCCCTTACCCGCAGGAGCGTCTCCCGGTCGCTGGACCAGGGGGCTGCCGGGGCCAGCCATATCTTAATCATATCGCTGTGGTACTGGTTGTAAAGCCGGCGGAAATCCTTTTCCACCTCGTCCTTGTCCTGCATAATAGCCCGGGGCACGCCGTATTTTTCCCCGGTATTCATATAACCCCGTCCGAAGACGGCCCGTATACCCAGGGTACGGAAGGCCTCCAGGATGCCGTCGGACAGTCCCGGCCGCGGGTGGGGGTACATATAATCCACCATGGTGGTGGTCCCGCTGTGGAGACCGTCCAGGCATCCCAGGAGGGCACCGTAGTAGGTATCCTCGGGTTCCAGATAGGCCGCAGTAGGAAAAGTAACATACTTCAGCCAGTCGGAGAGGGCCCGGTCGTCTCCAAGCCCCTTAATCAGGGTCTGGAAGAGGTGGTTATGAGTATTGATAAGGCCGGGAAACACCGCCTTACCGCTCAAGTCCAATACCTGCCTGGCCGTGCCGAACTGGCGGAGCACTTCCTCTGCCGGCCCCACCGCCGCAATGCGGTCTCCCTTTACGGCCACCGCGCCGCCTTCGTAAATCTCCCGCCGCGGGTTCACCGTCACAACCGTGGCATTAACAAGCAAATAATCCAGCACACCGTAAACCCCCTTCTCCCTGGCGTATCCCCAGTTCCAAGACTGGGCCTGCTTGGCATGCGCTCGCTTATGACTTCCCTCGCGGGCCAAACTAGCACTCGTCTCAAAGCTCCGGCAGGCTTCCCGGCAAATTCGGCTTTTTGCCTCAGTTGCCGGCCTCGGCCGTCCATGGCTTCGGGCCTGCCTCCTCTTCGCTTAGCTCAGTTTGGCTACCGGGAAGGATTGCTCGCTCGCCACCAAGCCCAAGCAGGCATTCCATGCAAAACTGGAGATGACTCAGTTCTTCTCCCCCTTCGCAACGGGGTGGCTTCCGCCCTTTTGCTCTAAATCCGAACCCCTCGCGGGACTTGCGGGCCGGCCTTAGGAGGCCTTCAATCGTTTGGAGCCGGCCATCATGAGGCCCAGTTCTTCCCGGTCGGCCTTTTCCGCCGCCACAATGCCCATAATCTCGCCTTCGTAGATCACCGCAATCCTGTCGCTCAAATTAAGGATTTCATCCAGCTCGGTGGAAATCAGGATCACGGCCGACCCCCGGTCGCGCTCGGCCAGCAGGCGCCGGTGAACGTACTCCGTAGCTCCCACATCCAGACCCCGGGTGGGGTGCATGGCTACGATCAGGTCGGGCTGGGGGGAGACTTCCCGGGCCAGGACAACCTTCTGCTGGTTCCCGCCGGACAGGGTTTTTACCAGGAATTCTTCGTGGGGCGCGCGGACGTCGTACTCCTTCATCAGCCGGACCGCGTTCTCCTTGATGGCCGGCCACTTCAGGAACAGGCCCTTGGCAAAGGGGGGCCGGTAGTACTGGCGGAGGATCAGGTTTTCTTTGATGGTCATATCCATCACCAGGCCCTCGGCCTGCCGGTCTTCGGGAATGTGGGCCACCTTTTGCTCGTAGATAAAGCGCGGCCCCATGCCCGTGACGTCGCGGCCCTTGAGGCGTATGCGTCCGGCCACCGGCTTACGCATACCGGTGATCACCTGGGCCAGCTCGCTCTGCCCGTTGCCGTCCACCCCGGCTATGCCCAGGATTTCTCCCGCCCGCACCTGCAGGCTGAGATTTTTCAGGGCCTTAAGCCCCTTCTCGTTCAGAGCTTCTACTTTATCCAGCTCCAGCACGACATCCCCCAGGCGGGGAGGCTCCTTGTCCAGCTTGAAGAAAACCTCCCTTCCCACCATCATGCGGGCCAGCTCTTCCTTGGTGGTATCGCAGGTGTTCACCGTTCCCACCACTTTACCGCTGCGGAGGACCGTCACCCGCGTGCAGAGCTCCATGACCTCGTTGAGCTTGTGGGAAATGAAGATGACGGTGTACTTCTCTTCCGCCAGGCGCCGGATCACCCGGAACAGCTCCCGCACCTCCTGGGGGGTGAGTACTGCCGTGGGCTCATCCAGGATCAGCAGCCGGGCCCCGCGGTAAAGGGCTTTAATGATCTCCACCCTCTGCTGTTCGCCCACCGACAGCTGCCACACCTTGGCAAAGGGATCGATCTCGTAGCCGTAACTGCGGGAAACCTCCTGGATTTCCTGGGCCGCAGTCTTGAGGTCCACGAGCCCCCACCGCCGCGGCATGCCCAGGATGATGTTTTCTACCACCGTCAGGGCCGGTACCAGCATGAAGTGCTGGTGGACCATACCTATCCCCAAATTTATGGCATCCTGGGGCGAGTTCAATTTGACGGGCTTTCCGCGGAAGAGGATGGTGCCGGAGGTCGGGTGGTACAGGCCGTAAAGGATGTTCATGAGGGTGGATTTTCCGGCGCCGTTTTCTCCCAGGAGGGCATGTATCTCCCCTTCCTCTATTTGCAGGTTCACGTGGTCGTTGGCCCGCAGGGTCCCGAAATCTTTCACAATATCCCGCATTTCCAAGAGACATGCCATGGCTTTGGTCTCCCCTCTTTAAGTCGGGTAGTGCCAGTTCATTCTCCCCGCCAGGGTTCCGGCCGGCGCCCCTAAGCCCAGCCGCGCAGGCGGTCCGAAGTTAGGGCGCCGGGCCGGCAGACCGAAACGCAGTAGCCGCAGTTTCTGCACTTTTCTTCGTCCAGCTCCATGTTCTTGCCCTCAAGCCGCCGGGCACCATAGGGGCAGCGGGTTACGCACAGCCGGCAGTCGGTACACTTCTCAGGATCATACCGGAACCGGAGCTTCTCCTTCTGCTCCTGGGGAAGGAGATAGGGCAGGCTGCGGCCCGAAGCCCCGTCGACGGACGAATAGTCGAGCTCGTCCAGGAGGGAAGAGAGTTCCCGGATCAAAGTCTCCACTACCTTTAACCCCCGGCTGATGGCCACCGAGCAAATCCCCACCAGGCTGGCTCCTGCCAGGAGCATCTCCAGGGCGTCCTCTCCGCTGCTCACCCCCCCGAGGCCGATTACCTTCACCCCCCGATTGGCCAGGCAGATTTCGGCTACCGCGCGCAGGGCGATGGGCTTGAGGCCCGCACCGCTTAACCAGCCGAAGCCGTATGGGCCTCCCAAAAGGGGCCTGGCCGTCCGCACATCCAGGCGCAGGACCGGCCCGTAGGAGTCCACGGCCGTAATGGCGTCGGCCCCTGCTTCCAGGCAGCGGGCGGCCACCCGAGGTAGACCCGGCCAGTTGGGGGAAAGCTTGGCGATGACCGGGATCTGCACCCGCTCCTTGGTCTTCTCCACCATGGGGATCATGGTGGATTCGTCGTAGGAGACGAGCTCAATGAAATCGGCCCCTGCGTCTTCCACCGGACGGACCAACTCTTCCGCTTCCTCCGGCGTATGCCCCACGGAGGCGATCACCACCACCCCGTGCCTTTTGGCCAGGGGTATCTCCTTCTCGATCCACTGCTCCGCGGTCAGGTCCGCCCATTTTTCGGCGTTGATCAGGGTACCGCGGCCTATGTCCACCATATGGGGGTAAGGATTGTCGGCCGGTTCCCGGCGCAGGGTCTTGGTGACCACCGCCCCTAGGCCGGCTTCCCAGGCCGCTACCAGCGCCTCCCCGCTGTAGGTCAGCGGCCCGGCTCCCAAGACAAAGGGATTGCGCAAAGTCTTACCTAGGAAATTCACCGTCAAGTCAGCCATGCCTCTATCCTCCTGTTTCTCACCGTACAGCTCTGCCGTGAGTACCTAGGTTTATTCCTTGAGGGAAGGGCCGCCCCTGGCCCCCTCGGCCCGGACAACGGCCCCTTCCCCTGGGCCAGAAATATCCTATTTACCGTCTCCTTCTTGGGCTCCCCTTAAGGCCTTCCGCCCCTCCTGCATGATGACGGCCACCTCGGCCACCTTGCGGGCCAGGCCCTTTACCGTGTCCATACCGATGTCGTCCTGACCTGCCCCGATGGCTCCCTGGTCCTGGGACCATACCTTGCCGCCGGCGTAGCCGCCGATTTCCCCGCCTACCACCACCAGGCCGCGGGTCAAGAGGTAATTAATTATGCAGTTAACGGTCACTTCCTGGCCGCCGTTCCGGGTGCCTCCTACTGCTATGGCCCCTCCCACCTTATTGCGCAAGGCCTCGGGGAAAACGTGGTGCACCGGCCGCAGCCGGCTGAAGAAGGCAGCCAGCTGGGGCGTGGGCCCCATTACGTACACCGGGGAAGCCACCAGGTAGGCATCGGCGGCGACAAACCGGTCGAACAGCTCCTGCATGTCGTCTTGAATACAGCAGCGTGTCTTGTTCTTCTTGCAGTAACTACAGCCGTTGCACGGCGCCACCTTGCGGCCGCGCAAGACCATGAGTTCCGTCTCGATCTGGGGAAAGGCTCCCTTAGCCGCTTTAAGGGCTTCCTCCAGTACGTACTCCGTCGCGCCCTTGCGGGGGCTGCCCGAAAGGCCCAGAAGTTTCACTGTCACCGCGAGGCCCCCTTCCTTTAGTCGCCACCGGCCAGCATGCGGGGCAGGTAGGCATATACCTTTAGGGCATCTAAAAGCTGTGGTACGGAGATCTGATCTCTAAGGGTGTGGGGATGTTCCTCCGAGCCCGGCCCGAACCCCAGGGTGGGGATCCCGGCCATGCCAGCGGTATAGGTGCCGTCGGTGCTGAAATCCCAACGGCCGATGACCGGTTCGCGCCCCAGGACGCGCCGGAAGGTCTCGGCCGCCGCCTGGATCAGAGGATGATCTTCCGGCAGGCTCCAGGCGGGGAAGAACTCCTCTCCTCCTATGGGTTTGCCCATGTAGCCGGGCTCCTCGCACTGCAGGATCTCCACTTCGGCCCCGAAGGGCGCCGCAATCTCCCTCACCTGCTTGAGGCACAGCTCCCTCGTTTCGCCTACCGTCAGCCGGCGATCCAGGTAAAGGAGGCATTCCCCGGGTATGGTGTTGAGGGAAGGGGTCTTGCACTCCACCTTGGTGGCTGCGATGCTGCCCTTGCCCAGGAAGGGGTCCACGGCAAATTTCTCCGGGAGGCGCTCCACTTCCCGCACGATGGCCGCGGCTTTAGAGAGGGCGTTGTCCGCCCGCTCGGGGGCGCTGGCATGGCCCTCCCGGCCCGGCACCCTCACCTTCAAAAGGGCCCGGCCCCGGTGACCCCTGCACAGGCGCAGGTCGCTGGCCTCGCCGATCACCACGTAGTGGGGACGGATGCCGGTTTCTTCCAGGAAATTCTGAATAGCCTTCCCCTCGCCTATCTCTTCTCCTACCACACCCACAACGTACAGGGTAAAGTCGCCCAGCAAATCGAGTTCCTTGATGACTTTCCCGGCAAAGGCCATGCAGGTCAGGCAGCCTTTATCATCACTGGCCCCGCGGCCGTAGACCACGCCGTTTTCGTATTTCCCTTTAAAGGGGTCAAAGCCCCATTCGGCGGGGTCCCCGGCCTCCACGGTGTCCATGTGGGCATCATAGAGGATGATCGTCTTACCTCGCCCCAGCCGGCCGGCCACACTGCCGGTGGAGTCGCGCCATACCTCATCAAACCCCAACTTCTGCATCCCTGCCAGCAGAAAGTCGGCCGCCTCCTTCTCCTGGCCGGAAGGGCTGGGAATGGCAATAAACTCGCGCAAAAAGGTCACCATCTCGTCCTGCAGGCTGTCAACAAACTTCTGCAATGTCTGTATTTGCATAGGTTATCACCACTGTTTTAAGGATACTGAGGATTTTAAGGATACTATTCGACGAACCTTAACGATCTCCTGCTGCCCCCGGCTGTATACACTGGGGGCCTTATTCAACCTTCAAATATCTCTCCGTATGTTTGCGGCTGCGGGCCACCAGCCGGCCCCGCTTAAAGACATAGGCCTTTGCCGCTTGCGTAATAACGGCTTCGGCCGGGCTCTCCGCCTCCAGCACGACCATGTCGGCCCAAGCGCCCGGCCGGAGGCCGTAGGTGTCCCCCAGGCCTACGGCGGCCGCCGCATTATAGGTGCCCATCCGCAGGACCGCTTCCAGTTCACGGGGCAGTCCCATTTGGAGAACCTGGGCCGTAATCAGGGCCTCCTCCAGCATGTCGGCATTGCCGAAGGGCCGGAAGGGGTCGCGGATGTTGTCGGAAGCATAGGCTACATTCACCCCGGCGTCCAGGAGTTCCTTCACCCGGGTGACTCCCCGGCGCACCGGCTGCTTATCCTTCCTCCCCATAAGGTAGAGGTTGCAGGAGGGCAGCGTGATGACGCTGATGCCCGCCTCCCTCACCTTTTCTATGACCCGGGCGGCCACCTCGTCCGGCACAGCGGACAGGGCGCAGCAGTGGCCGGCCACCACCCGGCCGGCCAATCCCCTCTCCCGGGTCTTCTCCGCCAGATACTCCAGGGTCCGCACGTCCGGCTCGTCGTGCTCATCTACGTGAAAATCCAGGGGGAGGCCATACTTTTCGGCCAAGTCAAAGGTTTTATCTATCGTCTCAAAGGGCTCCCGGCAGAGATGGGGCGCACCACCCAGAGCCGTCACGCCCAGGCGGGCCGCTTCCTCCAGCAGCTCCAGGCTGACCTCGTCCAGGACGTCATTCACACCGGCCGGCATGGCCACTAACTGGAGGTCAATGAAGGGGGCGTAGCTTTCCTTGAGTTCGAGGAGAGCTTCCAGGGCCACCAGGCCGATCTCCGGGGCCACCGTAACGTGGCTACGAAGGATGCCGGTGCCGTGGCCGATGGCCATTTCCAGCACCTTACCAGCCCTCGCTTTTACATTCTCTTTGGTCAGGGTGCCGTACAGGTTGGCGAAGGCCAGAATGGCCTCTTGCAGGGAGGCCGCTCCCCCTACCACGCCCACCAGGGCCTTCTCCAGGTGGGTGTGGGCGTCGACAAAGGCCGGGATCACCAGCCTACCCTGGACATCTATGATTTCCCGGGCCGGGTGCGGAAGACTGGGGCCCATCTCCTGGATTTTCCCGTCCCGGACCGCGATGTCCTGCAGGGACCCGTCCATCAACCTGGCCTGCCGCAGCAGAAGATCCATAGCCTCTCATCTCCCCGTGGTTGGTATCAAGGTTTGCAAGGGATACCCTACTTCTTAGGGCGGATGCCGGCTGGTGTATCCCCGTTTTTGGCCGAGAAGGCTTGCTTAGGCTTCGAAGCTAGCGACTAAACTCGAGCGGCACCAAACTTAGGGAGGCCGAAAGCGAAAGCGGGGTCGAGGACAGGAGGTCTGAGACCGGCCCTATCGGCAGGGACGCCGGCTGACGAGGGAACCCCGCCTGAAGCTTTGAGGCCGAGCGATAGTTTGGCCGCGAGAGTTTCTGGAGCGAGCGCAGGCCAAGCAGGCTGGAGACCAAGACCGGGGATAATCCCCGCATGTCACCCCTCACTTATCCCTCCTGCTTGGCTCCCGGCACACCTTAGCTTTACCGGCGGAGGACGTTAACCTCCTGTGCCGGGAGCAGGCAGGAGGCCGGATAAAACCTTAGCGCATGGTGGCCGCCAGGATGGCCTTGATGGTGTGGAGCCGGTTTTCGGCCTCGTCGTAGATCACCGACTGCGGCCCGTCGATGACGTCTTCCGTAACCTCTATGCCGCGGTCGGCCGGCATGCAGTGCATATAGATGGCCTCCGGCTTGGCCAGGCCCATGCGGCGGCCGTTGCACACCCAGTCCTTATATTTCTCGATGAGCTCGGCACCCTCGGTGTCGCTGCCGGTGTAGGCTATGGGACCCCAGCTCTTGGCGTACACCACATGGGCGTCCTTGCAGGCCTCGTCCATATCGTGGACGATCTCAAATTTGACCCCGGCTTCCTCCGCGTTCTTCTTGGCCTGTTCCACAATCTCCGGCAGGAGGTGAAACTCGGGCGGGTGGGCCAGGGTGACGTCCATGCCAAAGCGGGGCATGAGCAGGATGAGGGACTGGGGCATTGACAGGGGACGGATATACTTGGGCGCATAGGTCCAGGAAATGACGAACTTGAGGCCCCGGAGGTTCGGGCCGAATTTCTCCCGGATGGTCATGAGGTCGGCCAGGGCCTGGGTGGGATGGTACAGGTCGCACTGCATGTTGATTACCGGGATCTTGGCCCACTTGGCCAGCTCCCGCATGTAGGCATTGCCCTTCTTATACGCGCAGTTGCGCACCCCTATGCCGTCGCCAAAGCGGCCCAGCACTTCGACCGTGTCCTTGGCCGTTTCGCCGTGGTCGATCTGGGTCATCTTGGGCGTCAGGTAAATGGCGTGTCCCCCAAGCTGCGTCATGCCGGTCTCGAAGGCGTTCCGGGTGCGGGTAGATTCTTCAAAAAAGAGCATGTAGAAGGTGCGGTCTTCCAGGAGGTGGTGCTTTTCCCGCAGCATCTTGCGGCGCTTCAGCTCAAAGGATAGATCCAGCAGGGTTTCGATTTCCTCTTTGGTCCACTCCTGCAGAGTGATTAAGTGCTTGCCTTTCAGATCGGTTTGCAATGTGACTCCCTCCATCGTCCATTTATTTCAGTATGGCTTTATAATATTATTCGCCAAGAGGTACGGAACTCCTACTTCTTCCCCTAAGATTTTTTACTGGCCGCAGGCCGGTTTATATTTTCCGGGGAAGCAGGACTTAGACACTGTTTGCGCGAAATGAAATATTTATTTAATATAATTTCAAAATGCGAGGAGCCGAGATGGAAAATGTATAAACTGCACCTGACGCCCCTCTACATGAAGGCCAAAGAAGCCATCATCGACATGATCCAACACGGCAGATTCCCGGAAAACAGGCTCCCGCCGGAAGAAGAACTGGCGGAAAGACTGGGCATCAGCCGGGCCACCATCCGGGAGGCCCTCATGATCCTGGCCCGGGAAGGCGTGGTATCCAAAAAACATGGGGTGGGCAACTTCGTCCACCCCAGCGCCCTGGAGAACCGGATGCGCATTGACCTCATTTCGGATATCGCCCGCCTCCTCAAGGCCAGCGGCTACGAGGTAGCGGTGGAGCACCGGAACTTCCGGGAGGAAGAGCTGATTCCCGACATCGCCGAAAAATTAAGGCTCGTTCCGGGGGAGACCCGCCTGTACACCTTTAACCGGCTGTACCTGGCCGACGGCCGGGTGGCGGTCTTCATCACCATCCGGATCCCCAGGACGCATGTCGTGAAGGACATAAGAGAGTTGCCGGCTGGCCCCACCATTGTGGACGTCCTCAAGGCCTGCTGCAATGCCGAGCTCTCCCACTCCATCCTTACCTTCCAGCCTCTGCTGGCCGATGCCCGGCTGGTGGACATTTTTGATTTGCCTGAGATCCGGCCTCTGATTTCCTGGGAGGAGCTTTTCTTCGACCTCTACGACCGGCGGATCTGCTTCAACACCATCGTTTTCCATCCGCGCATTGTGCAGCTCAGCATGCTGAGAAAATGGGGCCGTTAGCCCTTTAAGGCAGGTAGTCCCGGAGGTCCACCCGCGGATAGACCACGCGCCTGTAGTCGCTGCGCAGGGCCAGATCCAGGGTGGCGTCGATGCCCACCTTGGTGTGGGTGCCGTCCGGGCCAGTAGTCGGGTCGTTCTCCATGCCCTGGGCGTAGGGTACGGTGAAAATGTCCCGGGCCGCGTCCACCCTGGTGGCCAGGGCCCAGAGGAGGTCGCCGGTATCGTAGATGTTGACGTCGGTATCTACCACCAGGGCCATCTTGATATTCACATGGGTCATAAGGGCGGCCAGGGCCACATTCTTGGGTTCCCCCTGGTTCTGCTTGTCCAGGGAAATCACCGCCATAAACCCGCCGGTGCACGGCAGGAGGTGCACTCCCTTTACGTTGGGGGATACGTGCCTTGCGAAGCGCAGGAGCATGGGCTCCCGGGGAAGCACGTTGCCTATATAAACGTGCTCAAAGGAGCCGGGCACGATGGTGCGGTAGATGGGCCGGTGGCGGTGGCAGAGGGCCGTGACCTCCACTACCGGGTGCTGATAGACCTCCCCAAAGTGGCCGGTGAATTCCGCCAGGGGCCCTTCCTCCTCGCGGGCGTGGGGCAGGATGTGCCCCTCAATAACAATCTCCGCCTCCTGGGGAGCATAAATATCCACCGTAGTGCACTTGCCCACCTCCATGGGCCGGCCCCGCAGGGCGCCTGCCAGCTTAATTTCTTCCTCCTCTATGCGGAAGCCCGCCGCGATTTCCACCACCGGATCCATGCCGATGGCCACGGCGATGGGCAGGCGCTCATTGCGCTTTTCCGCCTCCCGGTAGAACCACGCTATGTGCCGCCACTCGTTCATCATGATGGCCAGCCGTCGCGGTCCCTTCAAGTGCAGCCGGTTGTAGGAATAGTTGTGGCGCCCGGTCACCGGGTCCCTTGAAATAACGATGCCCGCCGTGATGTAGGGGCCACCGTCGCCGGGGTTGTGGTGGGGGATGGGGAGCTGGCGGGTCAAATCCACCTCCTCTCCCCGAAACACGTTCTCCCGGAACAAGGGCCGCTCCACTGTCACGGGCTCCAGCAGGTTGCCGACCGCGGCCTCCACCCGGGCGTTAATCTCGTCCACCCTGCAGCCCAGGGCCAGGGCAACCCTCTCCGGGTGGGCCAGCAGACCGCCCGTAACCGCCATGCCCGAGGGGTGTTCCACGTTCTTAAACAGGCCGATGGGCCCACCCTCCTGAAGCATGGTATTGATTACATTGGCCAGCTCGTACCGGGGACTCACCTTCCGGTCGATTTCCACCAGATGCCCCTTCTCCCGGAGCACCGCCAGATATTCTCTCAGATCCATAGCTATCCTCCTGATGCGCATATATTTCTGCGAATTTCCGTAGTCCTCCACTCCTGGCAGCCTGCGGACTCTCGGGGATGGGCTGCCCCGGGGTTACCGGCCTTCCTTGCCGTAGGGCTTGCCCATGGAGGCCGGAGGCACGGTCCTGCCCACCACACCCGCCAGGACCAGGATGGTCAGGATGTAAGGCAGCATGAGGAAGAACTGGTAGGGAATCTTAAAGCCCAAAGTCTGCAGGCGAAGCTGCAGGGCGTCCGCCGCCCCGAACAGGAAGGAGGCCCCCATAATCCCCAGGGGGTTCCACTTGCCCACTGTCACCGTGGACCAGGCCACGTAGCCCCGTCCCGATGTGAGCTTCTCCATAAAGACCGAGAGCTGCCCGATAGAGAGGAAGGCTCCTCCCAACCCCCCAAGAATGCCGGAAATGATCACCGCCAAGTAACGCACCCGGTACACATTGATGCCCAGGCTGTCCGCCGCACGGGGGTTCTCGCCGATGGCCCGCATGCTGAGGCCGAAGGGGGTCTTATAGATAATGTACCAGGTGAGCGGCACCAACAGGAGGGCGACGTACACCAGGGGTATCTGCCGGAACAACACCGGTCCCACGAAGGGCAGGTTGCTGAGCCCGGGCACCGCCCATTCCTGGAAGGCCGCCACTGCAGAAGGCTTGGCCCCTATGCCGAAGACCACGTTGAGCAGGTAGCTGGTGAGGCCGATGGACAAAATATTGATACCCGTCCCGGCCACCACCTGGTCCGCCTTTACTGTAATACTCATGTACCCCAGTATGAGGGCCACCGCTAGTCCGCCCAGGCTGCCCATGAGGACACCTATCCAGGGATTACCCGTAACATAGGAGCCGTATACCCCCATAAAGGCGCCCACCAGCATGATGCCCTCCAGGGCGAAGTTTATGATGCCCACCCTGGCGGTAAAAACCCCTCCCAGGCTGGCCAGGAGAATGGGCGTGGCCATCCGAATGGTGGCGGCGAGAAATCCTGCAAGGTTATTTAAGTCCATAACTCTTTTCCTCCAGAACCGGCTTGGCAAAAATGCGTATAACATAATTGCGCAGGAGTTCGTCCATGAGCACGAAAAGGATCACCAGCCCCTGGATGACGAAGACCAGAGAGGCCGGAACCTGGACGCTGCGCTGCATCATATTGGCCCCCACCCTGAGGGCTCCGAAGAAAATAGAGGCTATAATTACCCCTGCCGGGTGCAATTTGCCCAGGAGGGCCACGGCCATGGCGTCAAAACCGTACTCCGAGCTGAACCCGTTCAGCAGCCGGTGGTGCAGGCCCGCTATCTCCACCATCCCCGCCAGCCCCGCAAAGGCACCCGAAAGGCTGAGGGCCAGGACCATGTTCCTGCCCACATTCATGCCGCTGTGCCGCGCCGCCTCGCGGTTGTACCCCACCGCCCGCATTTGATAGCCCAGGGGCGAACGCCACAGCAGGAAATAAACGACGGCCGCGGATAGGAAGGCGATGAGGACCCCCAGGTGCAGGCGCGTCCCCGGAAGTAGATAAGGAAGCCAAGCGTGCCTGGCTATCTGGGCGCTCTGGGGGAAGTATCCCGGCGGCTCGCGCAGGGGTACGTCCAGCAGATAAGACACCAGGAAAACGGCAATATAGTTTAACATAATAGTATTGATAACTTCGGAAACACCCAGCCTGGCTTTGAGGTACCCCGGTATGGCCCCCCACAGCCCCCCGCCCACCATGCCGGCCAGCATCAGGACGAGGATCAGAGCCGGTCCCGGGATCCACCCCATATAAATCCCCGCCAGGGTGGCAAACAGGCCGCCCATGATCATCTGTCCCTCGGCGCCCACGGAGATGAGTCCCGTGCGGTAGGCCACCGTCAGACCCAGACCGCTTAGCAGGAGCGGCGTGGCTTTGACCAGGGTCTCAGTAAAGCTTCGCAGGCTGCCGAAGGCCCCTGACAGCATGTACTTGTACGCCAGGAGGGGATTGGCCCCCGAAAGGGCAATGATAACGGACGCCACCAAAAAGGCCAGCAACAGGGCGGCCGCCGGGCCCAGTATGCCGGCCAGGGCTCCGGAGACCTTTTGTTTGCGCTCTATCCTTATCTCCCACTTGCCCAGTTTCAACTGCACGCTGCGCACTCCTCTCCCTGCCTGGAGCCGCCACCCATGAGTAACCCTATTTCCGCATAAGTGCTCTGTCCCGGGATGACTTCTCCCATAATTTGACCCTCGTATATCACCAGTACCCGGTCGGAAATCAGGAGTATTTCATCCAGATCGGCGGAAATGAGCAGGATGGCCACTCCCCTCCGTTTCTCTTCCAGAAGGCGCTGGTGGACGAACTCGGTGGCCCCCACATCCAGGCCCCGCGTCGGCTGTACCGCCAGCAGAAAGCGGGGTTTGCGGTTGATCTGTCGCGCCAGGACCACCTTCTGCTGGTTGCCGCCGGACAGGTTGCGGGCCGCCGTTTCCGGGTTGGAGGGGCGGATGTCGAACTCCCTTACCAGTTTTTGGGCTAGAGATTTTACCTCTTGGGGGTAAAACACCTTCCTCCGGGTGAAAGGAGGCTTGTCGTAGATATCCAGGACCAGATTTTCCGCCACCGTAAAATCCAGGATGAGCCCCTCTTTGTGCCGGTCTTCGGGCACGTGGGCTAGCCCCGCCTCAATGCGGGCTTTGGTGGTCCAGGTGGTGATATCCCGACCGTCGAAGAGGATTCTACCGCTCTCCACGGACCTCAGCCCCATTATGGCCTCGGCCAGTTCCTTCTGCCCGTTTCCGTCCACCCCGGCCAGCCCCACGATTTCCCCCTCGTGTACGGTGAAGGTAATCCCCTTCAGTTCCGAGGCCTTCTGCTCCCCGCGAACCCTCACCTTTTCCAGGGTCAGGAGGGGCCTGCCCCGGCGGCCCTCAACCTTGGCGTACTCCATCATTACCGGTCGCCCAACCATGAGGGCGGCCAGCTCTTCCTTGGTGGTGTCCCGGGTGTGAACGGTGGCCACCACCTCGCCGCCCCTGAGTACCGTGACCCGGTCGGCGATGCGCATCACTTCCCACAGCTTATGGGAAATGAAGATGACCGACTTGCCCGCCTGAATGAATTGACGCAGGTTGTTGAACAGTTCCTCCACTTCCTGGGGAGTCAGCACCGCCGTGGGCTCGTCCATGATCAGAATGTCCGCCCCCCGGTACAGGGCCTTGATAAGCTCAATCTTCTGCTGGGTTCCCACGGAAAGATCCTGCACCCTGGTGTCCACGTCCAACTGGAAGTTGTATTTTTGGCAGAGCTCCCGGATCTCCTGCCGGGCTTTTTTCAGGTCCAGGGCCAGGGGACTGCTGGGCATGCCCAGGATTACATTCTCCACCACGGTCAAAGGCGGTACCAGCATGAAATGCTGGTGCACCATACCGATCCCCAGGTCGATGGCGTCTCTGGGCGAGGAGATGGTCACCTTTTGCCCCTTTACGTAAATTTCCCCGGCATCGGGGGTGTACAGCCCGTACAGGATGTTCATCAGGGTTGTTTTGCCCGCCCCGTTTTCCCCCAGAAGGGCGTGAACTTCCCCCCGGCGGAGCTCGAAATTCACGTTCTTATTGGCCACGACGCCCGGAAAGCACTTGGTGATGTGGCGCATGGCCAGCACGACTTCCTCGTTCACTGTCGACACTCCTTCAAGCAGGTGCAACCCCGGGGACGGGGTTGCACCTGCTGCCAGACTATTTCTCAAAGGTGGACTTGGGCAGGATTCCCTTGGCCTTCAGCGACCCGTCCTTAATACCGGCCACCACTTCTTCGATCTTGCTCATGGCGCCCTCGGGCAGGTCCTTCTCGTGCCCGTGGAAGGAGGACAGCCTTATAGTCCCTTCTTTGCTCCCCAGGAGGTAGAGGCCGGGTTTGCATTCACCTTTCATAGCCTGGTCGATGATGTGCAGGGTCATGTCCTGGACGCTCTGGATGGCCGACACCACCACGGTTTCCGGGGCCACATTGTACTGGTCGTCCACATAACCGATGGCTTTGACGTTCTTCTGTTTGGCCGCGTCAATGACGCCCAGGCCCACCTGGTTGGCATTGCAGCACACCACATCGGCACCCTGCTCAATCATGGCCAGGGCCATCTCTTTGCCCTTGGGGATGTCCGTCCAGGACTCGGTGTAGCCGGTCAGGACTTTCACCTTCGGGTTAACATATTTGGCTCCCGCCTCAAACCCGTTGAGGGAATCCACGATATGCGGGAACTTCATGCCGCCGATCATACCCACCACGTTGGTCTTCGTTACCAGGCCAGCCACCGCCCCAGCCAGGAAGCCCGTTTCCGGGGTGTTAAACCGGTAGGAGGCCATATTGGGCTCTTGGAAGTCCTGGCCGTTGACCACGGCAAAAATGGTGTCGGGGAAGGAAGGCGACACGGCCTTCACGGCGTCCGTGAACTCAAAACCGTGGGCGATGATCAGATCGTAACCCTTGTCGGCATAGTCCCTGATTACGGTTTCGTAATCAGGCTGGGGTACGCTTTCCGTATAGGCCGTTTCGATGTTCAGCTTCTGCTCGGCCTCCTTAAGGCCCTTATAGGCGGACTCATTCCACCCGGCATCGTTGATGGGGCCCGTCAGGACCATGGCCACCCGGAACTTCTTCTCCGGCTGCTGGCCCTGGTCTCCCTGGGCGGGTTGCTCCTTCGACCCCCCGCCGCAGCCCAACAGGAAGAGGCCCAGCAGGGCAACGGCCAGCAGCTTGACTGCGGTTTTCATGCTTTAAATCCCCCTTTAGCGGTGTCTTTTAGCACTTCTGCCGGGGCGCCACCCCGGCACCTCGACTGCGGATTTGAGTGCCCACCAACTACTCCCGGCGCATCCCCCCTTCCCGTGTCAGGCGAACGACCACCCTGCTCACGGGGTCGGGGCAGCTGAGCAGGGCCCCGCCGTCCTTCTCAAAGGGGAGGTGGCCGAAGGCCATGGCCATGATGGCCGGAAAGGCGTTGTGCAGAAGTTCGAGGCAGACTCCTTCGGCCCCCTTAAGCTTAAGGCAACTGTTCGCCTGGACCTGGAAGGAATAGCCGGGCTTCAGGCCCGCGCTGCACTCTCCCTCCACCGAGACAACGGTAACTTCAATGGTTTCGCTCATGCCTTTACTCCCCCTCTTCCGGCCCTCCTTTGGGTGCAGAATACTTATTTTTCTTACACAGGTCGGCCTCTATGATCTCCTGGGTCCGCTGAAGGTGCCGGGAAACCTCCGGCAGGCCGAGCTTAATCATCACCAGGAACAGGCTATCCAGGATGCTAAGCTGCGAGAGGCGGAACTCCAGGGTTCCCGTGAGGTGGGACAGGTAATTGGTCACCCCGAAGAGCTTGAAGTCGCTCAGCCCGGCTATGGGAGAATCCCGGTTGTTGGTGAGGGACACCACCGTGGCACCGGCAGCCCGGGCTATCCGCAGGGCTTCCACCAGGCTGGAGGTGGCCCCGGAGAAGGAGAAGGCCCACACCACATCCCCCGGCCGGGACACGCCGGCCAGCATTTTCTGCTCCCGCTGGTCCAGGGACAGGCAGGTGTTAAGTCCCAGGCGGAGGAGCTTGTGGTGGGCATCCATGGCCGTCACCGCCGCACCCCCGCAGGCGAACAGCCTGATGCTCCTGGCCTCCAGCAGCACCTCAGCCACCCGCTCCAGTTCCGCAGGGTCCACGTTGGCCAGGGCCGTATGGATGGCCTCGGTGTGGAGCTTTCGCACCTTGGCCACCAGGGTGGGCCCGTCGTCTTCCGGAGTGATCAGGGACAGGTCCAGGGTTTCCTGGAGGCTCCCGGCCTCCCGGGCCAGGGCCAGCCGAAAGTCCTTGAAGCTCTCGAAGCCCAGCCGGCGACAGAGTCTAAGGACGGTCGTCTTACTTGTACCGGCGTGCAGAGCCACCTCGGAAATGGAAAGGCGCACGCTGTCCCTGGTGTCCCGCAGAATGATTTCGGCCACGGCCCTCTCCGCCGGCGGCAGCTCCTCCAGGAGGAGGGCCAGCCTTCGCGCAACAGTTCGGTTCATCTGAAAGACCACCCGTCTACCCCTACGGCGTCCGGGCAACGCTCCGGGTGAGCTCACCTGCGGCGCCCTCGGGCGGGAGTCTACTGCCTCTCCTACCCGTCTCCCGGCCGCCCCTCATCCCGGCCTGCCGGCCCTTTTCTACCGGCCCCTTTCAGCCTGCCAGGAGTGCCCGGTCCCGCCGCGGCGCAGCTTTGGTTCTTTCTGCCAGCGTCTGTCCGCGGCGAGTATACTGCCCCACCTTTGCGTAACTCACTTCCACCTTTTTAAGACGGAGCACGTAACTCAGTTACATTAAATTATATTCGCCGCCTCCATGGTATTTCCTGCTTGCGGGGCCCTTTGATGTGCAATAATTTTAAAACATAACCACGCCGAATGTCTCTTCATCCGGTTCCCTAGCAGACAAGGTTACTATCCTTCAGGTAATCACTACGGCCTTTGGGGTTCTCCACCCGTACTGAATAAAATGCCGGTCGTAGTTATTAGGAAATACGTCCTTCTCTCCCTTCCCTATCTTCCGCCGACCCCACCAAGCGCCAGATACCATCATCAAAGCTGGTTCGAGGGTAGAGAGGTGCTTTGCGCAGAATTTAGCCGCCTTCATTGGCCTGTACGGCTTGGCGCACCGAAAGGGGCAGGATTATCTGCCCTTTGAAGCGAATCCGATCAGGTTCATATTTTAACCCATGTAAGTCCGGAAGCCTTGCCACCGGGCACCGGGACCTGGGACCGGTGCGTGATACAAAAAAAGAAGGCCCCGCCGTATAAGGTGCCAGCGCGAGGCCCCTTTATCCCGCTCTTATGCTATACCGTCTTGCACCGCCTCTTTCCGGGTTAACCGGCTGCCTGCCCGTTCCCCGGCCGGGGACAGTCCCGCCTAAAGCGCACCGCTGCTCCCGCTCCAGGCCCAGGGCTCGTAGAAAGCCTTCACGGCCATGGCGTGCTGCCACTTCAGGTTCTCCATCTGGGCCTCCAGGGAAGCCACGGTGCTCTCCATGGACAGCACCTCGGCCTGGGTGGTCATGCCCAGGTCGTACTTAAGCCTGGCCACCCGCAGACCCTCCCGGGCCGCGGCCAGGGATTCCTCCAGGGCCCGGTAGTTCTCCTCCAGGGCCTTCACGTTATTGTAGGCCTGGAGGAGGGCAAGGTAGAGTTGCTGCCTGGTCATGTCCACTGCCCTCTCGGCCATCCTCAGATTTATCCGGTCCACATCGTAAGAGTTGACCATGCCGTAGGTGTTTCTCTGGAGCTTCACAGTCTCCTCGGCCTTCCACACCTCGGGGCTGGCCTCTATCACAGCCTCGATCTCCCGGTCCACGTCCTGAACCTCCAGCGGCACGAAGTCCACGGTGCTCACCAGCGCAGGCCTGGACCCCCTCGGCAGGCCCAGCAGCTCGGCCAGGTCGGCATAGGCCTTATCCAGCTTATCCTCGGCCTGGGCGAGCTCCGAGCGAGCCGCCTCCAGGCTGCTCCGCTTATTAATCAAGTTGATGCGGCTTTCCATTCCGTATTCAAACTTGGCCTCGGCCTCGGCAAGCTCCCTCTCCTTAACCGCCACGTTCGAACCGGCCGCCTCCACCTGCCTCTGCGCGGTCACCACCGCCGCGTACTTCTGGTAGACGGCGGCCACCACCGAGGCCACCTGCACCTCATAGTCCTTCTGTGCCGCCCGATAGTCATAGTCGGCCTTGTAGAGGGCCGGCGTCGGGTCCTGGCCGGCCGGAAGGCTGCGGTACATACCGCCTCCTATATAGCTGGCCCCCATGACCTCAACGTAACGGTCCCAAGCCTCATCCTTCGCCGTCTTCTTCAGTTCCACCGTATCCTTGGCCGTCTGAATATCCAGACTCGCGGATAGAGCCATCCCCACGGCGTCTTCCAGGGTGAGGGCCTCGGGCACGGCCTCGGACGCGCTGCCCATGGCCACAGGGCCAAGAAGGAACGCGGAGGCGGCCAGCACCATGCTCAGGACCCACCACCACAGGGCGGCAAATCCCGCTCCCCGGCGCAGGGCACATTTAACCACTTTCCACCACTCCCCGTAAGAGAAAAAACGTCGAGAAAGGAACCCTCACAAAGGCAAGGCCCGGGTCCGCGAGGGAACCCGGGCCGCAGGCTAAAACCCTTACTGCAGGTCCATAGTAACCGTCTGGCTGGCCTCGTCCCAGCTCACGCTGGCTCCGAAGGCCTGGGCGATGAACCGGAAGGGCAGCATGGTGCGCCCGCTGACGATCTCGGGGGCCACACCCATGTTAATGGTGATCCCGTTGCTGAGCTTGAGCTCGTCGCTGCTGATCACCATCTGCACAGCGCTGGTGCCCTTCAAGAGGGTGACGGTCCGCGTAGCTTCATTCCACAGCACGTTGTCGGGATCAACACCCAGGGCATAAGCCGCGTAGCGGACGGGCACATAGGTCCGGCCGTCCTTGATGTACGGGGCCACGTCCATGGTGTACTCCACGCCGTTCACCGTGTAGACGCTGCTGCCGATGGTGAACACCGCGTTCCGCTTGGTGGCGGAAACGATGGTTGCATTGACAACGGTAGCCAATACCTTATCATCCTGCCATGCATTGTCTCCCTTTTCGCCGCTAATCTTAACTTCTACATCACCTTCGATAGCAAGACGGCCGACGTTATATTTGATGTTCGAAATCTTAATGGTGCTGGCTATCCCGCTCTTCCCTGTGACCGGAATCACAAGCCTACCATCCTCAACGGAGGCGCTACCGAGACTTATATTCCCACTTGTAACCTTCACGGAAGGAGTTCCGCTAAACGACACGCCCTCCGGCAGCTCCACATAAAGGTCCACCGGTGCGTCCGAGGTTCCTCCAGGGATAGCCCCCGCTGCTGCCTCGGTTATGACGATATCACCTGCAGCCTGACCCGTTGCATTCATCCGCAAGACGGGCTGATCGGCGGTTACGGTAAACGCCTTCCGTATCTTGCCTATTACAACCTCTCCGCTGACACCAGCAGTGCCGCTCACCTTAAGGACAATATCCCCCTCCTCGGCGTCGGCGGCAACCTTCACCGGGAATTTGGCGAACTTAATGGAGGTCGCAGAATCGGTCAATTCAAACCACGCCGCCTTGTCGTCGTTATAGAGTCCCTTGAAGGAGGCATTTCCTGTTACCTCTATGCCGATGCCCTCGGCAGAACCGTTGTTATCATAGAATTTACCGGACGCTAGCTCGAAAACAATGATCTTTTTCGGCTGCATTTCGGAGCCTTCGGTGGCTTCTACTTTAAAGGAGGCGTCCAGGACCTTTTTCTGACCGGCATATACAGTACCCGTGTTGTCCTTAACGTCCTTAATGTTGGCGGAGACCTCACTCAGAGTAGCTACCGTTACTGTGGTCTCCTTGAGCTCGGATGTGCCAGACTCCTTGTACACGGTGATGACGATGTCACCCTCTACCGAGGGAGGCACATCTAGCACCGGGGTAATTTCCACCTTGCCCGGCAGGGCATGCGGGCTGCAGCTCACGGTCACCTCAAGGAGATCATTATCGACTAACTGTGCGTTGGTAATGTTAATGTAGGTTCCCTTAATATTGGTATAGTTACCTGAAGTTCCGTCAACCTGCTTGCTGTTAAAGGTCACGTCGCCGGTTTCTATCTGCAACCGTATCTTAACTTCCTTACCGCTACCGCTCTCAACAAGCGCATAAGGTTGGGCCTCTGCGATAGTTATTTTGGCACCATATCTCTCACTGCCGGCTTCCACAGCTTTGGGGCTGCCTGCCGTCACGGTAACTTCGCTTGGCGTAACCTTCGCAATAGTAATATCCCGGCTTTCGACCCATTTTATGTCGTCGCCGCTTACCGCCATAATTTCGATGGTAGCTTTAATGTCGCCGCTAACATCAGAGGCGATTTTTAGGGTCGACAGACCCGCCCGGTTGAAAATGAATTCAACTTTTTCGGCACCTGTTGTAACCCTATTGGCATCATTATACGGTAGCTTGACTTGTACCATGTTGCTGTCACTATCAACGAACCAATTACTATTTATCGCGTTCGTTGTAGTACCAGTCCCATAGTATACATATTGTCCCACCGTACCACTGGTAGCCTTTTCCGTGTATTCTACACCCTCCGGAAGGGTTAGCTTCACGTAGATCTCGTCAGTTCCCCATTTGTCCTCCTTTTCTTCAACTACGGCCCTGCCGGCGGATTTATCGTCGCCGGTGCTCACGTATTTATAGGCACCGCTATAGATGCCATACACGGTATCCTCATCCGCTACCGCGCTGCCGGCAAAGGGCACCATCAGGCCCACCAGCATGGCCAGGGTGAGCAGGATGGATAGCCACTTCCTGCGTATTTTCCTCAAATTTTTTCCCTCCTTGAGCATGTGCTCTCAATAGGTTCTACCTGTTGAGGTATTCCCGCCCCGCCCTAATGTCGGGCGCTGGCGTTAAAATCCTTTTCCGGCCCGGCACGCCTTTCTTGCCCCTCATCCCTCCTCTCCTCAGGTTTCCCGTCCGCTGCTGCGTCTTGGTGCTGCGGTGTCTGCTCCGTCGCCCTGGAAAGCCCTGCCGCGGAAGGGGCGGCCAGTTCAGGCATCCCCTGGACGGAGAGCCAACGGGCCACCTCTTATGGCGGACTTTTCCCTGCGATCCACTTTATTAGACACCGGACCCCGGCCGAAAGTTCCCGGCCGGGCGAAAAAATTTTTTGGCCTGCTCGGACCGGGGGGCGACCGTGGAATCCTTCCCGGTAGCCCAACTCATGCCCGGCGAAAGTCTGAGGCAGGCCCGGGGCCACGGGAAAAAGAGCGGCCGGCAACCGGGGCACGGGGCTTGGGTTATGCCCGTAAGCCTGCCTTAAGCCTTTAAGCCGTGCACCGGCCCGGCCTGCTGGGGTTTGCGGGGTGGGCGCAGGCCGGGGATGTCCAGGAGCAAAACTGGGAATGCGCCGGGCCGTCTTCCCCGTTGTGGCCTCTTACAGTATGTGGTATCATAAGCAGGAAGCGTCAGTGCGGCGGAGGGCCCGGACCCGGGCCGGAGGACGAAAAAATTTTATCCTTTTCTTAACGCAGCGGGAACTTTCGGACGTCATTTTTTGTCTAAATAAGTGTCCGGGAATGTGCCGGGCCTCCAGGGGTGTTGGTCTTGAACCTTGGTGACAAAAAGAGGGAGTTTGAGAAGCTGGTTATAGCCTATCAGGACAGGGTGTACGCCCTGAGCTACCAGTTGACGGGAAATCATGCCGACGCCCAGGACCTGGCCCAGGAGGTCTTCGTGAGAGCCTACCTCAACCTGGAGAAGTTCCGCTATGAGGCGGACCCCGGTACGTGGCTCCACCGGATCACGGTGAATGTGTACCTCAATTCCCGGCGCAGGAGCAAGAAGGACAACATCGCCTATTCCCTGGACGAACCCCTGGAGACCGAGGAAGGGGAAGTGACCCGGGAGCTGGCGGCGGCAGGCGGTGACCCCCAGGAGCTCCTGGACGAGAAGGAGCGCCGCAGGTGCCTGCGGCAGGCCCTGGAGGAGCTGGCCCCCGAATACCGGGCCGTCCTGGTGCTCCGGGAGTTCCAGGGGCTGAGCTACGACGACATTGCCCGGGCCCTGGGCTGCTCCCTGGGCACGGTGAAGTCCCGCCTGAACCGGGCGCGGCAGGCCTTGAAGGAAAAGGTGGCCCTCCTGGAAAGGGAGGGGCCGCGCGGGGCGCCGCAGGGCACCGCCCGTGGGGCGCCCGTGGGAAATCCCCGGGAGGGCTACACCGGGCCGCAGGAAGGGCAGGGGCGGGTTGGCGCCCGTACATAAGGCCCGGGGATGGCGCCCGGGGGACGGTGGCACCGTCCGGCGGCCCGCCCCGGGGCACAAGATGCAGGTGGCGAACATGAACTGCGAAGAGGCGAGGGAACTTTTCTCCCTACATCTGGATAACTACCTGGGTCCCCCAGAAGAAGCGGGGCTTGCGGGGCACCTGGAGGGCTGCCCCCGGTGCCGGGAAGAACTGGCCGGGCTCGAGGCCGCGCTGGCGGGCCTGCGCTCCCTGCCGGGCATGAACCCGGCCGCCCCGGCCGGGCTGGTCCGGGAAATCATGAGCCGCGTGGAGGCCCTGGACGGGCGTCGGGTCCGGCTTGCAGCCTGGAAGCGCTGGGCGGCGGCCGCCGCGGCGGTCCTCGCCCTGGCGAGCGGCTCCCTGGCCTACGCGGCTCGGGGCCTCGCACCCCACGGCTGGCTGGCTGCGCTGAACCCCACGTCCCCGTTGGGGCAGGTTGTTCCGTGGCCGGGCAGCTCCGGCCGGGACCATCCCGCCCTGAACAACAAGACCGGTCCGGGCGACCCGGGCCAGACCGGGCCCAGGGCAGTGCCGCCCGTTGACCCGGGCACCGAGGCGCGTGAGGGCGGAGAAGGGACGGCACCTGGCAGGGAAGGTGACGGAGGCAAGGCCCAGGTAGGCGAGGGCAAAGGAGGAATTCCTTCGGCGGGCGAAGGTAAGAGCGCGGGTGAGGCTTCCCCGCCCGGACCTGCCCCCAGTCCCACCAAGGTAGCTTCCAATGAGCCCGTTTCACCGGTGGCCTTCATGAATAAAGAGCGGAAGATCAACAGCACCTTCCTCAAAGTGGCCGCCGGCGATCTCGACCGGGCCGTGAAGCAGGCCGCGGAGATCGGGGCCGGTTTCAACGCCGCCTGCCAGGTCCTCGCGGTGCAGAATACGGGCACCGAACAGCGGGCGGCGGTGAGGTTTATCGTGCCGTCAAACGCCGCCCCCGCCCTGGCAGACAGGCTGAAGCAGCTGGGCACCGTGCTGGATGAGCGCCGGGAGACGGAGGACATCACGGCCCGGTTCAGCGCAATGCTAGAGCAGTACCGGGAGACGGTGGCCAGGGCCAATTCCGCCCGGGACGAAGCGGAGCGGCAGCAGCTCCTGTCCCAGGCCGATTTCCTGGAGAAGCAGCTTGCCGCATGGGATAAGGAGGCAGGCGAATACATCGTGTTCCTGTGGCTGGAGAAAAGTTAGAGGGAAAAACAAAGCCCCGTAATCCTCCGGTGGAGAGTTGCGGGGCTTTACTGTACGCAACTCCTTTTCTTGATTTCAGCTAACAAATCTTCGACATTCAATTGTTTAGCCCAATACTGCAGGTATTCCTTATCCAATCTGTCTGATTGTACTTCATATACCCGCAGGGCATCAGTCAACTGTTTTTCGCTCCCACCCGCCAGTTTAGCCCATCTCAGTTTGGCCAGAATAGTGTCTTCAGGAGAAGAGACATACATCTTGAGCCCCATAAACTCGGTAGCAATCCGTCGTGCAAAGCGAGATTGATCAAAAGCTTCCTCCGTCAATATCCAAAAATCTACTTTATCCCCTTCATGAACGTCAATTAAGTTAAACATGCTCTTTTCCTGAATGGCAGATACAATGCTCTGTCTATCGAGATGGTAATGGGGTGGAGGAAATGCTTTCAAAAGTTTGTTGACTGCACTCTTGGGGATGGAAACAACCATGTCAATGTCATGGGTTAACCTGGGCTCACCCTGAAGGCTGGACGCCAGGGAACCGGTTAGCATATACTGAATACCGGCTTTTTCAAGGGTATCAATGACTTTCTTTAGTAATTTCTGTTGTGACATTTACTTATACGCTCCAAGTATATTTTTTTAATTGCTTCTTCGGAAAGCTCAGGATATCTCTCCCGCAAACCGTGTAAAAAAAGTTGCTTTCCTAAGGCCGATAGCTCGAAAGCTTTTAACAATCGCTGTTCCGGGCTCATCTTCCTTAAAACCTCGATATAAATTCCATGGTTGGGACGAGGCTTGGGGTCCAGTTGTCATTCCTCCTTTCTGCCGAAAGCATCCGTCCACTATTCCGGCTGGGTAGCACCCAACAATGGGTTTTTGCTTGCCCCTCTCCTTTCGATCTCCTGCAAAGCCCACTTGTAAGTGGCTTCCGCCAGGCGAACGGCTTCCCGGTATTCTTCCTCGTCCACCGGATCCCAGTCGCCGGGATAGCGGGTGGTGACGGCATAGTCGGTGAGGGTAACCGCTTCCCTAATGTGAGGGGGCACGGCGACCTTGCCCCGGCGCTCGAGCACGCTCAAAAGGTGGCCGATGGAATGGGTGCGGGGGTAATCGAGGTGAAGATAGAGGAGCAGGCCCTTCAGGGCCTTCTCGGCCGCCTGCTGGGCGTCGAAACAGAGGTCCTCGTAGAGTATGTCTTCGGACTGGCGCCCCATCCGCGCCCGGGCCAGGTTGCTCCGGGCTCGCTCCAGCCATACCTGCCAGGCCCTATCCTTCCCGTCCCTTTTCATAGATGACCATCCCCTTTAGAGCTTCCCGGTAGACAAAGCCCGCCGTGTGACGGTGCTTCTCTACTCCTTCCGGCGTCTCCACTATTATGTCTACCGATGCCGGGAGCCCGGCCAGCTTCCTGTATATCTCCCGGGCCAGGGCCCGCCGGTTCTTAACTCCTTCTTTGAGGACCAGGAGGTCGTAGTCGCTGTCAGGGCTGTCGTCTCCCCGGCTGCGGGAGCCGAAAAGGATAACCTTGTCCGGGTCGGCTGCCTCGCGGATCTTGGCCAGGATTAGTTCCAGCACATCATTCACCTTTATCCCCCCGCCATGGCGCAAAAATTAAACGATAACCTGGGTCACCGCCCCAGCCCCGGAGGATAAGTAAAGACCGCGCTCAGGTCTATCTCCAATCCGGGCAAAAGGTATGAACTTGAGACACCTGGTTAATTTTTCTACATTATAACACCCGGTAAATTCCCCTACAAGGCCGCAAGGCGCCTCAAAACCGCGGCGGCCTGGGCCCGGGTGAGGGGGGAGAGGGGAGCCAGAAGATCCGGGGTCGTCCCCCGCAAAAGGCCGGCGGCGCAGGCTTGGGCCAGGGCCTGGCGGCTCCAAAGGGGTGCCTGCTCCCAGTCCTTGAAGGGCAGGCCGGAGGCCGGGGAAGGAGCGCGGTCGCCCAAGTAGCGCACCAGGAGGGCGGCGGCTTCGGCCCGCGTAACGGGAAGAGAGGCCCGGAAGGTGCCGTCTTCAAAACCGGCCACCAGGCCCCGCTCCCGGGCGGCAGCCACCACACCCCTGGCCCAGGAGGGGATCTCCGCGGCGTCGGCAAAGGGCAGGGCAGGCGAAGACTCCGTGGGCCACCCGGCCAGGCGCACCAGCAGGGCCACAAATTCCGCCCTGGTAACGGGCAGGTCCGGGCGGAAGCTCCCGTCTTCATAGCCCGCCAGGAGACCCTGCCGTGCCAGTGCCCGAATGTCCTCCTCTGCCCAGTGACCCTCGATGTCCCAGAAGGAAAGGCCGGTGGAGTCCAGCTCGATCTTCCCGCCAGCGATTCCCCCCGTTCGCCGGTCCAGGGCCACCAGGAGGCAGGTTTCTCCCGCGGGGCCCGGCTCTAGTTCGTGGGCGAAGTAGCCTCCGGCGCCGGGGATCACGTCCTCCCGGCGGCCGTCTTCACGATAAAGATAAAGCCGGTCGGCCGTGGTGGTGCCGCTGAGGTAGAACTTGTCGCCCCGGGCGACGACGGAGAATCTAAGCTCCGGAGGAGAGGCCGCCGCAGGCACTTCGGCAGCCACCTGGGCGAGCACCGGGGTACCGGGGGCCTGGAGGTACACCACCCGGGCCCTAAGCCCGGCGGGGAGGTCTTCCACCGGAACCAGGTAGCCCCCCAGGGTCACCAGGGTGGCCCGGGATACGGGGTAGGAGGTGCCGTCGGCCAGCCTGAGCATGCCGTCCCCGCCGTCCCAGCCCGCCAGCACCCCGCTCTTCTCCCCGGCCACCGGTGCAACATCCAGCCGCCATATCTCGTCCTCCCGGGGATCCAGGACCACCCGCACCCAGTCGCCGGGAGAGAGGGCTTCTCTGCCGGCCCAGAGGCCCCAGCGGTAAACCTCCGCCGATGCTGCGAAACGCAGCAGGTGGAAGTTGTTCCGGCTGTCGATGAGGTACAAAAGGTCGCGGTCCCGGCTCACGTAAATCACCCGGCCGTAGAGGACCCGGCTGTACGCCTTGACGGCAACCGCCGTGTCCGCCTCCGGCAGGGTGACGGCCTGCACCCAGTCGCCCGGTTTTAGATCTTCAAGTTCCGCCTGGCGGCCGTCCCGGTATAAGGGAGCTCCGGGGAAGACCGTCAGGGCGGCCCCCGTCTCCAGGACCACCTGCCCGCCAGCGGCGTCTACGGAGGTGATGCGGCCCACCACGAGGTCCCTCTTAACCGCCAGGTAGACCACTTCACCGCTGCGGGAGGATATGGCCAGCCGCACGGCCAGCCCGGGCCATATCTGCTCCAGCTCACCCTTGTCCGCGGCCCCAAAGGGGAGGTCGGCCAGGGCCGAAAGGTGCAGGCGGTCGGCAAAGGAAACGGCTACCTGGGCAGACAGCCGGTAGGGCCGGCTGTCCTGCAGCAGCCGCAGTGTTTTCTCCGCCCGGTCCAGGCCGGCCACAAATCCCTCCTTCACCAGGGCCTGGGCCTCCACCATCCAGAGGGTGCCCGTCGAGGGGTTCAGGGTGGCGGAAACGTCCACGCCGGGAGGAAGGCTTTCCAGGTCGGCAGGCCGGCCGTCCAGGAAGACGTTGCTCCCGGCCGCGGGATTAAGGTAGAACCCGCCTTCCCGCAGCTCCCGGCTGATCTCCACCAGCATGTCCCCCTGGGAGGTCGCGAGGGGCTGGAGGCCGACTCCCTGCCAGGTGGCGCCCACAACGTAGACGGTGCGGCTGCCCAGGTATACGTCGGCCCCGGGCAGGAGGTGATCCTTATCGGCGGGCACCCTCTGCCCGTCCACCACATTTATGATGTTCCCGGCCGGCCATTCTATTTCCCGGCCGTCGCTCAGCCGGAGCTTCCCGGCCGGAGAAAAACCGGCCAGCACACCCCGGGGCAGGAGCTGGCCGTAGGCCAGAGCGAAATCCTGGCGGGGCGAGCTCGAGCCCGCCACCGCGCCCTGGGCGACAGCCGAGGCGATGACTTTGATGGTGTAGTGCCCGGTGGGGGGTTGTGTTATGTAAACTTGTTCTACGTTGTTCAGGCGGTCGGGCCGGCCCTCCCCGTCGGCGTCATTGCCCAGGTATTCCCGGCCGTCGGGACCGACCACCACCAGGTCCAGGTCGTTGACCAGAGCCCTGTCCGCCCCGGCCGGCGCAGGAGGGTCGGTCCAGACCAGGGTCACCTTGAGGGGCGCCTGGGGATTGGTTATCTCTAGTTCAAACTCGGCCGTTTCGCCCTCCTGGAGGCCGCGGGCCTCGTCCGCAAGCTGCATGGCGCCCTCTTCCAGGGCCAGGACGGTGCCGGCCAGGTCCAGGAGGCCCCAGGCGCTGCCGGGCGGGTCGGACCCGGAAGCCACGGGCCGGGCGCCGTTGATGAGGGCCGCCTTAAGAAGAGCGGCCGAGGGTTCCTGTATTCCCTTCTCCTGGAGGTACTGGCGCAGGAGGGCGGCCGCTCCCCCGGCCACCGCCGCGGCCTGGCTGGTGCCGCTCTGCAGGCTGTAGCCGGGGTGGGCGGGAAAGTTGCCCTCCACCAGGCGCGAGCGGGGGCCCACCAGGCCGGTCCCCGGGGCCAGGAGGTCGGGCTTCAGGCGGCCGTCCCCGGCCGGACCCCGGCTGGAAAAGGACGCGGAATAGGAGGCGTCCTGGGCGTCGGGGCTTAAGGCCGGGCGAACCGACTGGCCGGCCCCTACCACCAGGGCATTCTTGCTGTTGGCCTCGGCGGTGAGCGTCCCCCGGACGGGGCCTCCGTTGCCCGCGCTGAAAATCGGGAGAAAGTCGGGGTGGGAGCGGACAAAGGCATCGATCTGGCGGCCGGTGTCGGAGTACTGGTTAGAGCCTCCTCCCCAGCCGTTTACGTGGACCCGGACCCCGGCGGCATAGGCGGGGCGGAAAAGGTCCTCAAGATCCTGCGGCACGGACAGGTTCCCCCGCCCGTCCAGCAGGGCCTGAAAGTAGAGGCCGGCATCCGGAGCGATGCCCCGGTACTTGCCCCCCGAGGCGGCCCCGCTGCCCACCATGATGCCCGCCAGGTGGGTTCCGTGGCCCGTGGGATCGTCGGGCACACTGCGTCCGGCCCAGCTCTTGAGCATGACTACCTTGGGGAACCCGCCGGGGGTGGCCTGGAGGTCGGGATGGATGTCGTCGGTCCGGCCCGCATCCAGGCCGCTGTCGGCCAGGCCGATAATCTGCCCCCGGCCGGTCAGGCCCCCGGGCGCCACCACCCCCGGTGCCGCGACCGCCCTGGCGCCTATGATGTGGGCCGCGCGGTCGCTCAAAAAAGATATGTTCGTCCGGATATGTACACGTAGGGTCCAGGTTAAAAGGAAAAGGGCCAGCAGGGCCAGGGCCGCTTTCGCCCCGGGAGCGCCGCCAGACTTTCGCTGCATGGAAACCTCCTTATATTCCGGGGGTAGTCAGGAGCCTTTCTTGCCCTCATAAAGCAAGAGAGGCCTGCCTCAGGGAGCAGGCCGGGTGGTCTTGCTGCGTTCCCTCAGGGCCTGTTCTCCTACCCTCAATATAAACTTCGGAAGGGTCAGCACTCTTTTGACCCTCCGGGGATCTTGGGCTACGCGGTAAAGCCACTCCAAACCGCAGCGCTGCATCCACAGGGGGGCACGGGCCACCTCCCCGGCCAGGACGTCCAGGGTGCCGCCCACCCCCAGAGCCACCGGTATCCCCAGCTCCTCCAGATGCCGGTCAATCCAGTATTCCTGGCGTGGAGATCCCAGGGCCACCAGGAGAACGTCCGGCCGCGTTTCCCGCAGGCGGGCCAGGAGCTCCCTTTCTTCGGCCGGGGAAAGGTAGCCGTGGGCGGTGCCTGCAACGACCAGGGAAGGGTAGCGGGCGAGGAGCCTGTCCCTGGCCTTTTCGGCCACGCCGGGAGCGGCGCCGTACAAAAAGAGCCGCCATCCCTTTTGGGCGGCCCGGGCGGCCAGCCCTTCCACCAGGTCGATGCCTGTCACCCTCTCGGGCACCGGTGAACCCAGCAGGCGCGAGGCCCAGACGATGCCGGCCCCGTCGGGGGTTACCAGGGCGGCCCGGTTGATGATGTCCCTGAGCAAGGGATCCCCCGAGGCGCGGTAGGCCATTTCGGCATTGAGGGTGACGACCTGGTGGGGCCTGCCCGAAGCTATAAAGTCGCCGATTAAGTCCAGGGCCTGGGACAGGGTGGGCCCGTCCACGCGGCAGCCCAGGATCCGACACGCCGGCCTAGTGTCCGACATGGCCATTCTACCTCCAGCTACCGGCCTTTCCGGTAAGGGATTGTGTCCAGGATCTCCTCCAGTTTCTCCTGGTCGATAATCCAATAGCTGATCCCGTTGATGTACTTGCCCTCGCCGGGGATCGTGTGGGTCACCACGGTGCTGCTGTCCAGGTCCTTTAAGAAGAGGGCCAGGCTGACCATTTCCGCAGTGCTCAGGTTGGTCCGCACGTATTTGTTGAGGTCGCTCACCAGGCGCGGTATTTTGGGGATGGTGCTCAACTTAAGGGCCTGGTCCAGCATGGCCTTGAGGAATTTCTGCTGGCGCCCGATGCGGGTGATGTCTCCTTCCGGGTCGTTGCGAAAGCGGACATAGCTCAAGGCATCCCGGCCGTTAAGGTGCTGGAAGCCGGCCTGGAGGTCGATGCCTTCCTCCGGGTAGTACATGCGCCTGTCTACTTCGATATCCACCCCGCCCAGGGTGTCTACTATTTTTTCAAAGCCCTCGAAATCCACCTCCACATACTTGGCAACCCTCGTGCCTAAGAGGCTGTTGAGGGTTTCCATGAGGAGCTCAGGTCCCCCGAAGGCGTGGGCGGCATTGATTTTATCCGAACCGTGACCGGGAATGCGCACGTAGCTGTCTCGCGGTACGGACAGGATATCTATCCGGCGGCCAGCCTCATCCAGAAAGGCCAGCATTATGGTATCCGAACGGGAGGGCTCGTTTTCCTGCCTGGCATCTACTCCTATGAGAAGCACCGAACGGGGGAGCACACGGGGCTCTTCCTGGGGACCGGACCCGGTTCCGCCCAGGGCCACGGGCGCCCCCAGCCAGTGGGCCGCCAGCCGGTAGCCGGCCAAGCCGAACCCGGCAAAGGTTATGAGGCTGAGGAAAGCCAGGATCAAAACCCTAAGAAAGAGGCTTCCCCCCTTGGCCGGACGGGCCTGAGCCTCTCCCCAGAACTCTCTATCGGTATAGCTGTCCTTCATGTGTCAAGCCTCCTACGGCATCCCCGGGTAGGGGTTGCAGGGAGCCACCTGGGCCCCCGGCGCGGGCGGCCCGGACATCAGTTGAGGAGGGTAATAGTAATGGCCCGCGCAGCTTCGTGCCAGCGCACATCGGCACCCAGGCCCTGGCTCACCACCCGCAGGGGTACCATGGTGGTCCCGTTCACCAGGCGGGGCGCGGACGGCAGGTTCTCAACAACCCCGTTAATGTTGGCCTGGAGGGAACCCAGCTTCAATACCACGCTGCGGGACCCCAGGGCATAACTTACCTTCTGGGACTGGCCGTCGTAGCTGACCGCGGCTCCCAGGGCTTCTCCCACGAAACGAAAGGGAACCATAGAGGTGCCGCTGGCCGCCTCCTGGTAAGGGGCCACCGGGAGCTCGACCGGCGTGCCGTTAACAAAGGCGGTCCTGCTCCCGATGGTCAAGATAACCTGCGTGGCACCGGCGGCCGGAGCTTCCGAAAGCTTCTTCTTGAGGGCCGCCAGCTCCTGCTCCAGGGTGTTGAGGCGCGTCTGGGCCTGCTCCAGGACTTTCTGCAGCTGCTGTATTTTGTCGTCGACATAAGACTTGGTCACCAGGGGGTCTTCGCTGCTGCCCGGAAGGGGACCCCCGGCCTGCACTTCCCGGCCCCCCCAGTAACCGGCCGCCAGGTACCCACCCAGGGCCAGGATGAGGGCCGTGGAGAACCACAGGACCCAGCGCTTCACCTGCACTCTTCTCCCACCCATTAAAGGTGCAGCGCCGCCTCTTCCCGGTCTCAGCCGAAGGGGACGCTGCTGCCTCCCTTCTACTGGAACTGAATCTCACTTCGACATAAAAGCTCATATTCCTCCTGCTTAAAACCGCGAGGCTTCGGAAATCGGACTTGCCGGCGAGTAAAAAGAACAGACAAGTAAAGCGCATTATTCATACTTTTTTTTCAAGAAATAATTCACAAAGTCTCGTACTTTATGCTATAATAATCGAGAGAGAAATTAGAGATACTTAATAGTAAACCTCTTAGTGAAGGGAGGGTACCTCCGTGAAAGACATCCAGCGCAGTCTCCTCCGTGAGAGAAGAGCGCTCCTCGAGCAGTGGGTACATGCCTCGCCTCGCGACCGCGCCGAGATCCTGGTGCGGATCATGGACATCGACGAACAGATCGAAGTCGGCAAGACCAAGCATCCCCGGCTGCCGAAGCGCAAAGTCGTTTAGGCGAGGGGGTCAGGGCAGCGGCAAGTGGCTTCCACGGTGGCTGCCCTATTTTTTTCTCCGGCCGGCGGCCTTCCCCGCCTCTCCCGCCAGGGAGAAAGGGCGCGGGAGGCCGCGGGTGAGGTTTACATAAAATGCGGGGCCGGTTCCCGCGGATGCGCCGATCTCACGGTTCGCGGTGCATCCCGCCTTTTGCCGCCCGGGCCCGCTTTAGGCTTGGAAGCGAGCAACTAAACTCAAGCGGCAGCCAAACTTGAGCTCGGCGAAGGGCGGAGGCAGGCCCGAGGCCAGGAGAAACCTGCGGCCGGCAACTGAGGCAGGATGCTTAAATTCTGCCGGGAAGCCTGCCGGAGCCTTGAGACGAGCGCTGGTTTGACCCCCGAGAGAAGCCATAAGCGAGCCCACGCCAGGCAGGCCTGAGGTTAAATCTCGAGAACCCGGGCTCCCGGTGCATCAGGAACATCCCAGGCCGTACAAGAGGACGTCCCGGGCCCCCCGAGCCAGCCCTTCTATCCTTTCCCCACTCTCCCCTTGGTCTAATTCCCCCTTCAGCAGCAGGTGGTAACCGAGGGCCCCCAGCACATGGAGGATGATGGTGGCCGCCAGCCGGGGGTCCAGGGGACGTATCTCTCCTTCTTCCATTTTCCGGCGGGCGTACTGGCTCAAATGGCCTACGATTTGCTCCTTAATCTCCCAAAAAAACCGCAGCCCTTCCTCCCCCAGCAGGGGGTGGTCGGTGAGCAGGATCTGGGCCAGATGGCGGTGTTCGTGCATGAACTCGATGGCGTCCCGGAACAGCTGCTCCAAAAAGACCGGTAAAGGCAGGTCGGACCGGCACAGGGCCTTGAGGTAGCGGGAATGGGTGGCAAAAAGATAGGAGACCATCTGGCGGAAGAGCTCCTTCTTGCTGGGAAAATATTCATAGAGGGTGCCCTTCCCTACCCCGGCTTCCAGGGCGATTTCCGCCATCTTGGCCTGGTGATATCCCCGTGCCGCAAAGACCCGAGCTGCGGCCCGCAGGATCTGCCGGCGCTTGTCTTTTTCCACTTCACTGAAGAGCATACCCTATCTCCTCTTCCCCCAACTCGGTGGCCTACAGCAGGCCGTATTCAGGTCCCCTTAAAGGACCCCGGGCCTCAGGCGCCGAGCCCTGCCCGGCTGCGGCGGCGCAGGGAGAGCTTCTGCACCAGGTCTTCCAAAACGGTGTAAAGCACGGGTACCAGCACCAGGGTCAACACGGTGGAAGCCAGGAGGCCGCCGCTCACAGCCGTGGCCAGGGGGGCCTCCATTTCGGAACCCTGGCCCCGGCCTACGGCCAGAGGCAGCATGGCCAGGATGGTGGTGAGGGCGGTCAGGAGGATGGGCCGCAGGCGCGTGGCCCCGGCAGTGAGAACGGCTTCCTCCCTGGGCATCCCCTTCCTGCGCAAGAGTTTAATGTAGTCCACCAGCACTATGGCGTTGGACAGCACTATACCGGCCAGCATGATCACACCGAGGAAGGCGGTGACGCTGAAGGTCCGGCCGGTCAACAGCAAGGCCAGGACCACCCCCGTCAGAGAAACGGGGATGGAAAACATAATTATAAAGGGGTCAAAGAGGGACTCGAACTGGGCGGCCATAATCATGTACACCAGGATTACGGCCATGAGCAGGGCCACTCCCAGCTGGCCGAAGGTTTCCAAAAGCATCTGGTTCTGGCCGGTGTACTCTATCTCGTAGCCCGGCGGCAGGTTTATCTGGGCCATCTTGGCCCTAACATCCCTCATGACGTCCCCCAGGGGGCGGCCGGTTATGTTGGCCGTTACGCTGGCCACCCGGTCCTGGTTGTACCGGTTTATGGTGGTGGGCGTAGTGCTTATCCTGAACTCGGCCACCTCCTTCAGGGGCACCTGCGCCCCGGAGGGGGACGGAATGAGGAGGTTCTCGAGGTCGTTCAGGTTCTGCCGGGAGGACAGCGGGAGCTGGACCCGGACGTCGTATTCGTCTCCGCCTACCCGGTAACGGGTGGCCACCTTGCCCCCCACGGCGGTGGCCACGGTGTTGCCGATTTGGGCGGCGCTCAAATTGAACAGGGCAGCCTTCTCGCGGTCGACCACCACTTCCACCTGGGGCCGACCGCGGGTGAAGGAACTTTCCACTGCGGTAGTACCGGGTACGGCGGCCACCGCCTGGCGCACCTGCTCCGCCAGGGCCTTCAGGGTTTCGAGGTCCTCGCCGTGGATGTCCACCTGCACGGGCGCCTGGCTCATACCGGCGCTCATTAGACCGGAAACGGCAGTTACCGTGATTTTGGCGCCGGGAATCCTCTGGACCTTCTCCCGTATGGCGGCGGCCACCTCCTCCGAACTGCGCCTGCGCTCTTTAAGGTCCGCCAGCGTCACGTTTATGCTGGCCATCTCCGGCGTCTCGCCGGTAAGAAACTGCACCTGCCCGCCGGAACCCCCCACCACTTCGTAGATGCTTCTTACTTCCGGCTCTTCCTTCACCAGGGATACCACCCGGGCCGCCACCTGTTGGGTTTCGGAGAGGAGGGTGCCCTTAGGAAGCTCCACGGTTATGCTGATGGAACCTTCATCCGAAGGGGGAAGGAATTCCACGCCCACCGCGGGGACCAGGGCCAGGCCGCCTAAGAAGATGCCTGCCGTAAGCAGTAGCACTGCGGCGCGGTGCTGCAGGCCCCAGGCCAGGACGCGGCGGTAGAAGGCGCTCAGGCGCACCAGCCAGGCACCGGACAAGAGGGCATGACGCCAGTCCCGGGCCACTTCCTCGTCCTGAGGAAGAGGGCCAGCCAGAATGCGGGCAGCCAGCATAGGGGTCACTGTGAGGGCCACGACCAGGGAGGCCAGGAGGGAAAAGGCCACCACCAGGGCCATGGGGGTAAAGAGCTGGGAAGCCAGGCCCTCGATGAAGGCCACCGGCAGGAAAACGGCCACCGTGGTCAGGGTGGCGGCCACCACGGCGTTGGTGACCTCCCGGCTGCCGTTTATGGCTGCGGTTTCGGGGTCCTCGCCCAGCTGGCGGTGGCGGTAGATGTTGTCAAAGACTACTATGGCATCGTCTACTATCCGGCCAATGCCCAGGGACAGGCCGCCCAGGGTGATGATGTTCAGGGTCAGGCGGTCGAAGTAGAGGAGCACAAAGGTGGTGATCACCGATACGGGTATTGTCAATCCTATAACCAGGGTGGACCGGATATTGCGCAGGAAAAGCAGGATTAAAGCCATGGCCAGCAGGCTGCCCAGGATCATGTCCCGATAAATGGCGCTGATGGAAGCCTCGATATATTTGGCGTTATCTATAACCGGCTCTACCACCACACCCTGCGGCAGCTCGGAAGACATCTCTTTAATGGCTTTCTTGACCGCCCGGGAAATGGCGACGGTGTTGCCCGAAGTCTGTTTCCGAATGGAAAGGCCTATAGAAGGCTGACCGTCCAGCAGGGCCAAGCTGGTGCGCTCGGCCTGGGCATCGCGGACTTCGGCCACGTCCCCCAGGCGCACCGGAGTGCCAGCCGGGGTGGTGAGGGCGACTTGCCGGATCTGCTCCAAATCCGCAAATTCTCCCGTTACCCGGACCAGCACGTTTTTACCGGCGTCCTCCACCTGCCCCGCGGCAAAGGTGGTGTTTTCCAACTGAAGGGCCTGCAGAACCTGGGTCAGGGAAAGCCCGAAGGCCTGGAGGCGTTCCGGGAAAACCAGAACCTGGATCTCCCGCGTCAGTCCCCCGGTTATGTCGACCGCCGCCACTCCTTCCAGGCGCTCCAAACGCCTTTTTACTACGTTTTCCGCCAGCTCCTTAAGGCGCTGTTCGTCCATCCCTCCCCGGACGGCCAGGGTCATGACCGGCATCATGTTGGGGTCCATTTTTAGGACCATGGGCTTATCCGCCCCGTCGGGCAGCAGGCCCTGGACACGGTCGATCTTTTCCCGCATGTCCAGGGTGGCCATGTCCATGTTGGTGCCCCACTCGAACTCCAGTACCAGGATGGAGGCCCCCAGCATGCTCATGGACCGGATGTTCTTTACGCCCTGCACCGTGCCCAATACATCCTCGAGGGGCTTAGAAATGGTCTTTTCTACTTCCTCGGGGCCGGCTCCCGTGTAGCTGGTTATCACCGCCGCGTAGGGCAGGTTCATTTCGGGCAAGAGGTCGATGGGCAGGCGGCTTAAGGCTACCGCGCCCAAAAGTATAGCCACCAGAACGGCCATGATGACCGTTACGGGGCGTTTAACGGCAAATTGGGCCCAGCTCATCCTTGTGCCCCCTCGTCAACTACTTCCACCGCCTGTCCTTCACTTAAGAAATCCTGACCCTTGACCACAATGGCGTCGCCCTCGGAAAGGCCCTCTTTGATTTCCACCCGGCTGCTGTCGGCCACTCCCGTCCGGACCGGGCGTCCTACGGCCCGTCCGTTTTCCACCGTATAAACTATATCCTGGCCGTCCCGGTTGATTACGGCATTCTTGGGCACCACCACGACGTTTTCTGCCCTGAGGGTGGGATAATACACTGTAGCCGTCATGCCGGGCTTAATCCGGTCCTGGCCGGTCTGTAGTGCGGCCTTGACCGCATAGGTCCTCGTACGCTGGTCGGCGGCGGGGCTGACGCTGGTTATCGTTCCTTTGACCTCCACCCCGGCGGCGGCCACCTGAACCCTCACCTCTTGCCCCTGCTTTAGATAAACGATGTCCTGCTCGGTCACCTGGAATCCGACCTCTAGCTTCTCATCCGCCACCAGGACAACAATGGGACCCTGGGCTATTTCCCCCGGGTCCAGGAGGCGGGCGGATACTATGCCGTCCCGGGGCGCTCTTACGTAAGTATTGTCCAGGGCCACCTCCGCCTGGCGAACGCCGGCCTCGGCACCGGCCGCCTGGGCCTTGGACGCCGCCAGTTGGGCTTCGACGGACTTAAGCCCTGCGCGGGCGGCCTCCACCTGGGCCTGGCTGACCTCCCAAGCCGTCTGGGCCTGTTCTAACTGCTGCTGGGATATGGCCCCGGCCTCGAAGAGAGCCTTCATCCTCTCCAGATTGGCCTCAGCGGTCGCCGCGTTGGCCTCCACCTGGCGGAGGTTAGCCTCGGCCTGCTCCCGGGCCGCTCCAAGCTGCTCCTGCGCAGCCTGAGCCTGCTCCAGCGCGGCGCGAGCCTGGTCCAACCTGGCCCTTATATCGCCGTTCTCCAGCTCCGCGATTAGGTCTCCCTTGCGGACCCTGTCCCCTACCCGGACGTAGACGGCCGCTATGCGGCCCGTCGCCAGGGCCACCACGTTTATCTCTTCCGCTCCCTGGATTATACCGGTGGTGCTGGCCTCTTTGACGACCTCCCCTCGCTCGGCCCGGCCTAAAGCTACGGCCACTTTGGCCTCCTGGGCTTCAGGTACAGTCCTCCGGCCGCACCCCGCCAGAAGGACGGCCGTCAGGAACATCAGGAGAGTTATTTGCGCGATCTCCCGGAGGGCCCTTCCTTTTAAGAACATTCCCTTTTCCCCCTCCTGCTTCCCCCGGCTCTTGACTGAGATCTTTCCGACCGACCGGTCGGTCAGTAAAGATTAAAACAAAAACATTATCCTATACGGGATAAAGCTTGTCAATCTACCTCTGCGCTGGCGCATCCCCAGTTTTAAATTTCCGGTATCAAGGAAGGTAGGAGACACAATAACCGGCGGCAACCTACTCTGAAAGCTTTTAACACATAATATCCAACTTGCCACAAGCCCATAACGCGCCTTTTGGTAGTAGAACTGGCCACCAGTTTCCTGTGATATCCTTTCTCTTCACCATAGGCTCCGGCCAGGAGAAGAAAGAAATAGGCATACACTACTACCAATAGTAAACGCTCATAGCGACAAGCAGCAGAAAGAATTACCCCATGTAACCC
>JAZHPA010000006.1:0-94209 GCA_051024685.1 Moorellaceae bacterium AZ2 | reverse complement strand
TTGATGAACCGCCGGATGCGGACCCGCATGTCCGGTGGTGTGAGAGGACGGGGGCTAGCCGCCCCCTCCTACTCGATTTTTCTATCAGGGCTTCCTAATTCCTAATTGAGAGGAGGCAAGAGAAGGGGCTATGAAAAAGTGGAAGCTGCGGGTCATAGGGCTTCTAATTTTGCTGAGCTTTCTAGCCACTCTCCTGCCGGTCATGCCTTCCCCAGCCTACGGGTGGTCTGATTCCGGCCTGCCGTGCGCAAAGGGGACCCAGGTGACGCTTTCAAACTTTCAACCGAAAACGTTGTACTACGTCAATGTCTGGAACGTGCAGATTAGCGGGGCCGTAAGCGGATCCGGTAAAACTGTCTATCTGAATAGTAAAAGCAACGGTGGCGGCAACGGCTATAACTTCGTATCCAGCAGCAACTACACCACAGCCGCGCGGGAGTTAAACGGCGAGCCTTCCTTTGTTCTAAGCAAGGTAAGCTCTATTGAATCTACTATAAGTTGGGGTTCCGGTTCGCAAAAACGGGCATATATCCGTGATTTTGCAAAACTCTGCGGCGCCGAGGTCAAGGGCTTTGACCAGGGTTTCGTATACGTGATGACCACTTCTTATCCCCGTGCGCAGATCAATCCCCCTACCACCATCAAGGCGGGGGAGCAGGTAAAGATCAGCATCAGCGGGACGTCTTTCGTTCCTTCCGGGTCCCCCTACACCTCCATCTCTTATAACTTTTACGTCAACTCCAACCGGGTGGACAGCGGATCTGGGTCCAAGACGTTTTCCAAGCAGGTGTCGCATACTTTCTCGACCGCTGGGACCTATACGCTCACCCTGGAGGTGACCGACGGAGTAGGCCGCACTACTACGGAGACCAAGACGGTCAACGTCCAGGAGGCCGCGCAGCCGCCTACGCCTCCGCCGGGCGGCAACATACCGCCGGTAGCCGATTTTGAGATGCCTTCCAGCGCGGAGGTCAACGAGTCCGTTACCGTGACTGACCGTTCTAAGGACTACGATGGCACCATCGTCCAGCGGACGTGGAGCGTAAGCCCCTCCTCCTATAGTGGCACGCTCAGTGGCACGGGCGGCACCATCAGGTTTACCCAGACGGGCACCTATGCCGTGAAACTGACCGTAAGGGACAACAAGGGAGCTACTGGCGAGTGCACCAAGTACATCACCGTTGGCGAGGCACTGCCGCCTCCACCACCGCCGGAACCGCCGGAGCCGGTAAATGAGCCTCCGGTAGCGCGCTTCACCATGCCGTCCGAGTGCGGCCCGGGACAGACGGTCAACGTCATCAACCGGTCCTACGATCCCGATGGGTCTATCGTGGAAGTGGAATGGGATGTAACTCCTTCCCGGGGGGTGGAGGAAAACCTAGGTGATGACGGCGGGACTCTGGTGTTTAATGAGCTAGGGACCTATACCGTCAAGCTAACCGTCACTGACGACCGGGGTGATAGCGATAGTACCGAAAAGGAAATAGAGGTGGTCAACCAGCCTCCCACAGCTAAGATTGTTGTCCCGGATAAGATTATCCAGGGCGAAGATGTGACGGTCAGGAGCGCTTCCCGCGATTCGGACGGGGAGATCGTGAAGCTAATCTGGTCCGTGACCCCAGCGGAAAACGTGGTCGGGGAACTGGAAGGGGAGGAAAGCATTATATATTTCGATAAGGAAGGGCAGTACAAAATCACCCTGACCGTCGAGGATAGCTGGGGGGCTACCGATACCGATGAAGTCACGGTGACCGTGGAACCGGCAATCCCGCAGGCCTTCTTCACCGACGAGGGGGCTTATAAGCAGAACCGCAGGATTGTCCTTATCGAAGAGGGGCAATCTTCTAAACGCTATCCCATTATTAAAGAACAGAACGAGTGGCATATTCTTCCGGTAGGCAACGGGGCAACGGCAGAAGCCATCAAAATCAAGGATGTTGCCCCCGATAAGAAGGAAGTGTTGTTCAAGGAGCCCGGTACTTATAAAGTAAGGCTCCGGGTGACCAACACTGCCGGCCATGCCTCGGAGTGGTATGAGAGGGAATTCGAGATCGTTCCCGATGAACCTCCGGTGGCGGATTTCGTGGTGCAGGAAGCCTACCTCCGGGATCCCAGTGCGGGCAAGAAAGCCACGGTGGAGATCAGGGACACTTCTTATTCACCGGACGGAGATATAATTGCCCGCCGGATCTGGAAGTACCGTTATGACAGCAACAACGACGGGAACTTCGAGGGCGAGCAGTGGGTGGTGTTCAGCGACGGCAATGAGATGTCCCCCAGCTTCCAGACCGACCAAGTGGGCAAGTACCAGATCGAGCTGGAAGTTGTGGAGGGATTCGGAGAAGAGACTATTCAGGATTTTATATCTCCTGAAGACTACCTGAAGGCCGATACGTCTGCCAAACCTTTGGAGGAGAAGAAAGCAGAGGTCATTAATATTCGCCCGTCCGTGGGGTTCGACGTGCAGCGGAAGAAGAAGGCGGATATTATTTTTACAGTGGGCCAGACGACTCTATCACCCACTGTAACCTGGATTAATCAGTACCTCGACCGGGCACAGTTCAGCCAAGTTATCGAAGCGGAGAGCACTTCGGCGACAAAATCCGGGACCTGGTATCTTAGCCCCGATCGGACAGTTGTCTGGATGTCCAGCGGGAGTATCAAGGTTACTTTTAGCAAGCCAGGCAGGGCAGTATATATCCAGCTCAATAATTGTGACCACAATGATGGTTATGTCGAGGTCTATGTGGATGGGGTCTTCTATGGAAAGCAGGATACTAGAAACCAGGGCCACTTTGCTTGCGAAATAACCAACCTGTCAAATACCGCGCACACCGTCGAGATAAAAACAGGTGGAAATGGCGAGCTTCACATCGACTATTTCGCTACCAAGGACGTACCGCAACCGACTTTTGACGCGAATATTGTCCAGTACCTGGATGGGCTGATCAACCAGTACCTGAAGCCGGAGCTTGCGGCAAATTTAGTGGATTATAAGATTAGCTCTGTTCAAACCAGCACTATTACCACGCAGACGGACTTTCCGTGGGCCGTATATAACCTTTACGGAACCGGCTTGGGAACTGGTGACGGCCAGTTTCACGTCGAAGGCAATAGCTATAGGTACAGAGGATATGGAGCAGAGGCCCCAATTGATCATCTGTACTATGATGACGGCATACTAGGCGCAAAAAGAGAGTTCACGTTCAACATTGATATGACCGGGTACAATGCCTGCGCTACTATCATACCGGGTTTTATATTTGGGGCCAACGATAAAAACGGTTTCAAGGGCTACATTGCCTTGATGTGGCATAATGCCGTCGGCGTCTATTATTTTTCAGGAAGCGACCACACGGTCTTGACTAGGAACGGAGCAGGCGAAGTTGCAAGAACTAGAAATCCTTCTTCATTTGGAGGAACGCAAGTTGCCTATTTCAGTACCCGTGACACTTCACTGAAGAAAAGCTTCAGGATGGTTTATAAGGCCCCAACCCTGGAAGTCTATGATGGCGGGGAGCTCCTGGCAACGGTTGATTGCCCTCAAGCAGCGGGCAATGGCTACGGTGTTGCGGCGGCGAACAGCTCGCATAACTGTGGAGCAAGAAGTTATATCCGTTTTGAGAATTTTAAACTGGAAACAAGCACCGGAAAGACCCTTGACGAGGTTCTGAAAGACTCGTCTCTCTGGCGGGACGACGCCGCACACTTCCTGGTCAACATTAGTGCCGTTGCCTATCCGGAATTCAACGACCCGGTCAAATCCTCCTACATTTACTCGCGCCTTTTGAACGACCGGATCGACTTCTGCGTGCTGGGGAGCAGCGCTAACCAGACCCAGGCCCTGAGCATAATTGCCAAGAACGACGGGCAGGGTACGTTCATTTTGAACTCAAACCGGAACACGGCTATGCAGCAACTGACGAGCTATATCCTCAGCAGGCTCAATAGCCTTTACCCGCCGGTGGAGAACTACGTTCTCCTGAATGAAGAAGTCTACTACAAGACCTACTACAACGATCCCGAGAATGATCCCAAGTATGCCGAGCAGTGGAAGTATAGTCACGACCCGGAGTATTTCGAGAACAGCCTCGGCCTGGCCCCCTTCCACGAGCAGTGGTTGCCCGCACCGGTGTGCCGGTTTGATAAAGTGGGCGAGTTCGTGACCACCTTCCAGGCCCGGGACAATCCCAAGGACGATGACCGGTTTGACGAGTACCGGCTGTGGTCGTATATGCCCGTGGAGAGCCTGCACCTCTATGTGCACCGGCGCCCGGTGGTCATGTTCGGGGTCCAGCTAACCAGGAACGGTGATTACTACAACGTTAAGATCACCAGCGACGCCTACGACCTGGACCATATCTCGCTCCCGAATAAGGGGCTCGTCGAGCATAGGTGGTCGTGGCGACCGGTTAACAGCACAACCTGGAACGACGGTAAGCCCACAACGCTGGTAAGAGACAACGATTATCTTATCAAGTACGAGGTCAAAGACCTGGAGGGCGCGTGGTCCTACCCCGTGGTCAAGCTCGTGAGCACGCGGAACGTGAACCTGCCGCCTGTAGCTCAGTTCACTATAACACCTAACCCGGCGGTGGCTAATAAATCCATAACCGTCACCGATCTCTCTTACGACCCGAACGGCGACCCCATTATCCAACGCCAGTGGCGGGTTAGGAATCCGTCCGGCACCTGGAGCAGTGCTTCGAGCTCGCCGCCCACTTCCTTCAGTTCCCAGGGTGAATGGCTGGTAGAGCTGAAGGTCTATGACGGGTCGCTCTGGTCCGAACCCTTCTACCAAACCGTCCAGGTCATACCGGACAACAACGCCCCGATGGCCCGGTTCACGGTGACGCCCAATCCTGTTTACGACGTTGAACCCGTAACCTATACGGACACCTCCTACGATCCGGACGGCGACCCCATCGTAGCCCGCCAGTGGCGGATCCGCAAGGATAGCGGCTCCTGGCAGTATTACACTAACCCGCCCACCGTCTTTGCCGATGTCGGCGGACCCGGGGTCTACGACATCGAACTGAGGGTGCAGGATCAGCCGAGGCTTCCCCAGCTAGAGCCCAAGTGGTCCGATTGGTACCGCCAGACGCTGGTCGTGAAAGAGAGTTTTGAGGTGGCTGTGATAAGCATACAGCCCAGTCCTGCCGAAAGGGGCAGGAACATTCTCATAAAAGCGGCGGCGAACAGCCTGGCGAATGGGCAGAGGATCGCAATTGACCGGATGAAGGTGATCCTTCCCCTGGCCCAAAAGGCCGACGGGAGCCCGGCCTTGCCGTCAGGAGCTTCTTCCCATGAGGCCTGGATGACCTACAATCCCGGCGACAAGACCTACTCCTACACCTACCGGATACCAGAACTTACGGTGAAAGGTAGGTGGCCCGATGACGGCACCTACGTGCTCAAAGTTATCGGTTACAAGGACACCGTTTCTAAGGAGGATACCGCGACCTTCAGGGTCAAGGGTCACGTATTGAGACGGGTGTATATCAAAACCGAAAGCTGGTAAAGGAGGTCCCGGAATGCCGGGGCCTCCCTCTTTTGGGGGGGCACAAATAAATCATGGAGTGGGGGTATGTAGTGTTCCTCATACTTATGGGGCTGGCCGGAGCCGCGGACGTCCGCACTTACCGGGTACCTGCCGTTCTGTCTGCGGCCCTGGCCGTCTCTGGTATTGCTTTTAGCGCGTTACAAGGGTGGAGGAGCCTGGCCCTGGCCCTGGCGACCGGGGTCGGCTTTTTCCTCTTTGGGCTGTTCCTTTACCGCCTGGGCGGCATGGGCGGGGCTGACGTGGAACTAATGGCCATTACCGGCCTCTGGTTGGGACCGGAAGGCGCCCTGGTAGTCATACTCCTGGCCGCAGCGATCGGCGTTGTGTGGGGGCTGTATAAATGGGTGCGGCTGGGGATTTTCCGGGAGCGCGTTTCGGCCTTTGCCGGGGCCATATACCTGCGGGCGGTCTACCGGGTAAAGACTGTGGTGGGTTCACGGCTCCCCGATGACCCCGAAGCTCCGGTTCCACCGGAGGCCGTACCCTTTGCGGCCTGCCTGGCCGCGTCGTCTGCCCTGTATTGCGTAATCAAGCTTTTCGGAGGTGGTCTGGTTGCCTAAGCCGTTTTTCCGGATTTCCAAACCTTCCCGTTATAGTTCCCTGCTTCTGGCCGCATTGTTGGTGGGCCTGGTGGCCGCCGGCGCAGTATACTGGACTTTTACCAGCGTTTACGACCCGGTCCCGGTAGTGGTGGCGGCCAGGGACTTGGAGGCGGGGAAGCAGATAGGCTCTGCCGACGTAAAGGTTAGTCACGTATCCCGCCGGGATGCGCACCCCAAGGCATTAAAGGACCTCAAGGAAGTAGTGGGCACTTATACGCGGGTGCCCTTAACAGAAGGCGAGGTTGTTTTGAGCGGGAAAATAATCCGCAACCCGGAGCAGATGATTGGTATCTACGGCATTCTTGGGGAGAACGATACCATTATAACCCTGAAGTCTTCCCAGGTTAGCTGGCCCAAGGTGCTTCGCGGCGGAGACTTAGTGAGCGTGGTGGCGGTCTACCCCGAAGGCGTCCGGGAAGTCACCAAACGCGCCCGGGTAGTGAACATGAATGAGGTAACGCCGATTATCGGCGAGCTCAAGAACGTGGCCCAGGGACAGGCGGCCAATTCTTCCGAGTTGCTTTTAGCCCTCTCTAGAGAGGAGGCTAAGAAGGTTCTGGGTGCGGTGGTTTCGGCCAAAGCCGTATACCTCCTCCCGGAGCATCCGGGAACGGGTGAGGTGAATCAAAATGCTACAGAAAGAAAATCCGGCTGAAGTCCTCCAAGTAGTGCGCCGCGTTCTTGTAGACCGGTACAAGGAAAGACTGGCGAGCGCCAACGGCGACATGGCGGAGCTGGTCCGGGAAGAAACCCGGAAAGTTTTGGGGCGTAAAGATCCCGAGATCGAAGACTACGTGATCAGCTGGATTGAGGGCTTGGGTCCCGTGGACCAACTCTTCAATGACCCCCTGGTGAGCGAGGTCATGATTAACGGGCCATACAAGATCTTTATCGAGAAGGAGGGCAGGATTGAGCCGACCGACCTGAAGTACAACGACGACGAGGAAGTGCTTAACCTTGTGTGGCGGCTCGTCCAGCGGTGCGGCCGCCGGATTAACTTTTCCAACCCCCTGGTAGATGCCCGGCTTCCGGACGGTTCCCGGGTAAACGCCGTGGTGCCTCCTGCCGCCCAGTTTCCCTGTGTCACCATCCGGCGGTTTGTGCGCCGGACTTTTTCTACCGAAGAGCTCCTGGCCATGGGATTCCTAACAGAAGAAATGGTCCATTTCCTTGCTGCCTGTGTAGAGGGCAAGGCCAATATAGTGGTAGCCGGGGCCACCGGCTCCGGCAAGACTACTTTCATGCGGTGGTTGTGCGGTTTCATCCCGCCGGCCGAACGGGTGATCACCATCGAGGACACGCTGGAGCTGGGCCTGGAGAGGGAGCACGTGGTGGCCCTGGAGGCTACCGATAAGGCGGGGATCTACGAGCTGATGATCAATGCCTTGAGGATGCGGCCCGACCGGATAATCTTAGGCGAGGTGCGGGGCAAGGAGGCCTTCGAGCTCTTGCAGGCCATGGGCACCGGGCACGACGGCTCCATCACTTCCGTGCATACGAACTATAACAAAACCGCGGCCATCCAGCGAATAGTCCGAGCGGCCCTCAGGGCCGGGGGCGTAACGGCCGGGGAACTCCAGGAGATGATCGCCGAGGTAATCGATCTTTTGGTGTTCGTGGAGCGCCTGCGCGACGGGTCGCGCAAGGTGGTGGGGGTGAGCCAGGTTATTTCTGAGAACGGGCAGCCCGCCTTCCGCGATCTTTACCTTTACCGTTACGGCAAGGGAAAGCATGAGTGCGTGGGAGAGGTCACCGCAGATTTAGCGGAAAAGGTAGCCAAAAACCTGGTGTCGGGTGACCTGCCGCCCGTGAAGGCTTTCGGGGGTGGGAGCCGTGTTTGAAGTAAGAATGACGGCTTTCCTGGTGTTCCTGGCGGCTGCCCTCTGTATACTGGCCGCGGGTGGCAGGATAATCGGGGAGTGGATGGAGAATTTCCGGCAGGCCCATCTATATGCCCCGGCGGAACGCGGCTCCTTTTGGTATATGCTAGACCGGCTGAAGTACCCGCGGCCCAGGTGGCTGATCGTTACTATCCTGCTCGCCGTGGCTGGTTTTGGAATAGGGGTGGCGATCAATAACGCAGCGGCCGCGGTTCTTATAGCGATCTTTGTGGTCCTCTACCGGAAGGAAAAAGTCGAAGTGGACTTCCAGCAGTACCGGGCGGCCCTTGACGAGCAGGCGGAAACCGCCCTTCAGATGATCGCCTCCCTTTATGAGACTACAGGCGATCTTATCAGGGCTATCGACGGTGCTAAGGACTGTACCGCCTCTCCCATGCGAGATGAATTAATTCGGACCTTGGCCGAATACCGGGCCGGGGCTTCTCTTTCGGAAGCCTTGCAGAGCTGGGCTGAAAGGGCCGACAACCGGGATATAAACATTTTCGTCCGGGCGGTAACCCTTTCGGAAAAGTACGGGACGGATACCGCCGAGGTGGTTTCCGAGGTGGCCCAGGTTATCCGGGACCGTATCCTCTTACGGGAGGAGCTCAAGTCCGAGGTTCGGGGCCAGCGGCTCACCGTAAACCTTTTCCTGCTTTTCTTGCCCCTGGTCGCCGCCGCGCTGATGTTCTTTTCTCCCGAGGCCAGGCACGTAATTACCGAGACGATATTCGGAAAGGCGGTTATGTGCTTTGTAATTTGCGTGGAATTTGCTTCCTGGCACTTCACCAGGAGCGCAGGGGTGGTGGAAGAACTGTGATCCTGCCCACAATTTCCGTCTGCATCATAGTAGCTTCAGCCGGCTTTCTCCTGGTCCTTGCCCTGGGTTCTTCCGCCGGTTTGCTGGAGTGGGTCGGGGGCCGGTTTACCGGGACTTCGACCAGGCTTCGGTTTCAGGACTACTTGGCACGCCTTGGGGAAGATCCTAATGACGCCGGGCGGATCCTTGGAATGCGAGTAGCGATCCTAACCTGTACGTTGGTGGCCGGGCTCGCTGCACTTCCGATGGGCTATTACCCGGCAGGAGTTCTCTTTCTGCTGGGGATAATCCTCTATGTTTTGCCGGAAAAACAGCTCCGAGCCCGGGAACGGCGAAGGATAGCCGACATAGAACGGGAGTTTCCCTTGATGGTAACTTTGCTTAAAGTTTATTCCCGGGCCGGGGATCTTTACCAGGCTATGCGAATTGTCCGGGAGGCGGTAGAGGGAGAACTCAAAAGGCAGCTCGATTTACTTTATGCGGAGCTAGAAATCTATCCGTTGCACGAAGCCCTGGATAACCTTTCTAAACGGGCTAAGTATGCTCCACTAAGCAGTCTGCTCAGTGTGGTCATGCTGGGCATAAAAACTGGTGCCGATGTTGAAGAGGTCCTAGATGCCTTTGCCAAGAGGGCTTACGAGCAGCGAGTATATACGATTAAACGCAAGATTAAAGCGCAACCCATAATTATGGCCGTTATTCCGGCAGTTATGACTCTTTCCCTTCTCTTAATGTTTGTTGTACCCATGTACATGAACATAATCGATAGGTTGCGCGCTTTTTAAAATTCAGGTTCCAGGTATGGGTCCGGATAGTAGTACGGCTCTGGACGTACCTTCTTACACCGAGAGTGTAATGGTAACCCAAGGGATTATTTATATCGACTGGTTTGTGGTGTTGCAGGGGAGGGACACTGAGAAGTAGAAGACTTTAGGGGGCATATGCGATGAGCCTTATCAGGAAGGCGGTAGACTACATTCGGGACAATTGCGGTGCTACTCTTTCGGAGCTCGCATGTTACCTTTACAAGGCGGATACTCCTTATACTCGCGAGAGAGTGCGGAACCTCCTGGCCTGCGGCCGCAGCAAGGGCCGCAGGCTGGCCCGGAATGTGTACCGCCTGGGCGATAGGTATATCCTAATAGAAGATTCCAACAACGGGAAAGAAAGGGGAGTTGGGCATGATAATATCCATTGACACGGGCTACGGCTACACCAAGGCCGTTTCAGAAACCGGCAGGGTAGTTTTTCCGTCGGTGATCTCTCCGGCCGCGGAGCAAATCGATATCGGCATTGAGACGCGGAGCGTGGGCCACACGGTCACTCTGCGCCCGCCGAGCTCAACGGTGAGACAGTCTTTCTTTGTGGGCGAGCTGGCGTTGAAAAACTCCCGGGGCGCGAGCATAACCCTGGCCCGCGATAAGTTCGCCAGGGATTCTTCACTTATCCTTACCCTTACGGCAGCCTATCTTACAGGTGCAGAGGGTAGGGTAGCGCTGGCCTTCGGGACCCCGATAGCTTACTATAAGCACCAGAAGGACGAGGTCCTCAAGACGCTCTCAGGCATATCGGTTTATGTTTCCGTAAACGGCGGTCCGGAAAAGTTTATATCCTTCGACCAGGTATTTGTACTGCCCCAGGGTGTGGGGGCGTTAATGAGCGCGGGCGACCTGCCCCTGCAGGGTGTTGTGGGGCTTATCGACATCGGGTATTACACCACGGATTATGTCCTGGTAGAGCTAAAGGATGGCGGGCTGGAGGTCTACCCCAGCTACATTTCCAGTGTAGAGCTGGGGGTCTCCACTGCCATGCGCGAGTTCGCCAGCAGGTTTACGGAGAAAACCGGATATCCCTTGAGGCTGCTGGACGTCCAGGCCATGTGGGACCGGGAGATAGTGAACCTCTACGGGAAGCCGGTGGAGCTGGCGCCCTTCAAGGCGGCGGCCCTGGAGACGGTGGCCACCGCCATAGCCGATGCAGTGGACGCCGCCTGGAAAGAGAAAATTGCCCTGCTGGATGTTCTTTATGTTGCGGGCGGCGGTGGTATTGAGTTCTTCCCGCAGCTTAAGGAAAGACTGCGTCCGGATATAAAACTTTTGAGGGATGCCCAGTACGCCAATGCCCTTGGATTCCTCAAGATATTAAGGAGCAAAATGGCAGCCCAGGAAACACTCAAACAGGCAGAGGGGGGCTTCTTTCGGTAGGGTTTCACTCTTCTTCAAAAGAAGACGGAGCTAGGTGGGGGAGCAGGTGAACACCTGCTCCTACCCCTGTCTGTCCATTATCTGAAGCAGGCCCTCATGCTTAGAATATCAATGCATGGAGGGCAATTTTTGTCTTTAGTTGAAGCACCCTTTATGAGAGGCAATAAAGTGTGTCAATCGGCCTCCAAAAATGCTTCGGAAGCTAGAAATACCAAGGACGGAAGCCGTGCTTCAATTTGGGGTATTTTTAGCCTGGTTGCCTTCAAAAACATAAAGTCTTGAAGCAGGGATTCAGAGCTTGATATACTTAGGTTAGGGGCACTTTAAACGGCTCAGTTGAAGCAGGTATTATAGGAACTACTGGCATGAGCTGGTCGTGTGTCAAACGCTAACTTTAAAAGGAACTAATAGCTAGGAATACCAGGGGTTGAAGGGGTGCTTCAGAAAGCGATAATTTGGAATAAAGAAGTTGGTATTCTGAAGCACGCCGTCAGGCCCTGGGAGACAAGGAACTGAAGGTTGTTTTTGGGGTTAACTGAAGCAGGTTATAAACGGTCTGTAGGGTCCTGAAAGGGTTGCTTCAATGCACGAAAAAAAGAGCGCCGGATTGCAGTAATAGCAAGGCCTTAAGGGGTGCTTCAGATGGCAAAAAAGAAAACGCTGGCCATTGCTTCCCGTCCTAAGACTCGGCAGATAAGGTTACCTGCCGACCATTGGATCTGGCAGTTACCGCCGGAAGCTAGACGGCAGGCTGTACTGAACGGTCTAGAGATTGTCAAGATACTGCAAGAGGAATTTCGGGACCTTCGTAGGAGCATTGATCTGCTCAATTCGGAAGTGCAAGCCTTGCGGGAAGAGCTGCGGAGGTTGCCTGTTGGGGGTTTAGACTTAGGAGAAAGGGCAGAGGAGAAGCCTAAGAAGACGGGAGAAGATGTCCTGCTGGAGAATTTAGATAAGCTCCTTAACTTCTAGGGGGAGGGAAGTTCCTTGAGCAACGGCGAGGAACTGGTAAATGCCTTGGAGGGTGTTTACCAGGAGCTGCTTCGGGCACGGCTGGCGGTAGAAAAGCACCTGCGGGGGGCCGTATGGGAATGGGACCGGTCGAAACCGGGGATACCCGGGGCCGTGGCAGGGTATATTGATGGGGTACTTTATTTCTGCGTCGACGACATACCGCCTTCCCGGAAGTTATCGGGAAGCCTTGAGCACCAGGTATACTGCGCCTGGATGGATAAGCTAATATACGCTTTCTATAGTGCGGACCTTCCCGAACGGTTGCGTTATGATCCTGCCCTGGTGGCTATATGCATCCATAGCTCCGAACCCCGGGATTGGGACGTGGATAACCGGAGCATAAATGGCATTATCAATGCCCTGCGTGCAATCCATGTCATTCCAGATGACAGCTACCAACATATGGCATATCTGGTAATAGGGAAGCCGGCCGAGAAGGAATCATATACCCAAATTTTTGTTACCCACATGCCCGATTTTTCCCAGATACTACCACTTAATGCGCCAAAAGTTTCCGCCTTACGTCCTTCCAAAACCCCCCCGCCCTCAACGGTTTTGTTGGAAAACGACAACTTGGAAGTAGATTTTTGGGGAGATAACTCTTGAAAGAGAATTAGTAACGGTTTTACCGGTTAACCGCGCAAAGCGAATGGCTGGTTTTGGAAAACAGAAAGTACCCCCGCCGCTTGAGATTATTGGATTTTTGAAGAACAGGCGAGCGAGTGAAGGGGGGAGCGAGAAAGTTTGGGGGTTAAGGTTTGCAGCGAGCTCCAATAAGGGGCCGAAGTCCGAGCGAAGCGAGGCGGAGGCCCCGGAGTGGGCACGCCCGTTACAGGCGGCATTATAGGAAGGAGGAACTGGAAATCCGGGATGGCACTGAATGCTCAGGAGAGGGAAATGCTGGAAGAGATATACAAATGCCGGGGGTTGTTGCTAGACCAGATCAGGGTGTTATTTTTCAATGGAGTAGGGAAGTGGGCTGTATATAAGCGGCTACAGCGGTTAGAGAATGCGAGATACATTAGAAAGGAGCCGCATTTCGCAAACGGTCAACGGACGAGTAGCTTTGTGTATTTGGGAGACGCGGGCTTAAGGGAAATAGGGGGAGACACTGCTCGTGCTAGAGACCTAATAAACAGGCACATGCAGCAGGTTTGGGCCACTCTTGCCGATATATACCTATCGCTTAAGCCCTATGGATGGGATTACCTGGAAGGAAGGCTTGCCAAGAGGGAATACGGGTTGAACAAGAACGCGAAGATACACGGGGTACTGAAGCTGGGGCAAGCTTACGGCGTGTACTTAATACTTAGCAGGGACCCTAGGCCCAAGACCCTTATGGGCATACAGCAAGATATTACCCACTGTGTGCGCCATGGGCTACTGAGCTTTATGGTCTTCTATGTGAGCGAAGCGGTGCCCGAATTCTTTTCGAGCCACACCCATGGAGCTTACCGCCTTTTTCTGTTGCCCCAGTTTGACGCCATAAAGAGGATAATAACCTTCCTAGCCCCTGGAGCCATAGAGAAGCGGTTTCACCTTTTAAACCCACCGGTAGAAGACTACCGCAAAGTAGCGGAGACCTTTGCCGAATACCTGGTAAAACAAAGGAACCGAGAACACTACGTTACCGAGCTGGTAACCAACGACGTAGCCAAGCAGTACCACTTAGCGCAATACGGCTACAGCAGGGCCAAAGAGACCGGGCGCGGGGTATACATTTTCGTCCTCGAGGGTACCGAAGATGAATGGCGCAAGAAATACCCTGAAAGGTACTATCCCCACTTCCGATTTATCCCTGTATCCCTGGAGGGAGAGCCATGATTTGGGCCGGCATAGCACTTTTAGTGCTGGAGCTTCTCCTTTACGGGGCGTGCATTTCGGCCCTCCCCCGCCGCCCCGCAGCCTGGGCTTGGATACTGATAGTGCCCGGCCTTGTGGTAGGCATAGCCGGCCTAGTGCAGAACTCGCGCCGCAAACCCGCGGCGCTTTTTGCTGCCCTAGTAGCGGTATCCCTAGGGTGGGGGCTTTTCTTTTGGGCTACCCCCCGCGCCGCCCATCTCGCCGAGCGTTTAGGAACGTTAGGAGTCCACGGGGCGAGACCCGAAGTCCTCATCAAGAGCGCGGCCATGCTGGTAGTCCTCCTGACCTTACTGATGGTAGTAGGGGGCGTATGGCTGGCCCTAGCCTCTGCCCGGGGTAACTCCGGAAAAGAACCGCCCTCGGCGAGCCAACTACCCTGGGAAATATACTACCGGAAGCGCTTCAGCCATGACCCCTACAAAGACCTGGACACCGTACTCTGCATCGACAAAGAGACCGGCCGGCCGGTAATCCTTTACGGCAAGGACCGTTTCCTTAACACCCTGGTCCTCGGTCCCATCGGCACCGGTAAAACGAGCCGCGTCTTCATGCCTCTTATCTACCAGGACCTCATGAAAAAAGCCCAGAGCGTAAAAATGGGAATAACAATAATCGAGCCCAACGGTGCCCTGGTAGAGCAAGTAGCGCAACTCTGCTTCCTTTTGGGCATACCCTACGCCGTCTTAGACCCTTACGACCCTGCCTCTGCCCGTTTTAACCCCATGCTCGGGCCGGTGGACATAGCAGCCGAGACCATGCGCTCCGTGCTCCGGAGCATATTTGGCAAACAGGAACCCTTCTTCGCGTTAGTACAGGAGATAGCGGCGAAGAACGTAATACTGCTCTTGCGCGAGCTCAAAGGAGAAGAACTCGACATAGTCGAAGCCTTAAGGGCCTTACGGGACCCCGAGACCCTGAGCAACTATGTAAGCCAACTGGAGCAGCTAAAAGGGAAGAACGACGAGCTAGCCCAATACTTCCGCCGCGAGCTCCTGGGCGTCTTAAGGGACAAATACTACCAATTTGCCGCAGGTCTCAGGCAGCAGCTGGAGGACCTGGCGAGCAACGAAAAGCTGAGGGCGATACTGACCGGCGGTTCTGGGATAGACCTTGACAGGCACCTGGAAGAGGGCGGCGTACTGCTGGTTAACACCCGGATGGGTCCTCTTGGCAGGCTGGGAGACATCTTCGGCAAATTCGTCCTGATGCACTTCCAGAACGCCGTATTCCGCAGGCCCGGGAACGAGTTCACCCGGACCCCCCACTTCCTCTATATTGACGAGCTGCCCCGGTACATGAACCCTGACATGGAGCGGTTCTTCGCCATAGGGCGCCAGTATCGCTGCGGCCTAGTAGTGGCCATGCAATCTCTAACGCAGATGGAAATGGCGGCTGAGAAAGGCTTTGACGACATAGTGCTGGGAATGTGCCGGAACAGGGTAATATACGGAGGTCTGTCCCATTCCGACGCCTTAAAGCTCCAGAAGCAATTTGGGGAACTTCTGACTTCCAGATGGGATGAGGCCTACGACACTTCCCTTGGTATGCCCCAGCTTCTGCCCGAACACCTAAGGCGCAGCGACACCTACGAACCCATGTGGCGTGCTACCGACATCATCTACCTAGATGCCTACACCTTCGTTTACCAGATAGTACGAGAAGGCCAGGTAATGAAACCCGGCTGGGGGTACAACGAGCTAGTAGATATAAGCAAAGTAAGGCGTCCTAAACAGAGAAAAGCGCAAGTGGCTGGGCAACCTCTCTGGATCCCTGCTCCTCCCGGAGCCCGGACTCCAGAAGACCATCCTAACGAACAGACCCTCACTGCCCCCCAGCCCCTTGTGCAAGAAAAAACGCCGCCAACACCTACTCCCTCTCCCGCACTACCGGTAGTAGAGCCTCTCTCCTCTGACCCTAAGCCGGAGGAAAATAACCCAGCAGCTCCAGTCGAGGATACTACCGAACCGAGACCTGCACCTACATCGCAAGAAATACCGGAAGGCTTCGTCCAGGCCGACGACAGCTTCTGGACTTTTCAATAGGGGGTGCTGCTCATAAATATCGCGCGCATAATAGCTCAAAAAAACATAACCGTCCTTTACCAGCCCATATACGACCTGGCCACCGGGGATGTAGCCGGGTATGAGGCTCTGGTGCGCGGGCCGGAGGGGCCCCTCCATAACCCCCTGGCCCTATTTAAAGAAGCCGCCCGCTACCACCTCCTGGTGGAACTCGACACCTTATGCCTGGCCACAGCCATCAGGGAGGCACCTGTTAGGCCTGGCCAGTACCTGTTCTTGAACATCTACCCGGCCACCATGATCTGGCTGGCGGCCACCGAACGTTTTCTCTATCAGACCAAGAAGATGCCTGCTCTCTTGGTCCTGGAAATAGTGGAGACTGAGGCCGCCTCGCACCTCCTGCCCGGTTTGGAGGAAGCCGCCATCGCCTTTAAAGAGCGCGGGTACCGGCTAGCCCTCGACGATTTCTCCAGCGGCTACAACCGCCTACAATTTCTAGGGCGTCTCCGGCCGGACATTATAAAACTGGACCGCCCCATGGTGGCTGAGGCTAGCGCTTCTACGGAAATGTTCACTGCCTTGTCCCTAGTTATAGAGATGGGCCATAGTTTGGGGGCCAAGGTCGTGGCCGAGTCCGTAGAGTGCGAGGATGAGCTTGCTATAGTCAAAGCGGCCGGCGCAGACTTTGCCCAAGGTTCCCACCTTTGCCGGCCGCAGCCCGCAAGCTTTTTCCGCAAACAAAAACAAAAGGAGGTTTGCACAGCGTGTCTATAGCCCAATTCCTTTACGATCCATGGCCGGATATATATGCCTCCCGCCAGAACTCCCGGGTGTTTCTGGAAGTAGAGGGCATCGGCCTGGAGAACCACACCATCCCCGTAGAGGGTGAGCTCAAAGAATTGCCCTGCCTCATCGTATCTTTTCACCCGAATAGCTCCGTATACGGCTTTCTGCCCTTAGACTATTCGGGGGCCCGGACCGTAAACCAGCTCAGGAAGCTCATTGGGCAAAAGCTTATGGTCCGAGTGGTGGCCATCGACCGGGAAAACGAGATAGTAGTAGTCAACCGCAAACTGGCGATGGAGGAGCAGGCGAAAGAAACATGGGAAGGCCTGACAGAAGGCGAAGTAAGGCCGGCGATAATCCGGGGCATAAACTGGAAGTATGCCGTCCTGGAACTGGGCATACGGCAGGATGGCAGAGTCATACCCGGCGGGGTAGAGGCCGACCTAACGAGGGAGGAGGCCTCCTGGGCCTATGTTGACGACCTGCGGGAGTATTTCCGAGCTGCCGGCATAAGGGCCGGGGACACCATCGATGTTAAGATAACAGGGCTGGACAAAGAAAAGGGCGAAGTAAAGGTAAGCCTCAAGGCGCTCCTGCCCAGCCCGTGGCCCGAAGCAGCACGGCGTTTCCGCGAAGGCGGCCAATACATGGCCACTGTGTCTGGGATAGAAGAATACGGGATCTTTGTAAACTTACCCATGCCCGGTGTATCGGCCTTATGCCCGCAGCCGCCGAGGGAAGAAGTGCGCCGCAGCATAAAGAAGGGCGACCGCGTACTGGTGACCATACGCAAGGTCTACCCGGACAAGCAGCGCATCCTGGCGGTCGTAAGGTACCCGGTAGACGCTACGGTTCTGTGGTAGGGGGGCGCAAGAATTTGGCTCAGTTTCGCTCACCTTTTTCGGCGGCATGGAAATATGAGCTGAAGCTAACAGAAGTGAACCCTGGATGGGCGGGGATAAGGCAGGCTTACACCTGGAGTACCGAGAGAGACGCCCAAATGCTATGGCTAGTTACCATTTGCCGGGTACTCACGCGGTCCCAGTTGGCGAAGCTTTTCTGGCCAAACAACCCGGACACGGGGACCAAGAGGTTGAGGCGCATGGCCCGCATGGGGGTCCTGGTACCCCATGTGCTCAAAAGCCCGGCCATAACGGTCCACTTTTACACCCTGGGCCCCATAGGCTGCCAGATCTTAAAGGCCCCTTACACCCCCAACTGGTGGATGGACCTCGACTTAATGTCCGTACTCAAGATGCTAGCAGTGGCCCAGCTCTACCTGCGGTTTTACCGGATCTCGCAGGACGCCACCATGTTTCCTGCTCCTCTGCCCTACGATGCCGTAATAAGCTTCAAGAACCTCGAATTTGCCGTGTTGGCCCTCCGAGATGGCACTTTGCCGCCCATAGAGAAGATAAAAGAGTTTGCGGCCCAGCGCCTTCTAGTCATAGCCGAAAAAGAAGAAACCATAAAGCAGCTAGCACCGCACATACAAGTGCCGGCCCGATATATCACCGACGAGCATCTCTTCCAGAAGCCTCTCCACGAGGCTTTTTGCATTTGGGACACCCAGGAAAGTGTCCTGCGGCAGGAATATATTCCCGCCTTCCGGGAAGAAGTACCTGTACGGAACAGCGCAGGATAAACGTCCAATATGAAGAAAACCATTCATACCAGACATTGGAAGGAGACGAGACGAATGAACAAAGGCGAGCTGGTTAGGGCAGTAGCCACAAAGGCAGGGATGAGCCAGAAGGAAGCCGGTCGTGCGGTTAATGCTCTGCTCGAAGTTATCCAGGAAGCCGTTGCCAGAGGAGAAGAGGTGCGCTTGCCGGGCTTTGGGGCCATCGTAGTTAAAGAGCGAAAGGCGCGCAAGGCTCGCAACATTCACACCGGCGAAGAGATTACAATACCGGCTGCGAAGGTTGTGGCCTTCCGCGCGGGAAAACTCCTCAAGTCTGCTGTGGTGCAATAAGGATATTGCAGGATGGATAGCTTGGGGGCTGGAGGTATAACCCCCTGCCCCCTTTCTATTTACCCCCCGTTTTCAGAAGCTTCTATTTTAATAGACTTTTCCCGTACGGGGCGAGCCGATAACAGTTGAAGCCGAAGTAGCATTTTGCCCTGTATGCGGCGAAGATGTCTTTGATCGCAAGCTGGACTTTGCGACCCTTTAGCGGGTGTATGCCAAGTATCGCCGGCTCAAAGGCATTCCTACACCTGATGAAGTAACTTAATCCCACTATTTTCTTGCTTTTCCATAGCGCTTATGCTATAATTTTCTTGACTTAATTTAAGTGCAGGCGCTGGACCCCCTCTAGGGGGTGTAGGCGCAAAGCCGAGGCATATTTTCAGACCCGTAGCTCCTTTATGCAGGAGTATGCGGGAAGCACCTAGTCCACTGGGACTTATTTGGATCGCAAAAAAGCCCTGTAGGGTTGATTTACCCTGCAGGGCTTTTTGTGTTTTTGGGCTACCGCCTTCTTCTTGCGGTACATACCGCCGGAAGGAGGTGATGACTTTGCTTGTAGTCCTCTTTCTAAAAACGCTCCTGGAGGCTGTACTCTTAGGGCTGAAGATTTACCAGGAGCTACAAAAAATAAAAGGGACTACACGCAAGAAGAATAAGCGGTAGTCCAACTTCCCACCAAACACCCGGAAGGCCTTAAATAAGCCTTCCGGGTGTATTATACCACAATCCGGGGGTGGTAGTCAATGGACACCCTGCTTCTCCTCATGAGGAGCGCCTGCCTTGTGGCAGCACTGCTACTGGCCTTAAGGTTTTTCTGGCGCATCGTGAGGGGCAGCGAAATCAAAACAAGCGAAGAGGTAAAAGAACTTCTCTGGATAACCCTCTTCGCCGTGCTGGGCGCATTATAAGCCCACACAAAAACAGGGCCGCGGGTCCTTTTGAAGGATACCGCGGCATTTTTTATTTCCAAAAGGAGGTTGTGCTCTATGTTCAAGAAGGCAATGCGTAAACAAGCAAAAATCCGCCTCGCCCTGTTCGGTCCTTCCGGGTCCGGGAAAACGTACTCAGCGCTGCTGATAGCCCGGGGCTTGGTGGGCCAGCAGGGGCGGATTGCAGTTATTGATACCGAACGGGGGAGTGCCTCGCTCTACGCGGACATCACGCCTTTTGATGTCTGCGAGCTTGAGCCTCCCTTTACGCCTGAGAAGTACATTGAAGCAATCAAGGCCGCCGAGCAGGGCGGCTACGACGTGATAATCATCGACAGCCTCAGCCACGCCTGGGCGGGGACCGGCGGCATCTTGGATATCCACGATGCCGCAGCGGCCAAGGAGAAGAACTCCTGGAGCGCCTGGAGACTGGTGACCCCCAGGCACAACGACCTGGTGGACGCCATGCTCCAGAGCACCTGCCACGTTATTGCCACCCTGAGGGCGAAGCAGGAGTACGTCCCGGTGGAGGACGGAGGCAAGACCAAGATACAGAAGGTCGGCTTGGCACCCGTCCAACGGGACGGACTTGAATACGAGTTTACGCTCGTATTCAACCTAGACGCCAGCCACAACGCGGTGGCGTCCAAGGACCGCACCCAGCTGTTTGACGGCCAGGTGGTGCGGCTGTCGCCGGCAACGGGGATGAAGCTCCGGGAGTGGCTCGAGGGTGCGGCCGGCGCTCCCGCGGATCCCGTACCTCAGCCGGAAGGCCCTCGCGGCGGCGAGAAACCCGTACAGGTCCCCTTATCGAAGCAACATGCCCAGCAGCTTACCCAGGCGTCCCAATCGGCTCCCCAGCCTGCTCCTCAGGGTAAGCCCGCCAGCAACCTGGTGCAGGGCACGTTTTACCTGGCGGACTTGGACTATAAAGAACGGAAAGGCGGTGGTACTTACGCCCGCCTGGCCCTCAAGCGCAATCGAGATGACGAAAAAGTCGTTACGGCCGTTGTCCTCCAGCCGGAGTTGATAGAACACCTCAACCAGTACGAAAACGTTGAGAAGGTCTACGTTACCATCGATCTTGCCAGCAGGTATCGCGAGGTTAAGAACCTCCAGGTGGTGGCCTAAATGGGGAAGGGAACTCGTCGTCCGGTGAGGGCCTGGCAGGCCGGGGAGACCCTCGTCCTGGCCTGCCCCTCTTTCTCCAGCGAAGGTTACTACCTGGTGGCGGCAAAAAGGCTGGGGGATGTCCTTAAAGTTGCCCACTCCTGCCCGGCGGCCTCCATGGGGCGCAGGTGCTGGCACGTGGACGCTGCCGTGGAGGCGTACCGGGAGTGGCGCTGGTGGGAAGAGCCACCGTCTGAGGTAGAGAGGCTCGTGCGGCCCGTGGCCTGGTCTTCCGCCTGGGAGGAGATACCGGTGCCCGGGTACGAATTTGAGGAGCAGGAAGGGGGAGCCGTTTATGGCGGTTGGAAGCATACTGCCTGACATACTGGAGGTCGCCCGGGACCACGGGCTGGACCTGCGTCGGGTGGCAGGCCGGCCTGGGGAGCACCGGGCCAACTGCCCCTTTTGCCCGGGCGGGGACCGTGGCCGCCATCTTTACCTCAACGCCACCAAGGGCACCTTCAACTGCTTCAGGTGCGGTGCCCGGGGCGGCGTCCTGTCCTTCCTGGCCCGTCTGGAGGGCCGTAGCGAGCGGGCTGTACTTGAGGACCTGCGGGGTGAGAAGAAGGTAAAAACCCGCAGGCCGGAGCACCCTGCCGAGGACCTCACGGCCGACCAGCTCAAGGCGATGGGGTTTATCGGCCCCAAGCCCAGCTGGTATGCGCTGCGGCAGAGGGACCCGGGTTATGCCCGCCGGGTTGCGGACTGGATCTGGCGGGAGTGGCAGGAGTTCGCCCGGCACGAAAGGTACCGCGCGGCGGTGCTCCTGCTGGTGGCCGTGCGGTTCGGGTTCTACCGCCGGGCGGCGGCGCTCGTGCGGGAGCGAGGCGACCGGCTCGGCCTGCCGCTTATAGACGACGTTATCAGGGGGCTGAACAGGCCGGACCCGCCCGACTGGGCCAGGGCGGCCAACAAAGCCTATCACCATATAGCGGACGTCCTGCAGGCATTAACCCGGGAAGGCCTGGATCCGGGGATGTACGTTGCCTTTGAGGAAGTGCGCTGCCCGCTGGACCCAGAAACGTGGGCTGCGGGAATGGCGCAGCTCCTTGAAACCGCCCAAAAAGACCGCGAGAAGCTCGCGGTGTAAATAACTTGAAAGGAGGAAATCCATGAATATCGTATTTCTCCAGGGCAACCTTGCAAAGGATCCAGATTTAAGGTACAGCGACAACGGGAGGCCTTATGCGCTTTGCACCGTAGCGGTGGACAGGCCGCACCGCCAGGGCGCAGAAAAGACCGCTGATTTTATTTCGGTTATCATCGGTGGGTCCGTGGCGGAAACCGTTGCGGAGAAGACCAAGAAGGGCACGGCGGTGTGGGTTTTGGGGGCACTTAGGACCCGCACCTACCAGGATGGGACCGGCAAAAAACGCTTTGCCATGGACGTAAGCGCATGGCGGGTGGGCGTAGTCCTCAGCCCCAAAGCCAAGAACGGCGTCCAGAACGACACGGTCCGCGGCTCCGCCTCCAGAACCGCACCATCTGCTCGCCAGGACGCTTCTCTTGGCCGGGACGAACTTTTAGGGCCGCCGGCCTTTCCCGACCTGCCCGAGGACTTTTTTGACACCGAAACGGGAGAGTTTAGCGAAGATGACCTCCCGTTCTAGACTTGCCGCAATAGATATATGCAATACCATATGCGGCATTAACCCCGTGCTGGAAAAGCTATTGGGCCGCAAGCCCGACCCTTCCGTCTACGATCACCCGGGGCTAGCGCCGGACTTCTTCACATCCAATGCTGCAGAAGTTTTCGGCGCGGCCCTGCCCCTTCCCGGGGCGGTAGAAGGCGTGAAAGCACTGGCTCGGAGGTACCGCATAGTCTACCTCACGGCCAGGCCGGAAGAGGCCAGGCAGGTAACACTGGAGTGGATGCGGTACTGGGGCTTTCCGGAAGGCGAGTTGGTGATGACGCAGGACAAGGCCCGGGCGGCGAGGGAGCTAGGCGTGGACCTGGCGATAGACGATGCGCCGCACGAGCTCCAGAGCCTGCGGAGGGTGGTGCCCGTGGTGCTGGCAAAAAGGCAGCCGTACAATACAGGCCTAGCACCCGCGTTTGAGTGGACTGCAGTATGAACTTCTGTTAGACTAAAATCGTAAGAGGAGCTGGATAGCTTGGCTAAAGACAGGGCTGGTGTATATGCTGTCTCCGGCATCTGGATTAGATTGCCCGAGGAACGTTGGCAGCATATAATTGAGGAGCATCCAGAGCTGGAAGGCTTGCACGACGAAGTGCTCCTTGCTATTGAACGCCCCTGCAAAGTTTTGGCGGGGAGCCGCGGAGAATTGCTGGCTATCCGGGAGATGGAAGCCGGGAAGTATCTTGTTGTGGTCTATAAAGAGACGAGCAAGAGCGACGGTTTCGTTATAACCTCTTTTCTGACCCGGAGGGCCAGACAATTAGAGAAGAGGGTGATCGTATGGCCGAAGCAGTAAACTACATTGAGCTGGCTGAGGCTGTTTCACGGGTGGTAGTAGGTTCCGGCCTTCCCGTGGTAAGGATTTCCTATGACATAGAAGGCGACGTGCTCTACGTGCATTTTACCGAAAGGCCGGTTGCTGCCGATTATAGCGAATTTGTTGCAGATGACATGGTGGTGCGCTATAGAAACGGTGAAGTGGTCGGGGTGACCATTTTAAACGCTAGCACACGAAAGTCCGCAAATTAATTTCGCAAATCATTACAGCAAGGATGGTGATTATGACGCCAAAGGAGCGCATTAGCGCGCTAATCCAGGCTATAAATATGTCGGGTACCCCCCACAAAAAAGACGACCTGCAGTCCGTCGAAGATTTCATTGAGGACTGCGGCAAGTATATCGACAGCGTCATGGCTATGGAGGCCGCGCTGGCGGTGGCCCGGTACCGCATGGAACCCGAAGACTACCGGGAGCATATAATAGAACTCGACCGCCGGCGCAAACTCAACCATGACGCTCTCATCGCCTCCGTCCGGCTGGTAAACCGGCTGGCAAAGCTCTACGGGTGCGAGCCGGTCTACACCGGTCCGGACGAGAGGATAGCGATAGCCGAGTTTGCCATGGAGATCACGCAGGAGTTTTTCGCTGAAAGAAAGCTGTAGGCACTGAAGGCCGGGCGGGACATTGTTCCCTGTCTGGCCTTTTTTTATTTCCATTTAGGCATATTGTACATTTTGAGCAATTTGTGTATAATAAAAGCTGGGGTGATAGCTCATGCTTCAAGAGCACCGGTTTTCCGAAGCTCGCCGCCAGTTCAGCGCCCTTTACGACAGCATCTATAACGCCCTCAGGCCTGTGGTTATCCGGCGCGGCCGGCAGGAGGAAGTGCTGCTCCTGCGCAAGGATATGCTCAAATCGCTGCTGGAGAAGTTTTCCCTGAAGGCCGTAGCGTTTGAGGAAGAAGACGGTTCGGTAACTCTTGCCCTGGATGAGCTCGATATAGCCGTCAATGCTCCTTCCCTGGAGGAAGCCGTCAATGAACTCGTGCAAGAGTTAAAATTTTACGCCCAGGATTACCTGGACCGCGCCCAGCTTTTTCTGAACACGCCCAACCGCAGCCACCACCTGCCCTATATCCTGCGCGTTGCCCTGTGTAATAGCGATGAAGAGGTCAAAGGCTTGGTAGAAGTAGTATGCCGCCAAAATTTAGGGAACTAAAGGCCTACTGCGAGAAGAACGGCTGGGTGCTGGTTCGCAAGACGGACCACTTCTACTACGAGCAAACGCTCCCTGACGGCACTTTGCTGCGGACCAGGGTAAGCATGGCCTTGCACAAAGAGATCCCAAAACACTTATGGAAACACATATTGTCCCGGCAGCTTCAAATCAGCGAAGAGGAGTTTTACCACGGGCTACGCTGATCTAACCGGTTTGGTAAGCACCTTTTTGAGAATGTTGTGTGACTAACGCTGGGGGATAGAGGAACGCGATTTGTTTGTTTTGGAGGTTGGCCATGCTGGTTCCAGAGCACATCAAAAATTTGGAAAAGGCTATTCAGGGGATAGCCTCCACGGACAGAGCCCATTTGGACAGGTTTCGGGAAGAAGTGCGGGCTCTCAAGGAGCGCGTAAGGCCTATACGCCCGTACAGCACTACGGCCGTTTCCCTGGTTTCCACGGATGCTGGCGACAATGTTATCGAGTTTGATCCTTACCTGGTAATACCGGTTCGGGTTGTAGATTCCTATGGAAAAGTCCTTTTCTTGGACGTTCTTTCTCCTTTTACCGATACTGCCGCCCTGAGCCGCCGCCATCTAGATAAAGGTGTTCCCAGGAGCCCTCTGGGACGGCTGATGAAGGACCTGGGCGTGGACTCTCTCTGGGAGCTTAGCCCCATGATCCCGGATCCGGGCACTCCACCGGACAAAGTGAACTTGGGCTGGGTCAAAGTATACCGCGACCTGGGAGAGTGGGCTTCCCTCTACGACTATCTCACCACTCACACTTTTGTTTCCCATACTATGGTAGTAAGGGACGGATTCCTCCGCAGCAAGATTTTCGCCGGCAACCTTTTCGTCAGGATGTGGGAGAAGATAGAGGAAGCCGTACTCCGGATCCGGAAAGAGACCGGGCGGAAGGTTTTCGTAGTTGGAGTGGCCAAGCGCAGCAAGGTCATAGACCGGTACAGCCTGGCAATGTTCCTGGAGGGGGTTCTCTTCCAACCCGGCTCCTGCTATGTTCGCGTGCCACGAGAGATGGAGAGAAAGGTTTACCGCTGGGGCGAGTATGCCCGCGGGATGGACGAGCAGGCTGAAGGTCAAGAAGAGGCAAAGTTTGTGGCCGGCATGCTCTTTCTGGCGAAGTTCGGTCCCGGGCGTTTTGACCCCATCTGGCCTGTAGATGTGTGGATCGCCAATGCCAGGGACGAAGAGGAAGTGTTTGGCCATCTTTTGGCCGACGCACAGGTTGGCTTTCCCCGGCCCTATTATCCACTTTGTTTACAGAAAGCTCACGAGCAGGCCAGACTCTCGGGCCTGGACATGGATATTTTACAGAACGCGGTAAAAAAGGCCATCAAAGACACGCTCCCGCCGGAGAAGAAGGAGCAAGTAGATGCGTTCTGCCTAATGGCTGCCGGTAAAGAAAGGAGGTTCCGGGGTTGACGCTTTTCTCCTCCAGCAAGGTGGTAGGGATATTCAGGGGGTTCAGTGAGGGCGGCCTTGAGTTCCACGCGGATCTTGTGCTCCCTTACAGGGCCGAGTACCAACACCTTCCCATGCACGGCCAGTTTCTTTTGGTGCAGGTAGCCGACGAAAACGAAGCTGTGCTGGGCAGGATAGCTTCTCTAAGGTCCGACGGCAACCTGGTGACTCCCGAAGGTGAAGACTACAGCATACGCATGGTTATTGAAGGCCACACTTTCCCGGAGGATCTGAAGCAGCAGTACCTCAAGTACCGGGTAAACATAAGGGTGCTCGGCGTGCTGCGGAAGGCGGAAGAGGACGGGATAGTGTTCGTACCTTCTCACCGGAGGCTTCCCCACGTAGGAAGCCCCGTAGCTTTCCCTGACGACGAGCTCCTGCGGCAGATAGCCGGGCACTACGAAGAAGGTGCTGACCTGGGCTTTCTGGCCATGGGGGAATTTATCTGGGCCGGAAACTACTCTAGAGATGAGCGGCTGAAGAAAGAAGACTGGATGCGCCTCCAGGATCCCCCGATAATTATCCGTTTCCCGGTGAAGAGTCTTGTGTCCCGGAGGACGTTTGTGTTTGCCCGTGCTGGCTTCGGCAAGTCAAACCTGATGAAGCTCCTTTTTTCCGAGCTCTACAAAGGGGAAGCACCCTTTGTGGAGAAGCGTGGAGGCAGGAAGGCTCCGGTGGGCACCATCATTTTCGACCGCGACGGGGAATACTTCTGGCCCGACGACAAGGGCCGCCCTGGACTGGCCGATGTGCCTGGGCTGAAGGACCGGCTTGTGGTGTTTACTTCCAGGGAGGCCCCCTCTCCCTTTTATGGATCTTTTGTGGCTGGCAAGGTCAAGCTGGACATCCGGAGGCTACCTGCGGCCACTGTCGTTTCCATAGCGCTTTCTTCCGAGAGGCAGGACCAGCAGAACGTCCGCAAGATCAAGGGATTGCCGCAAGACAAATGGATCAGGCTTGTCGATCTCATATACGACAAGCGCAACAGCGCAAAGATTGAAGATATTAAATCGCTACTGGGGCTGGATGAGGCGGGTTCCGATGCGGAGGCCGTGGCCGCCCGCAGTAATATGACCCACATAGTCACCACACTCCACGATCCCCGCAGCCGCCTGTTAGACGCCCTGATGGCGGCCCTCAAAGACGGCAAAATATGCGTAGTGGATGTTTCCCAGCTCTCCGGCGAGTCAGCCCTGATTCTTTCCGGGCTCATACTCCAGCACATTTTCGACTACAACCAGGAGCAGTTCACGGCGAAGACGCCCCAGACCGTGCCCGTAATAGCGGTCCTGGAAGAGGCCCAGAGCGTGCTGGGGCAGGGGAACACTTCGGGAAACGCCCCCTACGTGACCTGGGTCAAGGAGGGGCGCAAATACGACCTGGGGGCAGTGATGATCACCCAGCAGCCCGGGAGCATTCCCGACGAGCTTTTGAGCCAGGGGGACAACTGGTTTATATTCCACCTTCTGTCCGCCGGAGACTTAAAGGCGGTCCAGAGGGCCAACGCCCACTACAGCGAGGACCTTCTCAGCTCCCTTTTGAACGAACCCATAGCCGGACACTGCATCTTCTGGTCGAGTGTTGGCGGCAAGCCCTATCCTCTTCCGGTGCGGGTGCTTTCATTTGAGAACCTCTATTCCCGCCTGGACCAGGATTATGACAGGAAGGCCGAGGACACCTACGCCAGCCTTCTGCGCCAACGGATAGAAGAGCTGCCGGTGGCGGGGGCTTTAGAGGAAAACCTTGCGACAGACAATGAGTCTACCTCCGGGTTTGAAGGCCGTGAAGACTATTTCGCCGGAGTACGAGCCAGGTGCCTGGAGCTTTTAAAACGTGACTCCGAGTTTATCGAGAGCCTAGAGAAGTACGGCATGATCCCCTGGGGCATGGTCAAGGGGCTTATAAAAAAACATCTTCAGAACCTAGACCCCATGATACATGACCCTGAAGGCATTGCTTACAACATGGTCCGCGAGGTTATTGTCGAGTTGTTTGGCGAAGAGGGCAACGGATGGACTACTGAAAGAAAAGGCGAGAAAAACACGCTGTTTGTTGTTCTAACCCAAGAAGGACGCCGCCGCCTGTTAGGAGAGAAAGGCTGAATGCTCATCCAGGCCTGCCCTTACTACACCATGTTCCCCATAGACTTTCCCTTGGAGCACTTGAAAAACGCCCGGCCCGGGGAATGGGTCCTGGACCCCTTCTGCGGCCGCGGAACTACCCTGTACGCTGCCCGGTTGCTGGGTCTGCCTGCCTCCGGGGTAGACATTAGCCCTGTAGCGGCAGCCATTGCGGACGCTATGCTGGCCGAAGCCTCCCCCGAGCAGGTGGTGGAAGCCTGCAGGCAGGCCCTCAGCTCTCGGCTTGGTCCTGCGGAGGTACCGGAAGGCGAGTTCTGGGAGCTGGCCTACCACCGCGAGACGCTGGAGGAGATATGCTTTCTAAGGGAGTCCCTCATACGGGACGCGGGCACCGACGCCTTCCGCCTCCTGCGCCTCATCCTGCTCGGCCGCCTCCATGGCCCCTTAAGGAAGACTGCGCCATCTTACCTGTCAAACCAAATGCCCCGCACCTTTGCCCCCAAGCCGGGATATGCCGTGCGATTTTGGAAGAAGGAGGGGCTATGCAGCCCTCCCAGGGTAAGTGTTCTGGACGTGGTGGCCCGCAAGGTTTTGCAGTACCTGGAGGGGCTGCCCCCACGAGTGGAGGGCTGGGTTGCCCTGGGCGACAGCAGGGAGTTCGACTTCCTTGAGCTAGGCGGGCCCTATAGCTGGGTAGTGACTTCGCCTCCTTATTTTCGTATGAGGACCTATGTACCCGACCAGTGGCTGCGTCACTGGTTTCTGGGTGGGCCTCCACAAGTCCACTATAGCTATGGCGGGCAGATAGGCACCAGGTCCGTTGAAGGGTTTGTGCAGGAGCTCAGGCGGGTATGGGTTAACGTAGCGCGAGCCTGTGTGCCCGGGGCACGCTTGGTGGTCCGGTTTGGAGTTCTTCCGTCTTCTGTGGTGAAGTGCACGGCAGAAGACCTGCTTCGTGAAACTCTGATAGGCACGCCCTGGAGGGTGAAAGGGGTTCGCCCGGCCGGGACGGCGAGCTGCGGCAGGCGCCAGGCGCTTCAGTTTTTTAGCGATGGGGCTGCTATTCCCGCCATGGGAGAAGCGGATATGATAGCAAGGTTGGAAGAGTAGGAATCAGAATCCCAAAAAGAATCTGTTTTCCCCTGTCAAGCGTCAATGAAAATGTCAGGTAAAACTCGTCTGTGATTCTGTCAGGGTAGAAGTGGTATAATTAGGCCTGCGGGGTTTCCATGGCTTACGCCATGGATGATTTTGAGCGGGCCTACGAATTGAAGTAGTGCCCGCCTTTTCCTCGATTTGGGGAGTAAGCGCAGGCTGGATATTACTCCGGGTTTTAGAGGAGGGGGCAATCTCCAAAGGTTCTAACGAGTATATATTTCCCTTCCATCCCACATACAAGCGACCATCAGGCAGTTTATGCACTTCTACCACAGAACGCACAGGGATAATAGGCGCACCTTTAGGAGTTAACACTTTATAAGTCTTGCACTCGAAGCGGATGGTATAGCCGGGGTTCAATATCCGGTGTTCCTTCCAGCAGAAGATATGTTCCAGGCGCAAGTGGGGAGGGATGGGGCGGAAAGCGGAAACCGGGTTAGCCGGGGGTATAGCAAACTTTTGGTTATAGCGCACGATAAAGTTTTTAAGGACGGCATTAGCCTCTTCCAGGGTAGAAGCACCTGCCAGGCGCAACTCAAGAACTAGCCTTTCCTGGAGGGTCTGGAAGGAGCGTTCGATGCGGCCTTTAGCCTGAGGGGAATGGGCGGGGATGTGCTGGATCCCCAGTTCGTTTAAGATACGGCCAATTTGGGTTAAAGAGCGTTGTTGGCCCAGGAGCTGTTGTGCGATACTAGCAGTATTCTCTTCACCCTTAGGAGGGAAGAAGAGGGTATGGCGGTCGGAGTAGATGGCCAGTGGGATACCGTAGTTAATTACCAGGTCATAGAGGAGACGGCGGTAGCCCTCGAAATCTTCAGAAGGCCGGAAGAGGGCAGAAAGTATTTGGCCGGTAGCGTCGTCGATGGCTAAAAGCAAGACGAGCTTAGGGCCGCGGCCTTCCAACCAGTCGTGGTGGCTACCGTCTATTTGGACCAGGAGGCCCATTTGAGGTTTACGTTGACGGCTGCGGTGGAGTTTAGGAGGCCGGTGCTTTTTAGGGCTTAAGATACCGGCGGCTTTAAGGATACGAGCGACAGAAGAAGGGCTTAAAGAGATACCTTCATGCTCATAAAGCAACTCACTAAGGAAAGTGTAATTGCACCCCCTATACTTAGTTTGAGCGAGATGGACCACCTGCTGGCGGGTATCTTCTGGGATAGTGTGGGCTGGCTTACGTCCGCGGTTTCCGTGGGCCAAGGAAGCGGGCCCGTGCTCTCGCAACCTGGCCTTGAGCCTATAGACGTGCCGCTCACTTAAGCCTAGAATTAAGGCCGCATAACTAGTGGTAATTAACCCTCCTAGAGTTTGTTCCAATACTTGGATGCGATTTAGTTCCGTCTGTGACAAAGTAATCCTCTCCCTGCTCATACTGACATTTTCACTGATGGATTTCACCCTGACAATATCACAGACGGATCACATGTAGAACAAAAAGGAATTGACGGTATGCAAAAAGTATGATATATTGTAAGCAAGAAGTCATACTTACCCCCTGCCCCGACAAAGCCTCCCGACGAGGGGCAGTGGAAATCCCGCAGGAGGTGTCCTAAATGAAAACTGTCGAAATCCAAAAGGTTAACGGCCGCTATGTTATCCCCACGAATGCACTGGTTTATTGCAACACTAAATACCACAAGCCTTACCTTGCCGTTGTTTCCCCATCTGGGGAAATGATCTGGCAAGACAAGGAATATGTCGGTTATGGAAAGCACCGGCAAACTTATTACGTCGTTGAAGAACTGAAACCAGGCGATCTCATTCAGGCCGCTGGAGGATCTGGCACTAATAAGTATCCCTTTAAGGGCAGAGTGGTCAGCATTGATCTCGAAGCCGGCATAATGGAGGTCGAAGAGCTCAGCGATATTGAGTTTGGCAACATTATCGCTGAGCTTAAGAATAAAGAGCGGGTCATAGTTTCTAACAATCCTGCTATCGTGGAATTTATCCGGACTGCCGCCCCCGAGTTTGCCTCTGCACCTGTTCTAGCAGAGGCTAGCGCCGAAGATGTAAAGGGCAAAATTGTTGCGGGAAACTTGCCGCTGCACCTGGCGGCGCTAGCAGCAGAAATTGTTGTTGTTGAATTTGCCGGGGAGCCGCCCCAAGGTGGGGAATACGGATTAGAGGACGTAAAAGCAGCAGGGGCTAAGCTCGCCCGGTATCAAGTCACAGCTTTAGCCTAAGAGCACTAGCGGCGCGTAATTCTTCGCGCCGCTAAAATAATTTCCTCGCGTCGGTCTCACGGTGCCCGGCAGCGGGGAAAAGGAGGAGATGAAACCGTGAAACTCATCAATAAAGAGACAGCCCTGGAATACTTTGGAGCGCCAGGGCCGGAAGAACTAGCAGCCTGGTGTCAAGAACATGGTTACGACAGCGTTGACCCTACTGCCTATGATATGCCTTCGGACCATGTTTTAGCTGCCGCCCTATGGTACGTCAAGAGTAAGCATCCGGAAGCAGATAATCTAGACGTTTGTAGCTATGCCGGCCTAGTGTCCTACCTTGCCACCGGCCTTTACGGTGGCTTTGGGACGGAAGAGTATGCTAAGGAACGCCAGGCCGAAAACATTATCATCGCCCTGGCTGGCGGGATGGTTGCACCTCCCGGAGGTGTTGTGGGCACCATCCCGGAAGAGGTGGTAAAAGGGACGCCGTCGGCGGAGTTCACCCGCCGGGTACTACAGTTCCTGGACGCCTTTTACTTCGGCGACCAGGAACAAGCGGTGGCGGGCCTCCTTGAAGGCGTCGATGAAATAACTGCAGCCCGCGTCGTCCTGGGCATGGCCCGAACCCAGGCAGAATATCAGCACCTGACGCGGGTTGTAGACAATTTCCTAAAGAAAAAGGAAAAAATATCCACCCTACGGAAAGCAGTGCGAGAGGTTCTAAGCAAAACTCAAAAAACCTAGAGCGGGGTACTTTACCCCGTTTTTTATGTCCCCGGGACACCCCTTATTGGGTAGGACAAAAAAGAAATATATTGTCATACCTATATATGACTTGACATCATACAAAAGTATGATATAATATACTCAGAAAGGCAAAGAGAGTAATACCACCCGTTCCGCCTGATGAGGCCGGGTGGCTCCCGGCCGAAACGCTTAGAGAAGCGTCGCGGAAAGCCATGGGGGCCGGAGGCCGGGGATTTATCCCCGGCAGGCCAGGCACCGCAGGTGCAAAATATGGAACAAACTATGGGTAGGTATTGCGAAAGGCTTATATATGTTTCCCCGGAAGATCTCCGGGAAAAAATTATCGCCGTCCTAGACGCAGCAGAGAAAAGGGCTACGGCCCGCACCTTTCCTCGCCGGGAGTTGGACAAGTTAATAGAGGCTGTTACTTCCTCTCCCTGGGGCTATGCCTATGGGGACGGCGGCGCAGTATGCAAACGTTATGGCTATTTTAATCCCCAAACCACCTATTTTGCTTGCGCTTGGTACACCTGGCGCAAGCAAAAGTATATAGCGGTTACCGCATATCGAGACAAAGCAAAACAAGTACGATATGGCTCTTCTGGCGGAATTAAGGAGATCACTTTTGAGGATAAGAGGACTGCATACGAAATGGCTCTCCCCGAACGGTACCAGAAATACCGCCAACTCAAAATACGTAGGGCTATCCGGCATCTGCCGCCGCCTCCCCCGGGGGTAACAATTACCGCCGTTCGCCCGGATGTAGGCGGGCTAGTAGCGGCAGATACGGCCAAGCACGGGACCATAGTCGGTACCCCTGTGGGGTGGCTCTCTACGCCCAGGGCGAACTCTAAGCGGCCAGCATGGCTTATCCTTGCCGATCTTGGTTTTCCCGTCCCCCGCTTAAAACAGAAGCGGGTGTGGAATGATGAGTTGACGGCTTATGCTACATTATTCGTCTTAGCGGGAGGTGACCAGGCATGACTACCTCTGTTACTGCGCTTGCTATCGCCACCCAGGCCGGCGTCCCCGTATTGCTCTGGGGGCCTCCTGGTGTTGGTAAAACTGCTAGCATTACGGCATTGGCAGAAACCTTGGACCTCCCGCTGGAGGTAGTAATTGCCTCCATACACGAGCCCTCCGACTTTTCTGGCCTCCCCGTCATCCGGGAGGACGGAGTCCGTATGGAGGCTCCTGCCTGGGCACGGCGGCTAGCCCAGGCAGGAAAGGGAATCCTCTTCTTAGACGAGATCTCAACGGCCCCACCTGCTGTCCAAACCGCTCTCCTCAGGGTGGTCTTGGACCGGGTAGTAGGGGATCTGCCCCTGCCGCCCGGCGTGGCCGTCGTAGCGGCGGCCAACCCGCCGGAACAAGCGGCTGGGGGCTGGGACCTGTCTGCCCCTCTCGCCAATCGTTTCTGCCACCTAATATGGACGCTGGATACAGGGACCTGGATCAATGGCATGATCCAGGGATGGCCCAATCCGGTAATACCTCGTTTGCCAAGCGGTTGGCAGGACGCTATACCCACTGCTCGGATACTTGTGGCCAGTTTTATACGGCATAGGCCGCACCTGCTTTTGCAGCTACCGCAAAGTGAGGAGCAGGCGGGGAAAGCCTGGCCGTCACCCCGTTCTTGGGATATGGCAGCCCGGCTCCTGGCCGCCTGCGACGCGGCCCAGGTCGGCGAAGATGTGGCTGCACCCCTAGTATGTGGCTGCGTCGGGGAGGGAGTCGGACTGGAATTTATCTCCTGGCGTCGTGCACTTGACCTCCCGGACCCGGAGGAAGTGCTGCAAAACCCGTCTAATTTCCGTGTTCCGGAACGTGGAGACCAGGCCTTCGCCGTCCTCGCGGCGGTTGTCTCCGCCGCCGTGAGAAATCTTACACCAGAACGCTGGTTAGCAGCCTGGGCAGTGCTTGCTCGGGCCGTTGACCAGGGAGTAAAGGATATAGCTGCTGCGGCCGCCCAGGCCCTGGCCAAAGCCCGGAAGCCGGGGCTTCCGTTGCCGCAGAAAGATATACGGGGATTTTTACCTCTCTTGCAGAAAGGGGGGCTGTTGTAAATATCCCCAAATATTCCGCCTGACGATGGCGGGTTGGCTACCCGCCGAAACGCCCCTATGCGGGGCGTCGCGGAAAGCCCGGAGTTGGCAAAATTCTGCCGGCATCCGCAGGGATGAATATGTCTACTCTCCCACAAGAAATACAAGCGGCCAGGCTCCTCCTGGTAACAAAAAGACCTTACCTCGCTTCGGCCGCTTGGGCACTCTGTCCGGTAAAAAAACCCGGCCTAGGCACCATGGCAGTGGACCAATGGTGGCGGCTGTATTACGATCCGGAGGTTATTACATGCTGTACCACCGGAGAGCTGGCCGGAGTGCTCTATCACGAAATATCTCACCTTCTCCGGGATCATCCATCCCGGATGAAAGGCTTTGATCCGCGTCTTGCAAATATTGCCACCGACGCGGAGATCAATGATGATTTGCTTACCGAAACTGATCTCCTGAACCATGGCATAACTTTACCTGGCCAGCCAATTACTCCTGCAACAATTGGCCAGCCGGAAGGCCTGCTGGCCGAAGAGTATTACGCTGCTCTGGAGCAGCAGGCGCAGCAGTCTGCGCCCCGTCAAGGAACACCGGCTCAGTCGGAACACCGGGATTCAGCCGGTACAGGCGCTGGGAAACTCAAGGCCGCGGAAACCCGGCAGGAGGACGGGAACGCGGCCAGGCAAAGGCAATCTTGTGCTCCTGCCGATAACAGTGCTGGCGCTGATTCCGCCCGGGGCACCGTTAGGATCCATCCAGATCCCCAGGACGACGCTTCCAGCTCAAAAGCCGGGGATGCCGGTGGCTCAAAATTGGGTGACGGCGTGGACTCTATGTCTACGTCCTCGTCCACCCAGTCGCCAGCCTCCTCGACCCAGCCGGAAGCCTCGTCCCAGTCTCCCACCAGCCCCATCGGAAACGGTGGCGCTGGTGGGCAAGACGGCGGGGGGCCTGGCGATGGGGTGCAGACTCCTGCACCTGGTGCTGGGCGTTGCGGCTCCTGCGCCACCGGGCATCAGGAGCCGTGGGAAGAAGGCCCTCCAGGCAGTGAAGGGGCGTCCCCTGGTATTAGCTGGGCTGAGGCGGAGTTAATCCGCCGGGATGTAGCCCGGCAGATCAAGGAACATTGCCGGGCCCAGGGGGAAATACCCGGTCACTGGGCCCGCTGGGCCGAGGAAAAACTCCGCCCGAAAGTGGATTGGCGGAAGGAGCTCGCTTCTGCCGTCCGCCATGCCATTGCAGACGTCTCCGGGGCATCAGATTATTCCTACCGCCGTCCATCACGGCGGCAGGGACAAATAGGGAATGGGAGGATTATATTTCCGGCCCTCCGGCGGCCTATACCAAACATAGCGGTAGTGGTAGACACATCGGCTAGCATCAGCGATCGCGAGTTGGCCCAGGCCCTGGCAGAAGTGTCCGGCATTCTAAGGGCGCTCGGCCAACAAGGCGTCACTGTATTGGCTGTAGATACTATGGTCCATGCCTGCCGTCGGGTCTTTCGCCCGGAACAGGTAAAATTGGCAGGCGGTGGGGGAACGGACATGGGCGTCGGCTTATATGCCGCGTACCATTTACGGCCCAAGCCGCAAATAGTTATAGTCCTTACAGACGGCTATACCCCTTGGCCTGCTTGTCCCCCCAGGGGGATGAAAGTGATTGTCGCCCTTCTTGGCGACGGCAGTGCCCTGAATGCGCCGGAATGGGCTAAAACGATAAGGGTAAAGATTGGAGGAGGAGCGCGATGATAGACTATACGAAAATTTTGGTTGCCGCTCTCAAGGATTTGATGGCGGCAGCTGAGAAACTTACCGCAGATACAGTGCCAGGGACACCATTACCGCGACCAAGGAAATTTATTTTCGTTCAACAGGGTAAGAAGATGGTTGCTTGGCCGGTATGGATAAAAGGGGAATTGTACTGGAATTTTTTTGAAATCCCTAATACAGAGTTTGGAAGTGTCAAAGATGCCGTACGGAGTATTTTATTTCTTACTCAGGAGAAGCCCCGCCTTGTCCTTCGCGCCTTGCGGCGTATCCAGGCTGCCACTGCCTGGTGCGAGGCCAGGGCAGAAGGGCGCAAGCGTCAGGCCCAAGAGATCTTGCGCCAGCAGTCCAAGGCCGTTGAGGCCCTGGAGGCCGAGGCGGTCCTGCTGGCGCTAAAGGGGGCCAGCTCGTGAGGTACCTTTTGAATTCCGCGGTTATTACTGGACCTGGTCGCTACAGCTACCGCCTCATCACCCCCGAAGAGGCGGCAGCCTGGTTGCGGCAGGGAAACTTTATTTCTCGTATTGGCTACCCTACTGCGGCAGACCAGATCCATGCCATTGCCGGGATTAGGCCGAAGCTTAGCCGGGAATATACCGGTATGCAACCCGGCGATGAAGCCCTAGTGATAAGGCTGAAATACCGGATTACGGATCCTAATAAAAAAGCAAGCCACATCCCTGCTCCCGAAGATTGGGAATACGGGATTCTAGTAAAAGAGGAGTAAATAAGGAGGAGTAAATTATGACCAAGAGAATTACCATTTATTTACACGATGCTGTTATTTCCGAGGTAGATGCCCGAGGAGAAAACCGGTCTGGGGTTATTTCTCGCGATTTACTGCGGCTGTATACCCTTTACCGCCAGGCAATACGGGAAGTACCTCTTTGCGCTAATGAAGCCTGCCTACTGGTAGACGCATTAAACGGCGCAATTACAGATGCTCACACTGCCCCCCTGCTTTGGCAAGAAGTAGAGGACGCCTGCCGTCTGGACGGTCTGGACGAAAAATGGCAGGTAGATGGAAGGGCTCTAATAGAAAAGCTAAAAAATCTTAGTGCCCTCCACTGTATGGCACTGGTAGATGCTGCCGAACGATTTTGGCAGGCGGAGGATGCAGAACAATGCAACCTCCAAGAAGCCGTACGCAGGTATTTCTACATTCGGGATTGATATGGCTTCCTTCTTTTTGTCAGTTACCCCATAGCTAAAGCTAGGGGCTTGCAGCACGAAGCCGCTTTAGGGCCTACTGACGAAGGCCTATCCGCCAGCGTCTCAAGATAGACCTGGCGGATATTCGCTTCCAGGCTTGAAGCCGGGGTCTCCGCGCGAAAAAGGATGGTGAAGAAGAATTCTTTCGCCTTTGCGCTAAAATTTTTTTAGGGCTTCGTTCCCCTCTTTTCTTTACGCGCGATTTTTGCTATAATATCTTCCAAAGAAATTTTTGACAGGCCCTAACCCCTACGGGGGTATGGGGGCAAAAGAGTGGCGCAGTGCCACTCAGACCCGAAGCCGCTACGGCGGCATAAGGGAATGTAACCAGAAACGGTTATACTCAACGAAAACAAGGCTCTATTGTGCCTTAGTTGCACGATAGGGCCTTTTTGTTTTCAAAAAACCTTATCAAATAAAGGAGGAGGATACTATGTTAATTAATATGACGCCTCATCCAGTCAACATCTGCTCTGAAACCGGTGACATAGTTGTCACCATACCGCCCTCCGGGCAAGTTCTTCGCTTGCCGGAGGTAACTACTCCGGCGGGGGAGGTGGACGGCATTCCTGTCGTCCGCAAAAGTCTTGATCCAGCAACAGACTTACCGCCGGAGAAAGAAGGAGTATACTATATCGTTTCCCTCCCTGCGGCGCAGGCATTGCGCCGCAGGGATTTCCTCGTCCCGGATGACTTAGTCCGGGACGAACAGGGCAGGGTTATTGGCTGTCGTCGTTTTGCGACCATAGCTTAACCCTGCTGAGACCATCCACACAGCCCCCGGTTTTCGCCGGGGGCTTAATTTTTTCCAAAAGGAGGAGTTATATTATGATTTACTCCTATTCCCGCCTCAAAAAATATGATGATTGTCCATGGGCTTTTCATCAAAAATATGTGCGCGAAATCCCCGAACCGCCAGCTGAGCCTTTGGTCTTAGGAAAAAGCGTTCACCAGGCCATTGAGTTAGCGCTGGCGGGGATTCCTCTAGATGAAGCCGTTGCCACGGCTTCTACCGAGGCGGAGCTGCCTATATCCTCCGACGAAGTGTACCATCTAGCGCTCCCTGCTCTGGAATACCTCATGGCAGGGAACTTCACTCCACCGTATAGGGTGGAGGAGCACTTCGAGGTTCCCCTGGATGGCCCGGGCAGCCCGGTCTTGCAGGGTTATATTGACTTTTGGGACGGGAAGGGCACACTGATTGACTGGAAAACTAACCGCGTGTTCTATCATCCCTTGGATAACCATCAGCTCGGGCTCTACGCCTACGCCCTGAAGGACATGGGCTACAGCGAGGTTACCGGGCAACTATACTTCCTGCGTTACCGGCAGGCCTCCGAACCTGTCCGGTACACGGCCGAACTCATCGATGCTGCCCGGGGATGGGCGCTAGCCCTGGCCAAGGACATCGAGGAGCGTCTGGTGGCCTGCGAGCTGGACGGGGAAGACCCCGTTAAGATGTTTCCTCCGAAGCCCCAATCTGGTGGCTGTCGCTACTGCAGCTACGCTGCCACCTGCCCGTCTGCAGAGAACTCCCCCGCCGGGCCGACGATTTCCATGCAAGAGGCCATTGCCACTGCCGAGGAGGCTGCAGCCGTGGCTGCCGAGATAGAGCGGTTGGAGAACATCCTGGACGGGCTTAAAGCCCAGCTCAAAGAATGGGTGACCGCCAACGGTCCGGTAGCCGTTGGCGACAGAGTGTGGGATAACTATCCTTCCGAGTGCTGGAAGTTCACTCCGGAAGGGTTAAAAGATCTCGTCACAGCTATAGAAGCCCAAGGTAAAGATCCTTTTGCTTACCTTACCTTGGGCACTGAAGGAAGAAAAAAGCTGGGGTGGAGCGAAGAAGAGCTGCTCAAGTACGGTACTAAGACGCTCCACTACAGCTTCCGGGCTAAGAAGGCCGGGAACGGCAAAAAGCGCTAGGGGGGGGTAGCTAGAATGACTACTCTAGATACTTTTGTGGCTGCCATAGCCATAGCGTCCACCGTTGAGCACATTCGCGCAATTTATGCAGAGAACCTCAATATTAACCCTAAACCTGCGGTACCGTGTCCGGTTTGCGACACGCCCCTCCAGTACGCCGTAGAGATAATCGAGCTCCTGGTAAGTTTCCGCTGCCCCGCCTGCGGTCTAACGGTCATCAACCTTTAGTGCTTAGCCGCCACGAAGCCCTTTCTATATAGTAGCTTCCGCCTGGTTCAACGTGCAACAATCTAGAAAAGGGCCTTCTGGCCCGGACCATTCTCGCCGAAAGGAGGGAATGGGGCGGGCCGGAAGGGCCCGCCCGCGTTCATGAAGCCCATAAAGACTTCCAAGGCGGTAAAAAATGCGAAAGTTCAGCAACTATGTAATCGCCTGGTTGAGGGCGTTACCAAAACCCTCAACCACGGCGAAATTGCCGAGTTTTTGCGGTTCATGGCCCGGTTCCACAAATATAGCCCGTACAACGTGGCTTTGATCTTCGCCCAATATCCTAAGGCCACCTTGGTTGCTGGGCTGAAAACGTGGAACTCCATGGGCCGCAGGGTGAAAAAGGGAGAGAAGGGTATCGCCATATTGGCTCCAACTATCAAAAAAGTTATGATTACGCTCGAGGAGCCTGACCCCGACACCGGCGATATCCGGGTGGTAGAGAAGGAAGAAGAGAAGGTTGTGGGCTTCCACACGGCATACGTATTCGATGTATCCCAGACCGTGGGGAAGCCCCTGCCGGAAAGACCTTTACCCAGGCCCGTGGCTGGCGGAGAAACGGCGGACTCTCTCCTAGAGAACCTGCTTGAGGTTAGCCCCTTCCCGGTGGAATGGGACTGCTTGGATCCTGGCGTAAACGGTGAGTTTAACCCGTTTACTGGCCGGATCCGTCTCTCTACCGCATTGGAGGGCGGCATGAAGGCCAAGACCTTGCTGCATGAGATAGCGCACGGCTTGGCCTGGAGCTGTGGTTTAGACGGGAGGGATTACTACCTCGCCCTGGGCAAGGAAGACGCCTATGCTCGCGGCGAGGCTATAGCCGAGGGTGCGGCTTTTGTGGCGGCCAGCTATTTCGGCCTGGACACCGCGGGCTATAGTTTCAATTACATTGCCACGTGGGTTAAAGATGCAGAGAAATTTCTGGAATGGGCTGAGGACGTCCAGGTGGTAGCGAGGAAGCTGATAGAGCTTATTGAGGGCACTCAGCCCACAGCGCAATTGCCAGTTGGCTTTGGACAATAGGGCCGGGGGAAGCACCCGGCTGTTGAACGTATCTGGGGGCCAGGAAAATACCTGGCCCCTTTTTGTTAGGGCTGCCATGAGGAAGCTATTGACTTCTTTTGGAAGATATATATAATTTATAGCCAGATAAATTATTTAGATCCAGCAGTTGAACCTTTCAAGGGATTAAAAGAAATACTTTATATGGTTTTATCATGTAAGTCATACCCAAAGGGGGAACAAAAATGCGAGTAAGGGTAAGGCTGCGTACCGAGACGGGAAGGACGTTTTTTCTTCCCCACGAACAGGTTTGCCAGGGCCTAACCTTATTGGTCTACGAGGTCTTTAAAGCGGGGAATCCTGATTTTGCTAGTTGGCTGCACGATATGGGTTGGCAACAGCCGGGTACACCGCGCTATAAACTCTTTGCCTATTCAAGGCTTTATACGGATATGATGCACATAAACGATAAAGGCATCTTTTTTGGCAACCCTGATGTTTCGTTTTTCCTGTCCTCGCCTGATCCGCAAGTAATTTCTGTTTTTTTAGCTGGGACAGCTATGGTAAACGAGTTAGCTATAGGAGATACCAGGTTCAAAATTACAGGCATTGACCGGCTGGTTCCCCCAAAGACAGTCAACGGGTGGCTAGACGTTATTACCCTGTCTCCATGCGTTATAAGCGATAGCCTTACCATGCCGTCCCAACCCTACCGATACCTGTTGCTGGACAGGGAACCGGACCTAGCGTGTAGCCGGCTCGAAAAGAACGCCAGGCTTAAATGGATGTGTTACGGCAGGGACGCCCGAGAGTTTTATCTCCGTATAGCCCTGCTAAGTGCTAAGCCAAAGCTGGTATACCACGCTGCAGCCAACCATGCCTTCCCCTGCAGCGAGGCTATAATGCGGCTTGAGGGGCCGCCAGAGGTGTTAGAATTTGTATATGATACTGGCTTGGGAGAAAAAACGGGTATGGGTTTTGGTTGCCTTGGGTTATACAGGAAAAAGGGGGATGGGGTATGACACCCTATACCGTTACTGCTCCGCAGCTAGCGTGGCATGTATTAGCTGCGGGCAACCTTACTTCGGTTCAGGAAGGGTACTGCCGGGTATGCGGTGGCCCACTGGTAGGAGAGGTCAAACTTTTTAAACCTTCCAGCAACTGGATGGACGAGCACCAGTGCGCCTGTAAATATTCCGACTTTATTTGCGAAGGGTGCTCGTGGGCCATCCAAAATAGGAGTTTGCTGACGCTGGGCATAAAAAGAGCACTTGTAATATCGCCTGCTACCGGCTATCGCAACTATAGCGACGAGGAGATTGATACGCTGCTATTGGACATGCGGAAGGGCTTTGATCCTCCGTATATCTTCGTTATCCGGGGAAAAAAGAACCCTTACAAAAAACACCTGATACTGGAAGCTGCGGTAAGCTGGGGCAACCCCGGATATGTTACCCTGGTCACCAACGACGATAATTTCACGGTGCCTGTGGAATTGCCAAAGCTGGCGGATGCCGTAGAGCAAGTCATCGAACTTGAGCCTTCGGGCCGCGAATACCGCATCCTTTTTAGCGACCCTTTCTGGCGGATTGCTAGCCTTCTGGCCAGAAGTAAAAACAAAAGTGCAAAATAAGCTCTATGAAAGGAGATGATACTTTATGAGTCAGCTCCAAAAAATCTTTCTTCCGGGTCTGGCCCGGGCAATAACACCAATAGTGCACGGTGAGCCTCCGGAAGAAGGGGCCAGGATTAGCAACACAACTAGTGTACGACGCATAAACTACGTGTTGTCCGATGGTAAGATTATCGAAATCCCTGCCGTTTCCGGTAACGGCATCCGGGGCCTCACCAGACGGATCTTCGTAGACCGCACGTTGGAAGTCCTTGACGCCTATAACCTGCTTGACAGGCATGTAGCCTACTTCCTTCTGGCGGGGGGTGCGACCGAAGCAGGCACTGCTTCTATAGGCGGGCCTGAGCTCAGAAAAGAGCTCCGCAGCACTTTGCCCTTTGTAGATCTCCTCGGCGGTTCCCTTCGGGGCTGTTTCCTCCCCGGTAAGATGCGGGTAGGCTTCATGGTCCCGGTGACTAAAGAAACCCTAGTTAGCGATCCTATTGCTCTGGAATACGGCAACTATAAGGCGGAATACCTTCCTTCCTTGACAGATCTTAACAGCGCAATATCCAGCAGGGTCGTTCGGCTCACCAGGTATGACGATGGTATGTTCGTTTCCGACGAGGTAGAGGAACCCATCGAGGAAGAAACTAAAGAAGAAGGCCAGCAGCCCAGGAAAAAGCGTGAGTCCGGCCGTATGATTTACAACGGTGAGGCTATTCCCATCAACACCGTCTTCACCCACTACTTTGCCTTGGATTGGGCTCCAGAGCCGACGGTAAACGCCTTTTGGGCCTTTGTGGATTGTTTCGTTGAGCGGGCAGAAATCGGGGGCTGGCACGCTAAGGGCTTCGGCCGGGTGGAACTCCAGTATTTTGATCCTGTGACTAAGGAGGAAATAACTTCCAACATTAAAGAAAAGGCTGCTGCTTACTGGAAATATCTCCAAGAAAATAAAGAGTCCATAAGGAAATACCTGGCGGAGCTTGGCCCGAAGGTCGAACGCATGGCCAAAGAAGCTGCCGAGAAGAAAGCTGCTGCGTCCGGCGAAAACGGCAGCGGCAGGCGAGGGAGACGGTAATATGCCCTGCTACGAAGTGATCATAGAGCTGGCGACGCCCCTGGCCTACCAGAGCAGGCGGCCGCTCTACCCCCTGTGCTTTGATTCCCTCTTGATGCGCTTGGCGGCTGCCCGCACGGGGCAGGTAGATCCGCCCGCGCCGGAAGATTTCGGACGCCTGGTGCTTCCATTAGCCGTTGCGGGGAAGCAGCACCGTTTCTACCGCGCCTCTGCCATTTGGGTGGACCGGCCTGCTACAATACGGACTTTCCGGTGGAACAGGAGTATGACGTGGACGGATACTGCCTACTCATATGCTGCTTTAAGCCGCAATCGCAACCCATTTGTAGTCGACCCCCCTGCGGCTACGGGGGCCTTCCGCCAGTGGCGGCAGTCGCTCCTTTTGGTCGCCACTCCCCGGGTGCGTTTTTGGTTTGACGGGGACAGGGCGGCTGTCGAAGACCTGCTCTCGGACCTAAAGCATATAGGCGTGAGGGGGGCGGCGGGTTTCGGCAGGGTGGCTGATATAGCCATAAGGGAGAGCAAGGGAGATTATACTATCATGACCCCGGACGGCTATGCAGCCCGGCCCGTGCCTGTAGATGAGGCCCCAAACGGCATAAAGGGAGTCCTGGCTTGCACATCTTATGCTCCTCCCTATTGGGCCCCAACTAACCGGGCTTTATGCTACTGTCCTCCGCTGGAGCGCTGGCTACCGGTCGGACAGGAAGTTGTTCTGGAGGAGATAAGGCATAGGAGGCGTCGCAAAGAAAATGCCTCCCTGGAGGAAGTAGAAGAAGGGGTTCAAGGGTTAGGTATCTAAGAAAGGGGGGACAATTTAATTATGTCCGATGTGCTCATAGGTACTGTAGTAGAATTTAAAAAGGGCCGTGGTAAGTTATTGCTGGATAGCCGGGACGTTGTATCTTTCCGGTTAGCCCCGGATGTAGAAGAACCCTTACGGAAGTTTTTCCGTTATAGGATGGTCGGGCATTACAGTTCGGCCAATGTGTTTGAAATAGAAAAAGTTGACCGGGCCTCCTTCCTAAAGGCCGATTATGACGTCCTAGCTGAGCACGGCATAACTATGAGCCCGGGCGAGATAGAGACGGTCCTAGCAGCGACTGGTTGCCCCAATTTAGACGCCTTTGTAAAGTTGTTCCGCGCGCCCGAGGAAGAGGAAAAAGCTGCTGCCGTACTCGACCAGGTCGTAGGCGGAGACAGGGCCCGAGCTCTGGCCCGAAATTTCCACCTCCTCTACCACAACACTAACCTCCAGATGCTTAGAGACCTCTTGGGAGATACCTTTGACGAGCCGGACTTGCTAAAGATATACGACTTCTTGAGATACCGTGCGGCCAGAAGAGAGCTTACCGTGGCGGGCCTCCTCCGCAATGACCCGTATCACTTGGTGCATGTGCCGGACTTAAGCAAAGGCCGGGAAGGTGCCTATCAGGTTGCCGAACGCCTGGCCACTTCTTTTGGCATGAGTGCCGAGCTGACTAAAAGCGTGGCGGCCAATGTGTCAATGTATCTCTGGCGCGAAGCCGAACGAGGCCACACTTACTGCGAAAGGAAAAAAGTTGTAGGCTTTCTTTTGGGCCGGATGAAGGGTGCTTTTAAAGACTATAAGGATGCCGACCAATACCTGAGCGCCGTGCTTCCGAAACCAGGAGTGCCCAACGTATGGCCTTCTTCGTCCTTTGCCTGGGAATATAAGCTCCTGGAAGTGCCTTGCGTGTACCTTTCCGGGGTCTACCACAGCGAGAGGATAGCAGCAGAATCTTTGACCATGATCCTCAAAACTCCGCCAGTAACAGATGTTGATCCTGCTGAGCTCCTCAATACGGTCCGCAAGGTAGCCGATGTACCCTTAAACCACGAGCAAGAAGAGTTCGTCCGGGCGGTGGCTCGGAATAAAGTGGTAATCCTGGACGGCGAGGCCGGGACGGGTAAGACTGCCGTGCTTGCGGCCTTGGTCCGGGGTTATAAGCTGCTTACAAATGAGGATGTGGCGGTCCTGGCACCTACGGGGATAGCAGCCAGACGGCTAGGGGAACATGCCGGTGTGGACCTTGATTGGACGATACACCGGTTCGCCGAAATAGACCGTGGGGCCAAAGATCTGGCTATGAAGGAGCTTGTCGTGCCTCTGGAAGACGTTAATCGACCAGGGAAACAGGTACAAAAATGGAACCTATCCCTGGTTGTAGTGGACGAGATGAGTATGACGGATGTTGTAGCCTTTGCCCGGCTGCTAAATAGGTGCCTGCCCGGGGCCCGCCTCGTGCTGGCGGGCGACTCTGGCCAGCTTCCGCCGGTAGGGCCGGGGCCTGTGTTCCAGGAAATTTTGCGTTTAGCAGAAGGGGTTTCCGGCCTTGAAAGAGTTACCCTCAAAACGGTATACCGCCAGAAACAGGCAGGCATGCTGGACCTGGCCCGTTCGGTACGAAGGGGCAAATTTGAGGTCCCACCTGCTGGGGTGGAGATAGTTGAGGCAACACCTGAGGAGACTCACGCTCGTGCAGTGCAGGTGGCCACCGAGTTATGGAGGAAGCATGGCCCTGGCGCAGTTTTGGTCTTGACTGCCAAAAATATAGGTGATCGCAGAAGGCAGGCCGAAACAGCTGCCAGACTGCTCAACGAAGACCTGAAGAAGCAGCTCAATCCGTTACCTCCATTGCTGGGCACCGATTTTTCCGCCGGTGACCCCGTAATGGCAGTGGTAAACGATTATGAGCAAAACGGCAATGGCCACCGTGCCCCTAGATCGACGATCTTTAACGGTATGCAGGGTAAGGTAATAGGTGTCTATGAAGCTGATGACGTGGAACGGCCGTGTTTAGAGGTGGATTTTGGCGGCACAAGGGCACTCTACTACCCGGAGGAGGCCGGACGGTACCTGACTCTTGCATATGCTTGTACGGTGCATAAAGCGCAAGGGTCAGGTGCTGACTGGGTGGTTCTTGCCCTGGATCGGGTGGGAAGCTGGGGCAGGGACTGGCTTTATACGGCGGTTACCAGGGCAAGGAAAGGCCTCGTTTTGGTAGGGCCTCGCAACATATGGGAGGAAATAGCTTCGCGTGAGCCTGTTGCCTGCAGGTGCACGCTAGGCGATCGTATACGGTCCCTGCTGGTGGATAAAGAGGTATTTCGCCCAGCAGCACGTTCCGCCGCATATGCTCCAGAGATTGTGCCCTATGTTGCAGCCGGGCAGGAGGGGACATAAGCAAGGTGTCGTCGATCTTCTAGGGTTTTTGCGTTACTGGGGGTCGACGACAAAAGAGGCCTTCTCATTACCGGAAATGCCTTGCAACGTCTACGTTTGGAGGTGGGTTAGTTTAGTACCAATAAGGGATGAAAAGACGATAGGAGGCGATCAGTCTGCAAGACTAAAACTTGGTTAGTTTAGTACCAATAAGGGATGAAAAGTAGCTTGCGAATTTGGATGGAAAGCATATCCTTTGCCGTTAGTTTAGTACCAATAAGGGATGAAAAGATTGATTGGGTATCGTTTGACACAATGCTAGCTGCAGTTAGTTTAGTACCAATAAGGGATGAAAAGAGTTATCACCGGCTGGCTATCCACAATATCCACCCGTTAGTTTAGTACCAATAAGGGATGAAAAGTATTTTATGAGCGTCCGAGTGCCGATATGGAGCCTGAGTTAGTTTAGTACCAATAAGGGATGAAAAGCAGGCATTTATAGTCTTATAGGCTCCGGTCCGCATAGGTTAGTTTAGTACCAATAAGGGATGAAAAGTACATTTAGGCATACATTTGCAAAAATGTATATCTTGTTAGTTTAGTACCAATAAGGGATGAAAAGTGTACGGGCCTCGATTATGTCTATACTGGTCGATATGGTTAGTTTAGTACCAATAAGGGATGAAAAGTAAGTAAAAGCGGGATAAAAGTTGACGATGCCTTCCAGTTAGTTTAGTACCAATAAGGGATGAAAAGGAGACTCTAAGCCAGGAAGAGAGTGCTGTTCCAGAAGTTAGGTTAGTACCAATAAGGGATTAAAAGAAAACAAAATTTGTTTTTTCCATGAGTTCTTTTTCATGTTAAGTAAGTACCATCAAGGGATAAAAAGCGCCTTGGCCACAAACTTTCATACCGGGCCTAACGAATTAGGTAAGTACCACTAAGGGATAAAAAGATGAGTGATGAGCCGCTGTTCCTCCTGCGTGGCCACGTTAGGTAAAGTACCATTAAGGGATGAAAAGGGACTAAGGCTTATGCGGGTATCTAATTTTGGGGTGGTTAGGTAAGTACCAATAAGGGATGAGAAGCAGAAGGAGGTATTAAATCTCGTTCCTACGTCATTTGTCAAGTAAGTACCATATAAGGGATTAAAAGAGTTCAAGCCAAAGGCATTCCTCTGCAAAAGTGAGATATTAAGTAATACCATTAGGGGATGAAAAGTCTCGCGGCTTCTAGGGCGCCAGGTGCGCTACGGAGGGGTTAAGTTAATACCAATAAGGGATGAAAAGGAGGAATCTGGCGAGGACATCCTCCACAGTTTTGGGAGTTAAGTAGGCGCCCATTAAGGGATGAAAAACTACTGGAAGTTCGCAGAGCATTATCGCAAAGGTTAAGTTAATACCATTAGGGGATAAAAAGAGTAGCTCAGCCGTACGAAACTCGTACGCTTGGAAGGAGCAAACCCTAAGGTATTGAAAGCACGAAAGGAGGTTATATCTTTTTGGTTAAGCAGGCACTATTAAGGGATGAAAAGAACTGGTACCTCAACCGCCTGCTGCGGGCTGAATCTGCTAAGTAGCTACCATTAAGGGACAAAAAAATTGGACCAGCACTTCTAGCCCTGCCCTTTAGGGCAATGCTGTTATTGCTTTTCTTCGTGGATCATGGTATAATCTTCGTGAAATATTTGAATCAGAGCTTAGCTCCTTCGGGAGCATGGGCAAATTAGAGCTCCCCGCAGGGGGAGCACAGACCTGCAACTGCTGCGGCAGGATGCGGGAATACGACAGTTAAAAGGTGTACCAAAAGGCCCTGTTGTCTTATGGCAACAGGGCTATATTATTTTCTAAAAAAGGAGGTGCCCCGGCCGGGGCGGGAAGGGAGTCCCCGGCTGGGGCCTTCCCGTGCCTGGCCACCGACCATGGCCGTAGACCTTTCTAAAAAAGCCGCACCCGTTTCCGGCGAACCTGCCGGTGGGGAGAAGGCCGGGTTTCAGGAAGAAAGAAACTGGGCCGAGCAGGTGTTCGATTTCCTCGACGAGCACATCCCGCCAGGCGCTGTCTGGGGCTTCTTCATATTCGCCACGATCTATATCCTCTACCACCTGACCATGTTCTGCCTGCGCCTCCACGGCGCGTGGTAGCTCTCCGGGTGGTCTTTGCTCTGTACGAAAAAGGCCGGGAAAAATTCCCGGCCTTAAATTTTTTTCAAAGGGGGATGGCACATGCGCTGCCAGATCGGCGTCAAAGAGCTTGCGGGTCTCCTTGATGCGGCCCGCCCGTTCCTCGCCAAAACCACCACTATGACCGTTCTGGAGTGTTTCCACCTGGAGGCCAGGGGGGACCGCCTCCACTGTTCGGCCACGGACCTCCAGATGGGCATAACAGTCTCCGCCTCTGCGGAGGTGCCGCCCGGGGCTGAAGGCACGGTGCTGGTTCCCGGGAAGCTCTTCTGCGAGCTGGTGGACAGCTTTCCGTCTTGCGCTCAGGTGGAGCTGGAGGCCTCAGGTAACACCTGTACGGTGCTCTGCGGCAAGAGCCGTGCCGAACTCACGGTGATCGACCCGCAACATTATCCCACTCCGCCTGAGCAGGAAAAGGATGCCCTCCGTTTTGCGGTTCCTGCTGACGCCTTCAAAGAAACGATCAAAGAAGTGCTGGTAGCGGCAGGCGATGGAACGTACAACTCTGTACTGTTCGACTTCGACGGGGAGAGGCTCCACCTCGTGGCCACCGACACCCACCGGCTGGCGCTCTACGAGGGGCTGGTGGAAGTGAGGTGCGAACCCCGGAAGGTTCTGTTGCCTGCGGATAGCATGAGGGCCTTGTCCAAAGTGCTGCCAGAAGGCCAGGGGGTGGAAGTGCTGATCGGCCCTACGCTGGCGTACTTTACCTGCGGGAACGCCCAGGTATTTACCAGGCTGCTCAACTGGAACTTCCCACCGTACCGGCAGGTGCTTCCCACTGAGGCGCGGGCCGGGCTGGTAGTAGACCGCAGGATCCTTCTGGATGCCCTAGAGAGGGTAGCGCTGCTGGTAGACACTTCGCAAAGAGTGCGCTACTGCCTGTTATCCCTCAACAGCTCCGTTACTTTGGAGGCTTTCTCAGACACCGGAATGTTACATGAGGTACTACCCGCGGAGGCCGAGGGGGAAATCAGAATCGCCTTTAACCCTTCCTACCTGGCAAAAATACTGCGGGTAGCTTTGGGGGAGCGTGTAAAGCTGGAGTTCACCGGTGCGCTCCGGCCCATAACGGTGAATTCCGAAAAATGCCTTTACATTCTGCTTCCCGTAAGGGTGCCCGAGCTTCTCGAAGAAGGCGGCGGAGCTTAAAACCCGCCGCCTTAACTTTTGCCAAAAGGAGGCGACGAACAACCCGTGGAGCTTGCTGCAAAGGTAACTGCCGCCCTGGCGGCCCACGAGCCTTCCGAGCGGGATCTGCGCCTGCTGGAGAGGCTGCCGCGGGCCGCAAAGATGCTGGAGCTCTACAATTCCTGGGATGGTCGGCCGGAGACGCTGGATACAGGGGCCTTCGACTGGGAGGACTACCGGGTAGCCATGGAGGAGCTGGCCGAACATTACGAGGCCGAGTCCAGCAGCTCCCTGCAGGTTGACAACGCCTACTCCAACATAGTTACGGCCCGGTCCCTCATGGAGGCCCTGCTGGACCTGCCGCCCGTTCGGAAGAAGGTGGTGTATGTATGAGCGAACTCCAGACTGCCTTCTGGATGGAAGAGGTCGACGACCTCCGGCTGGGCTTCAGCTACATGGCGGCCGTCAAGCTGCTGAAGGAAAACGGCGTCCCTATAGATCGCCTGCCGCCGTTTTATTACGACTTCTACACCCTGGAGGTGTCCTTTGAACTCCTGAGGGCGTACTTTGAAGTCACTGACGAATCTCCTTTCCCCTCTCGGGCCGATTTCACGGACCATCCCGACGAGCTGCCCCCGGAAGACGACGAGGAGCTCGCTATCGGCTGGATCCGGGTGGGAGATGTGGAGAGGGAAAAGCTGCTGGACATGGTGGCCATTACTCTCGGGGAAAGTCTATACGATGCCGAATACAAAGCGCCCTGGCTCAGGTTGGTGTTCTTTCCGGGCTACCTGCCCGAACCCATGCCCCTGGAAGTGGCAGAATTTGTGGTTGCCTTCCATAAGGAGTGGGGCTTATGCAGGGCAGCGTGACCCTCACGATAAAACCGGACGGTACCGTGGCCGTAGCCTACGAAAGCGGCGGGATTGTGGCCCGCAGGGAGACCACCCTGGCCGCGGTGGCCGAGCTTTTCTACCGGGCCGTGCAGGACAGCGCCAGGGAGGAGAAGTGGTTTTCCTCTCCGGTGCTGCCGCCCGGCACTGTAGCCTACCGGGAGAGCCAGCGCGGCGACCGCGTGCGGCTGGCCCTGGAGTGGGGGCCGGAAGTGCTGCCGTTCACTTTTTACGATACCGTCTACCAGGCGGTACCGTACCCCAGGCTGGTGTTCGACTTCGGCCTGCGGCGCCACCATGACGGCTTCACGGTCTCTGCCGTGTACCTGGCCGCTGTGGCCGATGTGGGCCCTTTGAGGCCAGGCACGCGGCTTTACCGCTACCCCTACAGCCACGTGGCGGAGGACACCAGGATGTGCCTGGGGACGGCGCCCCTGCCTCCTGTAAGGAAGCTGGCGGACCTGGCCGTGCTCCCGCGGCTCATCCTGACCACGCCCAATGAGGACCACCACTACGGCAACTGGGTGAACCTTTCCGGGAAGCCCCTCAGGGAGCTGCTCCGGGAGGTTGACGGCCTGGAGGCTTTCCCCGCCGGATGGCTGGTGCCCCTGGGTGCGACTCTGGAGGAATGGCTCAACCGGAACTGCTTTTGATCCAAAACAGGGTTGAGGCCCTGGAAAACAACTATCTCAAAGGAGGTATCCCTCTATGAGCGATGCCTTGCAGCTGAACCTATTCGGGGAGGCTACCCCTGTTACTGACACTGCGAAAACCAGGCTGCAAAGAAAGCCCGCGGCTTCTTCTGCTCCGAAAACCACGCCCCTGACGCCCATCAACGAGGAGCCCCCGAAGGACCGGCCGTGGGTCGTGTGCTACGCCGGGCACCGGATACCCGTCGAGCCCAAGTCCCTGGAGGAGATCCGCCAGGAGCTGGAGCGCGACTTCCCGGAGCTCTCCAAAGAGAGAGTAGTCTGGCACTGGGTGAAGCCGGAGCCGCCGAAAGAAGGCCAGGGCGGGCAGGAGGCCGCCGAAGGCCAGGCCGGCGGCCAGCAGGCCGAACCGGAGCCCCTTATCATAGTCCCGGTGGTTACCGCCGGCAAGAAGGGGCGGGAGGAAAGCCCGGTGCGGGGCTTCCACTGGTCGGTGGGCGACATGCTCGCCGACCCCCGGCCCGTGCACGTGCTGGCCGCCCGGGACGGCCTCTACGAGGTGCGGAAGACCCCGGTGGGCATCTTCAGCCGCCGGTTGGAAGAGGCCTCCTTCCTGGACGAGTGGAGCGAGGGCTTCCGGCTGAACTTCCCGCGCATACCGGCTCCCGTGCTGGCACGGGTGGTGGACTTCTTCCGGGAGCAGCTGCCGAACGAGGCTGTTGCCTACATCTGCTGGGGTGGGGAAGGTTACATCATCGTATTCCCGCCGCAGGAGGCGACGCCTTCGGGCGTGGACTATGAGCGGCTCACCTTTGAGACCGCTCCGCGGGGCTGGGTCCCGGTGATAGAAGTTCACTCCCACGGCAACGGCCCGGCCTTCTTCTCCAGCACCGACAGCGCGGACGAGCTCGCCACTGGCCTTTACGCCGTGGTGGGAAGAGTGGGCACGGTTCCGGAGATCCGGGTCCGGTACTCCTGCGGCGGGGTCTACCGGGAAGTAGATCCCAGGCAGGTTTTTGAGCTGTAGGGGGTGTTCGGATGAGGTTCCGGGTGGACTTTTCGCAGCAGGACCCGGCCGTGCTACCGTACTTCGGCACGCGGCCCTTGAGGGCCCGGTTCGTGATAGTGGGTCTTGGCGGCACGGGCGGCTACGTCTTCTACTACCTCTCCCGGCTGGTGGCTTCGCTCAGGAGGGCGGACCCTGCCCGGGCCGACTACCAGATAGTCCTGGCCGACGGCGACGTGGTGGAGGAGAAGAACATGGTCCGGCAGAACTTTATAGAGGCCGACCTGGGCCGGCCCAAGGTGGAAGTCCTCTCCGAACGCTACGGGGCGGTGTACGACATGCTAATTCCCTACCACCCGCGCTACGTTGAGGATCCGGCCACCCTGGTCCACCTCCTTTGCGACGAGCTTGCCGGCTTTTCCCCGACTATCTCGGTCCTGGTGGGCTGCGTGGACAACAACCGTTCCAGGCAGCTCTTCCACCAGGTATTCGACAGCCTGGATTCCCTGCCGCTCGTCTATGTCGACTCCGGCAACGACGAGTGGTCCGGGCAGGTGATCCTGGGGGCCAGGTCGGAGAAGGAGATAATACTTCCGCCGGTGGGCTACTATTACCCGGATATCCTGCAGGATGAGGACACCCTCTTCCCGAGCGAGGAGTCTTGCCAGCAGAGGGCTGTGTCCTCTCCCCAGAACATAGCCACGAACGTAATGGCCGGGACGCTGGTGTTTTCTCTGCTGAACCAGCTTTTTGCGGGAGAGGGGCTGGAGGTATACGGCGTCACCTTCAACGCCCGGACCGGCCAGACCCGGGCGCTTTACCTTGACCAAAACTCCTTCCTGGCGGGGCGGGAGCACTCCCTGGTGCAGCATTACCCGTTCTGCTGGGAGAACTAAGTACGAGATAGGGGGGGAAGAAAATGTTCTTTGATACCCTTGAGAAGCTGGCTGCCCATCTTGCCCGGAAGCTCTGGGAGACGCCCCGGGGCTTCCGGCGGGATGCAGCGGTCAGGAAGCAGGGAAACGGCTACGAGCTGCTGTTTTTGAGCGAGCCGCTGCCGGAGGAGGGGCTTTCCACGTATGAGCCCCCTCCCGGCGCAATCAGCTTCCCACTGTACCCTTGCCCTGAGCGCGAAAACTGCACGCAGTGCAGCGGGATTGCGAATAAGCGCGCAGCCTTCCTGTGGTGCACCACCAAGAGCCTCATGGAGGAGCTTCCCACCCGGCTGGAGGAAAGGGACGACCCGGGCTGGGAGGACTTTGTCGGGAAGATGATGGCGTTCATGAGGGCCGAGGAGGAGGCCTTCCGCAAGGCCGGTATCGAAGTAGGCAGGGTCGAGTTCACCTGCCCAGTCTGCGGGGGCAGGGCCATAGGGAATCGCTATTATTATGGCGGTAGGATACACGGCCTGGGTTCCGGCTGCACAAGGTGCGGCATCAGGCATACCTAAAAAGGAGGGTACCCTCGTGAACAGCTTTTTGCCCAACAATCCCAACGTCGTATTTGGAGAAGAAATAGCGCACATTTCGTCTCCATACCTAAAAGAGTTTGTCTTTGCCTGCCTTCTTTTCGCGCCTGCCTACTTCTGGCAGGCCCCAGCTTCTTCCTCGGGGAAAAATCACCCCTGGTGGGCAAGAACTCAAGGCGGGCTAGTAAGGCATACGAAGGCTGCCGTATGGGTGGGCCTGGAGCTCCTGGAGGCGCACCCTGAGTTGCAGCAGGATAAGGACTATATTATCGTAGCTCTCCTGCTGCACGATACGCTCAAATACGGCCTCGAAGGCCAGAAGACGGTTAGGGAACACCCTTTGCTCCCCCAGAAATATTATGCCGAGCACAAAAAAATTCTGGGGGAAGAGAGGTATAAAAAAGTAATGGACCTCATAGCAAGCCACATGGGCCTTTGGGGCCCTGAACGTATCCAGGTTGCTCCTTCTCTTGGCCGTATGTCGGCTGCAGAGCTAGTCCACTTGGCGGACTACATAGCAAGTCGGCCGTGGAACAGCATGTACACCCAGGACGGCCGGTTCTTGAGAATGAGGGAAAAGCCCATAACCAAGGCCAATACCGGCCCAGAGGTTCTACCTAAGGACTGGGAACTAGACGTAGGTACGGGAGAAATCCAGTTGCGGTTGGACGGCAAGCTGGTCTGGAGAGTTATGGGCGGCAATCTAGGCGACAAGACTGTAGCCTGGTTGGAAGAGAATAGAAAGGAGGAACTATGTTCTGCTTATTGTGCCACTCTATGGTTTGAGATGGCACAATACAGTTGGTTCTACCAATATTTTCCCGAGGACGGAGAATGGTATATGGTGGCTGAAGGCCCGGGCTATGCATAAGCCCGGGCTTACTTTTTAATGCGTGTTCAGAAGTGGCTATATTTTGGCCAGCCTTATTTCCAATTCGGCTTTTTCCTCCCTGACACGGGCCAGTTCTTCCTGTAAACGTGCTACCTCCTTCAGTCCTTCCTGTTGCGCGGCCAGTACCGCCTTCTCTATTTCCAGCTCCCACCTTTCCTTCATCTTCTCTATTTCCTTCTCTAGCCTCTCCTTTTCGGTCAGAAGCCCATAGTATTTATTTGCCTCTTCTTCCAGGTACTTAACTTTTTCCGTGGCCTCTGCCGCCGCCCTTTCTGCCAGCGCAGCCACCCTCACTGCTTGCTCCCTGGCTTCTTGGGCCGCCGCCAGTTTTTCCTCCAATTCCTTTATCCTCTTTTCCGCCTCACCCTTTACCTTTTCAAGCTCCTCCCGGACCGCCCTCACTTCCTGCCTGGCGGCTTCAGCGACCTTTCTGGCCTCTTCTGCCTCTTTCTTAGCCTTTTCCACGGTCTCCGCATCTGCCATGGCCTTATCCTTGGCCTCCCTGACCAAGGAAATGTATATTTCCTCCACCCTTCGGAGGTGGTAGCGCAGCTGCTGGAACTCCTTTATATCATTTAGGTCCGCGCCATGGTTCCGGGAAAACTGCTCGTAGAGGCCCACCATCCTCTCCAACAGTTCCTTTTGCGAAAGACCAGTTTCTTCTGCCAGCCTGTCAAGCCTGGCCTTTGTTTCCGACGTGCCCCTTATTCCGATGGTGATCTGCTCCGCCACTGCTATCTTCCTGCCTTTTTGTGCTGTTATCATGCTGTTAACGATTGCCTTTACTGTTATTTCTATGTTATCATATGTTAAAGGTGTTAGCAAGTGTTAAAAAGGGGACGGGCTGGCTATGTACAGGTGTCCCTACTGCAGCTCAACAAAAGGTTTCATCAAAGATATATATCCCTGTGTTGTAGCAGTCAGAGTTGACGCTAACTTAGAGGAAGTTGGGGACTTAACCGAAATTGTCGACTATGTACCTTTTCGTCGGTCGACAATCGTATATGAGTGCATTAATTGTAGCCATCGCTTTCGTAAAGTCGATCTGATGCCGGTCTGTCAACAGACGGCTGAGTTCCGATAACCTGTTCCTATAAGTACGATTATAGGAACACATGGGCAGGAAACCGGCAGCCCTATAGGAGATTCCCGGAATCCTTGAAAATCAAGGCGGGAAACAGCAAATCTTCCTGCTAAACTTTTTCGGGGGTGAAACCTTTGGATAGCAGGAAAAACAGTTCCTATAATCTGACCGCCTTTGTTACAGCCCTCCGCAGTGAGGGATCTGCCGACCATACGATACTAAATTACGCTTCCGACTTAGAAGATTTTTCCTCTTGGTACTTGGGGACCACCGGGGAAGAACTTAAGCCCGAGCTAGTGACCTCCCTGGATCTGGCCGAGTACAGGCAATACCTTATGCGGGTCCGGGAGTTTAAGCCCGCCACCATTAACCGCAAAATGGCAGCCATACGTAAGTGGCTCGATGTGGCCAGGCGACAGGGGTTAATAGACCGGGTACCGGAGTTCCCGAAGGGTGTAGCCCGGCAGAAGCTCGCGCCCCGTGCCCTGGAAAGGAAAGAGCAGAACGCCCTGATCCGGGCTGTAGAGAGAAGTGGCAACGCCCGGGACGAAGCTATAGTAAAGGTCCTCCTCTTTTGTGGCTTGCGGGTTAGCGAGCTTGTTAACCTTAACCTTGAAGATGTTGAGCTAGGTGAAAAATCAGGTAAAATTAGGGTGCGGTATGGGAAGGGGGCTAAAGATAGGGAAGTTCCGGTAAAGCTAGAGGCCCGTAAAGCCCTGGCCAAATACCTTTCGGTGAGGCCCCACGACCCCCATTGCTCAAAGGTTTTTGTGGGGCAAAGGGGGCCCCTTACTGACAGGGCCGTGCGAAAGATACTGGAGAAGTACGCTTATCAGGCTCATATACAGGACCTTTCGCCCCATGTCTTGCGTCATACGTGCGCTAAAAACTTGGTTGACAGTGGGGTGGACCTGGTAAAGGTGGCGGCCATCCTGGGGCACGAAAGTCTAGACACTACAGCCGTTTACACCCAGCCTACCTTCCAGGACCTAGAAAATGTAGTAGACAGATTGGGGGAATGAACCCTGTGGCCACCTATAGGGGTACCAACAAGCCGAAAAAGATGTACTTTGAGCAGGTCTGCGCTGCACCGGTAGTCCTTCTTTTTATCTTGGACTCTCCGGTAGTTGAGAACCACCTGCGGGTTCTGCGGCCAGGGAACGAAGTTATTAACATAGCGCGGGATCTCAATATGATAGGGTATTTTGCCGGGGAGGAGCAGCAATTTTCCCTGTACTGGTGCGACCGGGTGTTCCCGATCTGGTATGTGCTGAAGCCTTCCTTTTCCTACTCCATGATAGCTGCTCTGCTGGAAAGGACACCAGGCAGTTTTGTTCTAAAGTATCCGTACCCGATCCTGGAAGACGCTTTATCCCTCTCGGGGAAGACTTGTTACGCCTTAGCCGGTGTATCTGTTTCTGATCGCAGCCAGAATGATCCTTCCTTTGCTCTCTCTTTTGGGGCTGAAGGTACTGCTATGTGCATCGAGCAATACTTCAATCTGGAAAAAGGGACGGTAGTGGGCGATGATATAATAGTTAGGCGGGATCACCTATTTGACCGGTTGAAGTTACTTGCGCCAGAACTGGTGGAAGGTTTGCCCAAGATGCACGCCAGCTTCTGGTTCCCGCACTATTTCTACCTACGGGGCATGTTGAGTCCTCCGCAACCCCTGAAGCAAGTACCTTTGCCTTCGACGACGAAAAAAGAGGCAGAGCAGATTTTCAGTCGTGCTGGGTGGGAGATAGTTCCTCAGGTGTAGTTTCTCGAAAGGAGAGATTTCGGTATGAACGGTACGAGTAAACAACAGAAGCCGCAAAAGGCCCAGAAGAATCAAGAGGCTATTCCCCTTAAGAAGACAAGCTATGAGGCCGACACATGGGATGCCGAGGTGTTGGGGGAGGTAAAATACTTCACCATAGTTTTGATAACTGGCGAGAAGATAAGGGCCAAGTATCTCGGAGCTAACAGGTACAATCTGCGGGTGGAAACTGAAGACGGCGAGCTGTTGGTACCTAAGCACGCCGTAAAGTATATTATTTTGAAGACATTCACCGAAGAAGAGAGCTGAGTATCGTCGTTCTCCAGGGGTTTTGCATTACTGGGGGTCGACGACAAAAAGGTTCTTTCAATGTTTGGGAGTGCCTTGCAACGTCTATACTTTTGAATGGGGTTTAGTAGATACTATTAGGGGATTAAAAGATTTTGCCTGTTTCTGAAGAGCAGCAGGCCAGCCTTCGTTTAGTAGATACTATTAGGGGATTAAAAGGACCTACTCCTAAAATAGAACAGCGAAAAGTGCCAGTTTAGTAGATACTATTAGGGGATTAAAAGTGGACCGTATACCAACACAGCCGGCCAAGGAAATTGCCGTTTAGGAGATACTATTAGGGGATTAAAAGCGAACTCTGAATTTACCTCAGCAAGCGGAATTTGCCGTTTAGTAGATACTATTAGGGGATTAAAAGCAAAGTGGACTATCCCTTTGGCAAGCGCCATGAGTAGTTAAGTAGATACCAATTAAGGGATTATAAGCGTCCCAACCGTCGCCAAAAACACAGCCGCCTTCGCTTTTCTGTTAAGTAGATACCAGTAAGGGATCTAAAGCTTCATAAGCTTCCTTTAGAGAAAAAGTTAAGTCGACACCGTTAAGGGATGAAAAGTCAGCAACTCATAGCAAATGCATTAAACCGGGAAGCGTTAAAGTCGGCACCATCAGGGGATTAAAAGGGCGGTACTCTGCTCTGGCGTTTTGCGGTAGCTTAAGTTGGGCCTATTAAGGGATTAAAAGCGTTTTAGCAGCTCTTTTTATTTGCTCGCCTTGCTCCCTAAGTACGTACCGTTAAGGGACTAAGTTCATAGTGCCGGCGACATTTTGAAATATTTTGGCCTGAAAATTCAGGGAATACCTGTCTGTCTCCCCAGACACTACTTTGAGATGCAATACGGTGCCAAGATAATTAGAATTAGTGTGAGGAAATTCCTATGGGCAAAAAACAGGGTTGGTTCCCGTAATAGAGATCCACTCTCATGGGTGTGAGGGAATTCCTATGGGCAAAAAACCCCCAAACTACCTTTCCTTTCCTAGCCTCCGATTGGGCAATGATCTATATATTGATCTCACCAACTACGCCGATACCGGCCTCCGGGTTGGCGTCTGGGCTTCTTCTGGCCGGGGCAAAACTAACACGGTAGGGGTTTTAATAGAAGAATTCCTTGAGGCGGGGTTTCCGGCTGTTATTGTGGATCCCGAAGGTGAGTTCTGGACTCTAAAGGAGGCCTTCCGCACTCTAGTAGTTGGAGGGTCCCACGGTGACCTCCCGGCTACCTCCAACCGCCAGGCGGTCAAAGAGATCCTCAGCATTGCCTTGGATGAGAGGCTGGCTGTTGTTTTCGACTTCTGCGAAGAACCGACTAACGCAGGGCAGCAGCGCCTTGCCTTGCCGGTCTTAGAAGAGCTTTTTTCCCTGGCTACAAGAAAACGCCAGCCGGTAGTGCTGGCGGTAGAGGAAGTCCAGGTATTTGCTCCGCAGTCTGCGTCCTCTCTTACGGCAGAAATCATGGCCCGCATATCAAAGCAGGGGCGCAAGCGAGGGATAATACTCGTCGTGGCCAGCCAGCGGACCCAAGCGGTGTCCAAGGAGTTCCTTACGCAGATCAATTTTCCTGTAATCGGCGGATTTGAGGAGCCCCTCGACTACCAAGCCGTCAAACACCACACTGCCGGGAAATCCTTTGAGGAGCTGCACTCTCTCCCTGCGGGGCGCTTCTGGTTCCCACGGCTGGGAAAGACCGGGCAGGTCCGGCGGAGGAAGGTGACCCATGTGGGGGACACGCCTTTCCTTTCCGGCCCCTTACCTGTACAGGGGGCAAAAACGGACGCTGCACTGGAGGCGGCCGTAGCTAAGTTATCGCAACTTGTAGAGCAGATCCGGGAAAAAGAGGAGGCTGAGCAGGGCGAGATAGCTGCGTTGAAAAGGCGGGTCGCAGAGCTCGAGGAGCTCCTTGCAACAAAGGATCGGGAAATCGAAGAGCTACGGATAGCTCTTAAGGTTGCGGTGACCAGAGGAGAGGTTTTAGGCTGGAGGCAAGGAGAGGCTACCGTCGTGGATAACCTCGGTACCAGTCATAATGGAACAAATGTGCCGGCCGAAGGAAAAGACCTCTTTAGTCCGGCCGGCGGTGAATACATGGACCACCCTACGGTTAGAAAGATGATAGAAAAGGCCCGACAGATGGTACGCCGTAGACTCCCCGGCTATCAGTCTTACTGCGATTATGCCGTAGAAGCGCTCTTTAGACTTGGGCAGGTGACTCCCTATGAGTTGGCACTCGGCAAAGGGCTTGCCAGCAAAGCCTCCGAACGCCGCATGAGACTTGTTTGTCGGCAGCTAGCTGCCGCCGGTCTGGCCAGGGAGGAGCACGGAGACCGGTTCATACTGGCCTTGGACAACATCCGTATGATCACTCGAATGGCCAAATGTCTTGACCAATCGCATTAGTTTTCTTCTTTGCCCCCGTCTATCAGCTGGTCTGTAATACCCAGCTCCTTCTTGAGCTTTTCCACCACTGCCTCCTCCAGAAAATGCTGCATTTGTATCTTGCTATAAGTACAGTACAACTCCACCAGTTCCCATAGCCTTCTCGGGAGCCTACCTCCGACCGATACCCTCTCATGTGTCCCTGGTTCCTCAAGATATAACTCAAGCTGAGCAGCAATGACTTCGAGGAATGGGTCAACCGGTCGAGATTTTTTCCTCGGTAAGGCTTTTTTAAGCTTTATGGATTGGTCGTTAGACAGCATTTTAGTTGGCGAGTTATTTGCTTTACGTGTTAACTGGCTAACTGGTTTGCGAGTTGGCTGTCTGACCTGCTCGCTGTCTATTTCGATCTCTATTTCGCCATCAATCTCATTAACTGGTTTAACCACCATCCTGTTATCCGGCTTAATATCTGGCTGAATAACCCTTTTTCTTGTTGTAGAGCTAGCGTGATAACTATCTAGTGTTGCTGCAATCTCCTCTGTTTGTTCACTGGCCGGCAAGCTATTTGGTTCCACAATTAGACGATTATCCATATCACTAGCTTCTTCGCTAACTTTTTCTACATCCAACTCGTTAGTTAACTCGCTAGCTGTGAGGTTATCTTTTTTATTCTCCGGCTTGCTAGCCGGTTCTTCGCCTAACCGGCTAGCTTGCTCACCTTCTAACTTGTTAACAGGTTTACTGGTTAACTCCTCTGGCTCAGCTTTGGGTTCCTGTTCCTTTTCCTCCAAGTTTCTTCCAGCCGTGTCTTCACCCAGCAATACGTCCAAGGCCTCTTCCATCCGCCTTAGCTTATCCTTGCTACGCGGTCCCACTTTTCTAAGACCTCCCTTGCCAGATTTAGATATGCCTCGTATCCTCTTGAGCTCCTGTCGTAACTCCCAACGGGCTCTCCGACAATCTGCGATTCACCGATTTTAACGTTAGAGGGAACTACTGTATCCAGCAAAAAGTGCCCGTAACCCTTACGGAGCACGGCATCAATAGCCCGGAAGAGATTCGTGTTTGCCTGGACCTCGTTGTAAAAGATTCCTAGTACCCTTACGGTAGGGTTGATCCCTCTTAATCTAATACTTTCCACCAGCCCGAAGAGCTGTTGCAGGCCTTTCAAGCTAAATCTTCCGGGCTTAACCGGTACTAGGACCCGGTCGGCTGCCGCCAAGGCGCTTATGGTGAGCCGGCCAAGGGAAGGGGGGCAGTCTATAACCACCATGTAATACTCCTCACCGAGCTCGTTCAGCTTCTGCAGAAGCGTTCTCGCATCTACGTCTTTACCCTCGATACCGGCCAGCCCTATATCTGCCGGAAGAACTGCCAGTTGGCCGAACTCAGTCTTTACGATGGCATCCCTTATTTTACATTCTCCCTCCAGCACCTCTGCCACTGTAACTTTTACATCACCCTCTTTGATACCCACACCTTCCGTAGCATTGCCTTGGGGGTCCATATCCACCAGGAGGGTAGGAATCCTGGAAGCAAATACCGCGGCCAGGTTTATCGCGGCGGTAGTCTTCCCCACGCCACCCTTCTGGTTAGCTACGGCCAGTATTCTCCTTACCACGACTATTCTCCTTTCTCCTATACCGAGCACCCTTCAGGCTCGAGTTTATAGAGGTCCCGATACTTATCCTCTCGCGGCTCTTCAGGTGCTTTACAAGTTTTCCTGATCGCTTCTGCCTCTTCTTCGGTTACCAGACGGTAAAGGGCCCTATACTTATCTTCCTGCGGAGCCTCCTCTTTCCTGGCGGCAAAGCCCGGCAGAACTTTTGCCTTCACCCAGTCTATCACCTTTCTGGCCACCCTCCAGCCCCTCGTAACCGCCGCCACAAGAATAGCCTCCAGGTTGCGGATCTGGTACTTCCGGCCGTAGTCTACCACTGCTTCTACTGCGGCCCTTACCCTCCTGACCGTCCAGCCGGAAACAAGCATAATCTTTTTTACCCCGAAGAACGGGAACAGGTCCACGACAATCTCGTGAGGTTTTGCCAGACCGGACCTGTCCACGAACCTGACGGGGAGAGCCTGTTCTTTTTGCTTTGATTTTCCTTTATCTGGATTTTTTGCACTTTGTAAGCTTATTACGTTAACGTAAACATCTCTTGCATCTTTAACTTCCTTACTATTACCACCATGTACTGTATTACAATACATCGTATATAAGGCACCCGGTGCAAAATTTGCACTCGGTGCAGACATATTTTGGATCAAGGGAGTAAGATTTTCGGGCAGGACTATGCGGGTATAACCCAGTGCTCTCAGTTTTTCCAGGGCAATTTGGATACGTTCTATATGCGAAGGCTGGGGATTGGCGCAGGAAAATGGTTTGCCCAATGGGAAGGTTATGTAGGCATTGGTATAGCGGCCATGGCCCGTGTAAACCTTGAGGGTCACCAGCAGGCCGGCCTTCTCTAGAGAGCGTATGGCGTATATGCAGCCGCGCCGAGAAATGCCTGTCCGACTTGAAATTTCATTGAAAGATGCTATAAGGATATTGTCCAATTGGTTGATTTTGTGGTATAGTATTAATGCAGTTGGTTTCATGTTCGCTTTACTCCTTTCCTGGGCACTTGAGGGGCGACTCAAGTGCCCGATTTTTTATTCCTCCTTGGCGTGGATTTTTTTCTGACTTAAGCAGGAATCAGCGAATTTACGTCGAACCTTATCCTTAAAATTGCATGAGGAGCCCCGTCGGCAGTCAGCACCTTTTTTGAGGGGTGCTTCCTGCCGGGGGTTGGGGTAAGCCAGAGCAGCCCGCCAAGCCTCTGGCTTTTTATTTTTCCGGATCTTACTATTCGACAGTTTTACCTGGAATCCTTCTTCTCCCTTTTTGCTTGTACCAGAAATGTCTGTATTAGGGCCAACAGCATTTCTTTATGCGCCTCATCCAGTGTTTCCCCTGCTTTTCTTATGATTTTTGCTCCTTCCGGCCATATTTCTTCCACGGTGGTAGTTGGTACAGGTGTGTCGCGAAAGCCCAGAAGGAAATCTGGAGTGCAGTCCAGGGCTTTTGCCAAGCCGCAAAGGACTTCAAGGGATGGCGCGGATTTCAAGGTTTCTATCCGGCTAATGGCGCTTCTGGATAGCCCTATTTTCCTCCCCAAAGTCGGCGCACTCATTCTTTTGGCCTTCCTTAAATCCCTAAGCCTTTGAGCGAGTATCCGTAGTTCCTCCATGTTGGCAAACGGGTGGTCTTGCAACGATCACAATTTCCACCCTTCCTCCCTTCCATCATAGAGCATATAACAGTCGAATTATCTCGACCAATGTCGATCACTAGTAATATTTTTAATGCGTCTATAACCTAGATAGTTGACTGCTAGTTGACTTTTGGTGTAAAATAAAAACTGCCAGCAAAGAATGTCGGAGTGAGGGATCTTTTGTGTCCCACCCGTTGGCCACCATCAACAAGCTAAGGCGCTTTCTAAAACGCGACCTGCTACGTAGGTCGTTTGATGAAGATGAAGCAGTACTAAAAAACATGTTACGCCTTCGAGAGCTGAACCGTTTGGCCAATAATTATAGGGAGAACCGCAAATGTGGTATGCTGTCCAGGTTCTGACCGGCTATGAACTAGAGGTTGCGAAAAGAATTAAGGAACGCGCCCAGCATAAGCCGGGCTTAATAGAAGACGCCTTGGCTTGTGTGAGGCACGTTGCCCGTATGAGTATGGCCACCCCTGGAACTCATCATACTTATGAGCGCATTATTCCTTCATACGTTTTCGTTTCCTGCAATGGTATTCTGACCAGCGAAGCTTACCAACTTCTCCGCTCTGTCTCCGGCATTTTCCGCATCTTTTCAACGCCTATATCTGAACAAGAAATGCAGCGCGTTTTTGAACTCCGGGAAGGCCAGGTTGAAGTTTCGGCCGAAGACGTTGAGGCAAAAGCACGTGAATTCAGGATAAACCTCCGGCGGCAACTGCTTTTCGTGTGGGAACGCCTCCGCCGGATGAAAGTGCAGGCCGAAAAATATTACCGCGGTTTAAGAGAGTTCTTGCGAGTACCGTCCCGGGATTTAAGCCAAGCCTTATCGCTTTTCCCACCAGCCAGAAGGCCAGACCCTTTAACGGTGTTCTGCCTTCTGGTTACGTGACCGGTCGGGATTAAGAATGGCTCTTTCACGTATCTACGGCTGGCGCTGGCTGGGACGGACGGTATCCGAAAACTCACGGCAAACGTAAATGAGGTGCGTTTAATACTTTCAGAAAAAATTATACCGGATCTGCTCAAGGGGAACAGTATCTTTCTCCCCTAAAGAGATAATTTTGTCTTATTTTACCTGTGGAAAGGCGCTGCTTATGGAGAACATAAATGTTGCTCAAGATTTCCCTGTAAATCTGGTGCTTCAATCTGCGGAGCGCGATCCTCATCCTTTGAGAAGGTGCAGGGACATCCTGATAGTTATGTTGCTTTCAGACGCGGGACTGAGCTCGACCGAGATAAGTAAATTAGAAGTTGACGACGTAAACTTACATGACGGTTTCCTGGTTGTTAAAGGCACGGTTAACAATCGTACCGTGCCTTTAACTCCTAGGCTGGCTAAGGTCTTAAAAGAGTATATAACTCTGACCAGACGCCAGGAGGGACTTTTGATAACCGGGGGAAGAAAGGAGGTGATTACCCCCCGGGCGATACATAGAATAGTTTCCAGATTGGCCTCCCGGGCCGGACTGGATGTATCGCCTCGCGATCTCACCGAACTGTTCTATCTGACACTCGCTCGCAGAGGAGTGGAAATCGAGACGATCTTCGCATTTCGTGGAAAGCGTATAAAACTCAAACCTGTTCCACCGTTGGAAAGAGACGTAATAACCAGTCAGTTACCCCATAGCTAAAGCTAGGGGCTTGCAGCTCGAAGCCGCTTCGGGGCCTACTGACGGAGGCCCATCCGCCAGCGTCTCAAGATAGACCTGGCGGATATTTGCTGCGGCGACTATATCTGCATGGCCGGCAAAGCCACAGGAGGTACAGCAGAAAAGGTGCCCGTGCCTGTTGCTCCGGTTGGTACTGCCGCACTTAGGGCAGCGCTGGCTGGTATGGCGGGGATCAACATAGGCCACGGCAATGCCACGCTCGGTGGCCTTATACTCGATGAATTTGCCGAGTTGCCCAAAGGTCCACGAATGCTGGAGAAGGCGCTGCTCTTTAGCAGCACGGATTCGCTCCCGGATATACCGCAGGTCTTCCATTACGATCACATCGCCGGGCTTGCACGAGTCAACGATAGCTTTGGCGATCCTGTGGTTGAGGTCGGCCATCCAGCGGCGCTCCTTCCCCGACAGCCGTTTCAAGAGGCGCTTGGCCCCCTTCGTGCCCTTGGTCTGGAGCGCCTGCCGCAGCCTGGCATATCGCTTCCGGACATGCATGGCCTGCCGCCCGGAAAACTTCAGGCCACTGGAGGTGGTAGCAAGGTTATATATGCCGCGGTCAACGCCAATGACGTTGCCGTTCCCTGGCGTGAAGGGTACTTCCCGGTTGACGACAATGTTGATATAGAACTCTTTCGTTCGCTTGTTGTAACAGAGGGTGGCCGAAGTGGGTTTCTGTCCTGCCAGGAGCCCACGCTGGAAATTGCCAATGGCGAGGGGTAGTTTAAGCCTGCCGCCTACTGTGGAAACGGAAACTTCCCAACGTTTTTCATTGAAGGAGAAGGTGCGCTGGTCGAGGCTCATGCTCGTGGGTTTAAACTTCCTGGGCTTGGACAGTTTCCGCTTTTTCTTGGCGGCTTCCGCTACGCGGGCGATAGCACGGATGACGAGGTTGGCTTGCAGGCCGTATTTTTCTTTGATTCTGCGGTAGCAGAGGTGCTGAAGTTTAACCTTATTGGTAGTGCGGTTTTCTTGAGAGACGCGGAGGATGTCGTTGCAGGCATTGGCGAACCTCTGCAGGGTTTCCAGGAGGATAGCTGCTTGTTCGTTATCGACTTGGAGCTTGCATTTTACAGTTTTGACGAGCTTCATGGTTCCATTCTACATCACATAAAAGGAGGCGTCAACCGTGCCTTCCTCCCCAGCCCTAAAGGGGCGGGGCCTCCGGCACGGAAAGAACGGTGAGGTTAAATCAAGTATCCCGGAAGGAGGCGAAAGCCCGGTTTGAGGGCCGGGCGGAACCTTGCTACTCCGCAACTGGCTAGAACTTAATCCTCCGCCGTGGCGCGTGTCCCTTTTCACCATGCCTGTCGATGCTGATCCATCGGAGGTTACGGCGGGGCAAATACACATGCTGGCTCACGAAGTTACCGTAGACGAAGAAGGAGGCACGATAATTTTCTACCGCAGCGACGGTGACGCCCACCTGGTGTTGGTGGAGAAGGCACTTGCCCCGGGGGTACTGGAAGGAGGTGCGTGGGCAGGGCGTTACAGCAATCTCCAAACGCCCGTGGAAGGCTTTCATCCTGACGTTATGTTAGTGGTTGAGCCGGCCAACATGGGATAGCTACAGTGTTTAGGAGTTCAAAAGTCGATAAAGGGGTGGGCCTTATGCGCCAAGCGCTGTTGACAGCGCTTATTTTTCTTTTGGGGTTCGTTTTTCCGGTGGGGCCTGCAGGAGCCACGGTAGAATCCGACATATGGGTGGACCAACAGGTTGCGCAGGTCCAGGGTTCTGCTTCTTCCACCCAGTCCGGAGGTGGCACCGCGGGTATCGAGCCTGTATCCCCGGAGCAGCTCGCTAACAAGCTAACCCACCTGGTAGACGAAGGAGTGTCCGCAGCCAGCCCCATCTTGGATTCTGCCGCAAAGCTCATACTCGCTCTCGCCGGGGTACTCCTCCTGTTTTTCATAGTATCAGGGAAGGTAGTGTCCAGGGCTATTGGGACCATAATAGCCGTTGCCTTTGGCCTCCTGCTCTGGTATGCCGCGCCCTATATTGTGGCGATGCTGAAGTGGTTCACTTTATGGTTGCAGTCATAGAGGGGGTCTGATTGAATTATGCTACGGGTTTGGCACCGTATTACTTCTTTTTTCGCCACTCTTGGGGTCTCACTTATGCTTGCACTCCCTGCATGGGCTCAGACGGCGGGGATAGCTGAGAGAACGGCGGAGGAGGCCTCCAGCCGAGTGGTCCAGCTGATGAATGACGTTTTGCGGCCCTTTGGGGCTTTGCTTATTTTTCTCGCCGTCGCGTATACGGGCTTTAAAATGGTCATAACTGCCCACAAGCCCGAGGAAAGGGCTCAGGCCCTGGCCTCCATCCCTTACATTCTAGGCGGAGCGATAGTAATAGGTGGCGTAATGATATTCGCCGGGTTTATAGTCCAGCTCATGATAAGGGCGGGACAGTAATGAGGAGCTGGCCGGTACCGCCGGAAATAGAGGATGCCCATGAGAAGTTCCTGGGCCCTCTGGGCTTCCGGCAGTTCCTCTACGCAGTTGGCGGCTTCGTGGCTGGTTGCTTCCTGGCAGCCCTGCCTCTCCCCATATGGCTGAGGGTATTCGGTTTTATCGCAGGCGTCTCTGCAGGTGCTTCTTTGGCCCTGCCCAGGTTTTACGGTATGGCCTGCGATGTTTTCTTATTCCGGCTGTGGAAATGGTGGCGCTCCCCCAAGGCATACCCACTGAAAAGGAGGTGTAGTTTTTGAGCCTTTCCAGCCTTCTGACCGTGACTTTTCTCGTGTTGTCAGTGCTGGCGGGCGTGGGTGCCTGGCTTTACACCAGGTATGTGGAGGCCGGGGGAGCGCCTGCCTCCTCTTTAAAGCGGCCTTCTGGCGGCAGGAAGAAGGCCGAGGCAGTTTCCCTCGCGGATCTGTGGGAAGTGGAGGACATCCGGGAGGGAGTGCTGGTTCTCACCCGCAACCGTTACAGGCTGGTAGCCCGTGTGTCTGCCGCCGATTTTTGGCTCCTTTCTGACGAGGAGCAGAACGCCGTAGAGGACTACGCCATAGGGGCGCTAATGCAGGTGCACTTTCCCGTACAGGTGCTCGTGACGTCCCAGGCTGTGGATGTGCGCGGCGTAGTTGAGGAGCTAAGGAGCGTGAGCGTTCCGGGGGCCTTGAGGGAGCTGGCCCGCCAGAGGGCCGACTTCTTGGAGGCCATGAGCCAGGAGCGTGCGGCCAACGCCCGTCAGGCGTACCTGGTGATAGGGTTTGATACGCCCCACGGCTTTGATTTTGCCCGCGGGGAGCTGTACGCCAGGCTGGCCATATTGGCCGATGCGCTTGCGCCTGCGCGGCTCAAGGTTGAGGTTCTGGGTAGCGATGCCGTTGCGGATCTCCTCTACCATCTTCTGAACCGAAATCGTCCCTGGAGGCCTTCCGAAGGAGTCCAGGCTGGCGTAATGACCCTTTATCATATTTCCCAAAGGAGTGTTGCTCAATGATTTTGAAAGGCTTCCGATTGGCAGTCCTGGGCTGTATTGTGGTCCTAAACTGGTTTCTGATAGGTTTATGCCTGGCCATATTCGGGTTATCAGATAACGCGGCCTTCTTCTGGGGATTTGTGATCGAGGCGGCCCTTGTTGCCCTTGCTCTGAGCCCTGCAGGCGAAACGTACTTCCGCGCAGTCACCAGACTCCGTCCGCCGCTGGGCAGGGAAAAAGAGGTCCTCATACCGGCCTTTGAAAGGGTGGCTGCCCGGTGCGGTCTCGCGCAGAAGCCGGATATATTCGTCCAGCGAGATAGTTATCCTAACGCTTTTGCCGTAGGCACGAAGACCGTAGCAGTCACCGAAGGACTCCTTAAGAGCGCTACCGTCGAGGAGTTAGAGGCGGTGCTAGCCCACGAGGTGGCCCACCTCCAAAATGGCGACACCAAAGTGCGGCTGATCGCCTACGTTAGCAATCTTGCGGGCACCGTTGCCCTGTGGATAGCTACTGCATTCATGTTCATCATGAGCCTTATAGGCTTCGGCGCAGGCGAGTTTGATCGCGAGTATGCCGGCGTGGGCTGGGTTTTCCTTCTGTTTGCCTGGACCCTCAAGCTCGCGATTTGGATCTTGACCAAAATCCTGGAGCTTTCTTTCCTGGCCGTAAATCGAGGCGAAGAATATGCGGCCGACGAATATGCTGCGAGCAAGGGATACCGCGATGCCCTGGTGTTCTTCTTAAACCGTATGCCCGATGACCGGCCTCGGAGCATTGCGGCAGCCCTGTATGCTACCCATCCCTCTTCGGAGGCCAGGATAACGAAGCTCATGAATTACGGGAGATGATCTCGTGCTGTTCAAACGAAAGAAGCCGGATGCGGCTGTGCCTGCTCCGGACGGCGAGCCGAAGCCCCTGCGGGTCCAGGACCTCTTTGTTCCGGATGGTCTCTATGTGGACTTTGATATGCTTCGGCTCGGTCCGGGCTATGCCAGGGTTTACGCCATACATGCTCTTCGGAGGGAGCTCAACGTCGGCTGGTTGGATCCCCTGTTAAACATCGGAGATGTTGACGTTTCGGTCCATATAGTGCCTGCTGCCGACCAAGATGTGATCAGGAGGCTGCAGCAAAAAGAGGACCAGGCGGCAACGCGGTACATACAAGAGGGCGGCAGGAGAGAGTCCCTCTACTATCAGGTTGAAGAATACCGGGCCTTACGGAGAAACATAGAGCTGGGCATCGACCGGCTCTTTTTTGTTACCGTTTTGGTCCTAGTACATGGAGAGACTGAAGAAGACTTAAGAAACAGGTGTAGGATCGTAGAGGCGGTGCTGGCCCGTACGGCCATAAGGCCTGCGGCCCTGGTGTTGCGCCAGTTGGACGGGCTAAAGTCCGTTCTCCCCCTGGCCGCCAACCGGGTCTCTGATTTCGAGAAGGCCCTGACGGTCGGCGGGGCGGCTTGCTGTCTTCCCCTTTCCGTTGCAGGCAGTGGTCACACCTCGGGGATACTCCTGGGCTATAACGTTTATACCCGTGCCCCGGTGATGCTGGACCGATTTGCCGGCGAGCGCATCATCCCGAACCAGCATATGTTCATTACCGGAGAAACGGGTTCGGGTAAGTCTGTTACCCTTCGCTTTATTGCCCTCCTTGAGGGCTATCGCGGGGTTAAAACAGCTTTCGTGGATCCAGAGGGCGAGTATGAGTACTTCTGCCGGGCCCTCGGTGGCCAGGTAGTCTCTTTGAGACCAGGCACTTTCTCTGGCATAAACCCCTTGGATATTGAGCCGGAAGAAGACGAGACCGGGCAGAAGAGGATTAACCTCCAGGAGAAGATGGCCGACCTTCACGGGCTGGTGGCCGCGGTGTTTCGCTACCAGACGGGTCAGGGACTGGATGTGCGCGAGGCCGCTCTGCTTGAAGAGGCGGTACGCGAGGAATATGCGGCGAGGGGGATAACGGCGGAGGCGGCTAGCCTTTACAGTGGCGGCGTCAAGAAGGCCATGCCTACCCTTTCGGACATCCAGACCCGCCTGTCCAGGAAGCCCGGTGCGGAGAGGCTGGCGGACGGCATAAAGCTGCTCACCAAGGATGGCTCTCTAGGTATGTTTGACGGCCAGACTACAGTCCACCTAAAGGGCGATGCCCCATTTGTATGCTTCAATCTCCGGGGCCTAGAGACGGAGTTTACCCGTTTTGTGGGGGTGTACGCTATCCTCTCCTGGCTTTGGCAGTTTTTTGCCCAGAGGGGAGGGCGGAAGGTAAAAAAGAGTATAGCCGTTGACGAAGCGTGGATGTTCCTCCGCCATCCAGACGCGGCTTTTTACCTGGAGGTTTTGGCCCGGAGGGGCAGGAAGCACGGCTGCGCCCTGACCATTGCTACGCAGAGGTTTGAGGAGTTTGCCAGATCAGAAGAAGGGCGAGCGGTTATCGAGTCTTGCGCTACGATACTTGTGCTAAAGCAGGAAGAGCACGCTGCTTTGGCTGCGGTGGATTACTTTAAGTTGGCCTCCGGGTGTGCGGACCTCCTTTCGCGGGCCCGGCCGGGTGAGGGGATACTCCGCGTTAGTGGGTCCACAACTGCGCTCCAGGTCTCACCTGCCCCCTTTGAGTGGCCTTTGGTCGAGACCAAGATCGGGGGAATGGCGTAATGTTCCGGCGGCTGGTCTTTATTATCCTCCTGATTGCGGTCGTGTTTGGGGCGACGTCTCCGGCCTTCGCCCAAGTCCTTACGGAACCTCAGTCTGCGGCGAGTGATGACCCTTGGGCCCCCGAAGATAAGGGGTCTGTGTTCGAGAAGATATTTGCCGGGCTGATAGGTTTCCCGATCCGGGTGGCGGCCAACCTGGCCCAGCAGGGGGGCTTCCATACCTTGGACAAGCTAGTCTTTGGTGAGGGCTTGAGCGAGGCGGAAAAGAACAGCAGGCCGTGGGAGCCCAGTGAGGTCCCTGTGGTGCGCCTGTGGTTTAATACCCTGGCCACGGTGACCCTTCCCTTTTACGTGCTGGTGATTGCCTCTACTGGCTTTAAGCTCCTCTACGGATCACTTAATCCTGCAGCTCGGGCCGAGGCCGTAGAGTCCATCCAGCGGTGGTTTTTATGCGTAGGTATAGTTTTTCTGGCTCCTCTGGTGGTCCAGTCCCTGATGTGGATCTCGGGGATTTTGACCGAGGCTATAGGTGAAGCCTTTAACGCTGTGGCGGCTAATTTGGGCCGGAATATCCAGGACTGGGCTTCGGTCTCCCTCACTGGCGAGGGTATATCTACGGGAAGCGTTGTAGGTACAGCCGTAGTTCGGAGTTTCCTTACCTTCATGTTCCTGTGGCTTAACGTTATCTACATCATCCGCAAATTTGTCATTACGGTTATGTTCGCTTTTACTCCTGTGATGGCCATCCTTTGGGCCATAAACCGGGCTTCCCTTGCAGCCCCAGTGTGGCTGGGCGAGCTGGCCACCAATGCCTTTATGCCCGTGGCCCACGGGCTTGCCCTGAGTACCTTAATGCTCATCTGCGATGTAAAGAACGGGGCCACCTGGCTCCAGTTCACTGTAATGATCTATGCAGTCATCCCGGTAGCCGAGGCCTTACGGAATACCTTGCAGTCCTTAATAGTTAACTGGGCAGGCATAAGGGAGGAGGGTATAGCCAGGAGTGCCCTGGTAGGCGCGCTGGGTTTGGGAGGCCTCGCTTCTCTGGTAAGGCTCGGTGCGGCTACTTTCGGGGGAGGCAAGGCTGCAGAGGGCATAAAGGGCCGGATTCCTGGCAATAAGCCCGGAGGAGGCCTCCCAGGTGGTGACGGGGCTATGCGGCAGTCTTCTCCTCAGGCGGAAACTCCTCGCAGGCCCATAGGGTTCCGTGTAGGCCAAGAAGAGGGACCTGCTTCGCCTACTAGTTCTGGCGGCTCCGGGCCTGTTACTTCTGGTGGGCAGTCTGTCACTCCTGTGCCGCCTGCTTCTGCAGGTTACGGCGGCGTTTCTGCCCGTGCGGAAACGGCCCATGGCGGGATGCTGGCCGGTGGCGTCCAAGAAGTGCCTGTTCCCGGTCGGAATGGCCAGGGCGGCGCGGTACTGCCGGACGCCCGTTCTTCCTACGGACAGGATGCTGCAGCCTTCCAGCGCGGCTTTTACCAGGCCCCAGGTGCTAGTGACGGCCAGCAGACTACTCCTGAGGCTGGCGCTAGGTCCGCCTCCCGGCCTTCAGCCCTGCAGAGGGCGCTAGGCTTTGGTGCCAAGGCGGGCAGGGTGGCTGCTATGGCGACGGCCCTGACATACTCCTTGGTGGCCGGGGCTATACCCGGTGGCGAGGTACTGGCCGAGGTAGCTACCAAAACGGCGGGCTTTGTGGGGCGTATAACGGGCACCGCAGGATACCTGGCCGGATCCTTGGCTGGCCAGGGCCTTAAGAAGGTAGGGGAGAAGGTGATGCAGAACCCTGGGGCCCGCGCCGTTGCAGGTAGGGTAGCCGAGGTTGGACATAAGGTGGCGGCAACTCCGGGGATTCGCACGGCCGTTTCTGCCGGCCGTAAGGTAGGGTCGGTGGTAGCTTCGACCTACAACCAAATCAAAGCTGTTTATCCCACACTGAAGCGCGGCGGTCTTGACTCCTGGAGGTATATGTGATGGGCCATCTGGACACTTTAGAGAACCAGGCCCACGATACTGCAGTCCGGGTAACGCGGAGGCTGGGCGGTAAGCTCCTCCGTCTGGCCGCAAGGAAAGGCCTGGCCCTTGGGGGCAAGGTCTTAGGCGCGGCCATCGGCTCTTTGGTGGCCACGGTCGGCCTGCCCGTCGCCGTCATGGTAGCTGTCCTGCTGGTGCTTTTGGTCCTTGTGGCAGCCTTTTACAGCGCTATGCCCGGTGGGGTGACCCTCCTGGGCGTAAACCCTGACCCCCAAGACATCGCTCTTAAACAACAGGCTACGTCCCTGGTGCAGGAGTGGAACGTTAAAGAGACCTGGCTGGTGCCCGATAAGGGCAGGTGGTATCCCCGGAAGGGCACGGAAAGATTTGGGGAGTTTAGGGATAGGTACGGGAGGGATGTAAAGCTTATTAACCAGTGGGGAGATGTATACGCTCCCGTACTCTATTTGGCTTCTTCGGATCCCGGGAACGATAAGCTACGTGATGAGGGGTGGGTCAAGGAAAAGATGGAGGACGCAGCCGAGAAGCTGCGCCCTTATTTTTACTACAAAGAGTCTACGGTAACGGTGTCCCGCGAAAACGGTTCGGAGGAGACGTTCACCGTCTACCTGCTAGTCGAGGCGTATACCATAAGGGGACACTACCTGTTTAAGCATAGGTGGGTCACGAAGGAATTCTCGGGAGGATCTATCACTTACGAGGAGCCTGCGGGGGAAGAGAAGCTGGCCGACGGACTGAGCAACTATCTCCGGCCCTATTTGGTAGAGCTTTACGGGATACCGGATGATACCCAGGCGGATCTTGCGGCAAAGGCCGTATTTGAAGCTGGGCAGGCCTTTTCTGCCAAGGCTGAAAATCTGGCCTGGCTGAGGGACCAGGTAGGAAATTTGCTTTGGGTCATATCGGGGGCTTCCATCCCAATGGAGTTCCTAGCCTATTTGGAGGAAGCCAAAGAGCTTACCGGCATTCCGGTGTGGTTTTTGGCCGGGCTGATCGAGAAGGAGAGCAGCTGGAATCCGAATGCTGTCAACGAGAGGACCGGGGCCTTCGGCCTAACCCAGTTGCACCCCGACTACTGGTCGGAGCGTGCACGAAGGTATGGCTTTGATCCTGATAAGGACCGTTGGAACCCCAGGGCGCAGATAATTGTCGGGGCCTGGGTCCTCGCTAATGCCGTTGCGGGTGGGGTGGACTGGGAAGACCTAGATCCCGATAATCTCCCCTATAACCTGAGGAAGGCCTTGGCTTCCTACGGCGGCTACGGCAGTGACGTACAGGCGGCAGATCGTTATATCAAAGATGTGGTAGAGAGGGCCTTGGGTTACCGTTCGCCGGCGGTGTGGCCGGCGCCTGGCTATTACCAGATCACGAGCGCTTTCGGCTGGCGGGTCCACCCCCTTTGGGGGACCGAAAGCTTTCATGAGGGCGTAGACATACCTGCGCCAGCGGGGGCGCCGGTCGTGAGTGTCTCCGGCGGCGTGGTGAGCCATGCCGGCGATATGGGGGCTTATGGTCTGGCGGTTATAGTTCGGGATACGCAGTACGAATATCTCTACGGCCATCTTTCCCGTATCGATGTGTCTTTAGGGGATCGAGTAAGGCCGGGTACGCGGATTGGGGCCGTAGGTAGCACGGGCTGGTCGACCGGGCCGCACCTCCACTTTGGGGTGAGATCTATAGGAGGCAGTTGGATTGATCCCATGCCTATTTTGGAGAAGCTCATGTAGCTGCTGGAGTTGATGCATTATGCGGGTGTGTGTTGTTTCGGGTGCTCCGGAGGCCCTGGAGGGGGTGCTTTCTCAGGCGGGGCACGAGGTGAAAACGTGCCTTTCTACGGATATGGCCGTGGCGGTCGCCGAAAAGCACTCCGCAGAAGTCGTGGTCTTTTGCGAGGACGTCCCGGAAGTGGGCGGTGTAACCAGGGAGGACGCCTTAAAGCTGCTCACGAGGCGTTTCCGGGTGGTGCTGGTGATTTCCCGGGATAACCCCCTGGTTATGCCTGCGGCTGGCCTGGGCGTTGACTTTGTCTTCGTGCCAGCCTCTCCGGCAGAAGTCCTCTACAGGGTGGAGCACACGGCTGAACCTGAGGAAAGGGCGGCGATCCTCAGGGGCATGTCGGTGCATGTACCCGGCATTTCTCCTGAAGCTCTGGCCGAGATAGCTGCCAGGGCGGAAGTAGAGAAGGAGCAAATATGGTCAAAATTGTTCCGCCCTGGTGGGGGCAAGGCGGCCCGGCCCCCTGTTCCGGAGGAAGCCGGAAGACTGCAGCAAGAGGCTGAGGCGGAAGAAAAGGAAGCTGAACGCCATGACAAAGGCTCCAGGCTCTCCGTTCCCAAGGTGAATCTTCCTCGCGTGAACTTCCGGGCTCTTAAGCCCGCCAGCAAAGTGGTGCGGAAACGTGATACTCCCGGTTTGGCTTCTAGCGCGGTACGGGCGGGAGGGCAACACCTTGCGGGGAAAACACCTGAAGGCCTGGCTGCCGTATGGTCGCCTTCCGGTTTTGTGGTGAGCTTCACGGCTTTAAACCTGGCTGTGGCGGCCGGCCGTATGGGGTATGACGTAGCTTTGCTCAACTTCAACCTGGCTAACCCGGAGACAGACTTCTGGTTCGGCGTGAGGCAGACCGAGCCGGCCAAGTGCCGGCTAGAGGATGCAGGGATAATGACGTTTGGGACTTCTATGACGCCGGAGCTCGCAGTGAAGATGCTAGAGAAGCGTGGCAAAACCTGGGGAGTATGGTATCTCCCGGCGGGAAATAAGCTCGGCAACATAGGCACGCCGGACTTTTCCTCCGAGCACGTGGAGCTTTTTCAGGAGATTATTCATGCTGCCCACGGGCGCGAGGTAAAAGGTGCCAAGTTTACGGTAGTAGAGGCCGGGGCGTGGTTTGAACAGCCACCAGTCATGGCGGCCCTGGCTGCTTGCCCCGTAGTGGTGGTCCCACTTATGGGTGAGCCGCAGGAGAAAACCGTGCTAGATATGTATCTGGAGGAGCTGGCCAGGCTGGGGGTGAAGCCGCGGGTCGTGGAATTTTATCCTTTGGATGCGGACGGTGCCCTGCGGAGGGCGGGCAAGGCCCCCCCTGCTTTGGAAGGGGACGCCAGGGTCTGGTGCGGGCTGGTGGCGAACGTTGTCGAAAAAAGTCGCAGGAGGGATTGACGCTGGGTGTCCTCGTTCAGGCTAACAGGGGCCGGGTTCTGGAAGATCTAGTTGAGTTTGCGCTTGCAGGCGTGCCGGGCGTGAAGCTTTTCCGGCAGGCAAATGTTTGGGTGCCGTTGAGGGGCGGCCGCCAGGGGGCCTTTACCTACAATAATTGTTTTTGCCGGAGGCGGCATAAGAGAAGACATGAAGACTAAGCTTATATTGAGCGGCCGCGGCATAGAGGTTAGTTTCTTATCATCTGATGAGCAGGACCCAGAAAAAGATAGAATTGAGGACCCTCACTTGCTTTTGAGACAGAGAGTGTATATAGAACTGGGGCTGGACTGGTTTAAGCTGTTTAAGTAGCTGGGTTGCGTTTCATGTGTTGACTTTCTAAGGTTATACCCGATGTAGTAAGGGAGTCCACTTTAGATATAACAACACTATTGTTAAGAAAGGTGATAAAATGAGGCATAATAATGCTTTACTATATCAAGAAGAAGCCTTTTTTGCGCAGGAAACTATAAATATGGATTACAAACCTATAAGAAGTCCCCTCAAATGGGTAGGAGGGAAGTCTAAAATTTGCCGGAAGATTGCGTCCCTTATGCCACCCCATGACTGCTATGTTGAAGTATTTGGCGGCGCTGGTTGGGTGTTATTTGCCAAACCTCCAAGTAGTATTGAGGTTTTTAATGATATAGACGGAGAACTTGTTAACTTCTTCCGGGTCGTTAAATATCGTCCCCAAGAGCTAATAGATGCTTTCAAATGGGACCTGGTCAGCAGAGAAGAATTTTATCGTCTTCTTAGTTGTCATCCCGACAATATGGGAGAGGTTGAAAGGGCGCATCGTTTCTTCTACCTACTTATGGCTTCATGGGGAGGGGAGCTACACTTACCGCGATTCCAGGTTAGTGTCGATGATGGAGGGAAAGGAAATCGCTTAATCGGTGCCTTACGGAACCTTGAAGAGCGTATTATGCCGGCATACCGAAGGCTACAAGGCGTTATTATTGAAAACCTGGACTGGCGTGAGTTGGTGGCAAGATACGATAAGGAAGGCAAGAGTAGAGTTCTTATGTACTTTGATCCTCCATACCCCAACAATCCATGCAACTATCGTTACAATATGCGGGCTCTTGCTGAACACAAGGAACTAGTTGAGGTTCTCAGAAATTTAAAGGCGAAATTTATTCTTTCTAGCTATGATTTGCCAGAAATCAGGGAGATGTATAAGGAATTTAATGTAATTTCTCTTTCATTCCCCGCTGGAATGCCAGATGCTTCGCATAAAAAGCGTACCCGCAATAGGGAGATATTGGTAGCTAATTATGATATCAAAAAAATTGCAGAAGAGGCTGGTATCCTTGGCAAGTAACTTTGGACAACTGCTGTCTTCAGACCCTCTCGTAAAGTTAGTGTCCGACGCTACTTTTGTTGGGTGGGTCTATCGTATTGACTACACAGAGGCCTACGTAATGACTAATGATATGTGGAAAGCGCAGGCTTTGGGAGTACCACATAATTGCTTTTTGGTTGCGGCGGCCTTCGACCCCGATAATTTCCACCTTGCACCACCGGAAGATCAGGAAGTTATTCTTTGAGTGCAAGGAGGTGGGCAAAGGGAAGAGGCTCCCTCTGACCACGCACCGCCTGCCGCCTAAAGAGATTGAGGCGATGAGGGGGTTTGAAGAGGCGGGCGGCAGGGCCTTTTTGCTGGTGGCTTTCTGGCAGGAGGAGGAAGGCCCGGAGCTTTGCGGTGGACCAGCAGATGTACCGGGTCTTCAGCACGGGAAAGCGGCAGTACATAGCCGTGGCCACTCTTATTCCAGGAGAGCGGGTGGTCATCCCATTAGCAGGGGTACATGCGATAAGTGGCAACCTGAGGATAGTGCTTTTGCCCGGTGAGCGGGCGGTGGAGGTCCACATAAGCCGGGCTCCGCGTGTGTACCCTCCCGGAGAGGAAGAAGTGGGTATAGACTTAGGCGTAACGGAAGTGTTTACCGACGACCTGGGCTTTGCCAAGCAGAGGAGGAAGCACGGGAAGTACAGGCGCAGGTGCGAAAATGAGATCAGCCGCGCCTTCAATGAGCTCTTCAGGGCACGCAGTCCGAGAGTGATAGCCTACGAAGACCTGTCGCACCTGCGGGGAAAGGCGAAAAGCAAGGGCCTTTCAAGGAAGGTAAGCCTGTGGATGCGCTGCATAACTAAAGAGCGTCTGGAGTATAAGAGCTACATTCACTCGGTGGCGGACCCGGGGCCGGTGAATTCGGCCTATGCCAGCCAGGAATGCCCAGTGTGCCACTGGGTAGACCCGCGAAACCGTAATGGGGACATTTTCAAGTGCCGCAAGTGCGGCTTTACTGCCGATGCGGACCAGGTCAACGCCATAAATGTGAAGGACAGGCTACACGACGGAGAGATAACGAAGTACACGCCTTACAGGAGGGTCAAAGAAATACTCCTGCGTCGCTATTACGAAAAGAGCGCAGTTTAACGGTATTTGTTCTGCCCCTGGTGTCCACGGGGCGTGGGAGGTAGGGGAGGCCCGGCGGGAGAAAGTACTGGTGGAACGTGTGCTGGCTGGCGGTGGGTGCACGCGAAGGCAGGCTTTAACGATGATGGGCCTTTTAGGGTCCTGAGCGCCGCGGGTACCCTGCTGGGAGTGCATGCGTAGCGGCACGCTGGCAGCGGTGCCAACCCTCCCTGTCCTCTCCGGGTGGGAGCCCTGCAGGCCGGGCGCTCGTACCACTCCGCCGTTTGGAAGCCCTCTGGGTGACTGTTTCGGGCGGGACTCCAGAAGCCGCGGTCCACCTGTTCCGCCAGCCGGGCAGGTGGGGTATAACCCGGCCTCTCGGAGAGCGTGAACTTCAGGCCTGCTTTACTGTCAGGTCGCTATCTTTTGATAGAACCTGGTAGCAAAAATGAAACAGTACAGCGAGCCTTTCGCTTTTCCTGGAGCGCCTCCTGGGCAGCAGCAACTGAAAGGAGGTTAAGAGACGCGATGCTCTGGAGGAGCCATTTTCTGGCCGGGGCCTCCCTGGGGGTTTGGCTTGCGGTTGGCTCCAGGCCGGAAGCGGTAGTTCTGGCGGCGGGGGTAGCCGGGACTGCGGCCCTGCTCCCGGACATAGACAGCCCGAGGTCGTACATAGGGAGCAGGGTTCCTGCCTCGATAGCCGTCAAGCTCGTTGCGGGCCACCGGGGAGTGTTTCACTCCCTTCTGGCCGGAGCGGTGTTCGGCCTGGGCCTTTTCCTGTACCTGCGCTTTAAGGCTCCGGCCTATACGTTTCTGGCCTTTCCTTTTGCGACGGGCTACATTTCCCACCTTTTGCTCGACGCCCTGACGCCTGAGGGAGTCCCTTTCCTCTGGCCGCTTAAGTTCCGGTTTGGGCTCCCGCTGGTGGGAACGGGCGGGATCGTTGAAAGGTGGGTAGTAATACCTGTCTTGCTGGCGCTTTTTTGTTTTTTCTTATACCGTGCTGGAGGCGTTGACTTATTGATAGGGAAATAGCGGGCCCAAAGCAGTTCCGGGATTGCAAGGTGTTCCGGTTGGGGCAAGGTAGACTACGCCATTTAATCCGTTTCTAAGACCATTCTTGTTTGGTGCAAGGGGGTGATTTTTGCAGGGTAGTATATTTTATACCCACCCAAAACGGGGGCTTGTATGGCCTAATTTTGGGGGAAGCAATTCAAGCGGAATTCTGCTTGGCAAAATCGGACAACCCAGGTAAAATTAAGATTTGAGAACGCTGGTCGGAGAAACGGCCCTGCCCACCAGGGAGCTTAACCGAAGGGGGGTGGGGCCGGTGATCAATGTAGCAGAACTGCTGCAAGTGATTCAGGCTCTGCTATCCTTTCTGGCTTTGGTGGTAGCTATCATCGCCATTGCCGTGCGGGATTAAAGTAATAAACCCTTGAGACTGCGGCAACAGTCTCAAGGGTCTTGCCCCTGGCTGGCGGGGCCACCCAAGCCACTCTGATCAGCGTTCTCTATATTTTATTATCTCCATTTTTGCGGGAAAGTCAATCAAATTAGCGTGGAAAAGACCAAATTAGGAGGCAAAGCTAGCAGCGGGATCTCGTACCCGCTAATTTTATTTTTATCAGGAGGGATTTTTTATGCTCAAAAAACTCATCCCTGCTCTTCTGGCCGCCGTGCTTCTTCTTACGGCGGTGCCCTTTGTAGCCTGCGGTGCTTCTGACACGCAGGTGGACGTGTACGAGGACGGCGAGCTGGTCAAGAGCGTAGTCTTTGTGATTGGTGTAAAGCAGTACTTTGTGAACGGCCAGACCCCTGGGGTAAATATGGACGTTGCCCCATACATTGACAGCGGCCGGACCTTTGTGCCGGTGAGGTACTTAGGATACGCTCTGGGGGTTAAAGAAGAGGACGTAGACTGGGACGGCGCAGCCCAGAAGGCCTCCCTAAAGAAAGGGGACCGCACAGTGGAGCTGGTGGTGGGCCGCAAGCAGGTGACGGTGAACGGCGCGGCGAAGGCCATAGACGTGGCCCCGCAATTGAAGTCCGGCCGGACCTTCCTGCCCGCCCGTTACGTGGCCGAGGGCCTGGGCTACCAGGTGAAGTGGGACGAGACGACCCGCACTGTGCTCTGCTGGCCGGAAGGCGAGCCGGAGCCTGATATTAGCGCGGTGCTGAAGGAAATAGGGAAAGTAGGGGATGGAATCCTGGACGAGGCGGATATCAAGCGGCTGCAGGGGTATGCCGTATACGACAGGATTAACCCAAATAGTCCTGTGCCGAGTGAATCTTTCAGGTCGTTTGAGCAGATGCAGGCTGACCCGTCCTTGAGGGAGGAAGCGGAGTTAGCAGCAAAAGCTTATACCCTAGAGGCTCTGCGTAGTATGCGTGAAAGAACTGTAACACCGGATGGCCATCTCGTAAACGTAGGGGTCTATGAAGGGCAGAAACTCTTAAAATCCCTGCGGGAATATGAAAGCGCCGACCTGGAGTGGCTTACCGATCCACGTTTGGTATATAAGACCGCTTATGGAGAATACGGTATTCGCGGGATTTTGCTTTTGACCTTCCAAGGCCCGAATAAATTCGGCCTTACTCCCGGCCAGACCTACGAGCAGGACGTGGAGTTTAGGGTTATCGATTCTCTAGACTGGGACACCGGGAAGTTCACAAAGAAACTGGATCAGATCGTACTGCTGTCGGATTTTCGGGCTGTGGGGAGGTAAGAGGCCGTGCGTTTGAAGAGGCCATGTATCTATCTGCTGTTAGCGGTTATTTTTGTCTTAGCATACGCTTTTCCAGTGATGGCTTTAACGGTAGCTGACTATCCCGTCAACTGGTACGAATATAAAGAGACAATTGAAATAGCACGGGATTCCAAAGGGCTTCTAGCTGAAATAAAATACAACGTTACCAACACTGGTGCCACTTCCGGGATCCGGTACCGCACGGCGAAGATAACTTTTAATGTAGGGGGTCACTTTTCCGGGGAGATAGACGCTATGGCGCTTAGAAGTGCCAAGCCCGAACCCGGGAAGAGGACGGTCAGCGTGATCACCATCACCGTAGAGGACTTGGCCGAGGTTATGGGGGTCCCGGCCGACCAGATGGAGTTCTTTAAGGAGCTTGCCAGCAGGCCCGGGGCGCTCCTGGTAGGCGCGGTAATCGAGATATACAATGCCGCCACGGGCCAGGTGCTGGACACCATCACCAGCCGGGACCAGATTGATGAGATCACCCGCAAGTGGGGCTTTGACCCGGGCTCCATAGAGGATATGTACAGCCGCTTTAAGGGCGGCGAGCACCAGTGGGAATACCCTGGTGACGGCGGTGGTGGTGGGGGCAGCGGACCGGGTGGAGGCTCCGGTCCCGGCGAGGATGAGGACGGTAGGAGCGTAAGCACCAGCGCCGAGCTGGTCTTCTACGCCCGGAGCCAGGGCGGCCAGGACGTATACGGCAATTACGTGCCTCCCGAGGACCGGCCGGTGAACACGGCCAAGTACGCGGATATAGTAAAGGCCGTCCTTAAGCCCGAGGCTCCGGATCCTCCCAGGGGCAGCCTCGTATCCTGGAGCATAACGTCTGCCACCTTGAGCTACCCCAAGAAGCACCCGGACTTTACGTTTGCCAACTGTACCCTTGACCCCGTGGGAACGGTAACGGTGAGTATGAACACGGCCGGCCATGAGGCATGGGTGGAGTTCCAGGAGGACTGGAGCCTGGCGGGGGCACCTATATATAACCTGCTCACCAACGAGATGGCTCCTCCCCCGACCAAGTATACGATAACCGCGAGCTACACAATTGAGTACGTCTATGAGTACACCGTATGCTACGAAGAAGAAGACGGAGAAGAGGTATGCTATACTGTGCAAAAGACAGGCCAGACTTCGGGCACGGCCTCCGGACAGCTCCTCGTCAATGGTACGGGCATAAACATACTCTAGCCACTTCAATGCCGAGCCGCTTTCCCCTTTAGGGGAGGCGGCTTTTTGTTTTGCCTTTAGGTAGAAGCATTATATGGGGAGATGTTCAACTTGCTCTTATCCTTCAATGGGGCCTTCCTGGCTGCTTTTGTTGCCGGAAGCCTCGTCTACCTCCTTGTTGGGCAGTACGCCAAGGAGAAGCTGGTTATGCCAAAAACTAGAAAGGATGGTGATTGGTATTCCTCTCGAATTTGCTACCCACGACTGGCTCCAGCACGTGGAGCAACAGAAGGAAGCCATAATCGAAGAAGTAGCCCGCCAGCTCATGCGCGACCACCCGGAGCTCTTTTCGGGCAGTCTGGCCGGCGGGTCCCGTCTCGACGCAGAAGCCCTTGTAAGAAACGCCGTCTTCAGCCGGGGCGACCTGACGCCCGACGAAAAGAAAGACGGCGTGCGGGTCATCATGGGGCAGCTCACCGGCTACGGCCCCCTGCAGGAGTTCTTCACCGGCCCCGGGGCTGAGGAAGTAACCGAAGTGATGGTGAACCCCACGCCGAAGGGGCCGAAGGTGTTCTACGGCATGAGGGGCAGGCAGTATGCGGCTCCCGGCACTTACTTCAAGGACGATGAGGAAGTGAAGAGGTTTGCCCAGAAGATATGCGAGGACGCGGGAAGGCCGTTTACTGCTGACTCTCCCATAGTCGACGCCTGGCTCCGGGACGGGTCCCGCCTTTCGGTGATAGGGTTTAAGGCCAGCCCGCTGGGCACGGCGTTAACCATCCGGAAGTCCCCGCTGGTGAGGCCTCCGCTGCCCTTATCTGCCCTGGTGAAGAGCGGAATGATGCCGGGGTTTATCGCCGACTTCCTGGTGGACCTGATAGTGCAGGGCCACGCCAACCTGGGGGTGTTCGGGCGCACGGACTCCGGCAAGACCACGGTTCTGCGGAGCCTGGGCGAGCAGATTGACCCGGACGAGAGGGTCATCATAGGCGAGACCAGCTTCGAGCTCTCCCTGCCCACCCTCCCCAACTGCGTCAATATGGTGGAAGTGACCTACGGCGGGCAGAAGCTGGTGGACCTGGCCAGGATATGCGATGTGATAAACCGCTCCAACCCGGACCGGGCCATAGTGGGCGAGATTCGCGGCGGGGAGGTGGTGGCCGCCTCCGAGATAGCGGAGTCCACCAGCGGCGGGTTCTGGACCACGGGCCACGCCGGGGGAGTGGACGAGTTGAGATCGAGGCTGCCCAAGATGTTCTACCGCGGCGGCATGGCCCTGCCCAAGGAATACGTCGACGAGCAGATCCGGGCCATGTTCCACTTCCTTCTGTTTTTCGATAAGAGCTTTGACGGCAAGAGGACTCTCATGCGCGTGGTCGAGGTTACCAGGGACGGCTACCGGACGATATTCCGGTTCGATGAGGAGGAGTTCGCCCGGACCAGGGGCCAGGTCCGCCGGTGGGTTTACGAGGTGCCTGTTACTACCGAAAGGCTCGGCCGGCTGGCCTTCCGCGGCGCGGAGGTTAAGCCGGAATACGAGCAGGTGCATGAGAAGTACTTCTATGCAGAAGGAGGCGAGGCGTAGGGTTGCTGTCGATAGTTCTTTTCCTGTCGCTGTTCCTGCTGTTTTACTTCCTTACCGGCGGGGAGTTCCCTGAAAAGGCCGGGTTCAAGCAAATGGCTATGGATAAGTTCCTTCCCGGGGCCTCCGCGGCAGTTTTCTTCGTTTTGGGTTCTGTCCTGTGCCGCACTGTTTTAGGGGGCGTGCCCTGGGCCGTCCTGGGGTGGTACGTGCCCGGCTGGATAGTGGGCTTTGCCGAAGAGAAGCGCCGGTCCAGGCTCAGGGAGATGGCCAAAAGCTTTGTGGTTTCGGCGGCGGGTATGTTTTCCGCCGGCCAGACGGCGGCTGAGGTTATGAGGGTTATGGCCGACAGGATGGCGGAACCCTTGGCCGGTGAATTCCGCGACATCCTGGCCCAGCGGGAAGCCTACGGCAAGCCCTTTTCCCGGTCCTTCGGCGACCTGGCCAAAAAGTACGGCCTGGAAGAGTTCGACGCCGTGGCGGCCATACTCGCCGCTGCCGACCGGGCCGGGGGGCCTGCTGCAGCTGCCAGGGGCCTCAAGCGCCTGGGTGCGGCCCTCCAGCAGAGAGATAGACTTTTGGCCGAAAGGCGCAAAGAGACCTTTGAGCCTAAAGTGGCCGCCCTTGTAGTCATAGCCCTCCTTCTAATGGGGTTCCTTGTCGACGTTCTGTTCCTGCCCTCTTACTTTACCGGCGGCGGGAAGCTGGTCCTGGTGGTCGCCTCGGCGGTAATCGTCGGGACCGTATTCCTGGCCGCAGAAGCCGGGAGCGCGGAATAAAAAGGGGGTGATCTTCTGCTTGCGCTTGCTGGCCTCTTCGTAACGTCGTTCGTCTTTTTCTATCTGGTCTTCTGCCCGACGGCCGATGAGCCTTCCGCGGCGGCGGTCGTGGCAGACGCGGTAAGGACGAGGATACAGCAAAAAATCCTTTCGCCGAAGAAAACCATGTACTTGCAAACGGTAGGCAGGACGGCGCAGGAGCTATTCCGGAGTGGTGCGATTATAGGCGGGGCCGCAGCCTTTTTCGTCTTCGTGCTGACCGTGAAGTTTTTGGGGGTGTTGGCCCTGGTGCCTGCCGCGGCGGTTTGCCTGCTCGGCCCGTTGCTGGCGTCCGTCTCGATAGACTACGAGTTCCGGCGCTGGCAGGGCAGGGTCCTGGAGGGGGTGCCGAACCTCTTTAACTTTGTACCTGCCTTCCTGGAGACGGGGATCCTCACTCCCCGGGAGGCCCTGGCCCTTTCGCTTCCGTTCATACCCCAGCCCCTCCGGGGCCTCCTGGAGAACGCCGTGGCCTCCATAACCCCTAAACACAACGTCAAAGACACCATGGATGAGCTGGCGGGCAAAGTAAAGCACCCCCTGATCGACGCTATAGCTTTCAGGCTCTCCTCTGCCTGGGACGTGCGGGTGGACGCCGGTATTTTTGACGATTTATCCGGCCAGCTCGCTTCCGTGCGGGAAGAGGCCGCGGCCAGGGCCACGGCAGCCAAAGCCTCTTATTTCGTCCTGGTCGCCGTCCTGGGGCTCCTCGGAGCCCTTCTGCTGTTTGGGTATCCCGCCCTCAAGTTTATGATGCAGAAGCTCACCGGGGGGTTCGGGATGTGAGATGCAGGGAGGAGAAAGGGAGTGCGGAAAATCTTCGCGGTTGTGCTGTTTGTCCTGGCCCTGGTGGCGCTGGCCCTGGGGTTCTTATGGTGGTTCGGCATTGTAAGGGGCTGGCTTATTTAAGACACCGGCTGATGGATCAGCGAGGCTTTCTTGAAGTCTACATGCTGGTCATCTTTGCCGTCATGGCCTTAACCGTCTTTGCCGTACTTTCCGGAATCGCCTTTGGGGCCAAGAAGAATGCCGATGTAGTCTACCAGATGCTAGGTGAGGCCGTAGATTTTGCGGGGAGGGCTGCGTCTATGGATGTGGGGGGCAACCTCCAGAGCGCGGAGCACCTTGCCCGCCAGTATTTTGTTGCCGCCTTCTCCCGCATGACGGGCACTACCTTTAACGGAACCAACTTCGTGCCCTCCGGTTCTTCGCCCATAAAGGCCCCGGCGACCCTAGTAGAATTCCGGTATGTGCGGCCCGGGGAGGCCGTGCCGGGTGGGACGGCCCGCCAGCCGGGGTTTATGGCTACCGTAAACGTACCGGTACTGGTAGGCAACGTACCCTTTATAGGGCCGCAGTTCCTGGATGTCCGGATGCGGTACTACCAACCGGCCGGACGCGTTGAACTTTAAACCATCAAGCCTAAGTCCATAAGGAGGTTCATAACAATGGTGAACGCTTTTTGGGCTTTGAAGACTGCTGTACGGCGGGTACTAAAGGACGAGCGTGGCTCGCTTCCGGAGATGACGTGGGTAATCGGGGCGGCCCTGGTCGTGGCGGCCATCATAGTCCTGGCCCTGGTATTCGCTCCCCAGACGGCTCAGAACTTCTGGAATGCCGCCACCAACTACATTCGGAGCCAGTTCGGGTTCTAGCCCGGGCGGTGATGGCTTTTGCTGGAGAGGGTCATATCGCTGTATTTAGTGATCTTCATGCTGGTGCTCTTTGCCATGTGCGGGGCCATGTTTGTGGGCGTGGTTTCCCAGTGGTACGCCCTCCAGTCGGAGGCGCAGTTTATAGCTGCAGGAATGGGAAGGTACGGCGGCTACACCACGGAACTGGACTCCCAGCTAAAAGGCTTTATGACCCAGATGAAGATGGACCGGTCGAAGGCGCAAGTTGTGGTGTCTCCTTCCGGCGGCCCCGTTCCTTGGGGGAGGGTAGTGACCTGCCAGATCACTTACCCATTCCGGTTCTCTGTGGGCAGTTTCTTTACTCCCTTTGAGGTGCCCGTGACCGGAAAGGGGACTTCGGTAAGCGCCTACATACCCGGTACGCTGTCGGGGATAACCTATACTTCTCCATAGAGGATGCTTATCTCATGATAAGATTTATCTTTTCTGTTCTTTGCCTACTGCTTGCGGTTTCGCTTGCTTTCTTCATTTGGGGGGCAGGAAAGTACCGCCCTTTACTGGTAACCTGCTGCCTGGCCGTACAGCTCCTGGTGGTCTACCTCTTTTGGTATCACCTGGTACATATACCCCGGTGGCGGGAGGCTGCCAGGGGAGCAGGTTTTAACCTTCTGGTTCTGGTTCCGGTCAATCCCCTCCTGGCCCGGCTTATGCTCCTTTTTTCCCGGACCCGGTTGCGCCCGGGGAAGGTGCGCCGGGCCTTTGAGCTGCACATTGATGCCCCGCGAAAGTATAAGCTGGCGGAGTTCGCCCGCCTCTTAGCCTCCGACCTCTCTTTCGTGGCCGGGGTGTTGGAGCCAAGCACACTCCTCCTCTGGGAGACCGCGGCTCCTGTGCCTTCGCTTTTCCGGCGCTATCTAAGGCATAAGCAGGAGCTAAGGGAAGCCGTGTGGGAGAGGGGTGGCTGGGGATCGCTACTCCGCCCGGCGGATCCTCTCGTCCGGCGGGGTGCGTTGGTGTGGCTGGGGAGAGAACGGGAACATTTTTTCGGGAGGTGTGCTTTTGAGCAGGAAAACCGGGATAATCATATCTTTCGTTCTAGCCCTACTGTTTACGGGATTGATTACCATGGGGGCGAATGCCAAATACAGGGAGGCCACTAAGACCGTCACCGTGGTCCGGGCTACCCAGTTTATACCGGCCGGGTCAGAAATACGGCCGGAAATGGTAGAGGTGGTTTCGGTTCCGGCCCAGGCTGCCGAGGGTATGGTTACGGCTCCCGAGGAAGTTACGGGTAAAGTGGCCGCAGTGTCCATGGTCAAAGGGCAATACATCTGGCAAGACGCCGTAAGGGAAGGCAAAGGCCTCCAGGACGGCTATACGGTCGTATATGTGCCTGTTGACCTTTCGAGTTCCGCCGCCGTCCTGGCCGGCGAAGTAGTGGATGTCTACGGGATAGAAAAGGGGTCAGGTGGAGCCACAACCGCCAGGCTTTTAGCCCAAAAGGTAAGGGTGCTCCACAGCTTGAATCAGGACGGCGTAGAGATAGAGCCGGGAAAGGAGAACAGCGGCCTTGCCTCCATGCCCGTTAGCAAGACTCCTGCTAGCGTGGGCCTGGAGCTACCCAAAGAGGTAGCCCAGCAGGTAGTGCAGTATGCTTCCGGTAAGGCTGTCTACCTGGCCAGGAGTGGGGTGCCCGGTGCATAAAATTTCTTTCGGGGCCTGGAGGTCCCTTTCTCCTTTGGCCCTTTTCGGTGTCGACGGTCTTCAGCCTCTCCGGGTGGTTTGGCCGGGGCTGGAGGAAAAGCACATAGATTTTCTCACCGGCCTGCCTAACCGGAGGGCCTTCGATGAGGCTTTATGCGTAGCTGTCGGGGAGGCCTCCCGACAGGGCGCGGGCTTCGGGGTTATCCTCTTTGACCTGGACTACTTCAAGCAGATTAACGATACTTATGGCCACCATACCGGCGATGCGGTTCTTAAGATATTCGCTTCTCGCCTGCGGTCGTCTATCGAGAGCATAGACTTTGCGGCCAGGTACGGCGGGGAGGAGTTTGCGGCGCTGGTGCTGGCGGCCGAGATAGAAAAAGTCTGGGAGATAGGGGAGAGGGTGCGTCTGGCGGTGTCCGGCGCGCCCTTTTTTGTGGAAGGGCAGGACCTTGCGGTTACTTGCTCTTTCGGTTGCGCCGTCTTTCCGGTCGACGGGCCGACAGCGGAAGAAGCCGTCAGGGCCGCCGATGTAGCCCTTTACCGGGCAAAGGAGGCGGGCCGCAACCGGGGCTTTGCTGCCGGGTCGAAGCCAGAACGAAGCGAAGCATAGGCAAAGGTGGCGCCGGCGTTTCCAAGGCCGGACAGGAGGCGCTTTCTCTGTTTCAGGTTTCGGGAGGCTGTATATGCTGGCGGAGAGCGCCGGGCCAGGCGGAAGCGCGGGCGCCGCCCATACCATGTTGCTTTTGACGGGGGTGACAAAGTGCCTTTTTGCGTTATCGCGGCGGAGCAAGAGTCCGCGGAGCTCATTAAGCAGGACCTTATCAGGACGGGTCTTTATCCCGATTGGGACTTTAGCACCTGTTCGTCCGCTCAAGAACTTTACGGATATAGCCCTAACAGGCCCGATGTGGTGGTCGTGAGCCGTTTCCTTCCGGGAGAGGATACAAGGGTTCTCCTCCAGCGCTTATCTATACTCTTTCCGGCCAGCCATATAGTCCTCCTGGCCGGAAACCTCGACGAAAAAGGGAAGGCTTTCGTAAGGCTGGCAAAACAGGCGGGCCTCAACAATATTGTTACAGGCAAGCTCCCAGGGGACAGGCCTTACAACATCTTGGCTGCCTTGAGGTATGAGCGGCAGGATGATGAGCTGGCGGCCTTGGTGGCCGAGGAAGAGACCTTCCCGGGCGGGCCTGAGGCTGTAGAGGAAGAAAGACAGTTCAGGGAGATACCCGTGCCGACGGCAGCTCCACAATATCTACGGCAGGGAGGAAAAGCATTCTCTCCTGCTTCTTCTTCGGAACCGGGTCCGGCCGTCCAGTCGAGGCTCTTTGAACCGGAACCACGGCAACACCGGGAGCCGGAAACCCGCCGGGACGCCGATTACCTGGACGAGCTTCTTGGCCGTTACGCTGGTTCGCCCGGCCCTGCCCAGGCGGCTTCCCACGAACTGGTATCGGAAAAACTTGCAGTCCGGGCCTTCCCTGAAAGGCCTGTGCAGGGGGCACACGTTTACCCCCATACCGGGCGCAAGGGTATTCTGGTGCTCACCGCCGCCAATAAGGGGGGCGTGGGCAAGACCACGGTGGCGGTGACCCTGGCCGTGGCCCTGGCCCGGGCCGGGATCCCGGCGGTGCTGTGGGACCTGGACTTTGGCGCTCCGGACGTGGCTTCCTTTTTTGACATATCGGGCGTCTCTGGGATAGAGGCACTGGCCAAGGGAATGTTTAGGCCGGAGATGGTTGATGGGCTACTTGTCAAAGCCGAAGAAAACCTTTACGTTCTCCCGGGTCCTACCGATAGGACTGTACCTGCCTTTGAACCAGGAGAGATCACAGCTATAGCAGAGCACCTGTTGGCCAGGTTTCCGGTAGTTGTTGGCGACACTCCTCCGGAGTTTTGGACGAAGCCTTGGCTGGAGGGCGTATTCCCCTTAGCCGATAAGGTGCTGGCCGTGGTGGACCAGTCCAAGTTCAGCGAGCAGGAGACTGCAACTTACGCGCCCTGCCTCCTGGCCATGGGTGTTATGCCTGGAAAAATCAGCATCGTGCTCAACCGTTTTAGCCCAAAGCTTCATAACGCGAAGGTGGTAGAAAAGTATTTTTGCTCGGGCTTTCGGAAAGATGTGCCGGCAAAGCTCTTGCCGAAGGTAGTAGCAGTTATCCCGGAAGACTGGGAGGCTTACGTGCAGAGGGGTTACAAAGGCGAAGTGGTAGGGCTAGACGACGCCTACAGCCAGTGGCACGCCCTGGCGGGAGAGCTTGCAACGGCCGCAGGGTACGCGTACAAAAAGCCCGAAGGGGAAAAGAAGGCTTTCTTCCGGTTCTTCGGGAGGAAGAAGAAGTAGGAGTAGGCAGGTGGTCTTATGGGCGGTCTAGAGGAAAAGGTAAAACGCATGGCCGAGTACCTGGACCCGGAGGCCATATCTGCGGCCCTTAAACTCCCCGTGGAGACTGTACGGGATATATTGGACGGTAAAGCGCGGGTACAAGAAATAACAGCTGCTCCCCAGTCTCCCCCGGTGGTCCAGGTTAGCTCCGCCAGGGTGGCCTACCGCCAGAGGGTGATAGCCGTCTGGCGGGCTAAAGGTGGGGTTGGAGCTACTTCTGTGGTCCTGGGCCTGGCCTGGTTACTCAAGGACATGATGAGGGTTTTGGTTGTGGATGGTGCTTTCCAGGCGTGGGGCAGCGATTTGGTTGCCGTGTTGGAAGCACCTGAGTATCCCGATCTTAGTGGATTTGAGTCCGGAGGTATAAACGGAGCAGTTGTAACCGTTGAACCCAATTTAGATGTGCTTCAACCCCCGAGGAATCCCCGGGAGCTGGCACGCCTGTCACCCGGGATATTAAAGCAAGCCATAATTGCAGCCCGTACTACCCATGACGTTATTATTTGCGACCTGCCTAATTTTGGGGCAGTGCCCCACAACTATGTCTGGTGGGTCCGAGAAGCCTTGGAAGCCGCCACTACTTTGGTTGTGGTAACCGTTGGTGAGCCGGCCGAACAGGCCAGGATTATATGGAACCTCAATGCTCTACAGGAGGAAGGCAAAGAGCTGTACTTCGTCTGTAATAGAGGTAATGACCTCTTAGAGCTGCCCTTGGAAAAAGGCACGTATAAATCCTACCGGCTTCCTGAAGACCCTTCCATGCCGCGAAAACTGTCTCCAGGCTCTCGTTTTAAGCCGACGACCCCGTTTATGAAATCTCTTAGCGAACTAAAAGAGGCCATGTATGAAGCCGAAGACGCTAAAGGCGGCATATTCCGGCGCCTCTTTGGAAGATAAAGTTTCGGTACCGGGGAAGGGGGTGAAAGCCGGAAGCGACGCCCAGGTAATTACTCCTTCCGGGAGGTGAGGGAAGGCGAGGGGATAGCTTTTACACGTTCTGTAAAACCCAAACTCACTGCTCTAACTCATTACCCTTGAGGAGGTCGATTATAGTGGCTTTCCTGCGGAAGTTTTTCTCCGATCGCCGCGCTTCTTCGTTTATTGAAAATGGACTCTGGATTATCGTGGTGGTCCTTTTGGTTGCCGGCGCGGGGTTCATGCTTGCCAACGAAGGCATCAAGCCCAAGCTTGAGGAGATCAAGGACCGTATGGCAAACACTGTGGTGCCGGAAATCAGCGGCGAGTAATTCTTGACTTACCGCTAGGTCCGGGCCCCGCCAGTATCCCGGGGCCCGGACGACCTTAAAAGGAGGAGAGGGAGATGGCGAGAGTCTTTTCCGACCGGCGGGCCTCGACCTTTATGGAGATGTCTCTCTGGATTATCCTTTTCGTCCTGGCCCTTGCGCCGTTTGTGAGCAACCTGGCCCAAGCCCTGGCGGGCAAATTCCAGGAGCTGGCCGACCGGATAGGTGGTCTCGGGATCTAGGCTGACGGGGCCGGGTTGCGGCGAGAGGGGGACTGCATGTGAAGCGTTCTGGCCGAGGAAACGTGTTTGTGGAAGCTATTATTACCTTACCGATCTTCCTGATACTGCTGTTTGGGCTCCTGGAATTTGGGTTTCTCATGTACGATTGGGCTGTCCTCAATTATGCAACGGCCACTACAGCGGCACGGGCGGCGGTGGAAGGAAAATTCTCGGAGGACTTGCGCCTGGATTTGGCGAATTTTGTTAACCAGTGGACTAGCCGGGGTTCTGACCTTAATTTCGACTATCTGGCCGAGCTTCCTTACACTTCCGAAGAAACAGTTGTGGTGTGGGGTACTGACCCCGCAGTTCAAGTACAGCGTGGTGGAGAAATAGAAGTGGGCGTAGTCTACCCGGTACGCTTCCGCACGCTGGTAGTGGAGGCCATGGCCGGGTGGACCGTACAGGAAAAGAATCTTGCCCTCAAAACCAGGGCAGTGGCGGCCAGCGAGGTGTTCTATGAGGAATGAGGCACCACCGGAAGGGATATATGAGCCTCCTCACTTTGTTCTATACCATAATCGGGCTGGCGCTGATGGGCATGGTCTACGATATGGGACACCTCCTGGCCGCGAAGCTTGTGGTGCGTCACGGCCTGAACCTGGCCCTGCGGGCAGCAGCTGCCCAGATTGATATGGACGCCCTGGCGGATGCTGAAAATCCTCGCCTGGTAATCCAGCCGGTACCGGCCGAGCAGGCTTTCTACGCCTACCTGCGCGAGAATTTGAAGCTTGATCCCGATAATTATCCGTTGCCGGGTTCACCGTGTGAGGGGCCGGTATCGGTCGACGATTTCCTGGTGGTGAACGAGGCTCCTTACGTGTACCAGTTCGGGGACTATGAGGAGGTGATCGACGGGCCCGGGGTGACCGCGGTGGTTAGTTTTCCCGTTAAGCTCGGCCCCTGGTTCCGTGCCTTAAAGCCGGATACCGGAGGCGAGGTAGTAGTCTACGTTCATTCCACGGTGGCACCCAAGTTGGTGCCGGCGGAGTCCTGAAGATTTGAGGAGGAGGATGTGTATGAGGAAAATTCTCCCGTTGGCCCTGGCGGTTGTCCTGGCCTTCGGGCTGCTGCTTCCCGCAGCGTGGGCGGAAGGATATACGGCAAAGATTAAATATCGTGATATGGATGATATAGTTGTTGACGACTTTCCCGACATAGATAAGTACGGGTGGCGATTGGGGTCATCAATGGGCGAGAGGTATCCGACGCTCGAAATTGTCGAGATTGACGGGGTACCTTGGCAGGATTCCCCCTATGCCCAGGTAATCATCGATCATCTCGATTATTACGGCAATGATAGCTATTTCGTCCGCTATCCCGACCTCCTGGAGATAGTGCTGGATAAGCGTTTCAACGGTATGGGTCATAAGGTCTGGAAGCTCTACAGCCAAGGCAAGAGCGTTGCCGAGATCAAAGAGATACTGCTGGCCGAGAAGACGGGTAGCGACAGCCCGGCATCTAATCTCCCGCCCGCGGAGCCCGGGAAAGTTTGCGTGGTCCTTTATCTCAACCGGAAGGATTACTCCGTAGCTCGTGATGGCACCTGGCAGGGGGCCAGCCTGGATGTAGCACCGGTATCCCAAAACGGGCGTACCCTGGTACCCCTGCGGGGTGTGATGGAGCAGTTCGGCGCGCAGGTGGAATGGGTACCGGAATCCAAGCAGGTTAAGGTCGGGTTGGGAAATAAACAGGTGGTGCTTACCTTAGGTTCCACCATAGCCATGGTTGACGGCGAGAAGGTAGAGCTGGACGTGCCTGCCAGGGTGGTAAACGGCAGGACCATGATCCCCCTGCGCTTTGTTTCGGAGCAGCTCGGCATGGATGTTGCCTGGGACGGGAAAACGCAAAGCATTACCATCAGGCAGAAATGAGGGGTATGTAAATAGAACCCGAGATAAAGGGGAAACGCCAGGCGGTGCCTGGCGTTCTTGCTGTGCGCCCGGCATGGGCGTTAACTTGGTGGTGAAAGTCCGCTGCAGGCGAGGCAGCACAGTCTGCTAGCCAAAGGC